>JAIQEY010000005.1 GCA_020073565.1 Terriglobia bacterium
TACCAACATTACTTTCTGCGATCTGAAGGGCACGCTCGATCACGCCATGAAGGCGCTGTTTGGGTCGAGCGTGAAGACGCGGTTTTATCCGTCATTCTTTCCGTTCACCGAGCCGAGCGCTGACGTGCAGATCAGCTGCATTTTCTGCAGCGGCAAAGGCACGCGCGACGGTGGTCCGTGCCGCAACTGCAAGGCAAGCGGGTGGATTGAGTTGCTGGGCTGTGGCATGGTCGATCCGAATGTGTACGGGTTCGTGGATTACGATCCAGCGAAAGTTTCGGGATTTGCGTTTGGCATGGGCGTGGAGCGCATCGCGATTTTGAAGTATGGCGTGGATGATATTCAGCTGTTCTTTAACGGGGATGTGCGGTTTCTGGAGCAGTTTGGGTAGAGCGGCTACTAGCTACTGGCTAGCTAGAAGCCGACAGAATAATGAAAATTAGCCCCCATTGGCTGCGCGACTTTGTTGACTTTCCGGTCGACTACCGTCGTCTTGCGGATGAGCTCACACTAGCGGGCGTAGCCGTCGAAGGCATTTCGGGCGAAGGTGAGTCGATCGTCTATGAGATGGAGATCACCACCAACCGGCCGGACGCCATGAATCACTACGGCGTGGCGCGCGAGGCGTCGGCGCTTTACGATTTGCCGCTGAAGGCGATTGAGCCGAAACTGCCTCCTGCGCAAGGTAAGTCCGACGTCATGATTGACATTCAGGAGCCGGAACTTTGCCCGCGCTTCACTGCGCGGGAGATTCGCAACGCTACCATCAAGCCTTCGCCCGCGAATATTGCCAGCCGTCTGCAATTGATCGAGCAGCGGCCGATTAGCAATGCGGTGGATGCGACTAACTATGTTCTGTGGGAATCGGGCAAGCCCACCCACGTGTTTGATCTTGATCTGCTGGAAGGCCGGCGACTGGTCATTCGCAAGGCTCGGGCGGGCGAGACTCTGAAGACTCTGGATGGCGTGGAGCGGAAACTTACTCCCGAAGATCTGGTTGTCGCGGATGCGGTGAGGGCGGTCGGGCTCGCCGGTGTCATGGGTGGCTTCGACACCATGATCACCGAGAAGACGCGGAACATCCTGATCGAGTCGGCGTGGTGGGACCCGGTGACGGTGCGCCGCATGTCGAAGCGGCATGGGCTGCACACGGATGCTTCGCACCGCTTCGAGCGTGGGGCGGATTTTGAGTCGACCGTGCTTTCGACGAATCGTGTGGCGGAGTTAATTCTCAATTCAGGCGGCGGAACTCTGGTTGGGGATGTGATCGACGTGATCGCGCGCAGGCTCGATCTGGCTCCGGTGGAGCTTGACCTGCACGAAGTGCACCGCATTCTGGGCGAGAAGCTGAGCGCGCTTGAGATCAACCGCATTCTGACTCGGCTTGGGTTCACGCTTACGGCGGGCGGCGAAGATACCTACCTGGTTCATATCCCCAGCTGGCGGCTGGATGTGGAGCGCGAGATCGACATTATTGAAGAAATCGCGCGGCTGCACGGCTATGACAAATTTGCCAATACACTTCCGGCTTACAGCGGAGCGGTGGTAGAGCGGCCGGATGCACAGAAGGATGGGCGGCTGCGCTCTTCCCTGCTGGCACTTGGCTACAGCGAGGCTATTTCGCTGACGTTTATTTCCAAGGACGATGCCAAGCGGTTCTCAGCGGCGGCGGAACTCGATCTGGAGAATCCGATCAGCGATGAGGCTTCGGTGATGCGCACCTCCATGGTGCCGGGCATGCTCAACATGCTGGCCTACAACCTGAATCGCGGAACGGACAACGTACGCCTGTTTGAGGCCGGGAAGGTGTTTGAAGCTGCGGGCGAAAAATCAGTCGAGCTGAAACGCATTGCGATGGGCGGTACGGGGAACGTGGACTCGGAGGTGGTGAGCGGACTGGCTCCCGGGGCGGCGGCGCGGCCGCTGTCGTTCTTCGACGTGAAGGGAGATGTCGAGCAACTGCTGGCTCCGTTCGCGCAGTGGACGATTTATTTCGACTCGCAGACTGCCGATTACTATCATCCCGGGCGCTCGGCGCGGGCGGTGATGGATGGAGCGACGGTCGCGCAGTTTGGGCAGATCCATCCGGAAGTGGCGGCGGCGCGCAAGCTCAAGCAGGATGTGTTCGTCGCGGAAGTCTATCTCGACCGGCTCTACCAGCACGATCTGGAGGCGGTGCGGTATGAGGCGCTGCCGCGCTTTCCGGCGGTGGAGCGCGACTTCTCGTTTGTGTTTGATGATGCAGTGGCCTTCGACAAAATTCGCCAGGCGGTCGACGATTTGGAGATCGAAGAATTGCGGAGCTTTGTGCCGGTGGAGATCTACCGGGGCGACAAGGTGGGCGCGGGGAAGTACTCGATCCTGTTGCGCGCGAAGTTGCAGTCGCGCGAGCGCACCCTGCGGGATGACGAAGTGGCTGGGTGGTCTGCTCAGATCACGAAGGCGCTGGAAGGACTGGGCGGCGTCCAGCGGGCGTAGGGTTAGGTAGCCGTTTCGCTATAGTTGGTGTGGCGTCTCCTTACATCTATTCGCACGCTGCTCGTTTCCTAAGGTCGCTGATTCCCGACCACAACCTCTAAGCTGGATACTCATGGCACATATCGTTCTACTTGGTGATTCGATTTTCGACAATGCCCGCTACACCGAGGGCGGGCCAGACGTCATCTCGCAGGTCCGCAAACTCCTGCCTACGGGTTGGCGAGCGTCCTTGCTTGCCCTAGATGGCGCGACGGCCGAGCATGTTCCTTCTCAGTTACAGAATTTGCCACCCGACGCTTCGCACCTGGTGCTCAGTGTGGGAGGAAATGACGCCCTGATGAATTCCAGTATTCTCTACAAGCCCGCTGATTCGATGTCCCAGGCTCTGGCATCATTGGCAGATCTTTCGCAGGGTTTTGAGGAAAAGTATCGTCGCGCGGTTGGAGTGTGCAGGCAACTGCGCTTGCCGCTGGCCCTTTGCACGATTTATAACGGCTGCTTTCCTGACGGCGATTTCCAGCGACTAGTCTCGACTGCTCTCATGGTCTTCAATGACGTTATCTTGAGGGTCGGGATAGAGTTCGGTCTTGCGATTATTGATTTGCGATTTGTTTGTTCTTCGACTGCTGACTACGCAAATCCGATCGAGCCTTCCTCCATTGGAGGCGCCAAAATTGCCCGTGCAATTGTTGATTTGGTGTCGGAAGGACACGCTGGGAATGTCGGTGCGAGAGTCGTTATCACCTGAAACGAATCGAGTCGTGCCGGACAGCCGAGGGCGGCGGTCCCTACGTGAGCATTTCCTGTGCTAGCCTTACTCTCCATGGCACAGGTTCCTGCGCTTCCCAAGCACTACCTCAGCGACAAGGTTGAGCATTTTACCGAGTCGGTCATCCGCGAGATGACTCGGCAGGCGATGCAGTATGGGGCGATCAATCTGGCGCAGGGGTTCCCGGATTTTTCGGCTCCGGCGGAGATCAAGCGCGCGGCGCAGCAGGCCATCGCCGAGGACGTGAACCAGTACGCCATCACCTGGGGCGCTAAGAATCTGCGCAATGCGATTGCGCGGCAGATGCAGGAGTGGCAGGGAATCCACGTCGATCCCGAAAAGGAGATTGTGGTGTGCTGCGGCTCGACCGAGGCGATGATTGCCACGCTGCTGGCGGTCTGCAACAAGGGCGACGAGGTGGTGGTATTTGAGCCGTTTTATGAGAACTACGGGCCGGATTCGATTCTGAGCGGCGCGAAGCCCCGGTTCGTCAGCCTACGGCCTCCGCAGGCGGCGGGTGGCGAGTGGACGTTCGATGAGCAGGAATTGCGCGAGGCGTTCCAGCATCATACGAAGGCCATCATCCTGAACACGCCCAACAACCCTACGGGCAAGGTGTTCTCGCGGAAGGAACTGGAGCTGATTCGCGACTTGTGCGTCGAGTACAACGTGCTCGCCATCACGGACGAGATTTACGAGCACATTCTGTACGACGGCGCGGCGCACATTTCGATTGCCCGGCTGGAGGGCATGCGTGAGCGGACCATCACCATCAACGGGCTCTCGAAAAGCTACAGCGTTACGGGATGGCGGGTGGGCTGGGCGGTGGCTCCTTCGGCGATCACGAACGCCATCCGCAAGGTGCACGACTTTCTTACCGTTGGGGCGCCGGCTCCTTTGCAGGAAGCGGGGGCGGCGGCGCTTGGCTTGCCTGCTACCTACTATCGCGATCTGGCGGATAAGTATCGCGCGCGGCGCGACCACCTGATTCCGGCACTCGAAAGGACAGGGTTCCGGTGCTATCGCCCGCAGGGAGCTTATTACGTGATGACCGACATCAGCGGGTTTGGGTACAAGAACGATATCGAGTTTGCCGGGTATCTGGTCAGGGAGATTGGGATCGCGTGTGTGCCGGGATCTAGTTTTTACAAGCATCCGAAGGACGGATCCCAACAGGTGCGTTTCGCGTTCTGCAAACGGCCTGAGACACTGGATGAGGCGTCGCAGCGGTTGGAGAAGCTGACGCGGACGTAGGAACGCTTGAGAGGGAACGGGTGACCTGCAGAAACACAAGGTCCCCTTCGGCAAGCTCAGGGCAGGATCTCGACTTATGCTTGGTCGCTTCGCTCCTGCGCCCTGCGCTCGGGATGACAGATTAAGGGAATCGGCCAACCTTTCGCGCGAACCATTTGGGACATGTCTTCTGGTAAATTCCACAGCAAACTGCGCTATACTCGGCTCACACCCGAGCATATTCTGCTGAAAGCGAGCCGAGTTCATGTCCGTTAAAGAGGTGGAAGAGGTAACAGGGCAGGTTCCTGCTGAAGATTTTGAGGCGCTGGAAGAGAAAGTTTATCGCACCATTGAGTTATACAAGGCCGCCAAGGAGGCGCGGGCTGCCTCGGAGCGCGATTTGAAGCGGCTGCGCGAGCAACTGGAAGAACGCGAGGAAGAGAACGCCGCCATGCGCCGCGAACTGCTGCAACTGCGCAAGGAGCGGCAGGACATCCGCGGGCGCGTGGAAAAGATGCTGGGGCAGATGGACGTCCTGGCTCACGAGCAAGCGGCAAGCTGAGAGCTGAGGGCTAGGAGTGACATGGCAACGGCCACCAAACAACCGCCGACCAAAGACGCTGCCAACGGCAACGTGCGGGTTGAGATCTTCGACCAGGTCTATAACCTGCGCGGTTCTGACGCCGATTACATTCTGAAGCTGGCGGAATACGTGGACGGAAAGATGCGGGCGGTTTCCGAACAGACCGCAACCGTCGACTCCGTGCGGCTGGCGGTGCTGGCGGCTCTGAATATTGCGGATGAGTATCATCTGCTGAAGCGGCGGCTGGAAAGTCCGCGGCCGGAACTCACGCAGCGCGCACACCAGTTGGCGAGCGCGCTCGACGAGGTTTTGCAAGATACCCGGCGCACGGGCTGAAGTCGTTCGTAACCTGCCGTTCAACATTCCGCTGCCACCTGGTAGCAAAAGCCCTGCCAACTATTTTGTGCTTCCCTCTTGCGAATCTGTTCCGCGTTTCCTAGCATCAGAGGTGGAAAGCCGGCCTGCCGGGTTGGTGATGGTGGTCACCGATTTTTGAACCAACACCGAATGAACGGGGGCTCGACTCGGGATCTTGTGAGCCATGTTCCGCCACGCGGAAAGGCCTAATGGGTCACGGCGGGTTCCCAACGTCTTACGACGGGTTCATTCTCGGCCCACCACACGGCCAAGTGGGTCGGCTTTTGCAGTTCAGGTCTCAGGTGTCAGGTCTTAGGTCTCAGAAAGGCAGACACGATTTTGCTTTTCCCGAGACCTGACACCTGAGACCTGCCTTCCTGCTAGACTCTTCTCGTGACTTCGCTTTCAATTGGAGCATCTAAACTAACGTGTTTCCACGCCTTTTTCACATTGGCAGTTTCTACCTGCCTACCTACGGATTTCTGGTTGCTTCGGGGGTGCTGATCGGACTCTGGATCAGCGTGCGCAACTCCGAAAAGCAAGGCGTTAACGGCGACGATGCCTGGAACCTGGGCATCCTGGTGGTGCTGGCTGGCATTGTGGGCGCCAAGGTTCTGCTGGTCATCAACGACTGGAACACCTACGCGAATTGGCGGGAGATTTTCAGTCTGAACACGCTGCAGGCGGGCGGGGTCTTTTCGGGCGGGCTGATTGCTGCGTTCATCATGGCCGTCTGGTACGTGCGCCGGCACCATATGCCCCCTTTGCGCACGGTCGATGGGTTCGCGCCTGGGCTGGCGTTCGGACACGTCCTAGGCCGCTTCGGTTGTTTTTCGGCGGGATGCTGCTATGGCAAACCTACCAATCATTTCTGGGGCGTGACGTTTACCGATCCGCTGGCGCACGAGGTGAGCCTGACGCCGCTCGGCATACGGCTCGAGCCGACGCAGTTGATCGAAGCGGCTGCGGAGTTTTTCAACTTTCTCCTTCTGACCTGGTTGCTGGGCCGCAAGAGGTTCGATGGGCAGGTCTTCGGCAGCTTTATGGTGTTGTATGGAATAGAGCGCTTCTTTATCGAGTTCCTGCGCGGCGATCCGGGACGCGGCGAGGTGTTTGGCGGGCTGATGACAGGAACGCAGCTGATTTCGATTTTGCTAGTGATTGGTGGCGGGCTGATCTGGTATGTGAAGAGCGGCACTCAGCACTCAGCACTCAGCACTCAGAAATCGGGCTCTCGGCTTTAGGCTCTCGGCTTTCGGCTTTGGGCTCTGGGCTTTCGGCTCCAAGGTTCCGTAGTAATTCTCTCCTTGCACTTTACTGGCTGAATGCTGAATGCTGAATGCTGAGTGCTGAATGCTCCACTTCCCCCTGACTCTTGCTGTCTCTTCTGACGACTCCGGCCAGCGACTTGACCAGTATCTTGCCGCGAACTTGACCGACGTCAGCCGCTCGCGCCTTCAACAACTGATCGCGAGGGGCGAAGTGTTGGTGAACGACGCGACGGCTAAAGCGTCGTTACGGTTGCAGGGCGGCGAGCAGATCACCGTCACCGGGCCTCCGCAGGCTCCGCCGCTGCGCGCTATGGCGGAGGAGATTCCGCTCGATATTGTCTACGAAGACGACGATCTGGCCATCGTCAACAAGCCGGCGGGCATGATGGTGCACGCGGGAGCGGGAGCGACCGACGACGCGCGCAATCGGGGCACGCTGGTGAATGCTCTGCTGCATCACTTCGGCGCGCTGTCAGGCGTGGGCGGCGAGTTGCGGCCGGGGATTGTGCATCGGCTGGATCGGGCGACGAGCGGGCTGATGGTGGTGGCGAAGAATGACGAGTCGCACCGGCGGCTGGCGCGGCAGTTTTCCGGTCGCGAGGTGCATAAGACTTATTTGGCGCTGGTGCACGGCTGGCCAAGAAAAGATCGGGGCACAATTCAAAGCGCCATCAGCCGTCACGCGCAGCGGCGTACGCGCATGACGACGCGAGGTGCGGGCGGGCGCGACGCGGTCACACACTATGTAGTGACGCGGAAGATTGATTCTCCTTATGGCAAGTTTGCCTTGCTCGAGGTCAAGATTGAAACCGGGCGAACCCACCAGATTCGCGTACACATGTCGTCCCTCGGTCATCCGGTGGTGGGAGACGCGTTGTACGGCGCGCCGGGTGAACTTCGGACGGAATCGGGCAAGCGGCGGGCAGCGGGCGCGCCGGCCACGCTTGCGCTCGACAGGAATTTCCTGCATTCGGCGAAGCTGGAGTTGGCGCATCCGCGGACGGGAGAGCAGTTGAGTTTCTCGCGGGAGTTGCCGGGGGAACTGAAGACTTTGCTGAGCAAGCTTGAGGATGCGAGCCCGGATCGTCCCTGCCGGACCTAGACGAGTTGGGTCGACGGTTCCGGGGGCATCCTGGAACTGCCGGGTTACGATGGAGACTCTGCGGCGGAGCGCGCTGCGGATATAATGAAATCAATCCTGATGAGATCCCGCGTTTTTCTTATATTCGTTGGCTGGCTGGTGAGTCTGTCAGCCGCTGGGTTCGGCCAGACTGCCGATCCCAGTTCGCTCCCGCCGGCACCCTCGGCGAGCGCGCGGCAGAATGCGCCTGCCCAGCAACCGGCTCCGAGCGAAACCAAGCCCGCTTCGGCACCGGATTCGAAGTCGCCTGGCACGGAGAATTCGCAGGCAGCCGCACCCGGCACGACTCCGGCAACGCCTCCGGAGCAGTCCACTCCGGTGGCGACACCGCCCGCGCCGCGTTTGGAAGTTCCAGCGAAAGAACAATCCGACGCCGACGAGGCCGTCACCACCATCAGGAAACGGGTGGACGAAGTCCGCGTGATCTTCACGGTCACCGACAAGCACGGCCGCTACATCAAGGACCTGAAAAGGAACGACTTCAATGTCATCGACGATCGCAAGCCGGCCGAGCAGATTCGCAGCTTCCGCAGTGAGACCGATCTTCCCCTGCAGGTCGGGCTTCTGGTGGATGCGAGCAATTCGGTGCGCGACCGGTTCAAGTTTGAGCAGGAAGCCGCGATCGAGTTTCTGAATTCCATCGTCCGGCCGCGTTACGACCAGGCGTTTGTGGTGGGCTTCGATGCCACGCCGGAAGTAACGCAGGATTTCACCGATCGCACCGAAGACCTGTCGAAGGGCGTGCGGGCGTTGCGGGCGGGCGGCGGCACGGCCATGTACGACGCGCTCTACTTTGCTTGTCGCGACAAACTGGTCAAGCAGGAGCAGGTGGGATCGGTGCGTCGGGCGATCATCTTGCTCAGCGATGGCGACGACAACCTGAGCCACGTGACCCGCGAGGAAGCCATCGAAATGGCGCAGCGCGCGGACGTGATCGTTTACACCATCAGCACCAATATCAGCGGCATGAAGGGCAAGGGCGACAAGGTGCTGGAGCGCATCGCGGATGCCACCGGCGGGCGCGCGTTTTTCCCGTTCCAGATTCGGGACGTGTCCGATGCGTTCACCTCGATCCAGGACGAATTGCGCAGCCAGTATGCGATGGCCTACAAGCCCGCTGACTTTGCAACCGACGGCCGCTTCCGCACCATTGAAATCTCGACGCAGGCAAAGGGTCTGCGCGTGCGGACCCGCAAGGGGTACTACGCTCCCAAGCAGTAGAGCTGCGAGCTACGAGCCGCGAGTTTAAAGCAGCCACGACTTCTTCCCTAATGACGGACTCTATGGCTGGATACTCAGGCACTCCGCTCGCGAAGAAGCTGGGCATCAAGGACGATTTCCGCGTTGCCCTGCTGGGTGTGCCTAATGAGGTCCAAAGCGAGCTTCACGATGCGCTCGCCAAATGCCGGATTGTTAAGCACACCAGTGGCTCGCTTAACTTCATCTTCCTTTTCGCTGAATCGGGTTCGGAACTGAACCGCCACTTGACGCCAGCTGCGAAGGCATTGGCTCCGGCGGGGATGCTTTGGGTTTCCTGGCCGAAGAAGAGTTCCGGCGTCGCCACGGACCTCACCGAAGAATTGATTCGTCAGAGCGGAATCGCGGCTGGCCTGGTGGATGTGAAAGTCTGCGCTGTCACTGACATTTGGTCGGGATTGAAGTTCGTCATCCCGGTCAAGAATCGAAAGGGAAAGAACTGATTATCTACGATCTCCGCTCTGAGTCCACCACAAGCTGCAGACAGCTAGTCTACTGATCGTCTTTGCGCGGCATGGCGTAGTAGCCGCTGCGCGCCTGGATTTTGTATTCGGCTTGTTTCGGCTTGATTTCGACCTTGCGGAAGGAGCCGTCGCGCGTCGAGTTGGTGGGCGTGTAGCCGATGTTGTACTGGCTGCGGAGTTCCTGGGAGATCTGTTCGAAGGCCTGCCGGAGTTTCTCGATCTTGTTGCCGACTTCGATGACGCGGCCGCCGGTCTCGTGGCTGAGCTTTTTCATTTCCGAATCCCCGCTGTAGCCACCAAAGCCGTAGAAGCCTCGATCGGCGATCAGGAGCACGTAGCAGATGGCGTCGGCCTTTTGAGCGGCTTCAATTGCTTCTTTAATCTTGTAGCGGCTGCCCTGGTCTTCGCCGTCGGTCAGCAGGATCATGGCCTTGCGGCCGACTTCGTGGCTGAGTTCATCGTGCGACGCCAGGTACACGGCGTCGTAGAGCGCCGTTCCACGCGGTCCGCTCGAGGAGCATGGAATCGGCCCTTGCGGTCCAATCGGGCCCTGGGCACAGCCGACGCCGCCTCCAGCATTAATGGTGGCGGAATTGAGCGCTTTGCGCAGGCGGCTGACCGAGTTCGTGAAGTCCTGCAACAGATTGATGTCGACGTCGAAGCTGATGACGAAGGCCTCGTCTTTGGGCCGCAAGATGTTTTCCAGGAACGAGGCGCCCACTTCCTTCTCCATCTGCAGGACGCGCTGCTGGCTGCCGCTCGAATCGATCATAATGCCGAGCGTCAGGGGCAGGTCGGATTCTGCCTTGAAATACTTGATGGTCTGCGGCTTGCCGTCTTCGAAGACATCAAAGTCGGTTTTGGTCAGGCTCGGGATCAGAGCGCCGTGCTTGTCTTTCACGTTGAAGAACAGTTGCACCACGTCCACGTTGACCTTGAGCGTCTCCAGGGGCTCCTGTCCTTGTGACTGGTCGCCAGAAGGCGGTTGGCTGGGGGGATTCTGCGCGGCGGTGGAAAGCGTCAGACCGAGGGTCACGACGAGCAAACAGGCGGCCTGTCGCGGCGTTAGCTGTAGTTTGGGCATGAGGGTTTTTATCCGGAACTTTGCTAGTCTATCCTGTAGGGGTTAGATGCACCAAAGGTGGCAGAACGGGCATCTCAATTAGTAGCGGGTCATCGTTTTGCGGCTTGTCGGCCCGCTTTCGGGAACGAAAGGCAAGGGATTCCGGAATGGCCAAGAAAACCAGCGGGTTGATGGCTTTGGGGTTGGCGCTCGTGCTGGTGGCAGCGGGATGGGCTCAGCAGAAGCCGGAGGATATTCCCGATGCACCCTCGGCCACCCGGCCCGTGCCACCTCCCGCGCCACCCAGTCCACGGCCTGGAGCTCAAGACTCAACGCCCGAGACGCAGCCGGATGAGTCGAGTTCGGTTCCCGCTTCGCAGCCGGTGCCGTCCTCGAGCGAACGTCCGCGCGACACAACCGACCAGGCGACTATACCTCCGAAGATGCCGCCGGTTGTGACCGTGCCCGCGGGCAGTGTGCCGCGGGATCTGGAAACCCACGAGGAGCTCTACAAGATTCCGGTCTACGTGAACCTGGTGCTGCTGCCGGTGAGCGTAAAAGACAGCAATGGCCGTCCGATCAATGGATTGCTGCCCAAGGACTTTTCGGTGCTGGAGAATGGCAAGAAACAGGAGTTGAAATTCTTTACCAGCGATCCTTTCTCGCTTTCGGCGGCGGTCATCTTTGACCTGGGTATGCCCGATATTGGCGTGAAGCGCGTCCAGGAAACTTTGCCGGCTTTGCAGGGGGCGTTCAGCCAGTACGATGAAGTCTCGATCTACACCTACAGCAGTACAGTGAGCCAGGTCGCCGATTTCGGATCCGTGGGGCAAAGACTCACCGCAGTCCTCAACCAGATCAAAGGCTACAACGGCGCCAACAATGGTGTGCCGGTCACCGACGGCCCGCTCGGCCCGCAGGGGCCAATCATCAATGGCCGTCCGATTGACTCTCCGGTGACGCCGGTGAGCACCCCGCCCAAGCAGGCCCGGGTGATCAACGACGCCATCCTCCAGGCCGCTCGTGACCTTTCCAAGCGCGACCGCACCCGGCGGAAGATCATCGTCGTAATCAGCGACGGACGGGAGCGCGCCAGTATCGCCAGCTACGCCGACACGCTGAAAGTCCTGTTGACCCAGAACATCATTGTGTATGCCGTGGGGGTAGACGGTGCCGCACTCCCGGGATATGGGAAGCTGCAGAAGATCCACCTGCCCAATCTGGGACTGGACAAGATCGGGTTCGAGCCGATTGGTACTGGCAACATCCTCTCCAAGTATGTGAACGCCACCGGGGGTGGGACGGTTTATGCCGAGTCCGCCAGGGCCGGAATTGAGCAGGCTTACAGCCGAACCATGGGCGACGCTCGCAACCAGTACACGCTGGGATACACACCCAAGTCGGGCATCGGAGGGTACCGCGAGATCGAAGTGGTGGTCAAGCGTCAGGATGTGAAGGTCTATGCCAAGCATGGTTACTACCCGCTGCCGACGGCGCGATAGCAGTTCCCGGTTCTCAGATCTCAGGTTTCCCGATCCACGCTCCCTGGCATGGCTGTGGTCCCCTTTTTTCTCGAACCCAAAACTAGGAACTGGGAACTGATTGAGCCCGTGGCCCTTTAGTAACCTGGGTAACCTGCGGCCAGTCCCCCCGGTGTGGTATAAAAATTGGTTGGATCCGGTAGTGCAGAATTGTGCACTCGTGCGAGATGGTCCCGCGCAGGGGAAGTAGTCTGCGTAATTTTCTTGAGGAAGCCTTTTGAGTTTCATCAACTTCGCAGCACGCGAGATTAACTGCAAGATCGTCTATTACGGCGCCGGGTTGGGCGGGAAGACGACGAATTTGCAGTTCATTTTCCAGAAAACGGCGGAACAGCAGAAGGGCAAGATGATCTCGCTCGCCACCGAGACGGATCGAACCCTGTTCTTCGACTTCCTGCCGCTGGACCTGGGCACGGTGCGCGGTTTCAAGACTCGAATTCACCTCTACACCGTCCCGGGACAGGTGTTCTACGACGCCAGCCGCAAGCTGATCCTGCGCGGGGTGGACGGCATCGTGTTTGTCGCCGATTCGCAGCAGGAGCGCATGGACGCCAACGTCGAAGCGCTCGACAACCTGATGGCCAACCTGAAAGAGCATGGGTACGACTTCCACAAGATTCCTTACGTCCTGCAGCTGAATAAGCGCGACTTGCCGAATATCCTGCCGGTGGACGCGCTTTCTACGGAATTGCGTCGGAAAGAAGAACCGGTGGTTGAGGCGGTGGCGTTCCAGGGCGTGGGCGTATTCGAAACGCTGAAGGAAATTGCCCGGCAGGTGCTGACGGAGTTGAAGGCGGGCGGGTAGAGCAGTTCTCAGCTGTCAGCTCTCAGTAAAGGCTCCAACGCAAGTATCATCTTGCAGAGACGCGGCTTGCTGTGTCTAGATGGTGTGGGGACGGGCGCCCTCGCGCGTCCAAGCCGAGCGCAGCTCGGCAGGGTGCTGATAACCACAGGACCTTTGGATTTGTTATAAGCAGAAGCATTCTTCGCCCTTATGCCAAAACCGCATGACGATGTCGCAGATGAGCAGGCCCCGGAAACGATAGACGATGCCGGCTAACAACCGGCAGTTTCGAGTGCTTCCGTGAGCTCTTCCCACTCCTTCATCAAGCCCTGCAGGTCGCTTTTGTGATTGGCGAGGGCTTGGGTTTGCCGCTGGGTCTCTTCGGCGCTAACGAAACTCTGGAGTTGGGTTTCATTGAGGGCAATGGCAGCTTCGGTCTTGGTGATTTCTTCCTCCACTTCCCGCAGCCGGTCTTGCATTTGCTTGCGCTTGATGGGGTTCAGGCGCTTGGCTTTGGAATCGGCTGTATCCGCCGATGGGGCATCGCCGTTGGTTGGCGCCGCAGCTGCTTTGATCTCTTCCCTGGTTCGATCCGCAAGCTTTTCCGCAGCCAGATCTTTCTGAATCGTGGCAGTTTGCTTCTCGGCTCCGCCTTGCTTGCGCCACAGATAGTCTTCGTAATTTCCGGGATAGATCTCTACTTTGCCGTCGCCAATTTCGAATACTCGCGTGGCCAGGTTGTCGATGAAGTAGCGGTCATGCGACACGAAGACGACCGTGCCGGTGTACTTCATCAGCGCTTCGAGCAGTACGTCTTTGGCGCGCAGATCGAGGTGGTTGGTGGGTTCGTCGAGCAACAGGAAATTGGCGGGATGGAGCAGCATTTTCAGCAGCGCGTAGCGATTGCGTTCGCCGCCGGAAAGAACGCCGATGCGCTTGAAGACGTCGTCTCCGGAAAAGAGAAAACAGCCGAGCAAACTGCGCACCTGCGTTTGCGTTGACGCGGGCGACAGTTCGCCTAGATCGTCGAGGATGCGGGCCTCTGGGTCGAGTTCCTTGTACTGGTCCTGCGCGAAGTAATCGGACTCGACATTGTGGCCAAGTTTATATTCACCGGCGGTGAGCGCTTCCTGGCCGGCCAGCAGCTTGATCAGCGTGGACTTCCCTGCCCCGTTAACGCCGACCAGCGCCACGCGCTCTCCGCGCTCGATCATGAAGTTGACTTGGGCGAAGACCTGGTGGTCGCCATAACTTTTCGCCACTTTTGAGAATTCCGCGGCGATGCGTCCACTGGGCTTCGGTTGTGGAAAGGAGAAATGAACGGTCTTTTCCTCTTCTGGAATTTCGATGCGCTCGATCTTTTCCAGTTCCTTGATGCGGCTCTGGACCTGCTTGGCCTTGGTGGCCGTGTAACGGAAGCGGTTGATGAAAACTTCGAGTTGCTCGATGCGATCACGCTGGGTTTTGTAGGCGGATTCGAGCTGTTCCTTGCGGGCGGTCTTGGCCGCGAGGTATTGATCGTAGTTGCCCGCGTAGAAGTGCAGGTGTTTGTTCCAGATTTCGACGATGCGGTTGACGGTGACGTCGAGAAAGTAACGGTCATGCGAGATCAGGACGAACGCATAGGGATAACTTCCTAAATATTCTTCCAGCCAGTTGCGGGCTTCGAGATCGAGGTGGTTGGTGGGCTCGTCGAGCAGCAGCAGGTTCGGTTTCTGGAGCAGGAGTTTGGCGAGCGCAATCCGCATCTGCCATCCACCAGAGAATTCCTCGGTCTGGCGGGTCCAGTCGTCGCGGTGGAAGCCGAGCCCGGTCAGGACTTTGCCTACTTCCGCTTCCAGCGTGTAGCCGTCGCGGGCGCGAAATTCGTGCTCCAGCCTCTGGTAGCGGTCGGCCACATCGGCATACTCGGCACTGGCGTGGTCGAGTTCGGACATGCTGCGGGTGAGCGACTCCATCTCTTTTTCGATGGCATGGAGATCGTCGAACACCGACATGCACTCGGCGAAGATGGAGCGCCCGGTGAGCGAGAGGCCGTCCTGCGGCAGGTATCCGGCGGAGATGCCCTTGGCGCGCGCGATGGAGCCGTAGTCGAGCGTCTCGCTGCCCGCGAGGATTTTCATGACCGTGGATTTGCCGGTGCCGTTCGCTCCGACGAGACCAAAGCGCGACTCGGGCGTGATCAGCCAGTCGGCGTCTTCGAACAGCAGTTTGTGGCCGTAGCGCTTGCCGGCGGCGGAGAACTGAATCATGTGTGTCTCTATTCAACTATAAAGGAGGAATCTGTGGTCTGGAGGCACTCTTGGCAAGCTGCTGCTTGCTGGGACGAGGAAGGTAGGATAGCGTCATGACCCGCCGATTCTTCCTCGGATTGGTTTTATCGTGCACGGGAGCATTGTTCGGCCAGCAAGCTCAATACGGCAAGAGTGGGCCGGCGCTGTTGCCCGACCCGTCCGTGACGAAGGGTGCCGTGCGCATCCGCAGCAAGGCCATAGTGTGTTCGATTAAATGGGGCAAGGACGAGCGCCACGTCACGCAGAAAATGAAAGACGCCGCCTATGCCGCCTACGGCACTGCTCGTGGACAGGGCGTCTGTGCCTTTGCGACTCACATGGGCGAGAACGGAAAGCCTGTAACGGAAGGTTGCGAGATCGACCATCTCATCAGCCGCGAGCTTGGCGGTGATGATAAGCTCGAAAATCTTTGGCCGCAGCCTTACACACAACCCGGCGCACACGAAAAGGATTGGCTGGAGAATCGACTGCACAAAGAGGTTTGTGCGGGAATTATTTCATTGACGGCCGCGCGGAAAGAAATCAAAGCCGACTGGTACGCGGCATACTTGAAGCGGAGACCAGGCCCCTGATGCAGCACCAGCAAAGATCCGGAGAAGAGGAGTAGCAAAGCTTAGCACCATTGCTCTCCTCTTCCCGGGGTCGACGATCGATTTGAGGACAGACCTAAGGCGCCGGAACCGCAACCCGGTTGGCCGGAACGATCTGGGACTGGTACGAAAAAACCTCGCGGGAGCGGGGGTCGACCAGTACCTTCACCCAATGCACGTTGTTGTTGTCCCACTCCGGGTTGTTCTTGAAAGCATTGTCGCCGAAGGTTTCGACGCGCGTGAAGTTCTCGAGGCGCCTTCCTTGTGCATCGAGGAACGGCTTGTCGACTCGGGGATAGTGCGAGTCGCCATGCACGAAGGCTACGGGCTTCTTGAAGGCAATTACCTGATCGCGCAACGCGAGCAGGAACGCCTGGAAACCATCGGGTAGGCCGTCGGTCTCGGCGAGCGTCTGGGGATCGCGTACCGGTCCGCGCGTCGCATCGGTCGCATCGAAGCCGGGGTCCGCCTGGGAGATTAACATCACAGCTGCCGAGTGGTGTGCGATTGCCTCCGCGAACGTATCCTGCATCCAGACGATATCCGCCTGGTTGCGAGCGGCGTACTCGTTGGCATCGGGTGCAGTGTCACACAGATTGTTGCAGGAGCCCTGGATGTTGAGGGTCGCGTAGGTCACGCCGTGGTAGGTCCAGCGACGGTTCTCTACGCAGGGTACGCTGCCACTGATACCGAGACACAGCGGCGAGGACTGAACCTCCTGGTGTAATGGATGCTTGCCGAGCGAACGCGCTGTGGAGAAAAAGAGCGCACGCTCTTTATCGAGTTGCGCCAGCGAGTTGTACCCGGCCGTCCGGTCGCAGTCGGTCCAGTCGTTATCGCCGGGCGTGAAGATGGCCGCCGAATTCAGCGAACTGAAATACCCGAGGGCCTGCGTGTATACGGCGTCCGTGCACTCGCTGGAGCCCGCCTTCAAATCGCCGTCGTGGGCGGTGAAGGCAAGTCTCTGACTGTTCATATCAGCGATGAGGTTTGGCACGCCGGCTGCCTGCACCGCCGAGTAAGGTAGATCACCCCAGAGCCCAATGGCATAAGGCTCGCGGTCATCTCCGGCGGCAACGGTCACTCGCGCCGCAGTTCCCGCCACAATCGCGGCAGCCATCGCCAGCAGAAAGAGAGTACGCAATGCCTGCGACCTTCTTTCCGGTTGACCCAAGAGATACTCCTTAACCTTCATTCGGATTTCCTCCAGAGAATATTGGTCCCACCCCTCTTGAGCAGGCAAAAGTCGAGGATTACGTGTGACCTCGACGCAAACTATAGGAATGCGGTTACGGGGACTTTACAGAAATATGAACGGGAGGTTAATTCTGCAGTTGAGGAAGATCGGTCAACGGGCAACCGCGGCCCGAGCGGCTCCAATCTGCTCCAATGCGCGGTCAATCACGGTTTGAAGTTCCTGGGCGTATTTCACTTCACGGCCCTTGGCCAGGGTGACGCGGGCCTGTTCGGCATCGAACCAGGTTGGATTACGGAAAGTTTCCTCGGGGCGGCGAGTTTGGTGCACGTCCATGAGGAAAGCTTTGACCACGTATTCCTGCACGCCACCGGGCTGCCAGAAGACGCCCTTCGAGTGGATGTAAACGTGGAAATGGCGCGGTTCGACGATGCCCACGGCGCCAGCTTCTTCGCGGGCTTCGCGTTCGGCGGCCTGGCTGTGCGAGAGACGAGTGTCGGGGGCTCCCTTGGGAAACGTCCACTTGCTGCCGCCGTTGGTATTGACGAGCAGAAATTCCGCGTGCGAATTGACGCGGCGGTAGCAGATGGCTGCCACTTGCAACGGCAACGCAAAGCGGGATGTGCGCGCGGAACCCATATCCTTCTATGGATGAGTTTACTGCAGAGATATTTCAGGAATGTTAAATAGCAACGAAAATGGTGCACAAGAGTAACGGGGTCGGCGGTCCTTTGCGGGTACCGGTAAGGCCTCTGAGTCTGCATTACATCCGGCTGGCGAGCAGGACCTGAAAATTCTCGCCCATGCCGGCGGGACTGACGAGGTGCTTGAGTTGCAGCGCGACCTTGGCGCGCTCCTGGGGCAGTCGGCAGTCTTCGAAGACGTCCGCAAACTGGTTGGCTTCTCCGATCCGCATCAGGAACTGGGATTGGGTGAGCAGTTCCTGGATCTGCAAGCCGGCTTGCACGGTCGCAGCGGCGAGGGCAGTGAAGTTGACGTGCGCCGTCAGATCCTGCTCGCCGGGTGCCTGGTACGGGTTGGCGCTGGCCGAGTGCTGGCGATAGGCCATCAGGGTTCCGCGGTGGTGTCCGGCCAGTTGTTGGTTGCGAGTGTAGCCGTAGTCGATGATGAGCAGAAAGCCGCGCTCGATGGTGTGCGCAATTTGCGTGATCCAGCGCTGTGCAGGGAGTGAGATTTCGATGCGCTCTCCCGGTTCGGGATGGACGCTGTAGCGATCGAGGAATTCGAGTTCTTCCGCGGAGGGAGGGAGGAAGATTTCGTGGAGATGGTTGTTTTCGAGGGCGAGGTGGAGTTTGCCTTGCGCGCCGAGGATTTCGACGGGGCGGGCGTCGAAGAATTCGTTGGAGAAAACGATGAGGGGAGTTTTGGGGGCTAGGGTGCGGCACGGCCTGGCGGGTCGTCCCTCCGCGACTTGATCACCTTCGGCACGACTCCCGGCGCTGAACCGCTGGGCTAAGCTGGGCCGTTCCTCCGGAACTACGGCTGTGCCGGAATGAAGATGCTCGCGCAGGGTCTGTTGAAGTCTGGCTCGTAATGCGGGCGAACTCTCTTGCAACGTGTAGGTGAGTCTGGCGAAGAAGTCGGGAAACTTCTTTTTGGACCAGTCGAGGACGTCACGGGCAAAGAGGCCGCGGCCGGGGCCGAGTTCCAGGATTTCGAGTTGTGGAGGGCGGTCGAGTGCTCGCCACATTTCTTCGAATTGGCGGGCCAGGAGGCGACCGAAAACAGCGTGTATGTCGCTCGAAGTGTAGAAGTCTCCGGCTTTGCCGAACTGCTCGGCGTGGCGTGCATAGTAACCCTGGTCAGCGTCGTACAGGCAGATCTCCATGTAGCGCGAAAACGGGATAGGGCCGCGCTCGCGGATTTCCTGCTCGATTGTTGCGCGGAGAGACATGACGTGGTGGCACCAGTCGCTACTTGGGATTCTCGCTTCGCTGGGGCGACTCTGGATCGGGAGGCACTGTCCGGTCCTGCGGGGTGCGCGTGAACATTTCGATGAAGTAGTCGTGCAGAGCGTCGTAGAGCTGGCGCTGAAAGTTCCATGCGAACTGGGGACGATCCAGATCGCGCGGATGAATTTGAAACTGGTAAGTATGAACAGGGACGGTCGAATTTTTCAGGTCGATCAGGACTTCAATCGTCCCGTGGTTCTCACGCGCGGAAAAGGCGAGCAAGGGATGCTCGTAAAGAAGCAGGTGCTCCCGGACTTTCCCCAGTTTGTCGGAATCGAGCACTGCCTCATTCTACTCAAGGGCGCAAGAAAAGCCTCACCAGGGACACTTTGGACTAGGGAACGATATGGGCTGCCAACAATTTTAGAACCGGACTAGGCTGCCACCCGGAGCGATGAGTGTTGTTCGTGAAAGGCGCGCTTGACCGCCGGCGTGGCGAGGTAAAAAATGATGGCGGCGTTGATGATCCCGAAAATCAGTGGAATTCCGTGCACCACAACCATGACCGGCAGTAGCAAGGCGAGTCCGAACGCCGAAAAAAACAGGGTGAGCAGACGGCCCCAATTCTGCATTCTTAGAACACCATAGCCGGCAACCAGGTGAAGGGCTGCAAACAAAATAATCACCAGGCCGGCTATGTGCCCGAACCCGCCAAAAAAGCGCCCCGTCGCATTACCTTCAGCGGCCAGAGAAGCGAGTTTAGCGGCTAGTCCGGTGAACAGCATCAGTGACAACCCAAACAGTATCCCGACCACACCGCGCAGAATCTGATAGCAACCGATCAAAGTGACACCAAGTGGGCGCATAGGTCCTCCGAAATTTCGAGCAATATAACACAACAGAAGCAGGGTGTAATTGTCGTGGGTCAGGTTGGCTCGGGGGCTGCGGCCTTGTTCCGGCCATGCGATCGGACATGCGCACTGCGGGAACGAGACCGTCCAGTGCGAAAAGCTCGCGGGCGGAGGCGCCCGCGCCACACAAATCTTATTCGTAGCGGAGGGCTTCGATTGGATCCAGGCGCGACGCTTTGATGGCTGGGAGCATGCCGCTGACTACGCCTACAAAGCCGAGGATCATGGTGCTGGCGATCAGGTTGGTCGAATCGATGGTCAGGTGGATGTCGCCTTCGCTGGCGTTTTCCAGGAAAGCGCTCCAGAGGGTGAGCGATCCGACGGTCCAGGAAACGATGTAGGCCAGCACGATGCCGGCCAGGCCGCCGATCAGCGTGATGACCAGGGCCTCAGCGAGGAATTGGAACAGGATATGCCAACTGCGCGCGCCCAGGGCTTTCTCGACGCCGATTTCGCGGGTGCGCTGGGTGACCGAGACCAGCATGATGTTCATCAGTCCGACGCCGCCGATGCCGAGCGTGAGCAGGCCGATGAAGCCGAGCAGAATTTTGATGCCGGTGGTGATGACGCGCAGGTCGAGCAGGTCGGCGAACACGTCGAAAACGAAGACGGCGCGCTTGTCTTTGGGATCGAACTCGTGATGGAACGCCATGGAACGGCGCACGGCGTCCGTGACTTTTTGATGGTCGCCTTCATATTCGATGGCAACGGCGTTCAGATAGTAGGTGTTCTTCAGGTCACTCATGACGCTGAACGGGACGTAGACCGAGCCGTTCAGGTTGCTGTCCCCGTTCTGGATGACGTGCTTGAGTACGCCAATGACCTCATAAGAGATGCCATCGATGCGGACTTTCTCACCCAAGGCGTTCTGGCCGGAGAATAGCTTCTTCTTGACGTCGGCGCCCAGGACTGCGACGCGGCTGCGCGAGTTCTCGTCTTCGTCGGTGAAGAAGGTGCCGTTTTCAACCTCCATGCGCCGCATTCGCGAATAGTAGGGATACACGCCGCTCACACTGTAATTACTGCTTCGAATTCCCCAGGCCACGGCGCAATCCTTGGAGGTCTCAGGAGAGAGGCGCTTCAGCAACGGGACTTCGGCTTGCAGGTAGTCGAGATCGTTGACGGTGAGTTTGATTTCGTTGCCGGCCTTAGTGCCACCGGCTTGCATGGAAGTCCGCCCCGGAAAAATGAAAACCAGGTTCGTCCCCCAGGAGCGGAATGCGACCCAGAGGCCGCGCTCGAAACCGGCGCCATAGGCAAGCAGCAGTACAACCGTGGCAATGCCCCAGGCCATGCCGAGCATGGTGAGGACGCTGCGGCGGCGATTGTGTTTGAGCGCGTTGTAGGCCTGGCGGGCAAGTTCGACGACCATGTCTACTCCTGGCGTAGCGCCTCGACGGGCGGCAAGAGCGCGGCTTGGCGCGCGGGATACAGGCCGGCGACGATGCCTGCGGCTGCGAGCGAGAGAATGGCAATGACGGCCGACGACGGAACGATGCGGGGCGTGTCGAATCCTTCGGGTGCGGGCAAGGCGGCGAGCAGCGTGACCAGTGCGGTGGTTATCGCCAAACCAATCCCTCCGCTCAACGCGGTCAGGAATGCACCCTCCACGAAGAATTGCGTGAGGATGGCGCGATGCGTCGCTCCCAGCGCCTTGCGCAATCCGATCTCGCGCGTGCGCTCGGTGACCGACACTAGCATGATGTTGATGATGCCGATAGCGCCGAGGGCCAGCGTGATTACGCCAACCACGCCTAGGAACCAGTCCATGGCGTCGAAAATCTTGCTCACGCGCTTGTTGTCCTCGATGGTGTCCCAATCTCCAAAAGCGTCTTCCAGCTTCGGATTGAAGCCATGGCGGCGTCCGACGACTTCATGAACCTCGAGCTTCGCCTGCAGGTGCTGCGCTGGCGTGAGCGGGCGGTAGTTCAGGAATGAGACGGCGTCTTCGGTGTTCTGTTCTTTCAGCGGAAACAAGTTGCGCATGGTTTCGAGCGGAATGAAGATGCGCGCGTTGGTGCCATTGTTGCCGTCCTGGCCGACTTTGCTGACTACGCCGATCACATCGAAGCGGTAGCCGTTGAGCAGGATGGTCGAGCCGACAGCCGGACGGTCGGGAAACATGTTCTTGAGCAGTTCCCATCCGACGACCGCGACGCGCCGAGTTTCGCTGCTGTCCTGATCGTTGAACCAGCGACCGGGACCGACGGGAACGTTGCGAATCTTGTTGTACTCCGGGGCCACGCCGAACACCTGGCCATTGGTGGAACCGTAGTCGCTGACAGCGCGGATATCCTCGCGGTTCAGGACCGGGGAGATGTACTTGATAAAGTGGGCCTGGCTGCGAATGGCGAGGTAGTCTTGGTAGGTGAAGTGGTAGGTGCGCCCGGATTGCGTGCTGCCTTCGACGGCCGGAATGCGGCCGGGGAAGCTGAACATGATGTCCTGACCGAGGTTGGCGAGTTGTTTGTTCTGGCCGCTGCGGAAACCTTCGCCCAGACCGACCAGCAGGAGCAGCGATCCGACGCCCCAGGCAATGCCGAACATGGTCAGGAACGAGCGGAGCTTGTGCGCCCAGAGAGTTGCCAGCGACTGGCGCACGATATCAGTCAGCATCCGCATAGTAGTGGCTTGGGCCTACTCATGAATGAGAAGCCGCGGCCTTGCCATCTGTTGTATGGTACGGTGGGAAGAGGGGGCTGGTTCCCTGAAAAACTGCCATTGCCCTCTAAGCTAGATACAACAAACGACCTTCTCACTTCGCAAATGCTGCTTAGCGCGCAATTGCTTCACCCGATCGAAGCCGGTACAATTAAGTTCTCACGTAGGCGCGTAGCTCAGTTGGTTAGAGCGCTACCTTGACACGGTAGAGGTCTGGGGTTCGAGTCCCCACGTGCCTACCATATTTTCCAGGGACATACAGCGTTTCCACAGACTGCAATTTGGCGGTACTTGCTACCAAATCCGCGATGGACAAGCCGTCCCTGAGTGATACTGCAACAGATACGGAACAAGAAAGCTGACGACTGCTACCCGGAACCTGAAGGTGGCCATCGTCGGTTACGATTCGGCCGTGGTTCTCTCGCCACAACCTACACATGAGGAACTGCGGGCTGGCGAATCTTGAAGCCTCGGCTCGTTCCCAGCGGCGAGGTGCTCATCATTGTGCATAGAACTGTGTGCACCTAGGGCAGGGCGAGCCGATAGAGGGCGCAACCGTGCGAGGGTACCAGAAGATCAATCTCTTTCGCTGTTCCCATATCTTTGCGCTGCCACAGATCTCGAGCTTTGTATTCTGCTGATGTAAGGCCCAACTCCTTCCACTGATAGTGGACTTTCTGGGCATGATCGGAAATATTGAACGCTGCCAAGTAATAACCGCTTCCTGCGGACGGCTGCGAAAGCCAGACGACTGTCCGATCCGTCGAAATCACGGGGTGACTGTTGGTTGACTGCTGATCGACTGCGATGACCTCGGGGTTCGTCAGCAACGAGATGGTCCAGTCGTCGGCAGCAGGCAGTTCACCACCGATCATCAATGGGGAGCGAAACATCGACCACAACGTGAGCAAAGTTCGTTGCTCGTCATGCGTGAGTCGCGTGTCCCGTGGCTTTCCCCAGCCAGGCGCTGGACCCAGGCGGCCGATGGGCAACATGTCCGCATCCGGCCAATGCCCTGCTTCCGAGAATTGTGCCCATTTTGCCGCGTTTGCAAACTGGTCTCCCACACCTTGCGGATATGGGCTGTCGCTGTGCCAAACATCCCAGATGTCATCGGAGATGCGCCACATTTGGGCATACTGCCGCAACTCCTCCGCCTTTTCGACCGGAGAAGGACCAGGCGAAAGGCTCAAAACAATCGGTCTACCCGTTTTCCGCAGCGCCGTGCTCAAAAGCCGAATCTCTTCGCCCTTGTACGGATGACTGCTGATGCAGTCTGCTTTAACCAGATCGACACCCCAGTTCGCATAAAGCTGGGCAATGGAGTCGTAGTAGGCCTGGCCCGCGGGCTTGCTGGTCGCAACGCCGTAGTTGTCATAGTTCCAGGGGCAGGTGTCCGACGTGTCCGCGGCTTCGGCTGCGTGATATTGCGATCCCGCAATCGCCAGATTCCTTTCCACCGCTTGCTTGGGAATACCCCGGAGAATATGAATCCCTAACTTCAAGCCGAGACTGTGGACATAGTCGGCCAAGGGCTTAAATCCCGCGTCGCTGGCCGCTGAGGGAAATCGGTTCAAAGCAGGCAGGTAGCGGCCAAAACTGTCCATCACAAAGTGAAAGGTCTTTGAGTTTCCTTCCGGTACGGGATCAGTCACGTACCATTCGGCATCAATGACCACGTATTGCCAGCCGAAGGGCTGCAAATGCGTCGCGAACCAGTCTGCATTGGCCTTGAAATCAGCTTCGTTTATGGTGACGCCGTAACCGTCGTAGCTGTTCCACCCCATGGGCGGCGTCAAGGCAGGCGGATCGTCCGGGGCTTTCTGAGCAAGAGCACTCATCGCGGTTGTGATCGTCAGGAACAAAATACAGTAACTTGATACCAGCTTACGGTCGTGGTACATCGATTCTCCTGGAGCACGATAACATTCGGGCGACGCCTGTTCGCCTGGCTAACAAGGATCGGAGATCTACAAATTTTTTTCTAGTGCTTTTTGATAGTAAACGTTTACTATGGCGGCCAAAACTGACTCGCTGAAACCCTCCCGGTGCGGCCCTGCGAACCATGGTTCCCGACGATGGTTTCGCCGAGGTCTTGGATTTTCGTTGCGCGGTTTTAGTTTCGTCTAGAGATTGCCAGGAGAATATCAATATGTTTTCCCAGAATAGACGCCGCTTCTTGCGCCAAGCAACCAGTGCAGGTGTGGCATTCTCCGCGAGTACTTTCCTTGAAGGCTTTGTCTGGGCGCAGACCCCGCCCCTGAATGCGCGGGATGTGGTTCGCGTTTACGTGGATTCCCGTCGCAGGATCGCGCCGCTGGACCGCAATCTATTTGGTTCCTTTCTGGAGCACTTGGGCCGGGCGATCTACGAAGGTATCTACGACCCCGGCTCGAAGTTATCGAATGCCAACGGGTTTCGCAAAGACGTGATGGACGAGGTACGGCAGCTTGGAGTTCCCATCATTCGCTATCCCGGTGGCAACTTTGTTTCAGGCTACAACTGGCTCGACGGAGTGGGGCCAAAGCAGGATCGCCCGCGAGTGCTCGACAAAGCATGGAACGCGCTTAATACCAACCAGGTTGGTACCAATGAATTCATGACCTGGTGCAAGGCGGTCGGCACGGAGCCGTTGATGGGGCTCAACCTGGGGACGGGGACAGCCGAAGAGGCTGCCGCGCTGGTGGAGTACTGCAATCTCGAGAAGGGCACGAAATGGAGTGACTTGCGGCGCAAGCACGGCGTTGCCGAACCCTACAAGGTTAAGCGTTGGTGTCTGGGAAATGAGATGGACGGCCCCTGGCAAATCGGGCACATGACAGCTACCGAGTATGGCCTGAAGGCTCAGGATGCGGCGCGGCAGATGCATGCGATTGACCCCACTCTTCAGCTGATTGCCTGCGGGTCCAGCGGTCCGGGTATGCCGACTTATCTGGAGTGGGATCGGGAAGTACTGGAGCAGTGTTACGACTATGTCGATGCGCTCTCGTTGCATCGCTACATTGGGAACACGCAGGAAGAAACGGGGGCTGACAGTGCAAAGTTTGTAGCCATGAACTTGAGCATGGAGCAACAGATCAAAGAGACTCTTGCGGTCTGCGATCTGGTTCAGGGACACAAGCGGTCGCCGAAAAAGTTGTGGCTCTCATTCGATGAGTGGAACGTGTGGTATCGAGCCCGCAGCGGGGATGCGCTGAGGGGCCATGGCGAAGAAGCTCCTCATCTTCTGGAAGAGGTCTACAACCTGGAAGACGCACTCCTGGTGGGCGGCTTTCTGAACACGCTGATGCGCAATGCCGATCGCGTCAAGCTCGCTTGCCTAGCCCAGTTGATCAACGTCATTGCTCCCATCATGACCAACGCGAACGGAATCCTGAAGCAGACGATTTACTATCCGTACAGTTGGGCGCTTCAGTATGCGCACGGTTCGGTGCTCGACCTGTTGGTGGAGTCACCGACATACGAGGTTTCCAAGATGGGGCAGGTTCCATATCTGGACGCGGTGGCAACGGCGAATCCGGACAGCGGAGGGACTTCGCTCTTCGTCCTCAATCGCGATTTGTCAAAGGCCCATGCTGTCGAGGTGAACTGGCAAGACAAGGCGCCGGGCAAGGTACTGGCGTCGACCACGATTACGGGCAGCGATCTCAAGGATTTCAACACTTTTGAAGCGCCCCAGCGCGTTGCACCGCAAGCCTTCGAGAAACCCGCGACCGCGGGAGGACGCACCAAGTTCGAAGTGCCGGCACGGTCTTACACCGTCATTCAATGGGGAGCATGAGGCCGTCGAGTTCCTTCGGAATAGGATCGCGCGCGGAGGGTGATTCATGATGGTCGGACGCAGACAGTTTATCCGCGACAGTGTAGTCGGAGCCGGAGCACTACTTCTTAGTCGCAGCACACCTTTTGCGCGCGCGTCGGACTCCAGTGGTGTCGACTCCCGGATTGAAATTCTGCTGGGCGAGCCGCTGGGAACCATCTCGCCCGACATCTACGGGCATTTCACTGAGCACCTCGGCGGAGTGATCTACGACGGCATTTGGGTGGGGCCGAACTCCAAGGTTCCTAATGTGGACGGCGTTCGCAAGGAACTGGTTGAACACATGCGCAAGATCAAGGCCCCGGTGGTGCGATATCCGGGGGGCTGCTTTGCGGATAGCTACGATTGGAAAGACGGAGTGGGTCCGGCCGACAAGCGTCCGCGGCGGAGTAATTTCTGGGGAGACATTGAACACCCCTCTTCTCCGGCCAGCCATAAGTACGAACCGAATCAATTTGGTACCAACGAATTCGTGCATTTCTGCAAGCTGATTGGAAGTCAGCCCTACCTGGCCGCCAATGTGCGCAGTCTGTCTGCGGAAGACTTCTACCGCTGGGTGGAGTACTGCAATTCGCCAGCGGGCACCACGACACTGGCGGAGATGCGAGCTGCGGCGGGCTACTCGGAACCGTACCATGTCCGGTTCTGGGGCGTGGGCAACGAGTCGTGGGGGTGCGGGGGCAATTTCACCGCGCAGGAATACGCAGTCGAGTTCCGCCGCTTCACGACCTGGGTGCCCCGCTTCGGAGAGAATCTGGCCTTCATCGCTTCCGGGCCGAACGACGACAGCTGGGACTGGACACGCGGCTTTCTGGAAGAAATCGTCCGCAAAGGTCCCGGCCAACTGAGATCAGTGTACGGCTTGGCTCTCCACTACTACGCCTGGAACCTCAGCCGCGGGCGCACGCGGGACTGGATCGAAGGTAAAGGAGACGCATTAAAGTTTGACGTAGTGGACTGGTACGAACTGATGCGCGAAGGTCAGGTGATGGAGTCATTGATCAACGGCCACTGGCATGTCATGGGAGAAATTGACCGGCTGCATCAAATCAAGCTGGTGATCGACGAATGGGGCCCGTGGTACCGTCCCGGCAGCGAGCAGACTCCCGGGAATATTCTGGAACAGACTCCGACGCTACGCGATGCCGTGTTTAGCGGGATCACGCTGGACATCTTCCATCAGCACCCCGAAAAAATCGCCATGGCAAACTGTGCCCAGTTGATCAACTGCCTCAATAGTCTGTACCTGGCGCACGAAGACAAATTTTGTATCACGCCTGTCGGCCATGTCTTCGACATGTATTCCGCACACCAGGGAGGGCTGTCATTGCGCTCGATCTTTTCAGCGCCCGCCGTCCACTACGATCGCGACGGCAAGCCAGCATCGTTTTGGGGCCTGCAAGGGTCCGCTTCGCTTCACGACAAAGATCTTGTGCTCACGGTCGTGAACCCGCACGTGAACGAACCGCGCGAAGCAGAAGTTGTCATACGGGGCGCCAGTGTGCAGTCCGGATTCGTCACGGTGCTCACGCATTCCGACATTCACGCGCACAATTCATTGGACCAAAAAGACATGATCCAACCACAAACGAAGGCACTGGAGATCCATGAACGAAGCGTAACACATACCTTTTCGCCCGCCTCGGTTACGAAGTTGGCACTCAGGTTGGCCTAGTTTGGGAACCGCGACTTAACTCTTCCTGCCGGGTGGCCGCCGGGTGTTCCCGGAAACCAGGTGCGTCGACTCCCGAAGCACGAGATGAGTCGTGAGCACGTATTCCGTTCCCGTGGTCGAGGAGGTCTCGCGCTGCACTTCGGTCAGAAGGGCATTAAAAGCCAGGCGTGCAAGCTCGGCCTGCGACATCTGTACGGTAGTAAGCGCCGGCAAAACAAACTGGGCAAGATGGATGTCATCAAAACCGATGACCGACAAGTCCTGGGGAATGTTGATTCCATCTTCGTAACTCTTGCGCATGACGCCAAGCGCGGTCATATCATTCGAGCACAGCACTGCGGTTGGCCTCGTGGGCAGGCTGAGCAACTGACCCAAAGCGGCGATGCCACCCTCAATGGTATGGGTCCCTTCGACCAGGAGGTGCTTGTCGACCGGCAGACCAATTTCCTCCATGGAGCGGATAAATGCCTGCCTGCGAGCCTCTGCTGATTTCAAACGGAGGGGCCCCGAGATAAAGCCAATTTTCTGGTGACGGAGTGCTGCCAGATGTTGCACGGCTTGGCGAATGCCGTGCAGATAGTCAATACGAATGTTGCTGACGTGGGGACCGGATAACCCGACGTCGGCGAAGACCAATGGCACTTTGCGCAACTTCAAGTCTTCGAGCAACGCCTCCTCCATGCCGAAGGTCATCACCGCAACCCCTTCCACGCGGCGTTCGATCATTCGCCGCACGGCAGTTTCCACGCGCTTGGGATCGTTACCGGTGGAGGTCAGAAGAATTTCGTATTGGTGCTGGACGGCGATTCTTTCGAAGACCTGGACAATTTCCGGGAAAAACGGATTGGTGATCTCGGAGATGATGAGACCAAAGATGCGACTCCTTCCCGAGACTAAAGCCCGCGCCTGAGTATTGGGATAGTAACCAAGTTCCTCGATCACATTCCAGACACGCTTGGCGAGTTGTGGCTTAACCGTGGGAACGCGGTTGATGGCACGGGAAGCGGTAGCGGTCGAAACCTTGGCCCGTTTGGCAATTTCTCGGATATCCATGAGGGTTAGTCGTTCGGCGCTGCGGCTAACAGCCGGGCTTCGCGATCAGCGTGTCGCAGAACACGCAGAAATGATACTGTTTTGGACGAAACTAAGAAAGCGCTTACCCAAAGGAGACCATGCGAAGAAGCTGTGTTCTGGTTCTGATTGTTTTCGTTGTCGCGCCAAACCTCCTCTGGGCAGGCTCGACAGGGCGGTGGTCCCCGGAGCGCGCGCGGGCTTGGTACGCAAAGCAACCGTGGCCCGTAGGCAGCAATTTTGTTCCCAGCACAGCGATCAACGAACTGGAGATGTGGCAGGCCGATACATTCGATCTGCCCACGATTGATCGTGAGTTGGGATGGGCCGAATCCCTGGGCATGAACAGTATGCGCGTTTTCTTGCATAACCTGCTGTGGGTGCAAGACTCCAAGGGCTTCTTGGTACGAATGGAAAGGTTCCTCGAAGTCGCTGACAAGCACCATATTCGAATTACTTTCGTCCTGCTCGACTCGGTTTGGGACCCCTACCCAAAGATCGGGAAACAGCGCGAACCGCGTCCGCATGTGCACAACTCAGGCTGGGTACAGGCGCCCGGAGCGGAGATGCTGCGCGACCGCTCGCGCTGGAACGACTTGAAGGGATATGTCGTGGGCGTAGTAGGCCATTTCCGGAGTGACCACAGAATCCTCCTGTGGGATCTGATGAATGAGCCAGACAATGACAACCCCGCATACCAGGCTGTGGAACTTCCGAACAAGGAGGGGGTGGCGCTGCAACTGCTGCGACAGGAGTGGACTTGGGCGCGTTCCGCCAGGCCGTCGCAACCTCTGACCAGCGGCGTGTGGAGGGGAAACTGGTCGGCCGACGCCAACCTAAGCGAGATACAACGCTTTCAACTCGAGAATTCGGACGTCATTACGTTCCACAGCTACGAACCTCCTGACGTGTTGAAACAACGCATTGACTCGCTGCGGCAGTTTCACCGCCCGATCCTGTGCACTGAGTACATGGCTCGCCCTCTGGGCAGCACCTTTGCAGCAAATCTACCGCTGCTAAAGGAGGCGAACGTTGCCGCGTACAACTGGGGATTCGTCAGCGGAAAATCGCAGACGATCTACCCATGGGACTCGTGGGAGAAAGTTTACTCGGCAGAGCCTGCGGTGTGGTTCCACGATATCTTCCGGCAAAACGGAGAACCGTACGACCCCAAGGAAGTCCTGCTGATCAGGCAACTCACTAAGCGAACCCCCAGTTAGCGTGCTGCGAGTGCGGTAGTGTTCTGCTCTAGCCAGAAATCGTTTACCATAAAACTCAGTCCGCAGAATACGAGAATCCCGAATTGGCACGTTAGGGCGGATCGATTACACCGAAGCGGGTTCAGAGAACCCGGGCTGTAATCTAAGATTACTTCACCCTGCGAGTCCAGCGCCTCGAACGTTGGCGAGCTTCGCACTGAGGAAAACCAAGGATCACATGCCATTGGGAAGCCGTTCCGTCCTGATTTCAATCATCACCCATGCTAGCGATTTCCGAAGAACCATAGCGAAGCCAGCGCGGGATAGCCGCGTTCAGCTGAGAGCGGCCGCGCGCTCGAGGCTGTTGTTCGCCACCGTCCTTATGGGACTTTTGGTATCGACGGTGATGGCGCGTGCCGTGGCACAGACCAACGATTCGAAAGGTGCGCAGCCGGCAACGGCGCAATCGGCAGTGTCATCCGGTGGGGTTCATGCTGCGGTACTCGATAAAGAAAATCGTCCAATCACGGCGGGGGGATTCGTCGACAGTGGCCCCATGGTATTTCAGGAGATCGCGGAAAAAGCTGGATTGGCTGGCTGGCATCACGTCATGGGTACCCACGAGAAAACCTTCATCATAGAAACGGACGGCTCTGGCGTGGGTTTGCTCGATTACGACAATGATGGTTGGCTCGATATCTATCTTGTCAATGGCTCGACCTACGAAGCGATGGCAGGGAAGGCGAGTCCGCCGCACGCGGCTTTGTTTCATAACAACCACGACGGTACATTTACGGATGTGGCTGCCCGAGCCGGTGTGACCAACGATCGTTGGGGGTTCGGAGTGGTGGTGGGCGACTACGACAACGACGGCTGGCCCGATCTGTACGTCACAAACTTCGGCAAGAACCGCCTCTACAACAACAATCATGACGGTACATTCACCGACGTTGCAGAGAAGACGGGCGTTGCCCTGGGCAATTGGTCCACGGCTGCGACGTTCGGTGATTACGATGGCGACGGACGGCTCGATCTTTTTGTGGCTGGATATGTCCACTACGATCTTGCCCATCCTCCGATTCCTGGATCCGCGATGGTGGCCTTTCCGACTTGCCAGTTTCGCGGCCTCAACGTGATGTGCGGCCCTCGAGGGTTGAAAGGCGAGCGTGACCATCTTTTTCACAACAATGGCGACGGAACTTTCAGTGATGTGAGCGACAAAGCCGGCGTGGGTGATTCGAAAGAGTACTACGGGCTCGCCGCCGTGTTCGCGGATGTCAACAACGACGGGAAGGTAGATTTGATGGTGGCTAACGACTCCTGTCCAAACTACCTCTACCTGAATAAAGGCAACGGAACTTTTGAGGATGTCAGCTACGCCTCCGGCTATGCGCTCAACGAGAACGGCCGGGAGACAGCCTCCATGGGAATTGCCGTCGGCGACTATTTGAACAATGGCTTTCTGGATCTCTACAACACCGACTTTTCCGACGACTACAAACCACTCTACCGTAACGACGGCGACGCCAACTTCGACGAAGTCAGCTACCAGGCCGGCGTTGCTGAAGTGACTATCCCCTTTCTTGCCTGGGGAACGGGCTTTCTCGACTACGACAATGACGGCTGGGAGGACCTCCTGATCGCCAATGGACACGTGTATCCGGGTGTGGACACCAGCGGATGGGGGACGACCTTTGCACAACGACCGTTGCTTTTCCATAACCAGAAAAACGGGAGGTTCGAAGTGGTTCCCGCAGTGAAAGGGACCGGATTGGCGGAACTCTTTACCGCTCGCGGAGCCGCCTTGGGAGATCTTTTCAACGATGGAAAGGTGGATGTGGTGATCAACCAGATCGACAGAAAGCCGGCGATCCTGCGGAATGTGAGCTCGGACAAGAATCACTGGCTCGGGCTGAAACTCGTTGGTGGGCCCAAGAGTCCGCGAGACGCGGTCGGGGCGGCCGTCTATATTACGGCAGGGGGACTACGTCAGCGCGTCGACGTATTTGCTGGTGGTAGCTATTCCTCATCGAATGATCCGCGTCCGCATTTCGGTTTAGGGTCAGCCAGCATACTCGACAAAGTGGAGATCCACTGGCCTAGCGGGGCAATCGAACGAGTGGCGGTGCCGGGTGTGGATCGTTTCTATACCATCGAGGAGGGCAAGGGGGTTGTCCCCAGTGTCTACGATGAACTTAGGCAAAAACCGGCGAAACCGGCCCAGGCAATTTCCATCGGAAAAACCGAATAAACCCGCGGATTCTCACGCCTGAAGGAGCGCAGGCTGAGATGCGATATGAAAAAGCATAGCAAAGTATATGAGTAAGCGTTTTCTAGATAGGCTCACTGCGACGCATAATTTGCTTGACAGTCTAGTACTTAAATACTAGATTTTCTCCGTTTTGGAAATCAAGATGCAATTCGTGTCTCTGCGCCGCGGCCCTGTGCTCGCGCTCTGCTTGATGGTTCTCCTCGCCGTCGCTTCCCTTGCGGCCCAGGAAGGACAGCTTGAGAAAACGTTTCGCTCAGGAACTGAGGCACTGCGCAACGGCCAATTGGATGAAGCGGCGGAGAACTTTTCGAAGGCGGTAGCGATGTCGCCGGCTTTTGCCCAGGCTCATTACAACCTCGGATTGGTGCGGTTCCAGCAGGGCCAGTTTGACGAAGCAATTGCCTCGCTGAACAGGAGTCTTACACTGCAGCCGCGCCTCCGCGGAGCCAACTTGTTTCTGGGCATCGCGCATTACCGGAACAACGATTTTGACAAGGCATCGATCGCATTCACCCGTGAGACTCAACTCGACCCCAAGAGTGCAGACGCGTACATGTGGCTTGGCGTGGTCCAATTGACGCAGGGCAACGCCACCGGGGCAGTGGTCAGCTTGGATAAGGCATCCGCATTGCGGCCCAAAGATCCGGACATCCTGTACCATCGCGGCCGAGCGCACATGCTCGTCTCCATGGACACCTACGAGGAGATGTATGCGGTCGCTCCGGATTCATGGCGTGTGCACCAGGTACTTTCCCAGTCCTATGTCGAGGCGGGGCGATTGGATGAGGCGGTGACCGAGTGTCAAAAGGCAATCGCGGCAAAGCCAAAAGAAACCGGCCTGCATCAGGCGCTCGCTGATGTTTATTTAAAGAAGAATGATCTGGCCCAGGCCGAGATCGAGTACCAGAAAGAACTCGAAATGAATCCTCGCAGCTTGGCGACCATCTACGGGTTGGCGGTGGTGAGCATCGATCGCTCGAAGCCCGAGGTTGCGGCGGAGCTATTAAGCCAGGTGTTGCAGCGGGAACCCGGTTCGGCCAATGTGCACTATCAATTGGGCAGAGCCGAAGCACAACTGGGAAACACCAACGACGCCATCCGGAATTTCTCCGCGGCGGTGTCGGAATCCGGCGAGGCGGATAGTGAGACGCTGCGCCAGTCTTACTTTCAGCTGTCGCAGTTGTATCGCCGGGCACGCAAGCCGGAGGAGTCCAAGGCTGCCTTGGATTCGTTTCTGCGGTTGAAGGAACAGGCCGATGCCCGCGGGCAACAGAAACTTCAGGACAAACTTAAGCGCGCACCTGAGGCGCAAGAGAACGCGCCCTGAAAGGTGGGTCATGCTTGGCTGCAACTTGGGGAGCCAAGGTCGTTTTTTTTCGGGGAGACAAGTAAGCGTTTTCTCATCTGCTCGGAGGATTTGCACCATGCGACACAAAAGCAAGTGGATTTGCGACCAGGTTGTTCGCATCCCTCTGGTGACCATGGCCATCGCTGTCCTGCTCACGAGCGCGTCGGGACAGTTGAACCAGGGGTCCATCGCCGGGAATATCCTTGACCCATCCGGAGCGATGGTAGCCAGCGTCAAGGTTACGGCGAAAAACGTGGCGACCGGGGCTACCTACGAAACTCAGTCCAGCAGCGCGGGTGCCTATCGTTTCCCGAACTTGAACATTGGCACTTATGAAGTCACCGCCAGCGCACCGGGCTTCAAGACCACCCATCTGACGGGAGTCGTGGTGCAAGTCGGGACCACGAGTTCCCTCAACATCACCTTCCAAACGGGTGCGGTCAGCGAGGTGATGACGGTCATTGCGGATGCTCCCACCATCCAGACGGAATCCGCCGAGGTCGGAACCGTCGTCACCCCGAAGCAGGTGCTGGATTTGCCGCTCGCGCTGGGCAGCGTCGTGCAACCCATGCGTTCCCCGGAGGCCTTCGTTTTCCTCGCCCCGGGTGCGATCGGGCCGGGCACGGCTTCCGGCAACGGCGGCACTTTTGAATCCAAGATCAACGGTGGACAAGCCTATTCCACTGAAGTGCTCCTCGATGGCGCAAGTATCTACCGTTCCGAGAATGGATCGTCGTTCGACGAAACCGCGCCCTCGGTCGATGCGCTGGCCGAATTCAAGCTGACGACCTCTACCATGCCTCCAGAAATGGGTCGTACCACCGGCGGAGTCGAAAGCTTCAGCACGAAAGCTGGGACCAACTCCTATCACGGCAGCGCGTACGATATCTTCCGCAATGAATGGTTGAATGCCAACAGTTTTTTCGCGAATCACAACGGTTTTAAACGCTCGTTGGATCGGCAGAACGACTACGGTCTGACTTTGGGCGGCCCGGTTCAAATCCCTTATCTCTATAACGGCAAAGACAAAACTTTCTTCTTCTTCTCATGGGAGCAATATCGCCATGTAAATGGCGGGATTTCGAACATTACCGTCCCCACCGCCCTCCAACGGACCGGTGATTTCTCTGAGACGTTGAACACCTCGAACGTTCTGGGCACCAACCCTTGCGACGATACGCCGATCTACGAAGGGGAGGTTTTTGATCCTGCTACCACAGATCCCGTTTTGCATTGTCGCACTGCTTTTATGAATGAGCCGGGGAACATTGGCAGAAATGCCTTCCCGGCAGACTACCCGCTTTCCGCTGCGGGCCAAAACATCATGGCTCTCTACCCAAACCCGCGGAATGGCAACCTGACGCAGAACTTTGCATTCCCCTGGAGCTACCCGGTCCTCGACACCACGACGACGGTGCGCATCGACCAGAACTTGAGCACCAGTAACAAGGTGTATTTCACGTATTCTTCGCGCGAGAACCATCGCACTTCAACCACCCCGATTTTTGACAATCCCGCCGGAGCCGGTCGAGCTCAAGTCTTCTTTACCCACTACATTCGCGGCGGATGGGACTACTCGATTACTCCGACCATGTTGAACCACTTGAGTGTTGGCTATAACCGTACCAACAGCTTGAATGTGGGCGCCGGGGTGAAGAGTGGGGTGAACTGGGCGGAACAGCTGGGCATTAGTGGCACTCCTCCGGAAAGCGGCGGTACTCCATTTCCCAACGTTGGCGTCTTTGAAGGTCCACTGACCGGCATTGGAGACGAGGTTTACGGTGACAACATTGACAATGGGATCCGCTTCAACGACAGCGTTGAACACCTCACCGGAAAGCACGACTTCAAATTCGGAGTCGATTTCCGTTACCAACAGAACTCGCCTCTGGCTTTCGGGCGAACCACGGGTCAGTACTACTTTTGGCGCCAACAGACGGCTGGGACAAATCTCACGACCGCCTTGAGCGGCAATGCGATCGCCAGTCTTCTGCTGGGACAAGTCCACGACTCAAACCTCTACGACTACAGCGGTCAGCCGCGCTGGCTTTCGAAGTACTATGCCCTGTTCTTTCAAGACAGCTATAAGATCAGGCCCAACTTGACACTGAGCTACGGGCTGCGATGGGATGTGGATGTGCCGCGGCATGAGGCCCACGGAAATACCTCCAATGTCGACCTGACCGTTCCCAACACAGGGGCCGATGGCTTTCCGGGAGCCCTGGTTTTCGCGGGCAAAGGGGAGGGCCGCAACGGCAACACGGGTCAGCAGTGGGCCGAGACCTGGTACAAGGACTTTGGCCCCAGAGTCGGCTTTGCCTGGACGCCCGGTTTCGCTAACAATAAGACCGTGGTTCGCGGTGGTTTTGGCATCGTCTACGGGGCGCTCCTGATGGCTGACTTCGGTGGCTACAACCGGGTTGGGTTTACCTCAACTCCTGGATTTACCGCGGTCGATGGATTCAATCCGGCCTTCAACCTGGATTCCGGCTTCCCGGCGTATGCGCGCCCACCGAATCTGAGTTCCACACAGTTGAACTATCAGGGCACCCCGTTAACTTTACCTTCGTTTGGGCGTCCGGCCATGACCAACAACTGGAGCCTGGAAGTTCAGCACGAACTGGCTTCGGATCTGATCATGGATCTGGCGTACGTCGGGCAACATTCGACGCACTTGCACACCAACTTCGACTCGGTGAACTCGTTGCATCCGGAGTTTCTCTCGCTGGGAACTTTGTTGAATGCCACGATCAGTTCTCCGGAAGCGATAGCGGCTGGTATCCACAAACCGTACCCCAGCTTTCCGGACGGCTTACTGGTGGCGCAGGCCCTGGTGCCTTACCCACAGTATTTCGGGTTCAATACCGACGGTACGTTGGAGAACTGGGGTCAATCCAGCTATAATTCGCTGCAAGCTTCTCTCCGCCGCCGCTTCCGCAACGGCTTGAACTTGCTGGCCTCGTACTCCTGGACCAAGACTCTAACCGATGCGGATGATGCGCTGCCCTTCTTCGCTACTCTTCATGGCGGCGGCAGTGCCCAGAATCCGTTCAACAAGCGGGGGGAGAAGGTCATCAGCAACCAGGATGTCCCCCATACCCTCGTCCTCAGCTACGTATATGAGCTTCCACTCGGAAAAGGGAAGAAGTTCCTCAACGGTGGGGGCGTGGCGGACAGAATCGTGGGAGGCTGGTCGATCAGCGGTATTCACCGCTATCAAAGCGGTCAGCCACTCTCATTTGGAGCCAATGCGACCGGCGCACCCGCCTTTGCCGGCGCATTCCGCTTTAACCGCGTACCGGGGCAGTCCCTGTACAGTCCGCAATTCTTGAGCGGACACTTCAATCCCGTCACCGATCCTATGTTTAACGCAGCGGCCTTCACCGACCCGAACATCGCGTGTCGCACGAGTTGTTCGGCTTACGTGTTCGGTGACATGCCGCGTACCACGGGGGAAGTCCGCATGGGACACTATCTGCATGAGGACTTCGATATTTTAAAGAGGACGCGAATCGCCGAGTCTACAAGTCTTCTCTTCCGAATAAGCTTCCTCAATGCGTTCAACCGGCATGTCTTTAATCGGCCTCCCGATTTAAACCCAAACGACGGCAGTTTCGGTGTGTTAGACACAAACAATACTCTCGATCCTCCGCGGCAGATCCAGTTGCAGCTGAAGCTCGAGTTCTGACGGGGGACTGTCGTCCAACAAGAAGCGCCGTCGCCCGCGCGAACGGCCCTGGTATTGTTTAAGGGCCTTGAGGATTTTTCGGCGCCAGGACTGCAGGACGAGTTTCAGCAGCGTTTCAAACCTAAGCAGGGTGAGGCCTTCCCCGGGAGGCGAGACGGTATACTTGGACCAGCAGTAGCCGGGAGATCTGATTGTCTTCCATGCTCTCCAGTTGCCGAGCGGGACGCCCTGCTTGTTTGCGAATGAGCTGACGTGGGTGAACGAACGCCGCGCAACATCATGGTACCGCGTTCGTAATGGGCCCAATTCGAGATCATGTCGCGTGCCTGGCAATTGTGCTGACGGCTCTGCCGTACGCTCGCGCTCAGGCCCCGCCCACAGCCAAGGAGAATCCTCCGGCAATCCATGCTGGACGATTCGTGGACGTCACCGAAAAACTGGGGATCAGGTTCAAGCACGAAGCCTCGCCCACATCCAAGAAATACCTGCTTGAGACCATGGGAGGCGGCGTTGCCCTGTTCGACTATGACAACGACGGGCGCCTCGATGTCTTCCTGTCCAATGGCGCGCGAATTGACGGCCCCATGCCGAAGGGTGCCATGCCGCGGAAAGACGGGCCCAAGTATTGGAACCGGCTCTACCACCAGAAGCCCGACGGCACCTTCGAAGACGTGACCGAAAAAGCGGGCGTCTCGGGTGCGGGCTATTCCACGGGAGTTGCCGTGGGCGACTACGACAACGACGGATTTGAAGATCTGTTTGTGGCTGGCTATGGCCGCAGCACTCTGTATCACAACAACGGTAATGGCACGCTTACCGACGTGACCGACGTTGCCGGAGTCGCAGGTTCAGGCTGGGCGACCAGCGCCGCTTGGGTGGACTATGACAACGACGGCCTGCTGGATCTGGTTGTGGCGCGCTATCTGGAGTGGGGATTTGAAGACATCTACTGCGGAGAGCGGCGCGAGGGGTACCGTTCGTTTTGCCATCCTGATCTGTTCAAGCCAGTTCCCATCCTCCTGTATCACAACGATGGCAGCGGCAAGTTCTCGGAAGTGTCGCACAAGGCGGGCGCCGACAAACCTGTAAAAGGACTCGGAGTGGCGGTCGCCGATTACGATCATGACGGCTGGATCGACATTCTGGTGTCCAACGACGCGATCCCAGAGTCGCTTTTCCATAATAAGGGTGACGGCACATTTGAAGAGGTTGCCATGGTGTCGGCGCTCGCGGTGGACGGTAGCGGCGCCACCTATTCCGGGATGGGCGTGGACTTCGAAGACTACAATAACGATGGCTGGCCTGATGTGATCATCACCGACCTCGCCAATCAGAGGTATGCGCTCTATTCGAATTTTGGCGATGGCACATTCGACTATGCAACCAATGTCACGGGGCTCGGCAGCATGACTTTGCTGCATTCCGGCTGGGGAGTACGGTTCCTGGATTTTGACAACGACGGCTGGAAGGATCTCTTGATCGTTCAGTCGCACGTGATGGATACCATCGAAGTCAATGAGCCCCATCTGCATTATCGCGAGTCGCCGCTGTTGGCCTGGAACGACAAAGGCAAGAAGTTTGTAGATGTGTCGAAGGATTCGGGAGAGGTATTCCAGCAGAAGTGGGCAGCCCGCGGGCTGGCAAGCGGCGATATTGACAATGATGGGAGGGTGGACGTTGTCGTCGCCTCGAACGACGGTCCGGCTTGGGTCTTGAAGAATGAGACCCCTGGTAACGGCCACTGGATCACGTTGAAACTGATTGGCGTCAAAAGCAACCGCGACGGGATTGGCGCTCAAGTCGAGATATTGACCGATTCCGGCCGGCAGTATGCGACCGTAAGTACAGCAGGAAGTTACCAGTCATCGAGTGATCGACGCGTGCACTTCGGATTGGGGTCGGCCGCAGCCGTAAAGTCGATTCGCGTGCGCTGGCCTAGCGGGATTGTACAGACCCTTGAGGGCGTGAAGGCGGATCAGATTCTCTCTGTCAGGGAGACGGTACCATCCACCCAATAGCAGACCGAAGCCTATGAGTTACAGATCTCTGCGTGCGATCGCGGTGTTGTTTCTTCCCATGACCACACGGAAAGTTCAAACTGCTTTTTTTGTTGGTGCACTGATGACCCTGTGCGGCATTCGAGCTGCGGCACAATTCCCAGAGGGAAACTTTTCCCTTATCCAGGATGCAGCGAAGGCCATCGTAGCGGGAGACCTGGGGAGGGCCGAAACTGAGCTTCAAGTCGTACTCGGCAGAAGTCCTGGGGATTACCGCGCATCGAATCTGCTGGGCGTGATTCGCGCTCAGCAACACCGCGAGCCGGAAGCAGAGAAACTCTTCAAACAGGTGATCGAGCAAAAGCCGGATTTCGCCGGCGCTCACGTAAATCTCGGCATGCTCTATGCGCAAATGGAGCGTGACGATGAGGCTGTGGCGCAGTTCCGTGAGGCTCTGCGACTCGATCCACAGCGAACCGATGCGCTCTCCGCTCTGGTGAACGTATTGCGCGCCCAGGCACGAGCAGCGGTCAAGGCTGGAAATCTGGAGAAGGGCTTGGCTCTGCTTCTTCAGGCTCGAAAAGATAGTCCCCAGGATGCAGACGTCCTTTTTGAGTTCGGGATGATCGCGCTGCAGATGTCATTGCTGCCAGATGCGATCCAGGCGTTTCAGGACGAATTGGCTGTGCGGAAGGATGATCCGGACACCCTCTACGCGCTCGGACGTGCGCAGATCGGAATGGCTCAATACCAAGAGGCAAGGACATCCTTTGAGCGCTTCCTGCAGATTCGGCCCGAGGACGCCAGCGGCCAATACGCGCTGGGCGTGGTCCTGCAGTCGCTCCAGCAGGCTTCAGAGGCGCGCCTGCACTTCGAGAAATCGGTTGCACTCCAGCCTGTGCAGACCGAGTCCTACTTCCAACTTGGGTTGATCGATCTTGATGAGAAACACCTGGACACTGCTCTGAATCAGTTCAACCGCGTTCTGAAGCGAGATCCGAAACATGCAGGGGCTCTGTTCGGGACGGGACGCGTCGCGTTCGAAAGACGAGAGTACCAAAATGCTGCGAACCTTTTCGAGCGTGCGATCGCAGCGGACGCGTCATTGCGGCAGGCGCACTATTACTTAGGCCTCGCGTACGCTCGGCTGGGACGGAAGGACGATTCCGAAAAAGAATTGCAGGCCGCCAGCCAGCTTGAACATCAGGAAGTCGAGAAACACAGGGTTGTGCTGAAAATATTAAATTCGGACAACGCTCCTCCAGCGAACGCGGACCCGGCAAAGTAGAAGGGTTCTGGCCGGATTACTTGGTGACATTGGCTGGAACATCTTCGAGCGCCGCGTGTGGCCAGCCATCGGTCCACTGCAGCGACGAGATCTGTAGTGATGCTTCACCCGTTTTCGCGTCGTAGGCGTGAAAAACCATGATGTCCCCGTTTGCCTGCAGAAGAACAGATTCTCCTCCAGGCCCGAGCCATCGTCGGTTCCCCACAAGCAGTGGAGTGGCTCCACCTTCCAGCATAGGCTTCCCATCCGCATCCACATATGGTCCGGTCACGTTCTGCGAGCGGCCCACCATGGTTTTGTAATTGCTTTTCGTGCCGCGGCAGCACAGATCGAACGAAACAAACAGGTAGTAATACTGGCCGTGATGAACAATAAAAGGCGCTTCGATGGCTTGCCAATCTCCAGGCAAACCCGGGGGCGGCGCCGTCGGACTGTCAGGACGCTTGCGCCGCGCTAGTGAATAGATAGTTGCGTCCTCTGCAGACAGCAAGCCCGTTTTGGGGTCGATCCGCCGCATCTTGATGCCGCTCCAGAAGCTGCCGAAGCTTAGCCACGCGTGCCCCGCGCCGTCGAAAACGAGATTGGGGTCTATCGCATTAAAATCGTCCTCGGCGCGGGAACGCAAGACGAGCCCGCGGTCCACCCAATGAAAGTTTGGGCTGGTCGGATCCAAACTCTTGTTCGTAAGCAGCACGATGCCTGAGGTGTTCTTGCCGAACAGGGAGAACGCATAGTACAGGTGATATTCCCCGCCAAAATAAGAGATGTCTGGCGCCCAGAGTTCTTTCGTCCCTGGACTTTCCTTCCTGATCCACTCCGGAATACTCGCTAGTACGTACCCGCAGTGTTTCCAGTGCTGCAAATCTCCAGAGCAATGAATGGGAAGTTCACCCTTTCGGTCGGGGCCGTTAGCCGTGCTGAACACATACCATGTGTCGTTTTCTTTGATAATCGACGGGTCATGAACAAACTTGACATCGCCTTCGACTGTGAGGGCGTGGGAAGGTTGGGTCGCGGAAGTCTGTCCGCCTGCCAAACCAGTGGTAAACGTCAGTGCCAGTGTAACTTGTATGGTCGCTAGTATGAGTTTCATGCGAGCCCCTGTCTAAGTCTCTACTTTGTGGTAGAGACGATATGTTTCATCACCCAGCGCTGAAAAGGGACGCAGGGTCAAAGAGCGGTGATCGCTCTCAACCACCCAGTCTTGCGAAGATTGAGAAGCGGCCGTTGCCGCGAGCAGTTGGGCTCGAGTCAGCTTGGCGGGGATATCGCCGACCGCGAAGAGCGCTAGAGGGCCGCGCACCAACGCCACTGTATTGGGGTTCTGCGCATCGACTGCTTCAACCCGCAGCGGCATTCCGATCTCAAACTCTACTCGGTCACCCGCCTTCCAGGTTCGGCTCAGCGCGAGAAACTTTCCAGGCACGACCTCGCCTTCCATGCGCTTCCCATTGATGGATACACGAGATTTTGCATCCGCCCAGGCTGGGATTCTCAGATGAACAGTGAAATTCTCCGGACGCGTCAGATCGAAGCGAAGGTCGGTAGTGCTGGAAGTGGGATAACTGGTTTGCTGGGTGATCGTGCACTGAGTTTTGTCTTGCGACCAACTAACCCGTGAAGGAATGAACAAGTTGACATAGACACCATCTGCGCTCCGATAGTACGTACTAATACCGTAATCGGCAGTCAATTGGGGGAAGGTTCCGGAGCAGCACGGCCACTTTTCTTTGTAATAAACTTTTCTCCCGCTACCGCTGTTGTAATCCGAATAGTAGAAGGTTGTGCCGTCGGCAAGAATTGGTTTGGCGCCGGCGATCGTGTTGTAGAGTATCCGCTCCATGCTGTCGCCGTAGCGAGAATCGCGTGTTACCCGCAGCAAATACCGGGTGATCTTGAAATGGCCATAGGCGCCGCAGGGTGTTTCGAAGCTGGAATGTGTGTTATTCAGGCTGGCCGCCAACAATCCCTTCCCGGGTTCCACGAATCCTTCGTTTGGGCCCCACCCACCAGTCGCATAACTCTGTTCGTGCACCATGCGCAAGCCGTTGGCAGCGGCCCGAAGGTAGTGTTCGTCCCCCAAAACCAAATATGCCTGCATGGCTGAACTCAGTGCGTTCACATGGCTGTATGCGTGTTTGCCAGGCAACGCGTTGTGGTTCTCTGCCAGCGCGTCGTAGTACTCGTGGTAGATGAAACGTTTAGCCAGTTCGAGATAGCGTTCGTCCCGGCTCCGGCGGTACGCCAGAAATAGATTCTCGGGCAGAGTGTAAGTTTCATCCCAAGTGAAAGCGACGTTTTTGTGCGGACGAGCCTCCTGTTCGGCACGGCTTAAGGCCTTTTCTGGCAAGTGCGGAAGCACAGCATCGGTGCTGCGTTTGAGTAATTCCAGAGCATTCGGATCAGCGGCAAATTCGTGGGCATCGATCAGACCACAACAGGTCTTGTCGAAGGTGTAACCCGGCAGCCGGTAATCTCTGTAGAACTTTCCCGTCGGCTCTATGGTCTCGGCGTAAGCCCGCACCAGGCGATGTATCTTTCGCTGTGTGAGCTCTGAGCCAGTGACCGCATAAGCTCTCGCCAGGCCGGACATATATTGCCCGAAACTATGGCCGGGAATGAAGCCGTGGAAGTTGTCTGCGGGATTGAAATCATCACTGTTGTCATACCAGCCGCCGAGGTCTGGGCCTGGAGCGGGCATCCCCTGACGCTGCCGAAACGGCTTCAACAGGCCATCCTCATCAATGTTCAAGAGGACTTTGTGATTGTTCTCAAACTGCTGGCGTAAGATGCCATCGAGCAGTTGCACTTGCGAATACTCAAACACCGAGAGAGGAGGCACCACCTCCCCTTCAGCATTCGGAAGCGCCCATGAGGGTAGGGAACGTGCCGCTAGAGTCCCGCTTGCAGCGATCGCCGCGGTTGTTAGAAATTGCCGCCTGGATGTGGTTGTCATGGCAAACCTGAGTCTCGAGTGGAGCACATTGTCCCACGTCAGGGGTGGTAAGAAATCGTGCTTGCAGCATTGATGGAAAACGCTTGCTGGCGCTTGGTTTGGATCGCCACAGGAGGAGCCGCCCTCAATCCTGTCCGAACGAATGATAATACCAATAAAATCCCTGCAATGCCGATCCTCGGTGTATAATAACCCGGACTAAAGTAAACGTTTGCTCAAGTTGCCAAGACTCGAGTCTACGACGGGTTCCCCGCTCGCCAACCCCGGAAGAATGCGCAAGGACAGAAGACAGGATGATTGATTTTGCCAACCTGGAAGCTTGGCTCGTGACCGGAAGCCAGCATCTCTACGGGCCCGAAACCCTGCAGAAGGTAGAGGAGCACTCCACTGCCATTGCGCGAGCCCTCGCGACCTCTTTGCAGATACCAGTGAAAGTCGTTCCCAAACCGGTGATGACGAATAGCGATTCGATCCACCAGTTGTGCCTGGATGCCAACACCTCCAAGAACTGCGTTGGCCTGATTACGTGGATGCACACATTCTCGCCGGCTCGGATGTGGATTGCCGGACTCCGGTCACTGGATCGGCCCATGCTGCACCTGCACACCCAGTTCAATGAGCAGTTGCCCTGGTCCACGATCGATATGGACTTTATGAATCTAAACCAGGCCGCTCATGGCGACCGGGAGTTCGGATTCATCGGAGCCCGGATGCGGCTCAAGCGCAAGGTCATCGTCGGTTTCTGGCAGGATCCGGTCGTCCATGCGGAGTTGGGTGCCTGGCTCCGTGCCGCCTGTGCCTGGCACGATGCCCAGCAACTCGAGGTCGCCCGCCTTGGCGACAACATGCGGAACGTTGCTGTCACCGAAGGCAACAAGGTCAATGCCGAGATGACGCTGGGCTATTCGGTCAAGGGCTACGGTGTCGGAGATCTGGTCAAACGTGTCCAGCAAGTAACGGACGCCGAGGTCAGCCGCCTCACCGCCGAATACGACGAATCCTATACAGTCGCAGAGTCGTTGCGTCCCGGTGGAACGCGGCGCCAGTCGATGTGCGAGGCGGCGAGAATTGAGTTGGGGCTCCGGGCGTTTCTGGAAGACACCGGCTCGCATGCGTTCACCGATACTTTCGAAGATTTGCATGGTCTGAAGCAACTCCCCGGCATCGCCGTGCAGCGACTGATGGCCGATGGGTATGGTTTCGGTGCTGAGGGGGACTGGAAGACCTCTGCTCTTGTACGGGCAGTGAAAGTCATGAGCCATGGCCTCGAAGGTGGTGCGTCGTTCATGGAGGACTATACCTATCACCTGACTAATGGCGGTCAGGTGCTGGGGGCACACATGCTGGAAGTCTGTCCCTCGATCGCCGAAGGCAGGCCTTCAGCCGAAGTTCATCCGCTTTCCATTGGGGGAAAAGAAGATCCCGTCCGGTTGGTATTTACGGCGGCTCAGGGAAATGCCATCAATGCCTCAGTCGTTGATATGGGAAACCGCTTCCGGTTGATCGTCAACCAAGTGAACCTCCTGCGTGTCGAGCATCCTCTTCCCAAGCTTCCCGTGGCCCGAGCGGTCTGGGTGCCCGAACCCAACCTGAAAGTCTCGGCCACGGCCTGGATTTTGGCGGGTGGAGCGCACCACACTGCTCTCAGCCGCGCCCTCACCGCAGAACATTTGGAGAATTTTGCGCAGATGGCGGGCATGGAGTGTTTGTTGATCAATCGCGACACAAGGATTCGGGATTTTGCGAAAGAGTTGCAGTGGAATGACATGTACTACCATCTGGCACATGGCCTTTGAGGTCCCAAACCAGCCGGCGAAATCCTGAAGACTAAGCTGCGGCGCAAGTTCAAGAGTGGGGAGGCCGATGAATATCCTAAGAATCATGATTGCGAGCGCTTTTGCGTTCGTCTTTGTTGCCACAGAGTTGGAGGCAAAGACCAACGTGACTGCTCAGGCGTTTGGAAAAATGCCGGACGGAACTCCCGTGGAGATTTATACGCTCAGGGACGGTCCGATCGAAGCCAGGATCATGACCTACGGCGGGATCGTAGTTTCGCTGAAAGTTCCCGATAAGGGTGGCAAGGCCGGGGATGTTGTGCTTGGATTCGACAGCCTCGATGGATACGTGGCGAACAACAATAACAAGGGATCGGCATTTTTCGGCGCACTCATTGGTCGTTACGGGAATCGCATCGCACATGCTACGTTCACCCTCGATGGAAAAAAATATGAGGTTCCCAAGAACGATGGAGATAATTCCCTGCATGGCGGCCCGCACGGCTTCAACAATGTCGTGTGGAAGGGAAAAGTCATACGGAATGGAGTTGAATTGACCTATCTGAGCAAGGATGGAGAGGCGGGTTATCCAGGCAATCTGACCGCGGTTGTTCGCTATACGCTGGTGGGCGGGGACTTGCGCATCGAATATTCCGCGACCACCGACCGGGATACCGTTTTGAATCTCACGAATCATTCCTACTTCAACCTTGCTGGGAAGGGCGACATCCTTGGCCATCAACTGACGTTGCATGCCTCCCGGTTCACGCCGGTCGAGGCGACTTTGATTCCGACCGGGGAACTCAAGGCGGTCGAATCCACACCGTTTGATTTTCGCAAGCCCACTGCAATCGGGGCCCGCATCGATGCGGCCGATGAGCAGATCAGCCGGGGGCACGGCTACGACCACAACTGGGTTCTGGATGCACCCAGTGGCAAACTAGCGGAGGCAGCGGAAGTGTATGATGCAAGTTCTGGCCGCTTGATGCGCGTTTTGACTGATCAACCCGGAGTCCAGTTCTACAGTGGCAATTTCCTCGACGGGAGCGTCCAAGGAAAAGGAAACACGCCCTATCAGCATCGTGCCGCCCTCTGTCTGGAGACCCAGCACTTCCCCGATTCTCCGAATCATCGGTCGTTTCCCTCGACTGAGCTGAAGCCAGGCCAGAAATTTCATAGCGTAACGGTATACCGCTTCTCTTCGCGCTAGTCATCTACATGGTTGAGTGCGGGAGGGACATCGGTCCCTGAAATTGCGCGACCGTGAAGGGGCCGACCCCCAAGATTCAGCCTCGAACCGAGAAAAATCTTACGTGGCAGCAGCGCCATGCCGTCTGCCACCGGACCGTGCAGCCGACATCGCTTATGACCCTGTGGCTGGATTTACTTCGGAACCACGATCCGCACTGTCCCGAGTCCATTGCAAAAGCGGCAGCGTTCGCCTTCAATGAGCTTTCCCGAGCCCCCGCACTCAACGCATTTGGCTGTGAGGTGGAATTCGGCGGTGGTAGTGTCACGCACTGAGCCCGGAGTTGCCTTTACGACCTCGGCCCGGTGATGCTTTCGCAACCACGTTGCCAGTTTGCCTTCAATCCGTTCTCGGTCTGTTATACCGAGTCGCATCGACTGCGAAGACCACCAATCTGGAATGCAGCCGTAACAAACGAGGTGGCCGCCGTCGAAGAGCGCGCCGGGGTCGGCGCTGCGGAAGAATTTCCTGCACTGCGAGCAGCGCTTGACACCGAGCAAAGCCAAGGCGTCAATCAAATCATTCAGATCGTGCTCGACTCGTGTCAGCGCCCCAAACAAAGAGTCTTCCGCCAGATCAGGCGTTCCTACCTCTGAAAGTCCATTCCCCAGATCTTGCTGCATGTGATCCTCCTTCTGACGTTTTCTCGCCATTTAAGCTGCCTCGATCGGCTTCCAACCTCTCACTCACTCGTAGCGAAGTTTCTAAGACCTGCCCGGTGACTGCCGGCGGGCGCTGCTCACAAAGCCGGTAAACCTGCGCGCCAACTCGGCGATGCGATCTGGTTGCCGCATCCGGATCGCCTCTCTAGGGATTAACTCCGCGCCGATGCCGAGCGCCATGGCACCCGCAGAAATGAAGCTCGACGCGGTGTGTTGATTTACTCCGCCTGCGGCGATCAGGGGCACCTTTGGAAACATGGCCTTCAAAGCCCGGATGTAACTGTCACCGCCCACCTGTGCGCAGGGAACAACCTTGACGAAGTCGGGACCCAGCTTCCACGCTCTCATGACCTCGCTCGGAGTAAGTGTTCCCGGGATCATGACTGCACCTTCCTTCGTCGCGAAGTTCACGATTTCAGGATCAAGCCCGTCGCTGGCCAAAAACAGGGCCCCGGCTTCCAAACAGCGGCGTGCCGTTTCCACATCCGAGACGCCACCTGCCCCGACAATCACTTCGGGAGCATTCTGTACAAGGTGCGAGATCACTTTGTGCGCTTCGGGCACGGTTAACGTGACTTCCACGATGGGAATCCCGCCTCGGGACACTGCCTCCGCGGCGAAAAGAGCGTCCTCGGCCGAAGACACACGAACGGCCGGAATAATTCCAACTTCCTCGATCCGGGCCCGTACCTCTTGCTTGTTCACGAATGCAACTCCTTCGGCGAATCGTTATCCCTACCCTGGTTAACCAAGTTGACCCAATTACTGCAGATCTCTCACGCCCACGGCTTCTCGAAGCTGTTCGAGCGCAAGTAAGTACGAGGCCAGCGCCTGCCGGTAGGCAATCTGCGTGGCTCGATAGCTGCGCTCGGCGTCGAGAAAATCCAGCAAGCTGGCGGCGCCGCGCTGGTACGCATACTGGCTGATGTCCCGGTCCTTCTGGGCGACTTCGAGATAGCCTGAGCGATAAAGCGTTATGACCTTGTCGTTCGTCCGCAGCCCCTCATAGGCGTCGCGCACATCGGTGAGCGTTTGACCGTTTGTCGCTTTCTCCTGTTCTTGCGCTTGAGTGATGGCGAAGCGTGCCCGCGCGATTTCACCCTGGTTGCGGTCGAAGATGGGCAGTGGGACGCTCCCGGAAACAGTGGCCGTGTTGATTCCACTGACGTGCGAGTAGTTGGCGGATACGGTTACATCCTGCTTGCGGATCGCCCGTTGTAGCTCGTACTGGCTTCTCGCCGCTGTCACCCCTTGCTGAGCCGCGCGCAGATCAGGCCGGTTCTGCAAGGCCTTGAGCTGGAAGTCTTCGACGTTGCCCTTTACGGGTTGGTATTCGAACGGTCCGGTGACATCGTAGCCGGGAGCAACGGATTCGTATCCGAGCAATTGCCGTAAGTCGGAGAGGGCCTGGACTCTGGCGAGCTGCGCTTGTTGCAGGTCGGTCTCGAACTGCAGCAGTTGCAGCTTGATCTTTAAGTAGTCGTCCTCGCTGATGGCGCCCGCCTTGTAGCGCATCTCACCGAGATCTACGGTCTTCTGGAAGCTCTCCAAGTCCTGCTGGGCCAGTTCCAGCGTTGACTCGGCAAGCTGGACGTTGACGAACAGCGAGGCAACGCTGAAGGTGAGGCTGCGCTCGTTATCAGCCACGAGCGAGCGCGTCTGCGCCGTGATGTCTCTCGCGGCTTGCAAGCGGTGCTGCCGCTTCTTGCCCCGTTCGAGCAGGTAGCTGAGGCCCAGATCGCCTTCCGTCCCACTTTGCAGATAGTCTGAGTTCTGATTGGAGGGCGAAAAAAACGGTAGGTATGCCCAGGTCGCGAAGAGCGAAGGATTGGGACGCAAGTTCGCCGTCGTCTCGGCAGCCTGGCTCTGCTGAATCGTGGTGCGTGACGCCAGAAGATTGTGGTTGTGCTGCAGGGCCAACTGAATCGCTTCGTCAAGCGTGATCCGTACCGGCCCCTGCGCGAGTGCAGCACCTGGCAGTATGGCGAACACCGCGCATCCGAGTAGACACGCCGTCAGTTTCCGTCGCTGCGAATTTGCGGATTTAGCCTTCAACCGACTCCTCCGTTTCCGGGAGCTTGTCGTTATCCCTGGCGATCCACACATAAAGGGTCGGCAGCAAAACCAGGCTCATCGCCAGCGCAGCAACCAGGCCGCCCACAATGACAATGGCAAAGGGACGTTGCGAATCGGAACCAATCGCGTGCGAAAGCGCCGCCGGAACCAGTCCGAAGGTTGCCACCAGCATCGTCATCATGATGGGACGAAGCCTGAGCACAGCACCTTCGATGGCCGCGTCCACGATGGCGTAGCCACGAGCCCGGAGCTGGTTGATGTATTCGAGCATGATGACGCCCGTCTGGACGGACACTCCGAAGAGCGCCAGGAAGCCGATGCCGGACGATACGCTGAAGTGCGTTCCCGTCAGCAACAACGCCAGCAATCCGCCAATTGGTGCCATGGTCACAACCGCAAGAATCAGCAGCGCCCACTTTGCCGAGCGGAACATGGTGTAGAGCAGGATGAAAATGATGAGAATCGTCAGGGGCACAATCATGGCAAGGCGCGCCTGGGCCCGCTTTGCACTCTCGTACTCTCCCGACCAATCCAGGTGATAGCCCGGCGGAAGTTTGACTTTCTGACCGATCTGAGCCATCGCTTCTTCGACCGAGCTGTTCAGATCCCGCCCACGCACGTTAAACGTCACGCTAACGTAACGGCTGTTTCCTTCCCGGTAGATATCGTAAGCACCATCGCGAACATCCATTGTGGTGAGCTGCGCCAGCGAGACCCTCTCCCCGGAAGGGGAGAGCAGACGAATGTTGCTGATGGCGTGTGGGTCCCTTCGATAAGTCTCCTGGTAACGCACCACCACGTCGTAGCGTTCCGGAGTGCCTGCCGGCAATACTTGACTAACAGCCTTACCGCCTACTGCAGTTTCGACGACGTCCTGTATATCGGTAACATTGCTTCCGAAACGGGCGGCTTGCTGCCGGTCGATGGTGAAGTTGAGATTGGGCTGGCCGGTGTCACGATACAGCTTGACGTCAGTGATGCCGGGAACGCGCTGCATGACAGCCGCTATCTCTTCGCCCGTCTGCTCGAGAGTTCTCAAATCATTCCCGAAAACCTTCAGGGCAAGCTGGCCCTTGGTGCCCGTGAGCGTTTCTCCGACGTTGTCTTCAATGGGCTGAGAGAAATTCCAGGTCGCCCCCGGGATCTTTGTTATCTCTCGGTTCATGGCGGCGATCAGTTTCTCCTTGTCTTCTCCAAAAACGGGCCGCCATTCCGCCCTGGGCTTCAGGTCGATGAAGTATTCCGTATTTCCGAACCCGCCGGTATCCGTTCCGTCATCCGGCCGGCCGATTTCGGAGATGACTTGCTTGGCTTCCGGGAACGACGCAAAAATCAGGCGCGCCTGGCTCATAAAGCGCGTGCCTTCGGTGAGGCTTGTGCTTTGCGCCAACGTGCCGCGAGCCCAGATGGAACCTTCATCCAGGTGGGGCAGAAATTCCGAGCCAATGACTCCGCTAAAACCCAGAAACAGTGTCACCAGCAGACAAGCCACACCCACGCCGACGGTAATCGTGCGATGTCCTACGCACCAGCGCAGGCGCCGACGGTAGCTCTCGGTCAGATAAGCCAGGACCGGGTTGTGCCGCTCCGTGACTCCCTGACGAAGCAGCGCGCTCGCCAGCACTGGGGCAACCAGGATCGAAAACGTCATCGCGCCAAGCAAGGCAAAGGCAACCGTCCAGGCCATGGGCCGGAACAGTCGTCCTTCCACCCGCTGCAGGGTGAAGATGGGCATGTAGGCGGTAATGATGATGAGGATGGCGTAGAACACGGGCCGCTGCACCTCATGCGCCGCCTCGCGGATGACTTGGGGAGTGGTCTTCACAGTTACCGTGATGCGCCCCGAAGTCGGGACACTGGCTTGGCGGCGCCCCATGTGGCGAACGATGTTTTCGATCATGACCACTGCGCCGTCGACTACCATTCCGAAATCCAGCGCGCCCAGCGAAAGCAGGTTGACGGGAACTTTCGTCCAGTCGAGCAAGATCGAAGCAAAGAGGAGCGAAAACGGAATCGTCAGCGACACGATGATGGCGGCACGCGTGTTGAGGAGAAACAGGAAAAGGATGATGCTCACCAGAATCATCCCCTCGCCCAGGTTGTGCAGCACCGTGTCTAAGGTGAAGGCCAGCAGATCACTGCGGTCGATCATCCGCTCCAGCTTCACGCCCGGAGGAAGCATGCCGTTGTTGAGCTGGTCCACCTTGGCATGAAGTTTCTCGAGTGTCGGTCCCGAGTCGGCACCCTTGCGCATCATGACCTGCGCGAAGATGACATCGTCGTTGTCCACGATCTTGCCATTGTCGCGGCGGATGGCCCTGCCTTCGTGTCCCAGGCGGACCTTCGGTCCCTGGCTCACTTCCGCGATGTCCTTGACTCGGAGGGGCGTCCCGGACTTGGTGGTTAGAACAGTCTGCTCGATGTCGCTCACCTTGCTGAAGAGCCCGAGCGTGCGGACGTTCATCTGCTGTAAGCCGGTCTCCACGAAGTTGCCACCGGCGTTGATGTTGTTGTTCGCGAGCTGCTGTTCTACCTGGCCAATGCTCAGACCGTACGACACCAGCTTGTTGGGATCCACGCGCACCTGATATTCCCGCGTCGTGCCTCCGAAGGTGCTGACGTCAACAATGTCGGGAACGGACTTAAGTTCCTTCACCACGGTCCAATCCTGGATGGACCTCAGATCCATCGTGTCAATCTGAGGGTTGGTACTTCTCAGCACGTACCAATAGATCTGCCCTGTCGTACTCCAGTCGGTGCCCATGGAGGGCTGAAGGCCCGGGGGCAAATCAGCCTGCGCCATCCGCTCCAGCACCTTCTGGCGGTTCCAGTCATTGTCCGAGGTGTCGTCGAAGATCAGCAGCACGAACGACAATCCGAAAATCGATTCCGACCGAAGATGCGAGAGATGCGGAATCCCATTCATCTGGATTTCGATCGGGATCGTGACCTGTTGTTCAACCTCCTCGGCGGCTCGGCCTGGCCATTGCGTGATGATGGTTGCGTAGTTGTCCGCGATATCGGGATAGGCCTCGACGGGCAGGTTATGAAACGAGATTGCCCCCCAACCGATGGCCAGAATTGCCAGCGATAGCACTACGAACCGGTTGTTTAATGCGAAATCGACGAGGGCCCGAATCATGCGTTATTTGTGCCGCCCAGAACCTGTGGCTACACCTTTCATTTACTGCTCGATCGCGTGCTCCAACACGAGCGGATTCGCGACCACTTGCTGACCTGGCGCGATTCCTGACTTGATCTCTTGCATGTGGTTGGGCAAGGCGTCTCCGCCGACCACTTCCAGGCGGCGGAATTTCTGGTTTGGCGCGGGCACGTACACCCAGTCGCGATCGTGTATGTGCAAGATCGCACTGGCCGGAACTTCGGTGTGCGTCTCCTTCTTCTGTCCGTGGAACGTGGCCGTGGCGAACATCCCCATGCGGATCATTCCAGGATTGCGCACTTCAATGCGCACCTTGGCCGTCCGAAGGTTGGGATCGAGAATGGCGCCGATGTTACCGATCTTGCCCGTGATGATCTTGTCCGGATAGGCATTCAGAGCGACTTCCGCGGTGTCGCCAAGGTGGACGTTCGGCAGATCGTTTTCGTACACATCGCAGACCACCCAAACGTAGGACAGGTCAGAAATCGTGAATGGGTTCGAGCCCAACGCTTGGACCCCGGCGGCATTGGTAACTTGCTGATCGGTGATCACTCCCGAGACGGGCGCGTAGACATCCACCACTCCCTTGGGCTTCTGGGGATCGTTGCCGAGCAGGCGGAGATGCTCTTCGGTGGTCTCAAGATCAACCTTGGCCTTGTCTTCCGTGTCCTGGGCCACTTGAAGATCGTTCATGGCGATTGCGCCGTGCTTGTACAAATCGGTGGCCCGTTCCAGTTGAGCGCGCGCCAGAACTTCATCGGCGGCCGCCTTCTTGTAGTCGGAGAAGCCGCTGGCCACATCGTCGCTGCGAATACTCAGCAGTAACTGGCCTTTTTGTACCGTGTCGCCAAGCCGGGCGTGGATCGCCACGACGCGGCCGGTCGCCAGCGAGATGACGGGAACGTTGCGGGCAATGTCGGGCATCACCGTGCCCGTCACCACTAACTTCGAGGTCGAAATTCGTTCGGTTGCCGTGGCGATCGGAAAATGTTCCGGATGGTCAACACTGAATAGGCTGACATCTAGATCCGGTACGACGGTGACAGGAGGCGGTGCCTCAGCCGCTGGATCTCCATGCGCGCTGTTACACCCGCCAAGAAGCAGCAGTGCCAGGATGGAGATCAGAAAACAACCAATTTCCAGACCTTCGTTTTTCATGAGTAAGATTCAACTCGCGGCTGCGAACATCTGCACGCCTCCGAGACCGCTGTACTTTCACTGACTGTCAACCGGGGGGACGGTTGTGGAGCAGCGTCAGGACCCAATCAAAATCCGAAACGCTGCTCCCGTTTCATGTCGCTGGTTGCCATGTCTCTCAACCAGAGAGCCGATGGCTAAACCAGAACTAGAACTTGACCATGATGGCCAATCTGAGAGTGCCCTCATCCTTTCGCAGATCTGGGGTCCAAAGACCGCCATGTGAGCCGCAGCCTTCACCCGTCGGGTCGGGAGTGTTGTCCATGCAAACGAATTGGGCAGGAAAGCCGTTGTTGCCCCCCGGAGGCGTAATTCCCCCGCGACCCGTGAAATACGGCACATTCGCGTGACGATAGCCATATTCCCATCGGAATGTGATGTACTGCTTGGGCATGTAGTCGAAAGTGACCGATGTATCCCAAGCTTTGAACGCTGTTCCAGGACTGGCCGGGAGGTACGGCGACCCCGAGATCGCATCCGCTCCATTGATTGGGGGTAGCAGCATCAGATAGCGCCCCGGATTGTTCATCTGGCCGCCTCCAATCGTCAATCCGTACAGGTCTTTCTTGAACCAGAAGCGGTTGTAAGCCATCCAACCTAGAAAGGCCTGCTTGTAGGCAGTGATCTCTCCCCCGGACTTCTTATTTCCAAAGCAAGCGACTCCTCCGCCGTATTCGCATCCCAAATCACCCGTGAACGAGAACGCCATCTTGTCGAGAGCCTTGGTCGGCTTGTCGTAGTATTTGACTTCGACGCTGTCGTCGGTGTGTATGCGAGAGCGGCCGATCAGGCCCAGCGTATCTTCGCCCATGCCGTAATTGTTGAACACTAGCGCAAGCCACGGTTTCGGGCGATACAGAATCTGTCCGCCCAGGCCGGGACGGCTACCAAATCTGCCGTACGACTGCCATCCGTTGATAATCCAGGGCTCAATCTTCAGCTTGTCGGTCGGAAACCATTGAATGCGCACTCCATTAAAAAACCACGGTGTGTTAGAAGACACATACGACGGCTGGTAAGCCCAGTTATCGAAGTTGTAGTAACTGAACAGTCCAATGTAAGACACAAAGATTCCAGCATCCAGATTGAGGCCGTGGTTGACGTTGAAGTGATAGCCGCCGTACGCTTCAGAGAAATATTTGTACGCGCCGCGGAGGTCCCATTGCCCGCGTCCGGGGCTGGCGTCATTCCTTGGTGTCGTGACGCCGAACATTCCCCCCATGGTCAGGACCCTGCCACGAACGTTTTGGTAGTGGAAGTCGCCACCGAAGCTGATCTGCTCTACCTGCACTTCGTTGGAGCGAAAGATCTCGCTCGATCCGCCAATCGTGTCGTCTTTGGGATGGTTGAAGCTGCTCACAAAGTGAGTGTCAAATCTGATTTCAGGGGTAAAGAACTTCGAATCCCACACCGCGTCTTTGTTGCGCGCAGTGCCGTTCAGCCACGTCCAGTCAGCATATGCAAACGGAACCGACGGCTCTGGTTTTTCGGGCTTCGCAGCGGGAGTTGCAGATGCAGACTGGTCCTGCGGCTGCGCCGGTTCAGCCGGTGCCACAACCAGCGCTGGACCGCTTTCTTTTGCCAGCGTCCCGGCCATGGCCGTGGAAGGCTGTGCTGGCGCCGCATTTGCCTTTAGTTGCAATTCGAGTTGCTCGATGCGCGCCTTCATAGCCTTGAGTTCATTCGCAACCTCTGCGGGCAGAGCCTGAACGGGCGCGGCCTCGGGCTGAGCCGGCGACACGCTGGCCGTCGGCGCATCGGTCGAGCTCTCGGACGAGGGCCCTCTTGGTTCGTGCACCTTCGCCATCTTTGTCTGAGTCGGAGCCTGTGGTTGGTCTTGGTCCTGCGCATAACAAAGCGAGCCTTGCGCGAGCGCCAGGCAGAAAGCAAACGTCGCAAAGAACATTGCACCTGCCGCGGTTGTGCGCAGCAGAAGTCTCATAGTTTTCACGTCTCCATCCCTTTCTGGGTCGAAATCACTTTTCGCCGCATGATCGCCGCGTAATGAAAGCATCTTCATTTTGCTCACTGCCCCTCTTGACTCCCTTGTCCACGATGCCGTTCCGCACCGCGTTCCATCTGCGTACAATTGGCCATCAGAGTGCCCATAAACTAAGCGCCGCCTGGCGCCAGCGTCCAATAGATAATTCTTTTTCAGCCGATAACTTAATTAGCCGAAAGGTATTGCTAATAGTCACGGCGCTGGTCATAAGCTAAGGCTTGGCCTGCCGGACTGTGGGCCACGCACACCTTCGCTTCTGACTATCATTGCCGCGTTGTCGTTGGGTCTGAAGCGAATCTCATTGGATACCTAAACGCGCAAAGATCTCGTAAGGAGCACATAAAAAGTTCATTAAGAATCGGGGGAGTGCCGATTCGGGAAAATACTCGTTATCGAGAGTCAGCAGGCGGAATACCTGCATGAGTGCACGAAGAGAGCATCACGCACTGTGAGCCTCGCAACGATGCCGGAAGCAGAGAGATTGGGCACGATAGACTAAAGCGGTGCGCCGCCTACCTGCTGCAAGCCCTTGGCGGCCCGAAGAGCGTTCTCCTCGGACGGCCACACTTGCGCTTCCGCAGAATGCGCCAGCCGGTTGTGGGTCGCCATTTGGAGCGAAGATGCCAAGGCCGTCTCCATCAGAGCACGAGCTCTGGTGGCTGCCGTCCGGCTGCGAAACATTCCGAATCGGACCTCGGGAAGCACAGGCAGCCGGGCGTCCCTGACCTCACTGATGCCCGTATTCCGGACTGTTTCCGGCAGCAGCGCTGACACCCCGAGGCCGGAGTCGAGCGCTGCCAGGGTTGCATCCAAGCTCGCGCTTTCGAACACCACACGCCACTCCCACCCCGCTCTGCGCAGGGAAGAGAGTATTTTGTCGCGCCACCATCTCGTGCTTTCGCACAGCACGACAGGCAGAATCTTGAACGAATCGATGGAGAAATCTGTGCTGGCAAGCCAGGCTAGGCGAGATCTCCACTCCAGGACAGGCAGGCCTGCAATCCGCGTGGGATCGCTAATGACAAAGTCCAGCTCTCCCTGCGTGAGCAGGAATTCGAGCTTAGACGGCGCAGCTACCATAAGCTTCAATTCCACATCAGGATGGGCTCTCTGGAACCGCTTCAGCGCCGGCGTCAGCCCGGCGAGCGCGGTTTGCTCGCTGACACCCAGGCGTACTGGCCCGGAGGCCGATTCCTCGCGCAGCCGTGCCAGCGCTTCTTCATTGAGATCGATGGCGCGATTGGCGTATGCCACCAAAAGTTCGCCGTGGCTGGTCAATTTCACGCCACCCCGGCTCCGGTAGAAGAGCTTCCGGCCGATAATCTTTTCCAGCCGCAACATCTGTTGGCTCACGGCCGGCTGAGTCTTAGCAACGGCTGCTGCGGTCCGGCCCATACTCCCATGCCGAACTACAGCGAGAAACGTTCGCAGGAGGCTGAGTTCCAAATCTTCTCGATCAGTCGTCATCGCTTTCTCGGATCCCTTGCTTCACCAGCTGACTGTGCAAATTCTGCTCTCGCAGACTCTCCACGCTTGAACGGTAGAGGGCAAGCCGTGAAGAATTCGTGAAGGATCTTCATGAAAACTTTAGCTGCATTCAACAAAAGTTTTGATTATCTGAAGGCGCGCTTTGGGGGCCGCCAACCTCTCACAAGGATTCGCTTTCCGTTGGGGACTGCTGTGGGTCCGAGGGATCGCAGAAACGGTAGCCAACCCAGGGCTCGGTCAGGATGTACTTCGGATGGGTGGCATCGTCTTCGATTTTCTTACGAAGAGTTCTGACATAGGATCGCAGGTATTCGAGTTCCGTGCCGTACTCTGGCCCCCAGATCGTACGCAATAATTTGGCATGGGTCACAGGAACACCCTGGTTGCGCATCAGTAACGCCAGTAACTCGAATTCTGTCGGTGTCAGGTGAATCACATCCCCATCTTTTCGCAAACAATGGCCTTCAACATCCATCTCCAGGGCGGCGACTCGAATCACTGCCGGCTGGGTTGCGTTATCTGCTTCGAGCCTGCGAAGCACGGCTCGCATTCGAGCCACGAGTTCGCGAAAACGAACGGGTTTGGTGACGTAGTCGTCGGCACCCGCCTCCAAGGCCCGCACCATGTCATTCTCCGCGTCTCGCACAGTGACCATCAGAATTCCAATTTTCGGTGCCAAGGCGCGAATTTCACGACAGGCTTCCACCCCACCGATTCCCGGCATGTTGATGTCGAGCAGAACTAGATCAAACGTGTGCTGGAGAAGGATGTCAACGGCTTCTTCTCCGCTCCGTGCCTCCTCAATCGCAAAGCCGCTGGCAGCCAGCGAAGTTCGCAACACTTTGCGCAGGGCCGGTTCATCATCCACAACCAGAACATGAGGTGGGAGCGATGCCATAGTCATGCCCTGCCCTGCCTTTGCCTTTGCCTGCATCGCGGGGAACACAACGGTGTGAGCCTCCTCATCGAGCCGTTCTGATCGCAAGATAGAGCGGTTGGCATCAAAAACCCGTAAAGAATTACTAAAAAGATTGCGGGGATTGATAGCGAGCGCAGCCCGGCGGCAAGGCTTGTCGACACAGGTCAGGGTTCAGCTGTCGTGCCGAAGTGATCAGAGTCGTTCTTTGCGATTGGGATGGTGAGGCGGAACGAGGTCCCCTCACTATCCCGCGCATCGCCGCCCTCAAGATCGAGGCTTCCGCCGTGCGCCTGGGCTATTTTCCGCGCAACATATAGGCCGAGACCCGACCCCGGCGCCACCTGGACTGCTTCCGTGCCACGATAAAAGCGTTCAAAGATCCGGGCGCGTTCATTCGGTGGAATAGCGTTCCCACTGTTCCATACTCGAACCGCCACGGATTCCCGCTGCGATTCGATGCCGATCTTGATGGCGGAGCCAGAGTGAGAATATTTGCAGGCGTTATCCAGCAATTGAAGCATGACCAGCCGTAGCAACTCAGCGTCGGCGAGGACCTCACCCGATGTTACGTCTCTGCTCAAAGATAGCTTTCGGTCGGTCCAGCGTTCTGCGTATTCATCAACCAGATGTGTAACCAGTTCGACAATGTCCGTCAGCTCCAGTTGTGGCTTGACCTCTTCTCTGTCCAGTCGGGCGATTCGGAGCAAGCGCGAGGTTAACCGGCCCAGCCTTGAAGCCTCCAGTTCCGCCGTCTCGGCCAGTTCTAATTGTTCGGGACGTAGCCCACCCGTTTCGCGGAGACCACCGGCAGCAGTCACGATCGTGGCCAAAGGAGTCTTGAACTCATGGGCCAGGGCATCGAGGATCGCGCCCCGGAACACCTCTGCCTGAGCGGCCGCGGCGGCGTGGCTGGCATCGCGAAAAACACGCGCTCTTTCCAGCATGGCGGCCGCCAAAACCGTAAGCGGGCCTACCGTCAGTTCCCCATCACGCAAGCCATCGAATCCAATCGCTCCGATTGTTTCCCCGCCTGCCTGCAGACACCGGATGAAAACCGCGGACACGTTATCATCGGCGTCCTGGCGCGAGATATACGCTGACCGAGTCCGCTCCCCGAGACCGTCCCGAGGTTCCCCGTCGCTGTAAAGTTTCGTGTTAGCCCCGTCGTACAGGCAGACGGCCTGAACACGGAAGACTTCACGAAACAGTCCGACCGCCTTGATCATCAACTGGTCGTCCGGATCGAGCGCGAGCAAGCGTTGCGTCAATTCGTATAACAATTTCATCTCGTGGCGCTGAAGCTCGGATGTCTCCGCCTCCTGGCGCACTTGAGTGATGAGGCGGGTGATGACCAACCCCGTGACTAGGAAAGCAATCAATGCCCAAATATCTGAGGAATCGCTGACCCTGAACGAGAAAGTCGGGGGAACAAAGAAGAAGTTCAAGCAGAGGTCCGCGATGACAGAAACAAGGGCAGAGGCGACGAAATCGCCGAAAAGCGATTGCAATACCACAATAATCAAGTAAAGGAATCCGGTGACCGTGATATTCAGCCCCAACCCATAGCAGATGAAAGTTACCAGTCCTACCAGGACAGTGCCAGGGATAGCCCGAATGCCGGCACGCCAGAATCGATTGATCTTGGCTCTTTGCATACGGAGTGTTCTCTCGGCCGACTTCAGGCCTCTCCAACACCGCTATAAATCCTACGCCAAGCGTGAAGTAAAACAATTCCTTGAATGTGTCCTCTGGTGCCACTGGAAGGAAGATTGCGAAGGCGTCATTCAGAGAATTGCCAAGCCGAGAAATGAACGCGGCTCAGACGGTGGAACAAAAGCAGCCGAAACGAGGCGACTGGTGGCATCTCACAAGGTGCGGAAGAGACTATTCCGTGGGTGCGTAATAGCCCTTCTTGGCATACAGCCGGAAGGATGCTTGAGAGGCCGATCCTGCAAGGTGAACCTTAAGCCTGCGCCACTTGCCGTCTCGGCTGCCATTGCTGGGGTAGTAACCAAGAACGTACTGATTGCGCAATTCGCGGCTGATCTGGGTCACAGCGCGCGAAAGTTCTGCCGGGTCATGGGTAGAGAACACTTGGCCCCCGGTAACCGATGTGACTTCATCGAGTTGGAGTGGCCCTTTCTTTTCTTCGGGCCTGGTTGCGTATCGGTCGAACATCCCGATCGCGTACACCTCTACATCCGCTTCTTTCAGGAGCGATCTGAGTTCCGACTCCGAGTACCGGCTGTGGTTGTCGCCACCATCGGAAATCACGACCATCGCCTTTCGTTGGTAACGAGAACTCTTCAGTTCCTTGACGCCGAGATACATACCATCCCACAGGGCAGTGGCGCCGTCCGGCTGAAGTGCATCCACTGTCGCTTGGATTTGGCTTGCGGAGTCATCGAAATGGAGAGCAACGCGCGGTTTATCACTAACGATGATCAGACCGAAATCATCTTGTGGGTTCGATGTGTTGACGAGTTCCGTGAAAGCCTTCCGTAATTCTTGAAGTTTCGGGGCCATACTCGCGCTGCCATCGAGAACCACCACCAGCGATATGGGTTCGTCAACATTGGAAAGGTACCTGACAACCTGAGGATTCTTGTCATCCAGCACCTCGAAGTTTGCCGGTTCCAGTCCAGTGACGGCGCGACCCGCATGATCCAGAACCGTCACGTTCACCAGCACCAGGTTGACGTTAGCTCGAAGGACATGCTGCGTGGAACCGGGACGAGCGGGCATTGCGCGCGGCAGAACGTGTGCTGCATTGATATCCGCCTGTGCGGCCACATAACCGGACGCAGCGAGCGTCACAACCACAGCAAACAAAGAGCGAAGGAGCGCGCCGGAGCGGACGCCTGCGAATAACCCCAGGGTCCGCGACTGCTGAACGGCAGGTGATGATTTAGCCCAGGCAATGTCCATCTGAACATCTCTGCAGCCAGCGTATTTGGAAGGAAATGAAAAAGTCCTAAACAGTACATAAAGAGGACGTATAGATCGACGCATTCCGTCGCAAATGAAACGAGTGTATAAAAGGAGGCGCAATCAGCCATTATCGTGACCGCCCCCCCCGCTTCGTCACTCAAACGCTGTGGTAGGGAGCGGTACAATCGACAGGAAAATGCCGGATACCGATCCAACCAAGCTCGATGCCGCACGACCAGACCCTACTCGGGGCCGTCTAAAAGTATTTCTAGGCTACGCCTCGGGTGTCGGCAAGTCGTTCCGCATGTTTGACGAAGCGCGCCGGCGCAAGGAGCGTGGGCAGGACGTAGTCGTGGGGGCGCTGCAACCGCAAGTCCCGCCAGAGATCGAGCCCATCCTGAGCTTTCTCGAGATTGTCCCGACCGTCGATATCGAGGGCGCGCCAGTCATCGATGTTCCGGCAATCCTGCGCCGTCGTCCCCAGGTTTGTGTGGTCGATGGGCTGGCTTACGACAGCCCGTGGGGCCACAACGCACATCGCTGGCAAGATGTCGAGATGTTACTGGCAAACGGAATCAACGTCGTTGGATCCGTGAATCTCCAGCACATCGAAGACCAGTGCAAGGCCGTAGAAAAGCTGACCGGCATCCCCGTGAAGGAAACGATTCCCCGAAAGTTTCTTAACACAGCGGATGAAATCGTGGTCGTCGATGCCCCCACCGAAGGCGCATCGCCAGAGCTAGTGGCGCTCCGGGAGATGGCCCTGGTCCTTGCAGCCGATGTGATTGATGCGGGACTGCAACGTTATTTGCAGGCGCATGATATCGAGCCCGCGGGGCGTACTCATGAGCGTTTCCTGGTCTGCCTGACCGCACGCGCCAATGCGGATCGCATGATCGCCAGCGCCCGTCAAAGTGCGGCACGCTTTCATTGCGATGTCCTGGCCATCTATGTGAGACTCCCGAACTCTTCCGAGGCGGACCATAGAGATATGGAAGAGATCCTGGCGCACGCTCGCGCGGCAGGCGCCCGAGTGGACGTATTGGAAGCCGAAGACCCGATCGAATCCATCGTGCAATATGCACGGTCCCATGGCGTCACGCAGATTTTTGTCGGGCACAGTATGAAGAACGATTGGAGAGCACGCCTCTGGGGAACTCCGGTGAGCCGTCTGATTCGGGCTGCTGAAGGTATGGACGTTCGAGTCTTTCCACACTAGGTGAAAGTAAATTGCCATGACTCATATAACCGTTGGAGGCCGTCTCAAAATTTATCTCGGCTATGCTCCAGGGGTCGGGAAGACGTATCAAATGTTGGAAGACGCGCGCGAGTCGAAGGCCCGTGGAGTGGATCTGGTGGTCGGATTTGCGGAACCGCACGGACGCAGCGAGATTCGCAACCGGATTGAGGGACTGCAAACCGTTCCACTCAAGCGGATCATACACCGAGGCGGCGCCACAGAAGAGTTAGACGTGGATGCGGTCATAGAACGCAAGCCACGAGTTTGTGTGGTGGACGAACTAGCGCATTCCAATGCTCCCGGCTCGGCGCGACCAAAGCGCTGGCAAGACGTGCAGGTGCTGCTTCATGCCGGAATCGACGTACTCACCACCATGAATGTGCAGGACCTGGCGAGCCTGAGCGACCAGATCTGGCAGCTTACAGGGTTGCGCGTTCGCGAGACCGTCCCCGACTGGCTTTTCCAGCAGGCGGACGAGGTCGTGATCGTAGATGTCACTCCACGCGCGCTCCTTCACCGCCTGGAGCGCGGTGTGATCTATCCGCCGGGCAGCGCGAAGAGCCAGCCCGAGCACGTATTTGAGGAACCCATTCTGGTTGCCTTGCGGGAATTGGCCATCCGCCAGACTGCACAGGCGCTCGAAGCGCGGCAGACGGGAAAGACGAAGCCGTTTGAATCTCGAGCCGAAACAATCCTGGTCAACATCACCGCTGACCCGTCAACCGCCATGCTGTTACGTCGAGCGAGACGGGTAGCCGACCATTTGCAGGGCGTTTGCATTGCCGTGTACGTCCACTCCAAAGAGGAATCGGCCGCTGTGCATGCGGAAGACCATCCAACGGTAGACCGCCACCTCCGCTTCGCAGAGAATCTGCACATTGCTACTGAGATCATTCACGGCAACAACCGCGCGCAAACCCTGGTTGCCTATGCACGCAAGAAGGGCGTCACGCAGCTCTTCCTGAATCGCAGCGCAAAATCCCAGAGGCGGTGGTTTCCCAGCTCGGACTTCACCGATCAAGTCCTGCAGCAAGCCAGTCAGATGGAGGTAACAGTTGTTGCCGAACGAAGCCGCCATGGCCAAGCCGCGTCGCCCTATCCGGAGGATGAAGCGGGCGCGCTAATGCACGCTGGTTACGTCAGTCTCTCGCCGGAGATGACGGTAGAAGAAGCCATCACTGCGACCCGGCAACAGGCCGGGCAGGTCGAGATGATTTACTACGCGTACGCGCTGGACGAATCGCAGCATCTGATGGGGGTGGCCTCGTTCCGCGAACTCCTCTCGGCGGAAAGGTCCCGGAGAGTCCGTGATGTGATGCGTACCGACTACGTTTTTGTGTCAGAAGATGCTGACCAGGAGACCGTCGCACAATTGCTGGCGAAACGCCGCTTGCTGGCGGTACCCGTACTTGACCAGGAAGGGCGCATGCAGGGAGTTGTCACCAGCGCGGACGTTGCCGGCCTGGTGCAGCAGGAGGCTTCAGAAGACATCCTCAAAATTGGCGGCATGGAGGCACTGGACGGTCCATACCTGGAAGTGACGTTCGGACAGATGGTGCGCAAGCGAGCAGGGTGGCTGGCGATTCTTTTTGTGGGCGAGATGCTGACGGCAACCGCCATGGGTTTCTTTTCCGCAGAAATCGAGCGAGCCGTTGTGCTCGCTCTGTTCATTCCGCTCATCATCAGTAGCGGTGGAAACTCGGGATCGCAAGCCACCACTCTTGTCATACGGGCCATGGCGTTAGGTGAAATTCGCCTGCGGGACTGGTGGCGTGTCATTCGGCGCGAGTTGGCAGCTGGCCTTACATTGGGAACCATACTCGGCGTCATCGGCATCTCGCGGATTTTTCTCTGGCATGGCTTGCGCGGGACGTACGGGCCGCACTATGGGGTCGTGGCGCTCACCATCGGATGCAGCCTCATCGGGGTGGTAATGTTCGGCACCACCGCTGGATCCATGTTGCCTTTCATACTCCGCCGGTGTGGGCTCGATCCCGCGAGCGCATCGGCTCCCTTCGTTGCTACGCTGGTCGATGTCACAGGCTTGATCATCTACTTTTCGGTTGCGAGCGTCATTTTACGGGGAATCTTGCTATAGGCACGCCGCCAACCGCGGTAATGGCAGGCATGGTAGTTACGATTAATCGCCTGGTCTGGAGACTGCTTCACACCTCGCATCAACCCGCTTCATACTGGAAGGTTGAGTTCCGCTGGGATTCCCCCAGTCCACTCCAATCGTTACTCATAAGAGCTTCTAAGTAATGGGTGCGCACCTTTATCAACAATTTATGAACCCCTTATTCGAGATTTATGGATTTGCGTATCCAATGATCTGGGGTGATTCCAGATAGATGTTTCAGCGCTGGGATCCGAGGCCTGGAGGCTGAATGTTCGTGATGGGGGTATGGACGGTGCTGTCCACGGCAGGTATCGCATTCTATCTGCGATTCCTGGTCGTTATGCAAGGAGTGCACGCCTCGCTTAACGGGTTATGGGGTGCGTCTGCGCCTCGGCTCTGGCGAAGACGCCTAGGCTGAACTGCAGGCGCGCAAGGAACCAGTGACTCGCGCCGCGTGAGACTTGGGTTGAACGCAAGCCACTCTCCAAAGGGAGCGAGCTTTGGTGCAAGGGTTACTAATCGAGAAAGGGTGTATCTGATGTCGATTCAAGAAGTATCCGCGGAACAGTTGGCAGAACTTCTCCACCACTATCACCAGGCGATCGGGCCAGATTTTAGCTGCGCGGGCAAGCCAAACGCTGCAGCATGGGGACAGATACCACAACAGGAGAAGAGCCGCCTGGTAGCCGCCACCCGTCTGGCATTATTGGAATTGGCCGCAACGGTCACCGAACGTGAAGACACCAGACGCTACTTCGCAAAGCCGGGCGAAGCCGAATGGGGCTGCTGAGAGGGGGCGATTCGTCTCAGTCGGGCCGCTGCGATGAGAGAACTCGAATGATCAGAAGCTGGAGTTTTCGGCAACTGTTTGCCAAGACTTGGGATCGAACGCCCGAGCGGGACACCGCCGGGGAGAGTGTTTCTTTGAGAGGGATGATCGAATCCGGCGACTTCAAGATCGACCTCGACGGGCGAATCGTGACCTTGTGCGGAGAGGAACTGCAGCTGACTTCAGAGGAATTCGATGTCCTCGTGTTCCTGGCCGGCCATCCTCAAAGCCTGGCTACACCACGCACCATGTTGGCGACAAGTTGGAGTACGAATGGACTTCGGCAAACCGAATTCTTAAGAGTCTTGATTTCCCTCCGCAAAAAGCTCGATGCCGCAGGACCTGGCAAGCACTACCTTCGGACTGAACCGTGGGTCGTCTATCGCTTCAATCCAAGCCCTTCGTCTGCCGCCTAGCCGATCTGACTGGGATCCAAGGGAAGAATAGCTAACCGTAGAAGCAAATTTCATATTTTGTGCATCGGCCTGATCCGCCTCTCTATGACAATTCTTTCAAGGTCGGCCTCGGGCTTTGGAATCACCCTGCGGTCGCCCTTGCACTTGAAATCGCGTTTCTCTTTGGGGGCATCTATCTCTACTGGGCCGTAACAGAACCGAGAACAAAGGGTGGGCGCTACGCGATGGTCAGCTTCGGACTTGTCATGGTCGCGATACAAGTGTTCCTTTTCTTCGGCCCTCCGCCCGCGCCGGATCGCGACACATTGAGGACACACTAAGCTGAATTTCGGTAGCCGACAGAGCCTTCTATCGGAATGCGCGGCCAACTTCCTAGTGGCCGTAAACTCTGGAACGTAGCCCGGCACAAACCAGGTTCCGGGCAGCGAAGAAAATCCCATTCCTCTGCGGTTTCGCCCGATGATACGATATCGCCTGCTTCAAGATTCCAGACATTGGCATCGCAGATGACAAGGTCCTCCCGTGCTGTGGCGTCGCCCCGGGTTGTTTGCATTGAAGATTTCCGCCCCATCGCGCGCCGAAGATTGCCGAAATCCGTATTTGACTACCTCGACGGCGGCGCCGAAGGCGAGGTCACGCTCCGGGAGAATTGCCGGATCTTTAGCGACGTCACTTTTCGGCCGCGGCATGCAGTCTCGTTCCCGGCCTGCGACTTGCACACCCGCGTTCTGGGGTTCGATCTTTCTCTCCCGATCCTGCTCGCGCCTGTCGGCTACAGCCGCCTCATGCACCCTGGAGGCGAAGTGGCGGCCGCGCGAGCCGCTGGCAGGGCTGGCATCGGTTATATTCTCTCGACGATTTCTGGACACAAGCTGGAAGATGTAAAGGCCGGCTCGTCCGGGCCCGTCTTCTATCAGCTTTACCTGATGGGTGGCCGCGGGGCTGCGGAGGCGGTCATTGAAAGAGCGCGCGTGGCCGGATTCTCCGCGCTCGTCGTCACCATTGATACTCCGGTGTCCGGGATTCGCGAGCGCGACTATCGCAACGGCATGAAGGAACTCATCAGCGGCGGACCACTGGAGAAAATCCCGTTTCTTCCACAAGTGCTCTCGCGTCCCGGCTGGCTGCTCGGCTTCCTGCAGGATGGCGGTTTGCCTGGACTTCCGAACGTGGTTGTTCCGGGTAAGGGGCCCATGCCACTCGTCGATGTCGCTGCTGCCCTGGCGGAATCCGCTGTGACCTGGGCCGACCTGCGCTGGATCCGGGAGCTGTGGCGGGGTCCGATCGTGATGAAGGGAGTGTTGACTGGCGACGATGCACGGCGCTCCATCGATGAAGGAGCCGTGGCGATTTCGGTTTCGAATCATGGCGGTCGGCAGCTCGACGGCGTTCCCGCCTCTTTGCGCGCGCTGCCGGAAGTGGTGGAAGCCGTGAAAGGCCGCATCGAGATTTTGATGGATGGTGGAATCCGTCGTGGCACTGACATCGCGAAAGCCATCTGCATGGGAGCACGGGCCGTGCTTTGCGGGCGTGCCTACGCTTACGGCCTGGCAGCGGGCGGAGAAGCGGGCGTCGACCGCGCCATCGAGATCCTGCGGACGGACATGGAACGCACTCTCCGGCTGCTTGGTTGTCCGTCCATTGCGGGATTGGATCGTTCTTACGTGAATGTCCCAAAGAGCTGGGAATCACGTTGATTTGCCGTCGTCGGGGACGCGCAACCCCGATTCCACTAGCTTCGTGCGGCAGTGTTATTGTGCGAGCTTTGCGTATTCAGTCCTGGCCTGCTTCAGGATTGGGACGTCAGGGTCGGCATCCTTCCAACGAGTAAGGAAGTCTTGGTATGCCTTCTTGGCACCGGCCGAGTCTCCAGACATGGCGTGCGCCCGGCCGAGCTCGAGATTAGCGGTGGCCGTCGTTAACATTGTCGTCATCGCAGGATGAGCGAAAACCGTTCTAAATTGAGCAGCAGCCTCGGCAGCCTGATGTGACTGCAGAAGCGCCTCCCCGCGAAGATATACGGGATACAGGGTTGCTTCTGGCATTGGGTTGCCCAGTTCGTAAGGAATGGCCGGCTGCAAAGATTCCAGCGCCGCATTCCCGTTGGCGCGGTTGAGTTCGACGGCAGCGCGAATCGAGGGCAGCCAGTAATTCTGGATGATTGTGTCGAGGGGGGCGTTGCTGTTGAGCCGGGCGGCAATCGCCCTCGCCCGATCGTTGTTCTTCGCTCGGGCAAACGCTACGGCAGCGAGAATTTCTATATCGCGGTTGGTTGCCAGAGACAGTGCAGCCTCGGCTTGTTCCCTAGCCTCCCGGAGATTGCCAACTTCCGCGTCGTGCAGTGCTCCCTGGACTTGCCAGAAGGCGGCCGTCTCATTCGAACCGCTACGGACCGCCGAAGCGACGGCACGTCTGGTAAACTCGCGGGCCTTCATGATGTGGCCGACGGATGCTTCGATTTCTGCCTGCTCGGCCAAGAAAATGTCTTCCACGCCTGGCTTGCCCATTGCCCAGGACACTTGTTGCTGCACGGTGGCAGCATCGCCGTGCCGGGCGGCGATCTCAAGGAGCATGGCATGCAGAGTCGGATCGTCTAGATTTCGGGCGAAGGCGGCCTGAACCATGGCCTGGGCTTCATCCGGGCGATTCAGATACGTGTTTGCAAGGGCCAGATTTTCATAAATCAACACGCTGTTCGGTTCCAGGCGCAATGCCTGGCGATGTTGTGCGAGGCCCTCCTCAGTCCGGCCCAAACGCAGCTGAATATTTCCCAGGTTCGTCCTCGGAGTAGGGTCTGAGGGATAGCTCTTCTGCCACTGCTCATAAGCGGGAATTGCTTTTTCCAGTTCTCCGGTGACGCCTCCGTAGTAGTGGCCGAGAATGGAGAAACGCTCGCGTTCGCTGGCGCGATCGCGCAGTTCGTACGCCTTGGACATGCTCTCGGCTGCCAGACCGAACTGGCTCGAATTTCTATAGACAGTTCCCAACGACACGTAGGCGTGGGCAAATTTGGGATCCAACTCCACGGCACGCTTGAAATAAGGAAGAGCTTCGGCTTCACCTCTCGTCAGCCAAACCTTTGTACCCTGACTGAATGCCTGCAAGGCGTCCAGCGACGAAGTGGTCGCCTCCTCGAGGGGAACGTCGAATTTTTGTACCGTGTTCAGCGACTCGCCTAGTTCGCTGCGAAGTTCCCTGGCCGCACCCCCTAACGCATTGAGCACCTTCTCCTTGTTGGATGCCGTCACCTGCTCCTCTGCGAGCGTATCGCCCGTGCGGCAGTTCACCGCCTTCAGGCCAAGGACATACTCGCTGCCGAGTGTTCCAATGGCTCCTGCGACGTATGCTTTGCTTCCGGCTCGTTGACAGACCTCACTTGCAAGAGGGGGCGTAAGTGGAGTGCCGGGCTCACGGGTCATCAGCTTCAGAGTCTTGCGAATCTTGCTCTCCGGAAGAATGTTGAGGAAAGGTGACTGCCGCAGGGTAACGATGAGCGCTTGTTTGAGGGTGTCGTCGAAAATGGGATCCCCACTAGAGTTGGCAAAGTCGCCGAGCACGATGGTGTCTTCCGCGGTTAACCTGTTCATGCTGCGAGCGCGCAAGTACAGCGATCCCGAAACCACGCTGCCGACCAGGACCAGGGCTAAAGCGACTGCCAGAAGCTTCTGGCGCGTCTGCAATGAACGGCCTCTACTATTATTAGCCCCCTCTCCTGCCTTCTGGAGGGCTGGAGAAACTAGGGGACTTGAATCCCCGTCCGTTTCGGCGACGTTTGACGCGTCGGGCTGCGGTACCCTTAAGCCGCACAAGTCCGCTCGAATACTGGCCGCGCTCTGATAGCGAAGATCACGGTCTTTTTCGACCGCCCTACTAATAATGGATTCGAGTTCAGGAGGGACCTCCGGCTGCACTTGACGGGCAGGCAAAACAACGGAGTGCAGGACTGCCTCCTGGATTAACGTCGCCGTGCTACCTGAGAACGCTCTCCGGCAGGTGGCCATCTCGTAGAGAACGAGTCCGAACGAGAACAAGTCCGTGCGCGCGTCCAGTTTCTCGCGACGGATCTGCTCTGGGGAGAGGTAAGACGGTGTGCCGATCGAGGCTCCTGTGCGGGTCAGATGCTTATCGCTCGCGGCGTCATCACTGCCTTCGAGAGGGTGAGGAATCACACCACTCTTCGCATCCGCAAGTTCAGCGGCGTCGACGAATTTTGCGACTCCAAAATCGAGGATTTTGGCTTGTCCGCGCCGGGTAATAAAGATGTTGGCGGGCTTGATGTCGCGATGGATGATGCCTCTCTGGTGCGCGGCTTCGAGGCCGTCAGTGATTTGGATCGCAAGGTCAAGCATGTTCTTAAGTCGCGATGACGCGTCTTGATTGGCGCCGGACTCGATCCACTCGCGCAGCGTTTGCCCTTCCAGCAGTTGCATCACAATGAAGGGCTGACCTTCGTGCTCGCCGAGCTGGTAGATGGAGCAGATGTTGGGGTGGTCGAGCGCCGAAGCGGCGCGCGCTTCCTGCTGCAGGCGCTCGAAGGCGGTCGGATCACTGGCCAGTTCGCCCGGCAGGAACTTCATCGCCACCCGGCGGCCGAGTTTCAGATCTTCCGCCATGTACACCACCCCCATGCCCCCTCCACCCAACATCTGGAGGATGCGGTAGTGGGAGACCTTCTTGCCCAGTAGATTTTCAGAGGGGAATGGCTTGTCCGGGGCCGCAGATGGCCTCGGAGGTGGCGGACTGACCTCTTCGATGGGGGCTACGAATCGATAGCCCTTGCCGGTTACGGTTTGAACGAAGCGCGGTTGCTCGGGATCGTCCTTGAGAACTTGCCGGATCTTGCGGATGGCCGCGTTGATCCCGCTTTCCGTGTCCAGGAAGACATCCTTCCCCCAAACTCTTTCGATGATCTGTTCCCGCGTTACCAGATCTCCGCGGCACTCGACTAACAGCAGCAGCAACTCCATGGGGATGCGCTCGAGCCGTAGGCGCTGGCCGGAACGACGGAGTTCGTAGGCGCAGAGATCGAGGTCGAAATCGTCGCCAAATCGGATTGGATCCGAGGTTTTGAGGGGGTTAGAAGCCATGCCGCACGGCCAAACAAAGTGGGGCTAATTCTACATCGGATTCACTCCGATCGCGCAAACCCAATCGGGCTAACGCTACGATGGCCCCATTTCATGCGGCTCGAAACGGTGCAGCTGCAGCCGTGCCAACCGTGAGGGACGTCGGAGATGCCCTTCGGGTGCGCCAATTCAGCGGTTTCGCAAAGACTTCCCTTCCTCTTCCAACTGAGTGAGGTTGCGAAACACCGCAGGAGTGGAATTCGTGAAGCTTCGGATGACAGCGCCAACGCCGGGGTGCCCCACAAGAGTTTGTGCCTCAGTGTCCGAGTACCGGCTTAGGACAAGAAACCCGATTTGGTTCCCGCATCGGGAATTGCCGGAAAGATAGTCCACCACGAACTTGTAACTCCAACGAGCCAAAAGGCAAGCACAAGTCCGTGATGCGCAGCATTGATGGCAGGGTAAGTGCAATCAGGGGTATCGGCAGTCACTCCAAGATAAGTAAGTTATAAACCACCCACGCTAAGTGGGGATAGCGAAGCTTCACTCGAATGGAAACGGAAACGCAAATCATGCAGTCGAGTTTGGCAAGACACCTACCAACAGAACCGCTGGTCGAGCAGTTGGCGGCGGCTCGGAAAGGTTCTGCGGCGTGGTATGCCGCTTACACCAATTCGCACCACGAGAAACGCGTGGCTTCGTACCTTACCGAGCGCCAGATCGAATCGTTCTTGCCCCTGTATTCAACCCGTCGCCGTTGGAAAAACCGATGCCAGATGAATCTCGAGATGCCACTGTTTCCAAATTATGTGTTTGTGCACATCGACCCGCGGGAACGCGTGCACGTGCTCGAGGTGCCAGGTGTGCTGTCGATAGTTGGGTCTGGACGAATCCTCATGCCTCTCCCCGATTTTGAAATCGAGACACTTCGCTCCGGTCTCGGACAACGGAACATTGAGCCCCACCCCTATCTGGTCGTTGGGGAATGGGTGCGCATCAAAGCTGGACCGATGATGGGGATGGAAGGCGTGCTCCTCCGCAAGAAAAACAACTTCCGGGTTGTGCTCGCGCTCGACGTCATCATGCAAAGCGTGGCGGTGGAGGTCGATGCGGACGATTTGGAACCGGCCTCGAAGTGCGCCAGCCGCGTCGTCCTGCGCCCGATTTCGCCGGGCGGCCCAACCGGCATCCAGCCCTGCAGGGCGCTCTAAAACATGTTATTTCCTGACACATTCCGGTGGTGTCTTTGCCAGTCTGTGGCCGTGGCTGCGCTCTTCGGTGTAACGGGAAACTCGTGCTGGGCTTCCGGCCCCGAAACTCCGCGACCCTGCGCCCGTCTGAGTGCCACCCAGAGTATGAGGCAAAGGGAAGACAGACATTCCGTCGGACAACCCGGCGCAGACCCCGCCGAAAGAAGTCGAGCAGAAAAGCCGGTCTTGGCGTTCGGTTTCGCCTGGACGCACCTGGCGCAGAATCTTGCGTGCGATCAGAAAACGATCTGGACCAGTCCACTGCATCTCGGTGCGCTGCCTACCCGAGACAGAAGCTGGCTCGTTCCTTTTGGAGTTGGCACCCTGAGCCTGGTGATGGCCGACCACGACATCATGCGGCATTTCGGAAGCTCCCCGGCTGCCCCCAGCAACCGTTTTGGCACCTACGGACTCGCGGTCATGATCGGCAGCACTGCGACCTTGTACCTGCATGGAGCGGCCACGAACGACGACCAGAGGCGCGAGACCGGTTTTCTGGCGGGGGAAGCGGCGGTCAACAGCGTACTCGTGGGTCAAGCGTTGAAACTCGCATTCCAGAGACCGCGGCCCAACGCCGTGAATGCCGGCAGTTTCGGAGCGGGGGGCGCCTCGTTTCCCTCGGAACATGCCCTGGCTGCATGGTCGATCGCCACTGTCATCGTGCACGAATATCCCGGACCGTTAACCAAACTGCTGGCTTACGGCGGCGCCACCGGAATCAGTCTTTCGCGGATCACCTCCCGCCAGCACTTCCCCTCCGACGTGGTCGTGGGCAGCGCTCTCGGCTATCTGATTGGGCGGTATGTGTACCGGGCGCACCACGACCCGGAGTTGCCGGGGGGGCGCGCGAACGACTTCAACCGGGATTTCGAAGAACAAGAGCCCCCGCACGCGCGTACCCCTGCCGAACTCGGATCACCATCCGTTCCGCTGGACTCCTGGGTTTATGGCGCGTTTGACCGCTTGGCCGCACTCGGGTATGCACCGAGCGCCTACGCCAATTTACGGCCTTGGACGCGTATGGAATGTGCCCGGATCATCGCCGCCGCCAGCGAGGACCTGGACATCAACGACCTGAGCGCTGACGGCAACCCTCCTTCGGAGGCGTACCGCCTCCACGTGGCTCTCAAGACCGAGTTCTCGACTGAACTCGAGCGTTTCCACGGTTCCAGCGCTTCTGATGTCCGGATCGACAGCATTTATGCAATCTACGGCGGCATCGCGGGCACGCCGCTCGACGACGGTTATCACTTCGGCCAGACCCTGATCAACGACTTCGGCCGCCCCTACGGCCAGGGTTCCAACCTGGTCAGCGGGGCTTCGGCATCGGGATCGGCAGGGCCGGTGGCGTTCTATGTGCGCGGCGAGTATCAGCACGCAGCCGCGCTTCCTGCCTACACTCAGTCAGTACAGCAGATGCTCGGCTCAATCGACGTGACGCCGCCGCAACTTCCGATCCACACGACCGTGCTCAATCAGTTTCGACTCCTGGACGCTTACGCCGCGTGGAACTTCAAAACCATCCAGATCTCGGCTGGCCGGCAAAGTCTGTGGTGGGGGCCCAGCCACGGTGGACCAGCAAGCTTCAGCAACAACGCCGAACCCATGGACATGGTGCGTCTGACGAACCCCTCGCCCTGGCGGCTGCCGACGTTCTTGCACTGGCTGGGGCCGATGCGCTGGGACTTCTTCTTCGGATTGATGGCCGGGCACCGCTATCCCGCCGATCCGGCCGTGGAGGGCCAGAAGATCAGTTTCAAACCGACGCCCAACCTTGAATTCGGGTTCTCGCGCACCATCGTGTTCCAGCCCGTGACTCTCGGCATGTTTTGGAGAGGTTTCAGCAGTTTCGGGGACAACAAAACTACCCTACCCGGCAGCGCGGCCGACGTGGGTGACCGGCGCAGTGGTTTCGATTTCAGCTATCGCATTCCCGGCCTCCGGCAATGGCTGGTTCTGTACAACGACGGCATGACCGACGACGATACGTCGCCGCTGGGGGCGCCGCAGCGCGCGCTGATGAATCCGGGCATTTACCTGCCGCAGATTCCCAGCATCCCGAAACTCGAGTTTCGTGCCGAGATGGTGTGGTCAGATCCTCCCGCGCTCTCCAGCCGAGGCGGCAAATACGTCTATTACAACGGCGCTTACCACGATTCCTACACCAACGGGGGACACTTGCTCGGTTCCTGGGTGGGCCGGGAGGGCCACGGCCTTCAACTCTGGAGTACTTATTGGCTTTCGCCCCGCAACTCGTTGCAGGTGGGATACCGCAACGCTCACGTAGACCGCGACTTTATTCCGGCAGGCGGCAGCATTCACGATTTCTTCGCTCACTCAACTTTTCAACTGGGTTCGGAAATCGAGATTTCCACGTTTTTCCAATATGAGCGTTGGAACTTTCCCGTTCTGTCACCGCTTGCGGGACCAAACACCGTGGCCTCGCTCGAGTTTACCTACCACCCCAAGTGGCGCAAGGCGCTGAATTTTCAATGAGCTTCGAACCATGATCCTGGAAACAGCGGTTTTGCAGGCAATGATCTCCGAAAAGCGATTCTCCGAAAGACGTACGCCCCGCGTCCCATCGTGCCAGCCGGCCCGCTGGATCCGAACGGTGCTGCTCGGCCTCCTCGCCTGGTCCGGTTTCGGGTTGGCCCAAACCACGCCGCGCACGCCGATGTCGAACGATCCGCAATGCGCGGAGAAGGACTGCCCGAACGCTCCCAGAACCACCGAGGGCAGCGCCCATTCGCTGCCCGCCACAGCGGGAAGTCAAGCAATAACAATGACCGCGCCGCCTCCCACTGAGGCCATGCCTGTGAAGACGGATGCGATTGCTGACCTGCCACCCAGCGAATTCCGGGAATTTGTCGCCAGTTCCCTGGGCCACAGATTGCCCATCTATGGATCCAACCTGTTTGATCGCGTCCCCAGTACCTTCGCTCCGGTCGACCGGATTCCGGTGACCGACGACTACATGATTGGACCGGGAGACGAGGTTCTGATCCGGGCCTGGGGACAGATTGACCTGGACGGCAGACTGGTGGTCGACCGGGGAGGCGAGGTCTTCCTGCCCAAAGTGGGCACCCTGTCCGTGGCCGGGCTGAAATACCAGCAACTGCCAGAGTATTTCCGGACCGCGATTGGGAGAGTATTCCGTAATTTCGATTTGACGGTCAGCCTGGGACAGTTACGTTCCATTCAAGTGTTTGTCGTGGGACAGGCTCGGCGGCCCGGAAACTATACCGTCAGTTCCCTGAGCACGCTGGTCAACGCCCTGTTCGCCTCGGGCGGGCCATCGGGCAGCGGCTCCATGCGGCACATCCAACTGAAGCGGAATAACGTCGTGGTCACGGAATTCGATTTCTATGACCTGCTTTTGAGAGGGGACAAGTCGAAGGACACGAGATTATTGCCCGGGGATGTGATCTACATCCCGCCCACCGGGCCGTCCATCGCCATCGCTGGCAGCGTGAATGTGCCGGCGATTTACGAACTGCGGGACGGGACGACGCTCGCAAGCGCGGTCGAGATGGCGGGGGGGCTCGCGACCACCGCGGATGGACAAAAAGCGATCGTGGAACGAATCGAAAACCATGGTACCCGCCGCGTCGAAGAATTTCCCCTGGATGGACAAGGTCTGGACCGTCTTTTGAAGGATGGGGACGTGGTCCGCATCTTCTCACTCTCTCCCCGTTTTCAAAATGCGGTGACGCTGCGCGGAAATGTCGCGCACCCCGGACGCGTGGAATGGCATCGCGGCATGCGGCTCAAGGATCTGATCCCGAACCAGGACGCTCTGGTCACGCGTGACTACTGGAGTGCTGCCAACTCGGGCGCGAAGCCGGATATCACGCGCAATGCTCCCGAGATCAACTGGGACTACGCGGTCATTCAACGGCTGAACCCGCAAGACTTGACGCCGAGGCTGGTTCCCTTTGATTTGGGCAAACTGGTGCTCCAGGGAGACGAGCAAAACAACCTGGCGCTCGAACCGGGCGATATCATCATTATTTTTTCGCAGAACGATCTCGCGGTTCCGCTCGAAAAGAAGAGCACGTTCCTGCGCCTGGAGGGAGAGTTTCGAACCGCCGGTGTCTACCGAGCCGAAGCGGGCGAAACCGTCCGCCATCTGGTCGAACGCGTCGGCGGATTCACGCCGAATGCCTATCTTTACGGGGCTGAATTCACGCGCGAATCAGTGCGCGTCGCGCAGCAGAAGGGCCTCGACGAGATGATCGAGAAGCTCGAGCAAGACATTTCCCGAAGTGCGCTGGCGAGTTCTGCCGTCACGCCGGAAGAAGTTGCCGACCACCGAGCGAAACTGGAAGCGCAGCGGCAACTGGTGGAGAAGCTCCGGCAAATCAAGGCGACCGGACGCTTGGTCCTCGATCTGAAACCGGATTCCGCGCGGGCGGACGACCTGCCGGACATCACGCTCGAAGATGGTGACCGTTTGGCGGTCCCTTACCGCCCGTCGACGGTCGCAATTTTGGGTGCGGTCTACAACAAAACTTCGTTCTTGTATCGGCGAGAGGAGCGGGTGGACGGCTACCTGAAGCGGGCCGGCGGGCCGACCCGGGACGCGGACACCGGCCGCATGTTTGTAATTCGGGCCGACGGCTCTGTCGTCAGCAAGCAGTCAGTGAAGGGGTTGTGGAATGGAGGGTTCTCCTCCCTTCGCCTGATGCCGGGCGATGCCATCATAGTTCCGGAGCGCCTCTCCCATGGCTCCTTCCTCCGGGGCTTGCGAGATTGGAGTCAGGTCTTCTCACAATTTGCCCTGGGCGCGGCGGCCGTCAGGGTCATTCAATAAGGATCGAGCAATGAACAGCATCACCACGGCCGAACCCGAGAGCACGGCCCCTGAATCCACCAACGATGATGTTCCCAACCCGACCTCGCCCGGTTCGCGGAGGACATCGGGTGACATCCCCGGCGAACCTTACGAGTTCCACGTGCTCGATTTGCTGATCATTCTATCCCGGCGCAAGCAGGTCATACTGCGCACCACGTTGGCCGCAGCCGTTCTCGCTACCATCGTTTCGCTGCTCTTGCCCAATCGCTACACTGCTACTGCCAACATCCTACCTCCTCAGCAAAGCCCGTCGCTGGCCGCGTCGATGATCGGGCAACTGGGTGCCCTGGGACCCATGGCAGCGTTGGCGCAGAAAGATCTCGGGCTGAAGAATCCCAATGATCTTTATGTGGGCATGCTGCGGTGCCGCACGGTGGAAGATGCGTTGATCCGCCGCTTCGACTTGCTCCGGGGTTATCGCGACAAAAGAATGTCGGACGCGCGCCGGGATCTCGAAAGCGCCAGCAGCATCGTGCTCGCCAAAGAGGGTTTCATCAGCATTTCGGTCGAGGACAAAGACCGCAGCCGCGCACCCCAGATCGCCAACGCATACGTGGAACAGCTGCGCAAGCTGACGCAAGACCTCGCGGTCACGGAAGCCGGACAGCGGCGCGTATTTTTCGAGCGGCAGATGGAGGTGGCGAAGAACAATCTGGCTGACGCGGAACAGGCGTTGAAGCAGACCGAGCAGAAAACGGGCCTGATCCAGTGGGATGGTCAGGCCAAGGCAATCATCGAGTCGGTGGTGAAACTGCGCGCGGCGATCGCCGCCAAGGAAGTGGAATTGCACGCCATGCGTCTGTTTTCGACCGAGCAGAATCCCGACGTCAGGCTGGGCGAACAGCAACTCTCCGGTATGCGCGCACAGCTGGCTCGCATGGAAAAGGAAAGCAGTGGCCCGGGCAATGTCGTGGGCAGTGTCCAGGTTCCGGCCGGCAACGTCCCGGAAGCCGGCCTGCAGTATGTCCGCAGGCTGCGTGATCTGAAGTATGCCGAGGCCATCTGGGAGCTGCTGACGAAACAGTATGAAGCGGCACGGCTCGATGAGGCGAAAACCGCAGCCGTGATCCAGGTCCTCGACCCCGCTATTGAACCGGACCGGAAATCCTCGCCCAAGCGGACTTGGATCATCGCAATCGTGACGCTGCTGGGGTTCTTCGGTTCGATGGGGTACGTCTTGCTGGCCGAGGCCTTTTGCCGGCTGCGTTTGAACCCCGAGGTCGATGCCCGCTGGACGATGTTGAGGACATGTGTGTTTCCGCCGCATTTCCAGCCACATGCTTAGCCCAGCCCGCTCTTGGCCAGCGTCAATCTCTTAACTCAACTGCGATGAACTCTCTTCCTACAACCGGCGCAGCCGGCGCGGCTGAATGTACCAAGCTCGGAGCTGCCCTTGAAGTGCTGGGATACCTGAGCTTGATCGCTGCCGCCACGCTCTGCTTCCTCATCGGCTGGCTCACCTGCGACCTGGCCGCGGTGCTCACCCTGCTGATGCTTCTGTCGCTGATCGGCCTCGCCTGGAAACGGTTTGACGGCGGACGTCATCCTTGTTTCTTTTTCCTGTGCATGTTGACCCTCTTCCAAGCCGGCCGGATGATTGCGTACTGCGCTGGAAGCACGCAGGACATATTCCGGGTCACATTGATGACGTCGTATCAATTTGGCGTATCGCGGGACGTGGCGGCCTCGGTGCTGCTGTCCATTGCGCTTTCCGCCGTCTGCATCTATGCGCCGTGCCGGTGGAACTATCGCCCTTATCCTCCGCCGGGAAGTGGATCTTTCGCCCGCTACTTGCCCTACCTCTATTTTCTGCTCTCGTTGAGCGTGCCCGTGCAACTCTACAAGAACTACCGCTATTACCAGTACGCAAGAGACCATGGTGGATATCTCGTGTTCTTTATCGACCATGGGGGTCTTGCTTCCAGCATACCCATAGTGGTTCGCGCCATTTCCCTGATCAGCCTTCCCGCGATCGTCGGCATCTTCGTTCTGGAGGGGAGGATAAAGTTCCTCCGGACGGCGGCCGCCGTCTACTTCCTGGTTACTTCACCCGTTCTGCTGACCGGCGCACGAGGTGCCATTTTCAGCCTGATTCTTTCGCTTTGGTATCTCTCCAAGGTGAAGTCGGGTAAACGCATGCACCTGTATGCATTGGGTTTAGTCGGGGCCGGGCTCGTCCTGGTTGGCACCTGGATTGGTTCACTCCGCGATGAGAAAGGAGAATCGTACGCGCTCGGCGGTCCCGCCGAGTTCATTGCCGACCAGGGCGCATCCCTCAATGTCACCGAGGTCGCAGTCGCGTACCGGCAGCGTTTTACTCCCCATATCGTTTCCTACCTTGCCAGCGAATTGCAGGCCGCGTTCGTCGTGAGCGACCAAACTAAGTATGTTGCCGGGAAGCGCTTTGCCGACGATGTTGCCATGTTTCTGAATCCGGTGACCTATCCATTGGGATTTGGCAGCGGCTCGGCGTATGTGGCGGAAGCTTATGTACTGGGCGGCTTCTGGGGAGTCACGCTCATCTCAGGATTGCTCGGCATTCTCCTCCATGGCTTGCATCTGTTTGCCAGGAGTGCTCTCGGACTCTTTCTGGTTGCCATGATTCTGCCGGACGTCCTTTGGATGGCACGCGGCGCCCTCTTGGATTGGGCGTCGGCATCGATACGAGTTGGAGTCTCGCTTGTCCTGCTGCTGATGGGATGGTGGCTTTATCGGACCATCTCCAGAATCAGCGGTGTGCTATGGCAAAGCAACTAGCGCTCGAGCATCGACTGCCGGAACCGGGAATGTCGAACCAATTAGGGAGAAAGTCATGATCTCACTCATCGTCGCCACCATCAACCGTGTGACGGACCTCGACCGGTTCCTCGGTAGTCTCGAGGATCAAAGTCACCGCGATTTTGAAGTCATTGTGGTGGACCAGAATTCTGACGATCGGTTGGTTCCGTTGTTGAGCCGTCACGGTCGCCTCGCGATTCGACACCTGCGGTCGGAACGCGGGCTATCCCGGGCTCGCAATGCTGGGCTTCGCGTCGTGCGGGGTGACATCATTGCGATTCCCGACGATGACTGTTGGTATCCCTTGCATCTGCTGGCGTCCGTGGCGGAATGGTTCGAGTCGCATTCCCGGTTCGCGTTGCTCAGCGCGGCCGTGCGGACGGCGGAGAACAAGCCCTCCGGACCAAATTCGCCGTCCACGCCGCGGCGGTGCACCAAAAGCAACATCTGGGGATGCGGGGTCTCCACGGCCCTGTTCATGCGCACCTCGGCGTCGACTGCGGTCGGCGATTTCAACGAGGACATCGGCGTCGGCGCTTCCTCTGCCTATCAGTCGGGCGAGGAGACAGATTACATCTTGCGCGCGTTCGAACATGGATTCCAAATGTGGTACGAGCCCTCGTTGACGGTCCATCACCCGCCGCTGGATTCGATCGGGCGGCTCAAGAAAACCACTTACCCGTTTGCCTTGGGTACGGGTCGGGTTCTGCGAACTCACAACTATCCGCTGCACCAGGTAGGTGGTCATCTGATCCGATCGTTTGGCGGCGCTGCGGTTAGCTTGTGCCAGGGCGACCTCGCCAAGGCACAGGTGTACCTACTGCGTGGGGCGGGTCAACTGGTTGGCTATCTTTCTGGCCCGCGCGATCTAAGTCGCAGCACCGCCATTGGTAAATAGTCATCGCCCCCATTCGTCGTGGCCCCAATCATCCATGAAGGTACCATTCTCCTGGCTGTTCAAGAATATCTTCCACCTCGGGTCGGGAGAACTCGTGGGCCGCGTATGCAGCATCGTGACCGTGGTGTTGCTCGGCCACCGGTATGGAGTCGTGATCCTGGGCGTTTATGCGCTGGCCCAGAGTGTGACGCAATACCTGCAGCCGCTGATCGACTTCGGATTGCGCCATGTGGGAGCGCGGTTGTTGGCCTCGTATCCGCAGGCCGCACGCGAGATTGTCAATCGCGTGCAGCGGCGGCGCCTATTCATGGCCGGTGTGGTCCTGCCCTTGGTCCTGATTTACTCCGTATGCGCCAAACTGCCCGTGGAGATGAAGGTCTTTCTCTTCGTCTTTTCAGCGGTGGGCGCGCTCTATGCCATTTCTCTGGACTGGGCGGCCTGGGGCCAGGGGAAGCTGTATTTGGTGGGCCTTGCGAAATCTGCTGTGCCCCTCAGCATCCTGACGTTTCTGGCGACCGGCAGGCCCCAAGGGGCGCGCGTCCTGTGGTGCGCGGTTGCCGGCAGTGCGTTTGGGTTCTTTCTGCAGGGTGCGATGTCCTGGGTGTGGTGGAGAAGGCAACCGTTGCGGCCGGCACAAGAGGGAACACTGAGCGCAGTCCGCGAATCGCTGGCCTGGCAGCGCACCAGCATTATGGGGCTGGCCTGGTTCTGTAACCTTGCCTTCAACACCATCGATGTTCTGATGCTTGGTCTCATGTCGGACCCGGAACAGATGGGTCTCTATAGCGCTGCCTACCGCGTACTGAATCAGGTACTGGCCACCTACTACCTGCTGACCCAGGTTCTTTATCCTCAGTTTGCCCGGCATGGTATCGAAGACCGCGCCCGAATGCTGCGGGCGCGCATCCTACTGCCGCTGTTCGGCGCAGGGATCCTAATCGCGGCCGTCCTTTCGGTTTCTCGCCGGACGGTGCTGACAATCTTGTTTGGACATCAGTTTCTGGCGGCATGTCCGCTGCTGATCTTGCTGGTCTGGTGCATACCACTCGATTTCATGACCTCCTACTTGAGCAACGCCTTCATAGCCTGGGGTATGGAGAAGAAGATCTTGCTTTGCACCGGTATCGGCGCGGCGAGCAACATCGTCTTGAACTTGGCCTTCATTCCCAGTTTTGGAGCCCGGGGGGCAGCGGTGAACACGCTCCTTTCCTACACCATACTGTTGACGACTCTGTGCTTTGTAGGACGAACGGCGAAAGAACTGGGCACCCGCCGTCGGCCCCAGATGGAGGTCTCCCCCTGCCCGGATGCCCTCAATTGCCCACAACGTTAAACATCAATCTCTGAGAAGGAGTCCACCGATGCGCATTCTCTATGACCATCAAGTCTTCTCTTTGCAAAACGCAGGCGGAGCTTCGCGCTATTACTACGAGTTGTTCCGGTCGTTAGCTGGCACCTCCGGAGTACATACCGAGCTGTGGCTGGGAATCAACGACACGGTTTACCCCTTCCAGCAGTTGTCGCGGGCGCACGCGCACATCGTGAACTGGGGCGGGTTCCTCAGGCGCGGGAGCGGGAGATACATCGCGAACGAATTGTTGAGCAACACACTGGCGCCGCTTGCCGGCAAGATGGACATCTATCACCCCACCCTGTACCGCAGGATGCCGCTGGTCCGGACGCGGCGGACAGTGGCCACGCATCATGACTGTGCCCACGAGCGTTTCCCCCACCTGTTTCCGAACGTGAAACAAATCATCAGTGCCAAGCGGCGCCTGTACGCCGAGGCGGACGCGATTATCTGTGTATCGGAGTCGAGCCGGAAAGATCTGCTGCGATTCTATGGCGTAGACGGCGGGAAAACGCGGGTCATTCACCACGGTCTCCACCGCCTGCCGGGCTCGGCGGCGGCGGCGACGGAGTTGCGTGCACAAGTGCCGGCCGAGTACCTGCTTTTCGTGGGATCCCGAGGGGCTTACAAGAACTTTAACAATCTGCTGCGAGCCTTTCGGGCCACGGGACTACACAAGTCCATGCAGTTGCTGGCCGTGGGTGGCGGCGCGCTGACTTCGGAGGAACGGGCGCTGGCCCGGGAACTCGAGGTGGCGGACAGCCTGGTCGTGTTCCCGCAGGTCGCGGATTCGCTCCTGGCCGAAGCTTACACGGCCGCCACTCTGCTGGTTTACCCATCCTGGTGCGAAGGGTTCGGACATCCTCCGCTCGAAGCCATGGCGGCGGGTTGCCCGGCGCTGGTCTGCAACACATCCTGCCTTCCGGAAGTCTGCCGGGACGCGCCCTTCTATTTCAATCCCAATGATCAAGGGTCGCTCGAGCGAATGTTGCTGGAGGCGGTGACGGACGAGTCAGCACGGCAGCAAGCGCGAGACCGCGGCACCCGAGTCGCGGCGCACTACAGCTGGCAGAAATGCGGAGCTGAAACGCTGGCACTTTACCGCGATTGTCAGTAGCGCTTCTCCTCTTCGGCTTCCTCAGGCGCAATTCACGACCGGACATAACTCGGGACAGAAAATCATGGACAAACTCAAAGTATTAGTAACCGGTGGTCTCGGATTCATTGGACTCGAAGTCGCCAAAGTGCTCGTCGAGCAGAAAGTCCCAGTGTTGCTGTTCGACAACTTAAGCCCGCAGATTCACGGGGCCGTTCCCGACCTGGCTGGGCTTGGGCTGCTTCATAGCGCTCAGGTGGAAGTGTTTCGGGGAGACGTTTCGAAGCCTTCCGATTGGGCGGTGGCGCTCGAAAATATCGGAGCGGTTGTCCACTTGGCAGCTGAAACCGGCACCGCGCAGTCGATGTATGAAATCTCCCGCTACACGGAAACCAACGTGGGCGGCACGGCCGCGCTCCTCAATCACCTGGCCAACCACCAACACGGGGTGAGCAAAATTATTCTCGCCTCCTCGCGGTCGGTGTACGGAGAAGGCGCGTACCAGTGCCGGAGTTGCGGTCTGGTGTATCCGCCGGCGCGCTCGGAGGAAATGTTCCGGTCGGCGCAGTGGCAGCCCAGCTGTCCATTTTGCAGGCGCCCAATTGAAGCTGCGCCTACACCGGAGGAAGCGAGAACGGTGCCGGCGTCGATTTACGCCGCGACCAAGCTTGCGCAGGAAGACCTGGTGAGAGTAGCCAGCCAGGCATTGGGGATTCCGGCAGTGATCTACCGGTTCCAGAACGTCTATGGGGAAGGTCAGTCGCTTAAGAATCCTTATACGGGCATTCTCTCGATCTTCTCCAACCAGTTGCGCTTGGGAAAAACCATCCATCTGTACGAGGATGGACAGGAGAGCCGGGACTTCGTGCATGTTTCCGACATTGCGCGGGCCGTCGTCCGCGGACTCGACTACGAGGGAGCCGATGGGGCCACGTTGAATGTCGGTTCGGGCGAGCCCACCTCCGTCGCACAAGTGGCGGCGCTTTTGCAGGAGCGTTTTGGCGTCCAGATCCAGCCAGTCATTTCCGGCCAGTATCGCCTGGGCGACATTCGCCACGGATACGCCGACCTGACGGCCATTCGCTCCCGGCTTGGATTCGCGCCCGAGGTCTCGCTCGACGAAGGCTTGACGCGCTTTGTCGAATGGGTCAAAGCCCAGCCACTGCAACTGGATCGTCTCGACCGTGCCTCTGCAGAACTGATGGCACGCGGCCTGATGCCGGCCCCGTTTCCGTCCGAGGCGCCAACCGATGTCCGGCAAAATATCCATGCTAAAGCAGCTTCTGTATAGCGATCTTGCTCGTCAGCTTCAACTGGAGGGCAAGCCGGTCACGCGGCCCTGTTTTGCCAGCTTGCTCCGCCGCCTGCTGCACCACCGTTTCTTGCCCATCGTACTGTGCCGCCTGAGCCGTGCGGCTACGCTCGGGCGGATTCCTGTCCTGCCCAAACTGCTGACCTATCTCAATATTGTGCTGTTCGGCCTGGACGTTTCGCCGCGCTGTGAGATCGGACCGGGAATCTTTTTCCCGCATCCGTCTGGAACCGTGGTCGGAGCCTGGCGCATCGGCAGCAACGTCACCATCTTCCAGGGCGTCACGCTGGGCGCCAAAGAACTGGATATGGGTTTTGATTGCGGGCTGCGTCCCGGGGTCGGCGACAACGTGGTATTGGGCGCAGGCTCTAAGGTTCTGGGCGGCATCCATATCGGCGACAACGTGACCGTCGGCGCCAACTCGGTGGTGGTGGATTCGGTCGACGCCGGCAGTGTTGTGGTTGGCATTCCGGCCCGCAAGGTATCCAAGCCACTCCGTCGAAACCCCGACATTGCGTTAACGACATTGAATTAGCGACCAGGAGAAACGCATGGAAAATCCGCTCGACCTTACGGTCATCATTCCGAGCTACAACACCAGGCGCTTGCTGCGTGACTGTATTTCCTCGATTTACGAACACACGGAAGGCATCAGCTATGAAATCATCTGCCTCGACGACCATTCGCCCGACGGCAGCGCGGATATGGTGGCGGAAGCGTTCCCCGAAGTCATCCTCGTCCGCAACCAGACCAACCAGTTCTATGTCAGAAACAACAACCTCGGGATGCGGATGTCGCGGGCCCGCTATGCCTGCCTGTTGAACAGCGATACTGTGCTGATCAGCAATGCTTTTGCGGCACTGGTCAAGTACATGGATGAGAATCCCCAGGTGGCTGCCTGCGGCCCGAAGCTGCTCAACCCCGACGGCTCGGTGCAACACTGCATCCGCTATTTTTCCGGGCCCGCCACCATGGTGCTGCAAGCTCTTAACTGGCACAAACTGTTTCCGCGGAGCCGGCTGACGGATCGTTACTATGCCACCCGCTTCGATTACTCGAAAGCCCAGCCGGTCGATAGCATCGGCACGACCGCCTACATCGTCCGCCGCTCGACCTGGGAGAAGGCCGGCCTGCTCGATGAACGCTTCCGGCTCTTTGTCTCCGATCTGGCCTACAACTTTATGCTGAAACAGAAGGGCTATGCGGTACATTACACGCCTTGTGCGGAGGTCGTTCACTTTGGCAGTCAGAGTGTGAATCAGAATGCGCAACGCTCTCTTCGCGAACTGCACGCTGCGCTCATCGAATTCAACGAAGCCTACGACTACTTTGGCAAGAGCCGCGCCGGCAAACTTTTGGTTCGTCTTGCGGTGAAGGCGCGCGATTACTTCAAACGCGCGGAATTCTGCCTGAGTCCCGATAAGCGCGTGATCAAGGGACCGGGTGCGCCTTCGAAGGCACGGCCCTTGGTCTGGTAGGTCCCGGATTCCCGCGATCCAACTTCCCGGAAAACATCCCTCCGTCGGATGGCAGGACTGCTTTTTTCATAGTTAAGACAATAGTTACGTCGATCGTTACGACCATGGTTACGACAACTTGCTGTCTTTCGGCGTACCGGCTGCCGGCCTGGAAACGGGGCATGGATCTGGTTCTGGGAGGAATACTCCTGCTTCTGTTCAGTCCTCTGCTTTTGCTTTGCTGGGCCGTGGTACGCCTGACGTCTCCCGGCCCCACTCTGCATTGGTCCGAGCGCGTGGGAAAAGACAATCGTCTTTTCGACATGCCCAAGTTCCGGACGATGCGGGTCAACACGCCGCAGGTGGCAACCCATTTGCTGCAGCGGCCGGAGCGCTATCTGACTCCGATCGGAGCCCTGCTGCGCAAGACCAGTTTGGACGAATTGCCGCAACTGGTCAGCGTCTGGAGGGGCGACCTGAGCCTCGTTGGACCTCGTCCCGCGCTCTTCAACCAACACGATCTGGTGGCACTTCGCACCCGCTACGGCGTGCATCGCTTGGTCCCCGGCATCACCGGCTGGGCTCAAGTCAATGGCCGCGATGAGTTGGAGATTCCCATCAAAGTGCAATACGATGCTGAATACATGCAAGAGCAATCGCCTTCCTTCGATTTGAAAATCCTAATGCTCACCCTTTGGAGAGTGCTGAAAGCGGAAGGCGTGCAACACTAGGCCTCAGATCGTTCCCCACTGCAACTCCATCGAGCCAAGAACTAGTCAATTGGTTTTGTCCCCTCAAGGGACGACCCACCCGTGACGATCAACCAAATAAGAACCCACAATCATCAAGGTGATCTTGTTGTTCTATGACAAAAATCAATAAAGAGTCTGCCACGTTGTTACGTTGCCAGTCGTTTCTGGTGCTGGTGCTGCAAATCGGTCTTATCCTCTGCTCTTTGATATGTGCATGGCTTCTGCGCTTCGAGTTCCAGGTGCCGGACCCGAGCCTGCTGTGGGCGGCCGTTCCCATCCTCATCATCGTTCGACTGGCAGTGATGCCCTTCTTCAATCTTATGCATGGCTGGTGGCGTTATACGGGGATCAGCGATGCCGTGGACATCTTGAAAGCCGTCCTCATTGGTTCGTTTGCGTTCCTGGTCATCGTGCGCTACGGGTTCGGACTGAAAGCAATTCCGCCCTCCATTTATGCATTGGAGGGCTTAATCACCTTTACGTTTCTGACGGGCGTACGCGTGCTCTCGCGCATGCTTGCGGAAACCGTGCGGACGCACTCGGCCTCAAAACGCCTGCTGCTGGTGGGTGCGGGGCATGCTGCCCAGATGATCATCCGCGAAACCCAGATCGCCGAGGCCGGGTATGCGGTGATCGGCTGTGTCGATGACGATCCACTCAAGAAAGGGCTGCGGGTTCTGGGCGTGCCCGTGCTGGGCCCGGTCGAGGCTCTGGCGAAAGTAGTCCGCGAACAAAAAATCGATGAGGTCCTGATTGCGATTCCATCGGCGACCCCGAAGCAGATGTGCCGACTGGTGGCCATTTGCAAAGAAGGGAGCGCTGCTTTCCGAACCGTCCCCGCCCTGTCGGAATTGATTGCGGGTCGAGTCACCCTGCAGCAGGTCCGGGAAGTCTCTCTGACGGATCTGCTCGGGCGTATTCCCGTTGACCTCGATCTGGAACCGGTGCGCGAGCAGATTCGGGATCGAGTGGTCATGGTTACGGGCGCTGCGGGATCCATCGGCTCCGAACTATGCCGGCAAATCAAGACCTACCAACCGAAGCTTCTGGTGTGTCTGGACCAGGATGAGACCGGGATCTTTCACTTACAGCATCAGCTGGCTCAGGGCGGCAGCGGAGAGCAAAAAGTATTTTGTGTCGCCGACTGCTGCAACCAGGAACGCATGCGCAAGATCTTCCTGACCTATGGGGTTGAGATTGTGTTCCACGCCGCCGCGTACAAGCACGTGCCCGTCATGGAATCCAATGTGGACGAGGCGGTCAGCAACAACGTTTTCGGCCTGCTGACGTTGCTGAACGTCGCGCAGAGTTCGAATTGCTCCACCTTCGTGATGATTTCGTCCGACAAGGCGGTGAACCCGACCAGCGTCATGGGCTGCACCAAGCGGATTGGAGAATTGATTCTCGCCGCCTGGCCCGGGGAGCGGCTGCGCTGCGTGTCGGTCCGGTTCGGCAACGTCCTCGGATCGAACGGGAGCGTGATCCCAATCTTCCAGGAACAGATCCGTCAAAACCAGCCCATCACCATCACGGACCCCGAGATCACCCGGTTCTTCATGACGATTTCGGAGGCGGTGAGCCTGGTGTTGCAGGCGTCCGTGATCGGCAGGAAAGGCGACATCCTGGTGCTCGACATGGGCGAACCAGTTCGGATCGTGGAACTGGCGAAGACGCTGGTGCGGCTCTCCGGAAAATCCAGCCCGGAATTCAAGTTCATCGGCCTCCGTCCCGGCGAAAAGCTTTTTGAGGAACTCTTCTATCCCGACGAGCGGGTGTTGCCGAGCGCCTGTGAAAAGATAGCCTGCACGGAAAGCGTAAGGTTCGCCTGGCCGGCGTTGAAGCGCCGTCTGGACGAACTTTCTGTGGCGACCTGGCTCGGAAAGCGAGACTCCATCCTCGCCCAGCTCAAGCAGACTGTGCCGCAATTCACCTATCCGGGTTGCGATCAGACCGGAACCACGACGGTGCGGCTGCGCCCGATCGCGGTCGAGGCGCGGCCCGAAATCCCAACCCTGGTGGATATGCCGGAGGGGCCCTATCCAACCTGGCAGGTGAACCCATGGTTGGAACCAATGAGCAGCGGTCCTGGGGCTGGCGGAGAATAGTTGTGACTGAGGCATTCTCGCGCGTTTACTCTCAACTGCTCCCTTAGGGAGCCGGCGTTCGACCTTTTCAGCCGCATGCTAACTCTAGTAGGCCAATCCCCACAGATGGCTAGTGTTTTGTATGGCATGCGGCATCCAGCGAATTAGTCCGAATCCTTCGACTCAAGCGCGGAATCAAATTCCAACAATGAACTTGAAGGCTGGGGCGGGTTTTCGGCGTGTTCCCGCTTCATCAGTTGAGTACCCACGTTTGTCACTGGTAAGAAATGTCACACCGTCCCTGCATGATACGTGCAGTCGAGTAACAGATGTGATCTGCCTGAGATGAAGCTTCGTGGCGATTAGCGGTACCAGCCCTCGTAGGTCAAACACTTTACTTCTGGCCAAGGGGAAATCATGGCGAAAAGAATGTTGCTGATGCTCAGTGTGATGGTGGCACTCGTCACGGCCCTGGGATTCATAAAGTTCAAGCAGGTTGAGACAGCCGTACATGCGGGCGCGTTCCAGCCCCCTCCGGAAGCCGTCACCAGCGTGGTGGCGCAAAGAGAGCAGTGGCCGGCGACGATGGGAGTAATCGGCACGATGGAAGCCGTGCACGGCGTCACCGTCAGCGCGGACCTCCCCGGCATCGTCGAGCGAATCCGATTCGACTCGGGGCAGTCCGTACGTGCCGGAGACGTGCTGGTCGAACTCGACACCCGCCAGGAACGGGCTCAATTCGCTGCGCTGGAGGCGCAGCGCGATCTGGCGCGCGTGAACTACGACCGGATGGAGCGACTGGTGAATGCCGGCGTCATCTCTCGGATGGACTACGACCAGGCCACGGCCCAGCAAAAAGCCACCCAAGCGAATGTAGCGGAGATTCGCGCCACCATTGAGCGAAAGACGATCCGCGCGCCCTTCTCAGGCATTCTCGGGATCCGCAAAATCAACCTCGGGCAGTACCTTTCCGCCGGCAGCGCGGTGGTTCCGCTACAGTCGCTCAACCCGATCTACGTGGACTTCGGCGTACCTCAGCAAGCTGCCCGACAAGTGCGAGCCGGCGGCAAGCTGCGCGTTATTTCGGAGGATCTCGCGGGCTCGATGTTCTCAGGCCGCATCACGGCTCTGGACTCGGTGGTCGACGAGACCACCCGCAATATTCAGGTACAGGCCACCCTCGCCAATCCGGAAGGTAAATTACGTCCCGGTATGTTCGTGCAGGTGGATGTAGGCTTGGGCGCGAACCGCACGGTGGTCACGCTCCCGGCCTCGGCTATCAGTTATGCGCCGTACGGCGACTCGGTCTTCATCATCACTGATTTGAAGGATCCGAAAGGCAAAACCTACCGCGGAGTGCGTCAGCAGTTTGTCAAGGTCGAAGGGTCGCGTGGCGACCAGGTGGCTGTGATCTCGGGTGTGAACCCGGGCGATGAAGTGGTGACGTCGGGCGTGTTCAAGTTGCGCAACGGCGCCGCCGTCCAGGTCAACAACAAAGTCCAGCCCGGAAACAATCCGGCTCCCAAGCCCCAGGACAGCTAAGATGAAGTTCACTGACCTCTTTATCAAGCGGCCGGTCCTTGCGATCGTCGTCAACCTGGTCATCCTGATCGCAGGCTTGCAGGCCATTCGCTCGCTGAGTGTGCGGCAGTACCCGCGCAGCGACATTGCGATCGTCCAAGTCTCGACGACCTACGTGGGCGCCAACGCCGATCTGGTGCGCGGGTTCATCACCACTCCGCTGGAACGCGTCATTGCCAGCGCCGACGGTATCGACTACATGGAGTCGGCGAGTGCTCAGGGCCTCAGCACGATTACAGTGCATCTGAAGCTCAACTACGATACCAACGCCGCGCTCACGCAGATTCAGGCGAAGGTGGCCCAAGTCCGCAATGATCTGCCCCCCGAGGCGGAAGCACCGGTCATCGACCTGCAAACCGCGGACAATCAGTTCGCTGCGATGTATCTAGGGTTTTCGTCCGCGGACCTCGATCAGAACCAGATCACGGATTATCTGACGCGCGTCGTACAACCCAAACTGAGTGCCGTCAGCGGAGTTCAGCGCGCCGATATCCTCGGCGACCGTACGTTCGCGATGCGGATTTGGCTGAAGCCCGACAAGATGGCGGCGCTTGGCATTTCACCATCCGCAGTCCACGACGCGTTGGCGAAAAACAATTACCTCTCCGCGCTCGGAAGCACCAAGGGCTCGATGGTTTCGGTGAACCTGGTCGCCAACACTAACCTGACCACGGCGGAGGAGTTTCGTCAGCTCGTCGTGAAGGAGGATAAGGGCGTGGTCGTTCGCCTGGGAGAGATCGCCGACGTTGTGCTCGGCGCCCAGAATTACGACTCGGAAGTCCGCTTCAATGGTGAAGGCGCGACCTTCATGGGAATCTGGGTCCTGCCGACCGCCAACTCGCTCGAAGTGATCAAGAACGTGCGAGCAACGATCCCAGGCATTCAGGCCCAGCTACCGACGGGAATGAAGGTTGGGATTCCCTACGACTCGACCGCGTACATCCAGGACGCCATCAACGAGGTGCTCAGGACTCTCAGCGAGACCCTGCTCATCGTGATCGTTGTCATTTTCTTATTCCTCGGCTCGTTCCGCTCCGTGCTGATTCCGGTCGTCGCCATCCCGATCTCTCTCATTGGCGCCGTCGCCCTGATGCTCGCGTTCGGCTTCACCATCAACCTGCTGACCTTGTTAGCCATCGTGCTCTCGGTCGGCCTGGTCGTGGATGACGCGATCGTCATGGTGGAGAACGTCGAGCGGCACATTCATATGGGCACGGCTCCGTTACAAGCTGCGCTCGATGCCGCCCGCGAGTTGGTCGGTCCGATCATCTCGATGACCATCACCCTGGCCGCAGTGTATGCGCCCATCGGCATTCAAGGCGGCTTAACCGGTGCGTTGTTCCGCGAGTTTGCGTTCACCCTCGCGGGAGCCGTAATCGTGTCCGGAATCGTTGCGCTGACGCTTTCTCCGATGATGGGCTCGAAGTTGTTGCGTGCGGGGGCCACCGAGCGCGGCTTCGCCGGCATGGTCAATCGCCACTTTGAAAGCGTTCGCCAGTTCTACACCCGCACCCTAGCGGGCACGCTGCGCTACCGGCCCGTAGTTCTGACGCTATGGGCGATTGTCGTCCTGCTGGTGATTCCGTTCTACATGTTCTCGCAGCGGGAACTGGCGCCAGCCGAAGATCAAGGGGTGGTATTCGGAGTCATCCAGGCTTCACCCAATTCCACGATTGATCAGACGAACCTGTACACGAAGCAGGTGTACGACGTCTATCACTCGTTCCCGGAGAGCCAGAGCATCTTTCAGATCACGTCTCCGACGGGCGGATTCGGCGGCATGGTGACGAAACCGTGGAGCGAGCGAAAGAAAACTGCACAACAACTTCTGATGCAATCGACCGGGCCGCTCTCCAAGATCGCTGGCATCCGCGTGATTCCGTTGACTCCACCGGCCTTGCCCGGAGGCGGAAATTTCCCGGTTGATTTCGTGATCGCTTCGCCGGCCGAGCCGCAGCAACTGGTCGAATTCGCCAAGCAGCTTGTAGGCAAGGCCTTTGCCAGCGGTCTGTTCATCTATGCCGACTCTGACTTGAAGTTCGACCAGCCGCAAGCCGAAGTTGTCTTCGACCGCGACAAGCTCCGCTCCCAGGGGGTTGACCTGAGCCAGGCCGGCCAGGATCTTTCCACTCTGCTGGGTGGAAACTACGTCAACCGTTTCAGCATTCAGGGCAGGAGTTACAAGGTCATTCCGCAGGTCAAGCGCGCGGAGCGTTTGACGCCGGAACAGCTGTCGCAGATCTATGTCACCGGATCGCAGAACAAGCTGGTGCCGCTGTCAACTTTCGCCACCCTGCGGACTACGACCGAACCGCGCGACCTGAAGAAATTTCAGCAGCTCAATGCGGTGCGCATCCAGGGCGTCATCCCTCCCGGCGTCCCGCTCGACAAGGCGCTCAGCACGCTTGAGGCCGAGGCCAAGGCGATCCTGCCGCAGGGCTTCACAGTGGACTACGCGGGCGAATCGCGTCAGCTCCGGGTTGAGGGAAGCAAGTTTCTCGGCACCTTCTTGTTGTCGGGGATCCTGATTTACCTCGTACTGGCGGCCCAGTTCGAAAGCTTCCGCGATCCATTCATCATTCTCGCGGGCTCGGTGCCCTTGGCAATTTCAGGGGCGTTGCTGTTCTCGTTCCTGGGGCTGACCACGCTCAACATCTATAGCCAGGTCGGGTTGATCACGCTGGTCGGGCTGGTGTCTAAAAACGGCATCCTTATTGTGGAGTTTGCCAACGAGCTGCAAGAGAAGGGTACCGAAAAGCTGGCCGCGATTGTCGAGGCGGCTGGCACGCGGTTGCGGCCGATTCTGATGACGACCGCGGCTACCGTGATCGGTCACTTTCCACTGGTGCTCGCAAAGGGACCCGGCGCCGGCGCTCGCAACAGCATCGGCATCATGCTGGTCAGCGGCATGATCATCGGGACAGCATTTACGCTGTTCGTAGTGCCGTCGATCTATATGCTCGTGGCGAAAACGCGAGTGCGGGCTTCAGTAACAGACGTGGAATCGGAAGCGAGGATGCTCCCCGAGCCGGCGGCAGACCTTGCAGCCTAGCGAGAAAGAGATCTCCGGCATATCGGCTGATGGTTCGTCACTGATCTCAGCCCAAGGCCAGGAGGCGTTCTGTAAGCCACGCTCTCCAGTTAGAGACCGAGCACCCGCTTAGGTTGTACGTTCGGATTCCACACTGTCTTAACGCCCTACCGTACAAAAGCAAGTCGCTCCATGCGCGAACCACGCACATTGGAGCGACAGAGACCCTTCCGGTTCGAAAACAATCCCTCGCCCCCAGGAGCAAAAGAAGACATTCTGGGGGCGAGGTCTGTACACCTACGGCAAGTAGTAGCGGAAAGACGTATATAACATGTTGACGATCCCGTGCGGTGCAACCAAGGTGCCCGCCGTAGCGCCGGTTCCCGTCCATGCATCGCGGACGACGTAGGAATACTGCGGGCCGAACTGCAGTCTTCCCTTGGGGCCGTTACGGAGTTTGATCCAGAACCCGAACGTGCCTTGGATCGTCCTTTGGGTGTTGCCACTGCAGCTAATCGAACCGAAACCGAAACCGCTACCGGCTGAGGGCGGGGTTTCGGTGTAGCATCCCGCATCGGAAAAGGTCGGCGCTCCATACCCCACGGTCGTCGTCGGCCTGGCAGGGTTAATCTGATAGCGGCGTCCCGAATAATCCTCGCCGCCATTGAAGTACACGTCAATCCTGGGATAGTGAAATTCAAGCGTGGCCAGACCCTGATAGCTTCGCAGTGGTGCCAGTGTGCCGTCCGCGTTCACCGTGGCGTCCGGCAGACCCGACGCGCTGTATCGGCCTACACCGTTCCCGTACAGTGCATGAAGACCGAATTCCACGTGCTTGGCCACGGTGATGCGGCCGTTCGCTCCCAGTCCACCGCCGTTCTTCGAAGCGTTATAGGCCCCCGTAATGGCGGTGGCGCCAGCGGCGGTGCACAGGCTCGAGGTGGAAACAAAGTCCACGCAAGGATAAACACGATCGCGGAAGCGGCTCAAGATGCCGAAGATTTCGTAGTGGCCGAAACCGGGTTCAAAGGCTGCCTTGACGATGACGTCGGGCATCGCGTTGAACGAATAGTTGGCATTCACGTTATTGTAGAGACTGCCGCCAGCGCCGACACTGCCGAAAGCGAAGTTGTTGGCATTGCCGCTTGCCGCGAAAGTAGTCTGCGGATTTTCCAACGCAGCAGCGAGCCAGAAGCGATTGTGGAAGTTCTTGGCCAGGCGGAGGCCCCACTGCCGCGCAAAACTGAAACCGACCGTATAGTTCGGATCGATGGTCATGGGCAGGGCTTCGGTTCGGTTGTCGACCCCCTTCCTGGTCTCCGTCACCAGGGTCCACATTTGACCGCCCGTGAAGGTCACGCCATTCTTGAAGGCAGCCTGCCCCCAAACCTGCCTCTGACGTAGGGCGTAGCTGTTGGTCTGGTTGTTGTTTGAAGTCACGGCAGCCGAAAGAAAGTCAGCTTCATAATAACCAGCGAATTTGACGTCGCTGAACTTGCCCTCCGCCAGCATCGAGATACGCGACTGCCGTCCGGAACCATAGAACTCAGAAATCTTGTTCTGACCGGCGCCGGGAAAATTGAGGCTGTTGAAGTTGGTAGCTTCTGACGCCAGCGCGCGATTGCGGTAGACCGTTTCTGCCGCCAGAAAGCCGCCGGGAGTAACCGTAATCCCCTTGTAGTGGATGGCAAGCGGGCTCTCCGCCTCTTTCATGCTTTTCTGCGCTTCCTGCAGGGTGAGCGCCGAATTCGTGGCGGTCGTCTTCAAGTCGGAGACATCATTCTTGAGCGCCGTGACCGTTTGCCCTTGCTCGGCCGCTTGCGCAGCAGCGGTATCCGCCTTGGTCTGCGCCTGCGCAGCCGCCGCTTGGCCCTGATCCAGCCGCTGTTCCAGTTGCTGGATCTTCTGATCGCGGCTTTGAACCAGATCGGTCAACTGCTTGATCTGCTGTTGCTGTGCATCGATGGACTGCTTCATTTCGTTGAGTTGGTCTGAAATAGCCGGCCCAGATGTCTTGGCAACCGTTTTCTTCCGCACGCTCTTTGCCGTTGTTGCAGTACCCGCACCTTGCTGGGCTTGAGCCGCGATTCCGCTCCCCACGAGCGTCATCGACAGCACCACAGCCATCATTCGTTTCATTGTTTTCATCTCCTGAGACACAAGCGTTCTAGAGAGCAGACAAAGCCTTGAGAACTGTTTCAGGCCGTAGTTCATGGTCGGCGAACTGCCAGCCTAGACCGCTGTTTGTTAATAATTGATGACAGTTTGTTGAATATTCCGTGAATCAAACCGGATGCCGATTGGTCAGCCATCCATGCAAGGGCATCGGTCCGTCGCTACCTTGAGGGCCCTTCGGAGACGTTGTGGAGGGACGGGGGTCGGCAACTTCGATATTCAGGGCAAGTTCGGAGTTGGACTGCCCGCGGGCCGATGCCATCGGGTGGCACGCCGTACTGACTTCAGCGTACATTGGGTGCAATGCGGTCCGATGTCGATCAGGCTCTTGTGTTGTTGAAGCGCGGGGACAGCGCCGCGCTCGAAGAAGCCGTTGCCCTCCTGCAACGCTCCGTGTTTGCGTTCAGCATGAGAGTGTGCGGACAGCGCCAGGATGCCGAAGACACCATGCAGGAAGTGCTGGTGAGATCGTTGCCTTACCTGCCCAAGTTCGAAAATGCCAAAGCGCTGGCCGTGTGGCTGTACAAAGTGGCGAAGAACCGCTGCTTGATGCACCGCCGCAAGAGCAAGTTTGCGCCCGCCCACGAACTGTCGCTCGAAGAATTAATGCCCGACCGAAAAGAACTGGAGCAACTGGACGGCAGTGAGGCGGTGAATCCGGAAGACTCCGCCATCCGCGGCCAGCAGAGGGAGCGATTGCGAAGCGTCATCCGCACTCTGCCGCCGCAATACCGCATCGTCCTCGTGCTGCGCGACATGGAAGGCCTGACCGACGAAGAAGTCGCGGAAATTACCGGCCTGCGCCCAGGCACCGTTCGAGTCCGCCTTCACCGGGCTCGCCTGTTCGTGCGAAAAGGACTGACTGCGCAAAATAAGCGCCGCAAGAACGTCAGCGTGATTGGAAAATCGCCAAGGAGTACAGAAGCCCAACCTCGTCCCGGCCGGTGCAAAAAGATGTTTGCGGAGTTTTCGGATTACCTGGATGGGCAATTGGATGATTTTTCTTGTGAAGAACTGCAAACGCACCTGAACGAGTGCCAACCCTGCCTGAAGTTCCTCCGCAGCCTGGAAACCAGCATTCAGAAATGCCGCCAGTCGCCCGCGGAGTGCCCGGATCAAACCAAGGCAGCGGCGCTGCGCAAGCGGCTGCTGGCGACGTATAGCCGGGCGCTCGCCAACGCGGGCAAGTGACGGGGAACCATCGACATCTCATAAATGAGATTGCCGGTCGTTGTTGGTGTAATGGCGGTTTTGCAACAACTATCAAACTGGCCGATAATTCGGACATGACCGACCCTAATTCCGACCCGCCAGAAACGCTGGCCGAAGCCGCCGAGAAGTTCAAGAAATTTCTGTCGGCTCAACACTGGCCCGAGACGATTCGTTGGCTGACGCACGACAACGTGTTGGTAGACAGGCAAGGTCGGTTCTGGGTCCGTGAGCGCGGAACGATGGCGCTTGAGCACGCGAAGCTGCGATACTCTGAGGGCGTTGAGCGCAACCTTGGCGTGGCTCTTAATGCGGTATGCGCTACGGACACAGAAACTTTCGTGTCCGTGTTCGTTCCTGCGGACGACCTCGACAGGCAGTATCACCTTATGGGACGTGTGTTGAAGCTCTGCGTGCCTACCTCAAGAAAGTCGGCTTTGACAGTTAAGAATCCGCTCAGATGGTGGATTCTGGGCCTACGGAATAAGCACTGCAGCATGATGTTGGAACTGTGAAGACCACCTCTCCATGGTTGCTGTAAGCAGGCGATTTCACCACCTATCTTGGGCGCACTCTATCAGGTCTCTACGAGATAGCAGTAGCGCACCCGAACTTGATCCGGCTCCTCAGAAACCGATGCAAAGCAGCCTCCTTCCGATCACCCGATTTTCCCTGTAACAAATCCATCCCCCTTGCATTTATCCCAGTGAGTCCCGCATGGGGATTCAGCAGGGGGACCGGATGATTTCCGCCAAAGTTGAACTCACGCAGGCACTGAACCAGCAGAGACAGTTTGTCGCCCAGACCGGCAGCGGGCACCACCTGATCCTGGACGATGCCGCCGGAGGCACGGGGCCCAAGCCCATCGAGCTTGTGGCCGTGGCGCTGGCGGGCTGCACTGCGTTTGATGTGATCACAATTCTGCGCCAGAAATACCACCAGAAGATTACCGGCTACGAAGTGCAGGTGGAGGCCGATCAGGCCGAGCGTCCGCCGCAGGTGTTCACCGCCGTCCGCATTCATCACGTCGTCACCGGCCTTGACGTGGATGCAGCCGCGCTGGAAGAAGCGATCCGGCTCTCCGAGGAAAAGTACTGCTCGGTCGGCGCCATGGTGCAGAAAACCGCCAGCCTCCACACGACCTATGAAATCGTGGCCGAGCAGACGGAATGGATGAAAGCCGAAACGCGCCCCTCAGCGGCCAACGCCCGTATTCCTTAAAGTCTGAGCGGCACGGCTATGTGGGTGCGTGAGAACTCGTTGTTCGGACAGTCCAGTCGCTTGGAATGCCCGAGGATCCAGCCCCGGAGGGGCGAACGAACTTAGCCCAGCGCTTCAGCGCTGGGGAAAGTGGAAGAGATGACGCAAGTCCCGGAGGGACGACCGAGTTCTCAAGCACACACTACGGGCGTGCCCTTTACAAAGCCATTTCTTAGGAAATCAGTTCTGGCGGGAGAAGCAGGATGCAAGTGATGTCAAACGGTCTTTCGCGGCTTCGTGGTCTGCGCTGGATGCTAGGCATGACCGTGATCTGGTCGTTGCTCGTGGGATCCGCGCTCGCCCGAGCACCCTCTGAAGCCTCTCCGCTCTCCGTGTCGCAAGCGGTGAGTATCGCGTTGGAGAAAAATCCGCTGAAGAAAGCTGCGCTCGCCGACACACGGGCAACCTCGGCGGGAGTTCTCGAGGCGCGCTCGTTCCTGATGCCGCACATTACGTTCTCCGAAACAGCTACCCGGGGGGATGATCCCGTGTACGTGTTCGGCAGCAAGCTGCGGCAGCAGCGCTTCACCACCGCCGATTTCACGCTCAATCGGATGAACACCCCTCTGCCATATGGCAATTTCACAACGCGCTTTGGAGGAACCTGGAACCTGTTCGATTCGTTCGCGAGTTGGCACGGCGTAAGGCGCGCTCAAGACATGAATGCCGCTGCCACCCACCAACTCGACCGTACTAGTCAGGAGATCGTGTTTCGCGTGGTGCAGGCTTACTACGGCGCGTTGCTGGCTGGCAAGCAGGTGGAGGTCGCGGACCGGGCGGAGAAAACAGCCAAGTCCATCATGGACCGCAGCCAGGGACGGTTTGACAGCGGCGTGGCCGTGGAGTCTGACCTGCTCAGCGCCAAGGTTCGTCTGGCGAGCCGAGAGCAGGAACTGATTCGGGCGAGAAACAATCTCGCGCTGGCTCTCGCTCAACTGAACACCGCGATGGGCGTGCCCGCCGATTCGCCGTACCAACCCGTTGAGCCTGCGGCCGACCGCGACCTGCCAGCGCCCGCCCTTGCCGAGATGGAACAGAAGGCACTCGTAAATCGTCCGGACTTGAAGCGGATCGATGCCCAGCAGGCCGCTCAACAACAAAGTGTATCGATCGCCAAATCTTCCTTCGGCCCGCGCCTGAACGCATTCGCAGGCTGGGAAATGGATAACCCAACCTTCGTCGCCGGCGGTGGAGGTAATAACTGGCTGGGCGGGGTCGAACTACAATTTGACATCTTTCAGGGCGGCGCGAAGCGGGCGGCGCTTTCACGCGAGCGCGCCCTGGCAGACAAGGTAGCCGCGATGAAGCAGGCGGCCAGCGACGGCGTCCGCCTGGAAGTGCGCCAGGCTTACTACGACCAGGATTCGAGCCGCCAGCAGGTCGGTGTGGCACGCGCCGCAATTGCCCAGGCGAAAGAAAGTCTGCGCATCAACCAGGACCGCTACGACGGTGGCCTGATTACGATTACCGATCTACTGGGTGCTGAAGAAGCGGCGCACCGCAGTCAAGCCGATTACTGGTCGGCTCTCTATCAGTTCTACGTGAACTACGCCAACTTGGAGTTGGCCAGCGGAACGCTGACTTCGCAATCACCGGTGGTGACGCCATGAACCTGACGACCAAAGCACAACGACGAAAACCCGCTTCGATGATCACGCAACTGCTCGTCGCTCCGATCCTGTTGGCGCTCGCGGCATTCATCGGTTGCTCGAGCGAGCGCGAGACTGCGAACGCTGCGCCAGAAACGGTGACCAACGTGTCCGTGCTCACGGTCCACACGACCAATGTTCCCGATTTGATCGAGGGAGTGGGAACGGTGCGAGCGGTTCAGACCAGCCAACTGGCCAGCCAGATGATGGGCAACATCATCGAAATCCGTGTTCACGAAGGGGACCGGCTCCGGCGCGGGCAAGTGCTGGCCGTGATCGACGACGCTCAGCCGCGCGCCGGTCTGGATCGCGCCACCGCCGTGGAATTGGCCTCCGGGCAGGAGATATCGGCTGCCGATTCCGATTTTGCGTTGGCCGAAGCGACCTTCAAGCGCTACCAGACTTTGTACGACAGAAAATCCGTAAGCCCGCAGGAATTCGACGAAGTGAAAGCCCGCTATCAGGCGACACAGGCGCGGCGCGACATGGCCCGCGCCGGACAAGCCCAGGCCAAAGCATCCGTGCAACAGTCGCACAACGCCCTGTCCTACACTCGCGTGCTGGCTCCGTTCGATGGCGTGGTGACGGATAGGAAAGCGGATGTCGGCACACTGGCCAGTCCCGGCATGCCGCTCTTCACGGTGGAGAATGTGCGGCGCTATCGTCTCGAAGCCACCGTCAACGAGACTGATCTGCGCTATGTGCGCGCCGGGCAGCAGGTGCCAATTCTCGTCGATGCCCTGGGCGACAAAGAACTCCAAGGCACGGTGGGGGAGATCGTTCCCGCCGCCGACCCCGAAAGCCGCACCTTTCTCGTAAAACTCGACCTGCCCGCCGACCCAGCATTGCGTTCAGGACTGTTCGGTCGCGCTCACTTTACGCGCGGCGAACGAACCTCGATCCTTATCCCACGCACCGCGGTCATAGAGCGCGGGCAACTGCAAGGTGTCTACGTACTCGATCAGAACAAGACAGCGAATCTGCGCTATATCACGCTCGGCAAGCCCTTGGGACAGCAGGTCGAAGTGCTGGCAGGGCTACAGGACGGGGAGAGCATGATCGCCGAACCAGGCAGCCGGGAACTGGGCGGCAAGAAAATCGAATCGCATTAGCAGACCAGGAAAGCTCGGTCTGGCGCTTGATTTTGAGTGGCGCAGCACTTCACAGGCTGCGGAAGAACTCGAAGTTGCACTTGATTTTGGGTGGCGCAGCGCTTCAGCGCCGCGGTAACTGAATTGTTCTAACGCGGCTTCAGCCGCTGAGGTCGCACTGTTTGCACCCAAGCTAGTTTTTCAGCGATCTGCCAGGGAGCCGGACTATAGAACTAAAAATGAGCGCCGCCAATCAAAACTCGGGACACCCCAACAGCCAGCACCCGACGCGCCGCCTGGCTGGTCGGATCGCACACGCCTTCATCGATTCCAAGCTGACTCCGCTGGTGGTCGTAGCCGCGCTCGTAATCGGCGCATTCGCCATCCTCCAGACCCCGCGCGAAGAGGAGCCGCAGATTGTGGTTCCGATGCTCGATGTGTTTGTGCAGATGCCGGGCGCCTCGTCCCAGGAAGTGGCGCAGCGCGTCAGCCTGCCGATGGAGAGGCTGCTCCGCGAAGTTCCGGGCGTTGAGTACGTGTACTCCATCAGCCATCCCGGCATGAGCATGCTGATCGTGCGCTTCTACGTTGGCACCAAGGAAGAAGACGCGATCATTCAGACTTATAACAAGCTCTATTCGAATTTCGACCGCATCCCGCCAGGCGTGTCGCAGCCGCTGATCAAGGCCCGCTCCATCGATGATGTCCCGATCCTGGCGCTCACACTGTGGGGCAAAGACTACGATTCCTACCGCCTGCGTCGGATCGCCGGGGAACTGGAGAACTCTCTCAAACAACTCGACGACATCTCTGAGACCACGATTATTGGCGGCCAGCCTCGCCAGGTGCGTGTGGTGCTCGATTCCCAGCGGCTCGCTGCCTACGGCCTCACGCCGGGCGCGGTCGTGGGCCAGCTGCAAGGCGCAAACAGCCGCGGACAAGCCGGGAGTTTCGCGCGCGACAACCGCGAGTTTCAGGTGGAAGCCGGCATGTTCTTCACTCGGGCTGATGACCTGCGCCAAGTCGTAGTCGGTGTTCACTCCGGGCGCCCCGTCTACCTGCGTGACGTGGTAGAAAAAATCGATGACGGTCCCGCTGAACCTGCAAATTATGTGCTCTTTGCCAACGCGAAGGGCGCGGCCGGAACGGCTCCAGTAGGTTCCGAATATCCCGCAGTGACCATTACTCTCGCCAAGCGCAAGGGCACGAATGCGAGCATTATCGCCGACCGCGTGCTGGAAAGAGTCAGTGCCCAGCGCGGTTACATGCTGCCCGGGGACCTGAACATTACCGTCACGCGGAACTACGGCGAGACCGCGAAGGATAAGTCCAACGAACTGCTCAAGCACCTGCTGATCGCAACCCTCTCGGTTACCTTGCTGATCGCGTTGGCGTTAGGCTGGCGCGAGTCGGGCGTAGTTCTGTTGGCAGTGCCAATGACACTGGCCCTCACGTTGGCGATCTTCTACTTCTTCGGCTACACGCTGAACCGCGTTACCTTATTCGCGCTGATCTTCTCCATCGGCATTCTCGTGGACGACGCCATTGTGGTCGTCGAAAACATCGTTCGACACTTCCGCCTGCCCGAGAGTCGCGGTCGTTCCCTGGTAGAAGTGGCGGTGGAGGCGGTCGACGAAGTCGGCAATCCCACGATTCTAGCGACCTTCGCGGTGATTGCCGCCATCCTGCCGATGGCGTTCGTGCGCGGCCTCATGGGGCCTTACATGCGGCCAATACCCGTCGGGGCGTCGGCGGCCATGATGTTCTCGCTCATAGTGGCCTTTGTTGTCTCGCCGTGGGCGGCGTTGCGGCTCTTGCGGCACTATGCCGGAGCCGGCGGACAAGGTCACGACGAATCCGAGGGATGGACTACGCGCTTCTACCGTCGCGTGATGAATCCGCTGATTCTCGACGCGCGCCGCCGCTGGCTCTTCTTGGGCAGCGTAGTGGTGCTACTGCTCGCGGCCGTCGCGTTCGTTCCGCTGAAGTGGGTGCGCGTGAAGATGCTGCCCTTCGACAACAAGAGCGAGTTCCAGGTCATCATCGACATGCCGGACGGCACGCCATTGGAGCAAACCACTCGCGTCGCTCAAACTCTCGGCCAGTTTCTCGCCCAGCAGCCCGAAGTCACGAACTACCAGATTTATTCCGGCGCCTCGGGACCATATAACTTTAACGGCCTGGTGCGGCACTACTTCTTGCGCCGCCAACCGAATCAGGCTGATATTCAAGTCAACCTACTCTCACGGCACGACCGAAAGGCGCAGAGTCATGCCATTGCGCGCCGCCTGCGCCCCGAACTGGTCAAACTCGCCGAGCCTTTCGGAGCACGCATCAAAGTCGCGGAGGTTCCGCCTGGTCCCCCGGTGCTGCAGACTCTGGTCGCGGAAGTGTACGGCCCCGACTACAAAGGTCAAACTGAACTCGCCGCGCAGATCAAGAAGATCTTCCAGCAAACCCCGGGCGTCGTGGATATCGACTGGTACGTGGAGGACCCGCAGACGAAGTACGACCTCAAGGTTGACCTCGACAAGGCAGCGCTGCACGGAATCTCAGCCACCGACGTGACCCGCACCTTGCAGGTTGGACTGGGCGGCACCGAAGCCGGGTTGCTGCACGATCCGCAATCGAGAGAAGACATTCCGATCCAGGTGCGGCTCTCGCGGCCCGATCGCTCCGGCATTCAGGATCTGCAAAACCTCAAGCTCCCGACCCCCGCCGGCAGCCAGGTCGCGCTCCAGGAAGTCACCCACCTCCATCAGACAACGATCGACACCAGTGTCTATCGCAAGAATCTGCAGCCCGTTGTCTACGTGACCGGGGATGTCGCCGGAGAAGAAGAGAGTCCCGTGTACGCGATCCAGAAGATGGGCGAGGCGATCGACAAGATCAAGCTGCCCGAAGGTTATGCGGTCAAGCAATACAAAGGCACGACCATGCCCGAACGCACCGACCGCTATTCCATGAAGTGGGACGGCGAGTGGCACATCACGGTAGAAGTATTTCGCGATCTCGGCGTAGCGTTCGCCGCGGTGTTAGTGCTGATCTACGTCCTGGTGGTGGGCTGGTTCGGATCGTTTAAAACACCGCTCGTCATTATGGCGCCGATTCCTTTGACGCTGGTTGGCATCCTGCCCGCGCACACCTTGATGGGCGCCTTTTTCACAGCGACGTCGATGATCGGATTCATCGCCGGGGCGGGCATCATCGTGCGGAATTCCATCATCCTGGTCGACTTCATCGAACTGCGCCGCTCGCAGGGTATGTCGCTGGAGGAAGCAGTGGTCGACGCCGGTGCGGTCCGCTTCCGCCCCATGCTCCTGACCGCAGCCGCGGTTGTGGTGGGCGCAAGCGTGATTCTATTTGACCCGATCTTCCAGGGCCTCGCACTCTCGCTGATGGCCGGGGAGGTCGCGTCCACAGTTCTGTCGCGCATGGCCGTGCCGGTCCTTTACTACATGAGCGAGCGGCGCAATGCCATGAAGACAAGCAAGCTTCAAATTCCTGTGCAGGAGGTGCATGTATGACAGTAGAACGCGGACTTCGATTAATGGCAGGGACGTTTGTTCTTCTTTCGCTAGGGCTCGGACACTGGGTGAGTCCTTATTGGTATCTGTTCACCGCCTTCGTCGGGCTGAACCTGTTCCAATCCGGCCTGACCAATTGGTGCCCGGCCATGATGATACTAAGAAAGCTGGGGCTCAGGGAGTCCTAACAAAGGCCGTAGAAAAAGTAGATGTTGCATCTGATTTTGGGTGGCGCAGCGATTTATCGCTGCGATCACTGGCGTATTTTCAGGGGTGGCTTTAGCCGCTGAGGTGAGACTGTCCGCCTGGAAGTACTTTTCCTCCTCGTTAAGAACGTTCTACCACTCATAGACGACGGCTTCATAAGGCCGCAACGCAGCATTTGGTGAAGGCGGCGTAGCGTAATTCTCCAGCAGAACTTTCGCTTCGCTCAGGTCAAGACCGGTCGCAGCGGAAGCAGCTTTGTCTTTGAAGTTCAGCAGCACCAGAATCTTCTTCCCGTCCAATTCTCGGGTGTAGGCGTAAACGTCCGGATTGTCCTTGTCCAGCAGAGTGTATCTGCCATAGATCAGCACGGAATTGCTTTTGCGCAGGTTCACCAGCTTCCGGAAGTAGTTGAGGCAGCTATTGGGATCTTTCTCCTCCGCGGCCACGTTGACCGTGGTGTAGTTGGGATTGACCTTCAGCCACGGCGCGTCGGTGGTGAAGCCAGCGTTGGTGGTTCCTTCCCACTGGAACGGCGTGCGGCCGTTGTCGCGGGCGGTGATCTTCTGAGCCTCGAGGAATTTCTGCACATCTCCGCCGGAATTTTTCTCGAGCTTGTACCAGTTGAGCGATTCAATGTCGCGGTAGTCCTCAATCTTGTCAAACTTGATATTGGTCATGCCCAGTTCGTCGCCGGCATAGTAGTAAGGCGTGGCGCGCATAGTCAGCAGAAACGTGGTGAGCATTTTGGAAGAGAGCTCCCGCCACTGCGGCGCATCATTCCCCCAGCGCGTGGTCATGCGCGGCTGATCGTGGTTGCCAAGGTAGATGGTGCCCCAGCCTTTTTTCGCGAACACCGCATCCCACTTGCTGTAAATGTTCTTGAAGTCGACCAGACTGTATCCCTTGGGATCGGGGATCTTGTGGCTATTCGGTAACAGGCCCAGGCTCACACCGTCGAAGTGGTAGGCCATGTTGAGTTCGTGCCGGTCCGCATCGACGTAGTTGAGCGCGTCGGCCGTGGTGACGCCGATGCCTTCCGCTACCGACATCACATCGTACTTACTAAGTACTTCTTTGTTCATGGCCTGAAGATATTCGTGAGTGTGTGGGCCATTAGCGTAGTACCGGATGTAGTCGCCGTGATATTCGGCGGGGAGAGGCGGAAAGGTAGTGTCTTTCGAGATGAAGGGGATCACGTCCATGCGGAAGCCGTCGATGCCCTTGTCGAACCAGAACCGCATCATCGAGAAGATTTCCTCGCGCAGCTTGGGATTTTCCCAGTTCAGGTCGGGCTGCTTTTGCGAGAAGTAGTGCAGATAGTAGCTGTTGGTCTTTTCGTCAAGCTTCCAGGCATCGCCATTGACGTCAAAGAAGCTCCAGCGATGCGCCGGCTTTCCTTTTTCCGCCGGCCACCAGTGATAGTAGTTGCGGTACGGGTTGTCTCTGGAACTGCGTGATTGCTTGAACCACTCATGCTCGTCGCTGCTGTGATTCACCACCAGATCCATGACCAGCTTCAGGCCCCGCGCGTGCATTCCTTTGAGCAGTTCGTCAAAGTCTTGCATGGTGCCGAACTCTTTCATGATGCTGCGATAGTCGCTGATGTCGTAGCCGTTGTCGTCGTTCGGGGAGCCATAAATAGGATTCAGCCAGATGACATCGACGCCGAGGCTCTTCACGTAATCCAATTTGGAGATGATGCCCCGCAGATCGCCGACCCCGTCGCCGTTCGAGTCCTGGAACGAACGCGGGTAGATCTGATACACGACCGCCTCTTTCCACCACTTCCGGGCGTTGCCGGGGTTGGCCTCGCTCGCAGCGGCAGCAGACGTGGTCGCGGCGCTGGTATTCGAATGATTTTCCTGGCACATCGCCGGTACTCCCAGAACGCTCAATGATGCGAGCGCAAGAAGAAGCGTTTTCATGAGGCCCCAATCGTGAGATGGAATGGATGAGAGGATCATGGCAGCCATCGTAAGGCCATGCTCGATCCAACGCAAACTCAGAAGCGGAAAGGTTTTCTCACAGAGGAACACTAGCGTTCTCGCCTTCCGCAGCCGCTACTGCACCTTCAGCGGCGCAGCGACGGAGCCGACGCGGCCGCTCAGGTCATCCCGCACAACGAAACGGACGTTGTATTCCCCGGGAGCAAGGTCGAGAGCGCCAATATAGCTGAGACCCTTTTCGCGGACCTCCGCCACGTGCTCCGGTGTGGGGTGAAGGTCGACGGTTTTACCTGCGGGATGTCCGACCTGCTTGCCTTCCGGCGTCTTTGCCTGCGCGACAAAGTCCAGTTTCACATGATTATTGTCGGCGACGTCGATCAAGGTTGGATCCGCCGCCAGATTCACAATGTAGCGCACCCGCTTCTTGCCCGGTTCCTTGCTGGCTTCGACCGTGTCCCAGCGCACCACCAACGGCAGCGCGGTGTAATCCAGGGGCGACTGCAAAGCCGACGAAATGTCGCTGTCGTGGCTGGTCGCCGGATCGACCGTCGCATTGGTTACAAAGAAACCGCTGCGGGCCCGCACTTCTACGTGGTCCCGCTTTACTTTTACAGCCAGCTTGCGCCAGCCGGGCTTTGGATTCGATCGATCCAGGTAGTAGCCCAGCATGTAATACTGCGACGAATCGTGGACCGCTTGGCGAAAGCCCTTCACCAGATCGTTCGAGTTGAAATAGGCTCGCCCTCCCGTCGCCGAAGCAAACGTCTCCAAGGTGGCCTGCGTATCCATTTGTCGCCAACTCATATTGCGCGAGTAATTGGCTCCCGGGTTGCGGATGGACGCCGTCGGTGTAATGAGCTGCAGTCCCTTGACGTCGAGCGGATAGAGCGCAATCTGTGCGTTATTGAGCAGCTGCCAGGTGTGTTCATACATCGGCAATACATCGGCAAGAGAGTCGCGCCCCGCCGGAGCGAGCTGCATGGTGTTGTCACTGACGCTGAAGGGAAAACCGCCGCCCGCCCAGATCAACGCTTTCCGTCCCGGAAACCCGCCCAGCGCCTGCGCCACCTGTTGCATTCCCTCCAGGGTGTAGGTGATGGCAAGGCGCTGTTGAAAAGACTGGAAATTCAGTTCCGCATCTTCCATCATGGTCCGCAGGCTGTCTGCTTCGGTTTGCACTGCGGCCGGATCAACGCCCGCGCTGCCATCCGGGCTGGCGGTTCCCGTGATCCCTTCCACCTCTTCCGGACTGTCGACGGTTTTGGCTGCGTCGCCCTTTACTTTGTGCAGCGCCGCCACCAGCACGCGCGGATCGGTGGTGAAGTCATGGACGACGCGGATGCCACTACGGGTGAGTGTGAAAAGTCCGGTCGGTTCGCGCTGATCCATCGATTGGGTCAGGTACTTGAGCAGTTGCATGCGGGCGTTCGCCTGGTCCATGTAAGGCGTGTTGAGAAGGTCCAGAACGATGAGCGTAATGCGCCGTGTGGACTCGCCTCCACCTAGGAAATTGCTGTACTCGTTCGGATTCCTGGGATGCGACAGTCGTTTCGGGTCGGTGGTGATTTCCTCAAAAGTCGCAATGTTGCGCTCCGACCCATTTTCCCTGACCGTGAAATCTTCTTTCTTCAGCCCGCTGACGTGAGCGCCCGATTTGTCGGTGACAATGGCGGGAATCAGGACCAGCTCGGTGCGCGATGTGAACCTGATCTCCGAGCTGTCCTGTTTGTCTTTGTCCTTCGCGCAAGCACAAATTGCACAAGCCACAATGGCGATGAAAGCAACAGAGCGGAACAGCTTGCGGCCATTCGATGGGCCCATACACAACCTCTTTCGGACTGCGAGAAACTGGCGCCGAGAACTTCAGTGTACGGATTGTCGGGATTGTACACTTTGCTAAGTTGCTCACCGTTATTCTACTTTCTTTCACGGCAACAGCATACCTTTCACATGCCAGCCCAGCTAGACAAGGTGCGCCGGCACTTAGTCAGTAGAACCCACCGGACCTCCTGCTCAACAACACAAATAGGAAAGGGCGGCGGATTACCGAACCCGCAGCCCCTCCGAAACGAACTACCAGCTACAATTGCCCTACTGGTTGATGTCCTGCTTCGACTCCAGTTTTTTCACCAAACCTTGTACATAGGTCTTTTGGTTCTCCGGAGCTCCCGCCAGCGCGGCCTTCATCTCTCTCGCCGCATCGTCGAACTTGCCCTGCGAGCAGTACATCCGCGCCAACCCCGAGTGCACGAACCACTGGTCCGGATGCTTCTTGGCATTCTCCCGGAAGATGGCAAACGCTTCGTCGTTGCGCTTCTCGCCCTGCAACCCGCGAGCGTAGATGTGAACCTGCAGCGGGTTAGCCAGATCGAGTGCCTTTTTCTCCGCTGCCGCGGCCTCATCCTTGCGATTCAGCGCCGCCAGCACCTTCGACTTGGTCATCTCGTTGTCGAAACGATCTTCGTTCTCGATGGATTTGTTGGCATACGTCAGCCCATCCTCCAGAGCGATTTTCTCCCCAAGCAAGTAGTTGGCCCCTTCGTCCCAGCCTTCCCATGTGTACTGCCCGAGTCCACGTAACTGCTTCTTCATGCTCGCTTCGACGACTTCATGCACGTCGACTTCGACCTTGAACGGAACCGCAACTTTCTCCCACGCCATCGTCACCACGGCCGAATTTGGCTGAACATTGTCGAAGTCATACGTCAGAGCGTTGTGCATCTCCGCCGCAGCCGGCCTCACGGTCACGCGCAGAGCGTCTTCGGCATCCTTGTAAGTGAAGGATCCCCACGAAGTCGAGTTCTTCGAAAAGATGATCGTCCACTGATCTGCCGCAGGGATCATGTGGAGACCATAAGTCCCCTTGTCGAGCGCCTTGCCCTCGATCGTGACCGGATCGCTGAACGAAATGGTTGTATTTTCATTGGCCCCCGCGCGCCAGACCTGGCCATAGGGAACCAATCCGTCCCAAACCTTACGGTTGTTCACCAGCGGGCGGTGGTAATTAATCGTAATGTCGGTGATCCCGATCCTTTGTGTGACCTGCGCACGCTGGCTCTGCCGGGGCAGGTCCAGTATGACTGATTGCGCAGCACCGACACCCGACCATGCGGCCACCAGCAAGCAGAATAGAGCTCCTCGAAACACGCGAGAGAGAATCATGGAGAACGCCTCCTCTTCAATTTTCTGTATATGGAATTTTGGTGGTTCGAACTGACTTGCACCAACTGCAGGCCTTGATTTGTCCCACTCGATCTGCTTAGACGTGCCCAGAACGCGGCGGTAAGCAGGAAGCCATGCCCCGCCACCTAATTCTCGGCGGACGCTGACCTCGATGCATTCTGGGAGTCCACCTGCGGCGATCGCGACTGCCCGTAGGTCATGGCCCTCGCAATTACTTCGGTGACCTATCGGCGATTACCCGACCCGGATTATGTTGACGAGTAGGGCGTTCCGAGCGCATCAGTGGAGGGTTTCGTGAAACGTGGTGTTTTGACTGGACTCGTGTTTCTGCTGGTGGCGGGTTCCATGCGAGCAGAACAAGCTCCATCGGCGACCTCGTCGGACACGCTTTTCTATTGGCTCGCCGCGGGTATTTCCATCCCGCGCATTCAACGCCTGACCGCCCAGCACGGTCTCGCCTGCCATATAACCCCGCAGTACACTGCAGCTTTGAAAAGGGCCGGGGCCGACCCCACCTTGATTCAAAGCCTCGGACGAAAATCAGCCGCTGCCGACGCCTGCAGCAGTTCCTCCTCCGCCGCTCAGATTGCCGCCCTCGCGCACGACCGGAGGTTCGATGCTGTGGAGGACAAAGTCCGCGCCCTGCTTCGCGACGATGCCGCGAATCCCTTACTCTATTTTGTGCTCGGAACCATCCTGCGCGAGCAGGATCGCCCGGACGAAGCCCTGGACGCCTTCACCGAATCGTACCAACTGTTGCCCGGCTTCCCGGAAACGCACGGACAGCTTTCTTATCTTTTTTATCGCCTCGACGATTCCGACAACGCGCGGGCGGAAGCGCGCACTGCTCTCAGCATGGATCCCAAAAACGCCGAGGCCTATCGTTACCTGGGCTTGGCCCTGTACGCCGATGGGCACTATGACGCTGCTCTCCATGCATTTGAGGAATCGCTGCTGCGCGAACCGGACAACGCCGACGTGTATTTCGATATTGGAATCACGCTTCGCGACCAGGGAGATCTGCGGCGCTCGGCCATCGCTTACCATCACACCCTCAGCCTCCGCCCCGACTTCTGGCAGGCCCACAGCAATCTGGGCGTGGTTCTGCACGACCAGGGAAAACTCGATGAGGCGGCCGCTGAGTATCGTGCCGCCAAGCGCCTTCGCCCTGAGGAAGCCAGCATCCGCAACAATCTCGGAAACACGCTCTGCGATAAGGAAGACTTCAACGGTGCCATCGCCGAATTCCAGGAGCTTCATCGCCAGAACCCGGAATGGGACGGCGGCCACAATTGCATGGCTCGCGCCTACATGAGCAAGCGCGATTACCCATCGGCAATTCGAGAACTGCAGGCGGCCATCCGGATCAACCCAGCGGGTGCAGCCGAGCACCGCGTCCTGGGGCAGGCGCTGCTGCTCTCCGGTCGAGATGAGGAGGCGGTGGACGTGTTGCGCAAGGCGGTCACTTTGAATCCCGACTCTGCCCTCGCTCACCACTATCTGGGGACTGCGCTCGTGAATACCCAGCAACTGGCCGAAGCCGAAACAGAATTCCGTCAAGCGCTCCGCCTCGAGGCCAGCGCCGAGAATCATTACTCTCTCGCGGCCTGTCTGGTGGCGCTCAATCGTTACGACGAAGCGCTGGGAGAACTCGAGATCGCCTCCCGCATGGACCCAAGTCAGGACCTATACCGGGCACGTATGCAGGAAGTCGTACGGCTGATCGCGGCGCCGAAGTGACTCGAACGGGTGTACGAGAGGGCATGACCCTCCCATGCACTGACGTGCATTTCGTCTGGTGACGAACAACCCTACAATAAGACTCAATTCGCGGTGCTGCGCAAAGGGCGCCGCAGGGTGCGATCCATGGAATCCAGAGCCGTTCAGACCGCCAAGGAAAAACCCGTTGCCCCTGCCGTATTGTCAGGACAGCAGAGGCCTGCTCTACACAGATCGCCCGATGCTACGTCGTCGCAGAATGCCCGAGCCATTGGCTACGGTCTTCCCTGCTCGCACTGCCGCGCCTACTACCCTGCGGACATGACGGTCTGTCCCATTTGCAAGTCGGCTGAACGGGTCTTGCCAACCGCGGTTCCTGCACTTCCCGTGACTCCCGTCGTCGTGCAGCCGGAACCAGGCGCGCAAATCGATGATGACCGGGAGCGTTTCCTGAAAGAACTTAAATCGCAGGCGTTCGCTTCCCACACTCAGATCAACGCCGCCGCCACCTTCCGCTGCGTTCTGGAGCACCAGCACAGTGGAAGCTCCGAGCCGGCCGCCGTTTGCCATACCTGCTACGGCGACCTGAAGCAGCTGGCTGACCGCATGGAAGCGGCTCTCCACATGGATATGAAAGAAGCAGCCAAGATCGTCTATGAAGCCGTGTGGGCCGACACGTCCGATCCGAACAAGACCTATGAGAATGCCGCCTCCGCGTTGCTGCTGGAACTGCGGAGACGCGCTGGGATCGGCCTGCTGCTGGGCTCCAATCAACCGCTGTCACACTAGTCGGCCTTCAACACCACATACTTCCGCCCTGCATACAGCCGGTATGCCTCGCCATCTTTTTCCAGCTTCAGGGGCACCGGACGCTTCAGTTCCGCATCGTTCTGGCTGGCGACCGAAAACAAATCCGTGCTCGCCACGTTCATCACCAGGAACTTCCCGTCCTTGAACCCGAACCCGTAAGCGCCAGGATCGAGCGTCGCGCCATCGAAGCTGAGCTTGGTCTCGGTGATCAGGAAGCCTTGGTACTTCTCCTGGATCGCGGTCGAATATCCCGAGGCATCCACCAGTCCGGCGAGCACCATCCTTCCCGCCGCGTTCTTCAGCCCCACGGAATTACGCAGTTGCACCGGAGCGCTCTGCCCCGCAAAGAAGAACGAACTGGGAATGGTTTTCTTCAGCGCATCCGCCCCGAGAATCTGGGCGCTAAGTTGGCCGCAGGCAAGCGCCAAAAGAATCATCAAATACATCGACTTCGAATGGCAGTTCATAGGAGATCCTCGTCGGCATTCTAATTCGTATCTAGCGCAGAAGCACCATTCACACAGCCGAGTGCGGCGGAATTCGTTAGCCCAGCGCGTAAGCGCTGGGTCGTCCGAAGGGGGAGAATCGAGTCCGGCACTCTTGGCCCTTGAGGCCGATATCCGCGGTTGTGCTCATCTCCCTTCAAACCGCAGCCTCCCAAACGCCGAGGGCACATGGAAGTTAGGTTGCGGCGTACCTGTCGCCTGCCACGCCGAATAAAAACGTGGTTCGTGCGGTCCCTCCACGCGATAAAAATTCGTGCGCCAAACCGCTGCCGGATCGAAGTGCTCCGTCAATGCCTTCATCGGGATCGCCAACTCCGCCGCCCACCTATGCCGGTCGCGGTCCAGCCAGACCGAGCGCGTCAACCCGCTTTTCAGATCGCGTCTGCCCTCGGGAAGAATGTCCAGGTCGATCCACATTCCGTTCGGGCTGACCTCGAATTCCTTGTAGTAGCGGGGCCGCGAGGGGTCGGCCTGCAGGAATACTTCGGCCACATCACGGTCCCACAGATGATCGCGCCGCCCGTTCGGATCGGAATCCTCGAAGACAAACAGTTCCCGATAGCGGCACTCGAATCGCAAGTAGAGCGTCTTCGGAGTCCAAAGCAAGCGCACTGTGGTCTGCCGCTTCGGATCTGGATGCAAGCCCTGCCAATCCGCGCAAAACGTCACGGGTGCTGCTGTCTCCCACTCCGGCGCGGGATGCTGGACATCGAGTGAAATCTCATGTACGACCCGAGCCGCTGTAGCCGTGTCGGCACCCGGCGAACAGGGCAGGTTTTCCTGGCTCATAAGCACACCAGATGACAGGCAAACAACCACAACCACCACCCAAATTTCGTTTGACCGCAACATTCGGATAGTCCGTGCCGCCCCACCCATCCTATGTTATTCGCATGACAACCAATGCGATACTTTCAGACGCAGAAATCATCGAACAGGCAGACCCCATGAAGCTCATCGAAACCAGCCGCTGGCAAGCCGTACTCAATCGCGATTCCGCGCTCGACGGTGCTTTCGTGTTCGGCGTCTCGAGCACCGGCATCTTCTGCCGCCCGTCGTGCCCCGCCAAGCGTCCGCGCCGCGAAAACGTGCGCTTCTTCGATCATGCCTTAGCCGCCGAGCAGGCCGGCTACCGCGCCTGCCTCCGCTGCCGTCCCAAAGCCATCGACGGCAGTCCGCAGGACTCGCTCGTCCGAGCCATCTGCCGCTACATCGAGCAGCACATCGAAGATCGCCTCACGCTCAGCCATCTGGCTAGACAATTCCGCCGCAGCCCGTTTCATCTGCAGCGGACATTCAAGGCCGCGCTCGGCGTTTCGCCCAAGGCCTACATCGATGCCTGCCGCCTGCGCCAGGTCAAGCAGAACCTGCAGGCCGGACACAACGTCACCACTTCGCTCTACGCCGCCGGATACGGCTCCAGCAGCCGTCTCTACGAGCGCACCGCCACACAACTCGGCATGACCCCGGAAAAATATCGCCGCGGCGCGCTGGCGGCTGTGGTGCGCTACACAATTGCCCCGTCGCCGCTGGGACGTATGCTGATTGCCGCCACCGACAAGGGCATCTGCGCCATCCAGTTCGCCGACTCTGATCAGGAGTTGCAGCAGGGCCTGATGCGCGAGTTCCCCTTCGCCACCCGCCGTCGCGACGACGAAGCCATGGCGCAATGGAGAGTAAGTCTGGCTCGCCTGATTCAGGGACAAGACGCCAATCCTTCGTTGCCGCTCGACATCCGGGCCACCGCTTTTCAGCGCCGAGTCTGGGAAGCGCTGCAAAGAATTCCCCGAGGAGAAACGCGCTCCTACAGCGCCGTCGCCAAGAAGATCGGTATGCCAAAGGCCACCCGCGCCGTGGCCCGAGCCTGCGCTACCAACCCGGTCGCGGTCGCGATCCCCTGCCACCGCGTAGTCCGCGAAGATGGCGAGTTGGGCGGCTATCGCTGGGGCATCGAGCGCAAAGAGCAGTTGCTGGCGATGGAGAAACAGGCCGGAGCGTAAGCGGCCACCTTAAATTGGCGGTGGGTCACAGCAATCCGCCCAAAACAAACTGGGCGTGGTGGGGGTGGGGGTGCGCCACTTCTCGCGCTTTTCGAGAAGTGGCCCACCGGACTGTCAGCAGTGTGGGATTTCGCCCTTGCACGTCCGGCGCCGGAATCTTCATCTTGAGGACTTTCCACTCGTTGACTCCTACCCGCCCAGGGTGGGCCACAGCAATCCGAGGGTATAACGTGGGTTTGCCTTTGACCATCGCCAAAAACAAACTGGGGGTGCGCCACTTCTCGCGCTCTTCGAGAAGTGGCCTCCCGCCGCGCTCACTCGGCCGCTCGCTTCCGATTCTTTCATCACCGTTGGACAGTGCCCCCTGTCACCGCGTCCGCATCCTCGCATCGCTATTCTGTGGCCATGCGACGCAATTTCGAGCGCTACTACCTATCTGGGGACCTTCATTTCATTACCTGCAGTTGTTATCACCGACAGCCGTTGCTTGGTACTCCGCACCGCCGTGACCTCTTTCTGACTGTGCTGGAGCAGGTGCGTAAGCGCTATGAGTTCGTGGTGGTTGGCTACGTGGTCATGCCCGAACACGTTCATCTGCTGATTAGCGAACCGCAAAAGAAGAATTCCTCGACCGTAATGCAAGCTCTCAAACTCGGCTTCGCGCGCCGCGTCCTGGCGGAGGCCAGACGGCGGCGCAACCCGTCGCAAGCCAGCCTCTTTGATTCCGCGCCGCAGCACATCTGGCAAAAGCGGTTCTACGATTTCAATGTCTGGACACAACGCAAGCACGCTGAGAAACTGCGCTACCTGCACCGCAATCCGGTGAAACGCGGATTGGTGGTTTCGCCGGAATTGTGGCTCTGGAGCAGTTTCCGCGCCTACTCCCTCGGTGAAGCGGGGCCAGTAAAAGTCAATGCTTGGGAAATACTTAAAATGAAGGTCCGAACGCCGGTGGCATAAGAGGCATACCCCACACCGCTGGCTGTCCGGAAGGCCACTTCTCAAAAAGCGTGAGAAGTGGCGCACCCCGAGTTTCTTGGTGTCAAGGTTCAAGGACAACCCGCGGTGTCCGCGTTGATGTGGCCCCTCTCCCAAAGGGTCGGACACTATACTCAAGTGGACAGTCACAAAGGAGATCGAAATTGAAGCCAACATCGCCAGTCTGGGCAGAATTCTCAAGTGGTGCGGGATGGGAGGTCAGCCTCAACGCAACCGGCTTCAACCACGTCAACCTGTTGCTGGACTACGCTCGTGCCTACCATAGGGCTGCGCGGCGAAGCCTCGATAGCGTGAATCGAGCATTACAGGATGAAAATTGTTCTCAGACGCCCTCCGACATGGATGCTCACCCCATCGTCTTCCTTTACCGCCATGCGCTCGAGGTCTATCTAAAAACAGTTATCGTCTTCGGAAACCATCTCCGAGGTCTGCGCGGCGAATTCGAAGTGCCGTGGAAAGACATCTTCACGAGACACAAATTAGTAGATCTACTCCCAAGCGTCCAAGAGGTTTTGGAGCAGGCCCATTGCTCGGGCATTTGGGTCGCCCCCTCGTTCCAGACCTTTTCCGATGTCAGGCAAATGGTTGAAACGATCGACGAAGTGCCTCACGCCGCTCTGCGCTATCCGGTCGGCATGAAGGGTAATCAAGTAGGGCAGTTGTTGCCTGACGGGGTCCATTTCAACGTTCATACCTTCGCAGCAAAGCTCGACGCGCTGCTTTATCTTCTTGATCAAGCAGCTCAGGGGACTTGGCAAACGTTCCAGCAAGAGGGCTTATCGCACCCTATGATACGGGATCAGATACGAGCTTACTTCCAGTCGTAGTTCGAGACGGGTGGCCCGCTCCAACTCTGCGTGGGCGGGGCCTTTGAGTTCCGTCATCACTCGCACCCGTGTCATGCGTCACAGACTTCCGACCTCGCCAGTGCAACACTAGGAACTGAATGGGGCAGTGTGTTTGTGTGCCCGTCCAGAGGACGGTGTCACCGACGCTGCCCCAATTGCTTTTCAGCGCTCTTTGAAAACTGTAAGTCCTTATTCCGGAATATTTTCCATATAAGTCCTTGCGAATCTAGATTTTGGAGTGTTTCCACAGCCTAACTCCATGATTCCAAAAGACCGGGGGGAGGGGGGTACCCACCGTACTAACTGGTTAATACATCCGGAGTACATGGAAGGAATCCAAGAGTGCAGTTCGAAGAAGACCGCCCAGCACGCGTGGCTGACGAAGAGCTTCCCATTTACAATTTCGTCGCCATGAGAAAGCACAGCCGTGCGTACCCTGCAGATGCTCGACCTCTAACCTCGAACCCACTCTTCAATATTCTTCTGCTTACGATTTGCTTGGTCGTGACGCTCGCGCCAGCGCGCGCGATTGCCGCGCAAACCTCCGGCAGCGCCTCGAATGTCCCGGGGCTCTACAAGCCTGCGGCGGATCCAAAAGCTGTCGTCATCCATGGCAACGCGCGTTTCACCATCTTGACTCCGCAACTGATTCGGATGGAGTGGGCGGCCGACCACAAGTTCGAAGATCACGCCTCGCTGGTCTTCCTGAACCGGCGGCTGCCGGCGCCAAAGTTCACCTCAAACGAACTCCAGGGAAGCCTGACCATCAAGACCGACGCGCTGGAGCTGAACTATCACCCGGCGCCGAACTCAGATGGCAAATTCACGGCCGACAATCTTGAAATCAAGTTCACGCTCAATGGCAAGCCTGTCGTGTGGTATCCCGGCATGTCGGACACCGGCAATTTGATGGGCACTACGCGCACGCTCGACGAAGCCTTGGGCAGCAAGACGAAAGAGCCGATCGGGCCGGGCCTGGTTTCGCGCGATGGCTGGACCGTGGTGGACGACTCCACGCGGCCGCTGTTCGACTCAGCCGACTTTGGTTTCGTCCGCGGTGAGAGCAGCCCGTGGCCCTGGGTAATGCAGCGTCCGGCGGGCGATCGGCTGGACTGGTACTTCTTTGGCTACGGGCACGATTACAAGCTGGCACTCTCCGACTACACCAAGGTTGCCGGACGCATCCCGCTGCCGCCGCGCTTTGCTTTCGGCACGTGGTGGTCGCGCTACTGGGCCTACAGCGACCAGGAGTTCGAAGACCTGGTGCACGGCTTCCGCAATAACGATGTCCCGCTCGATGTGCTGGTCATTGACATGGATTGGCACCTGACGTTTGGCCCTAGCGGTACTGAGCATCCGCTCGACCAGTCCGGACATTCCAAGGGCTGGAGCGGCTACAGCTGGAACAAGCTGCTGTTCCCTGATCCTGTGCAGTTCCTGAAGAATATGCACGGCGAGGGGCTCAAGACCACGCTCAATATGCATCCCGCCTCGGGCGTGCAGCCCTGGGAGGACGCTTACCCGGCAATGGCACGGGCCATGGGCATCGATCCTACGACTGAGAAGTACGTGCCGTTTGACATCACCAACAAGAAGTTCGCAACTAACTACATGAACCTGCTGCACCATCCGCTGGAGAAGCAGGGCATCGACTTCTGGTGGATCGACTGGCAGCAGGAAGCCAATACCCAGACTCCGGGAGTCAACCCCACCTGGTGGCTCAACTATGTGCATTTCACCGACCAGGCGCGCGAGGGGAAGCGGCCGCTGCTGTTCCATCGCTGGGGAGGGCTGGGCAATCATCGTTACCAGATCGGCTTTTCTGGCGACACGATCTCGGTTTGGGAGTCGCTGGCCTTCCAGCCTTGGTTCACGGCTACCGCCGCGAACGTCGGCTACGCTTACTGGAGCCACGATATTGGTGGACACATGCCGGGGGCCGTCGATCCGGAACTCTACACCCGCTGGCTGCAGTTCGGCGCTTTCAGTCCGATCCTGCGTACGCACACCACGAAGAACCCCGATTCCGAGCGCCGCATTTGGGCTTATCCGGAGCCTTACTCCGACATCATGCGGAGCACCTATCACCTTCGCTATGCGTTGCTGCCTTATGTCTACACTGAAGCCCGTCGCACTTATGACACGGGCGTGGCGTTCCTGCATCCGCTGTACTACGACTGGCCGGAAGCTGAGGAGGCTTACACCAACAAGAATGAATATGTCTTAGGGCAGCAGATGATTGTGGATCCGGTGGTGGCTCCTGGCGACAAGGTCACGGGCTTGGCGGACGAGTCGGTCTGGCTGCCGCCGGGTGAGTGGATCGAGTGGCAGACGGGCGCGCAGTTCAAGGGACCCGCAACTGTGAAGCGCAATTTTTCGATTCGGCAGACGCCGGTCTATGTGCGTGCCGGCGCGATTGTGCCCGAAGCGCCACCCATGCAGTACTCCAGCCAGAAGGCGCTCGACCCACTGATCGTAAATGTCTTTCCGCTTCAGGATGGACAGAACTCGACCTACACTCTCTACGAGGATGCTGGTGACTCACGCGCGTATCAGCACAACGAAGTCGCGCGCACTGAAATCAGCTCGTCCGAGAAAGGTAGCGAGTTGACGGTCGTGATCGCGGCCGCCAAGGGCAGTTACAAGGGCATGCCGACCGCGCGGGCGTATGAGGTTCGCCTTCCTGGCGACTGGCCGCCGGCCTCGGTCAGTGTGAATGGACGCGCGTTGTCCTACTCGCCACGGGAAGGCGGGACGGGTTGGCGCTTTGAAGGCAATACGCTGGCGACCGTCATCACAGTCCCAAAGACATTGGTTGCAACGCCGGTGACGATACGCGTTACTCGCTCGGCGGATCTGTTCGCCCGGCGCGCTGAACTCAATGGTTTCGCCGGCGCCATGACCCGGCTGCGCGAGGCCTACGACTCCCTCAACCTGACCTTTCCCATTGCTTGGTCGCCCGATGAGTTGGTCGATGCGATGCAGGCGGGCGATCGCCTGTCCTACTACCCCGAGCAGGCTGGAGAACAGTTGATCCACTACCGCGCGGTGCTGCCGCAGGCGGTTGCGAAAGTGAACGAGTTGTCGAGGCCGCCAAGCCAGAAAGACATCGAGACATTGGCCAAGCGCTACAAAGTGAACCCGGAATCCGCCGAGGCTAAGGCGCAGCAGAAGGTAGCCGAGTACCGCGACCGCGTCGCGCGCGCGCTGGCTGCGCTGGCGGATGTGACGAATTCACAACGATGATCTGATATCTTCTGCCGAAGGACCTCGTGAGAAGGGTAGGGGCCCTTCGACTCCGCTACGGATTCGCGAATGCGAATCCGTTGCTCCGCTCAGGGTGGCAAGGGCCTGAGTGTTCCTTGTTTAACGCGCCAGCGCCTCATACTTTTTCTTCGCCTCTTCGAGCAACTCCAGGACTGACTGCTTCTCTGCCTCGGTGTTCCAGGATGTATTACTCTTCGCCGCCGCGATCAGCCGATCCACCCACGCCACGAAATAGGCTGCGTCCGCCGGGCTCCGCAAAGGCGCTCCTGCTACGTTCACATACACTGGACTAGTGGTCGCGTACGGATACAGGTCAAGAATCGGATACTCCGCCTTATCGCTGAAGGCGCGCAGAACGCACCAGCCGCTGCCGTCGAGCGCAACATTACCTGTAGCGTCGGCCGTCTTGCGGTCTCCCTTGAATTCAATGTCGCGCGCGATCTTGCCGTTGCACACAATCTGCAGATGGTCCAGAGGAACAATCGACCGCAGAGAAGCCTTGAACGGCACGTCCCGCTTTTTATCCAACTGAACTTCGTCGCCCACCTTCTTCCCACCCAACTCAAAACTGATGAGCGGTCCGTTCGTCGCGAACGTTCGTCCAGCCTTGATAGCCGCTAGCCACGGTTCAATCTCCAGCGGCCCAGGCTTCACCTCGGCATACACGCGATTCAAACCCACCGGCCCGCGCAGCGACGCGTAGTTGCCCATGAAATCGGTGCCTGCGGCCGTGGGCAGGCGAAATCCGCAGTTCAGCAACTTGTACCAAACCTCGGCGGTGGACTTGTGATCCGAAAATCCGACTACCTCGATGTAGTCCACCTTGCCCAGAGCTACGTCGGCAGGCAATTCGTAGGTGAGAGGGCCGTCTTTCGACGGATCCGGCACGCTGTCCAGCGGATGCACGTATCCGACCAGCGCGCCCTGTTCATGCGCCATGTCGGCAACGTTCGCATTCGCCGGATACAAGCTGGCCGCCGCCGTGTTGGGATACGCGGAATATCCGGGGAGCAAGAAGTTCTGTGTCAGATTCAGTAGGCCGAGATGTCCCCAGTAACTGGTGTGAAACTCCTGTCCGTGCAGCAGCAGATGTTGATCGGTCGACTCCGGATCGGGATGAGGCATGAAGCGCTCTATGTCAGGAACGCGCTGCTCTTTATTGACAATGAGATCTTCGACGATCGCCAGATTCTCCGCGTCTGCTTGCTCCACCAAATGCTCGGGCGTGTTGCGGTAGGTCCCGGCGTAATTCATGTGCACGTGGACGTCGCCGCTGACCCACTCCGCCGGTTCGTAAGGCGTGATCAGGCGCAGGTGAACGGTGAGGTTGGCAGTGGTGTCGGGTTTGACTTCCACCTGCTGCTGCTCGAAGGCGTATTCGAAGCCGCGCATGACATCGACTTGAACCTTCCCGGCCGGGACTGTCAGCTCCGACGTCCCATCGGTGTCGAAATAGTGCGGCTCAAATGGACGCTCCGAGCGGTCGAAGCTGTCGTCGGCATGCATCCAGGCGTCGTCGGGAGCATAGGCACGCCCGTCGGAACCGGTGATGAAGACCCGCGCCGCGACCGGCTTTCCGCGCGAATCGATCACGCGCAACGCTAGCCGCCCCATCGGGTTCAGGTATTTCTTACTCTTAGGAACCAGCTCGGCCTGCTCTCCTCCAGGGATCGTCTGAATCCACAGCGACGTATTTCCATCGCGATTGGAAATGAACGCGATTTTCGTCCCGTCCGGCGACCAGCGTGGATTCGTATTATCAAACTCTCCATACGAAATCGGGAACGCGTCGCCGCCCGCCGCCGGCATTACCCACAACTGATGCCATGCCCGGCCCAGGTAGGACGCGTACACCATGCGCTTGCCGTCCGGAGAAAAATCCGGCCGTGCCTTCCAGTTTGTTTCTTCATAATGGATCTCGCGCGCCTCAACTCCTGGATCAGCCTTCATCCGCCAGAAACTGCCGGTGCCGTGAATATGCCCGCGATTCGAAACGAATAAAATCTCCGAGCCATCCCGCGACCACACTGGACTGATCTCGTGATCCACTTTGCTGTAGTAATAGCGGGGCAGAGTGCTGACATTTTCAGCTGTAAGTTGCCGGACGTCGCTCAGCGTGCCATCTTCGAACCGGCCCACGAAGATATGGAAGTGCCCCTTATACGAAGTAGAGACGAAGGCCAGGCGCTTGCCGTCTGGCGAGAAGCGGGGCTCCACATTGACCGCTCCTCCCAACGTAATCTGCTTGGTCCGTCCATCCCGCACATCGAGCGACCACAATTCGACCGCGTCATGGTCGTAGCGGGCAAACACGATCCACCGCCCATCACTCGACCAGTCAGGCTGATAGTCATAGCCGGGCCCCGCCGTCAGTTGCTCGGCCGTCGTGCCGGCAAGGCCCTGCCGCCACAGCGAACCCGCCATCGAGTACACCAAGCTGCGCGAGTCGGGCGGCCAGGCTGCCGCGCTCGGGCCAGTGGTCAACTGCGGCAAATACATTTCCCGATAGTAATAAGAGTGGGGTAGATCGATCTGCTTCAGCACTGGCTCGCGCTGCGCAACGCCAGCAACCGCGAAGAGAAGCAACAACCCTGAAAAACGGAACTTAACCAAGACCCCTCCCTCTAGCAGCGCATGGCGAAAGTCAAGCGTCCAAGTCCAGCGGCGCACACATAAGGCAGCACTTCCGACATGGTTGAACAGGTTGCTGAAAAAGTCGAAATCGGAACGGCCGCCTATTAAGGGGCCGTTGGAAAGTAACGACTTGCAAGCATCGCTGAACAGTGCAATGGGCCGAAGGAAAACGACCACCGGGGCTGAAGCCCACCTTATTTTAGAGGCTGACGCGGCCCTAAAGGGCCGCTCTTCCACGATCGTCCTCACCTTCGTAAGTTTTTACACAGCCTGTGAAAACACGGCCTGATACAAATCGCACCTGCACCAAGCCCTAGCGTCACAAATCAGACTTTCACGCGATCGGCGCGGCGCGCCCATACCCAGTTTAAGACCGCTCCGCCCATCGCCGCCGCCACGATGAGCCATTTACTCCGATCTCCCGCCGTGGCCAGCGGCTGGATGGCCAGAGCCAGCGCGATCAGGATGCCCACAACCGCCAGAAACGAACCGGCGGGCAAATGCAGTCGCGCGGCACCTGGCTGCTTGGAACGCAACGCAATCACGGCCGCGCAAATGACCCCGTAGTAAAACAAACGCGCAACTACCGACAGCGTAACATTCCACGTAAAACTCCCGATGAGGGCCAGTCCCCAGACCACGGTTGCATAGACCATGATCGAGACCCACGGCGTATGAAACCTCGGGCTGACCATCGCAAACCAGTGCGGCAGGTCGCCACGTTCCGCGAGGGCGAAGGTGACCCGCGGCATCCCCAGCAGCTTTGCGCTGAGGTATCCGTAGACGCAAAGTAGCGCCCCGACCGCCACCAGTGCAGCACCGCGGTTGCCCATAGTGACGCGGGCCACTTCGGCCAAGGGGCGATCGGTGATCGCCTGAGATCCCAGTACTCCCACGACCACCCACTGTACCAGGGCATAAATCGTGGCACACACCAGCAGCGCCCCGAACAAAGCAAAGACCGAATCCCGCCGCGGATTCTTGGCTTCGCTCATGGGCGCCAGCGCCGACTCAAATCCGCCATAATAGAAAAAGAGCAGAACCATCGCTTTGAGCCAAACACTGGTGGCAGCCGGCTCGGGGACAGCCAGCGGTGCCGAACGCACGATTGTATAAACCGCTCCGGCAAGCACCACCATCAGCAGCGGTAGAATCTTCGCCACCGTAAACACATTACTCACCGCCGTCCCTTGCCGCGTGCCGAGAATGTTGATGAGCGCCAGCAGCCAGATCAACAACGTCAGGATCAAAACACGCAGCCCGGAATGTTTCGCGGCCGGCCAGAACTCGGCCAAATACAGGACGAACAGGTTGGCGTTGGCCGCCGGAGCTGCCGTCTGCGACAGGTACAGCATCCAGCCCACCAGAATGCCGATCAGTCTGCCAAAGGCCGCGCGCGCGTACAAATACGGTCCCCCCGCTTCGGCAAACTGCGACGCCACCTCGGCGAAGCAGGCCATGATCACGCCCATGGCTGCGCCGGCGATCAATACCGCAAGAACGCTGTCCTTTCCGAGCAGACCAGCGACGATCGCTGGCAGCCCAAACACCCCGCTGCCAATGACAGAATTCACCGTTAGTGCGACCAGGCTCCAGCGCCCGATGGCTCGCACCAGGCCAGTTTGCGGTGATGTCATTCCGCACGTTTGTATCACACACAACCCGTCCCCTGGATTAAACTTCTAACAGCAGATCAAGAATCCGACACTGCCTTCGGGAGCGTACGTCAGCTGTGCCTGCCTCCATCTCTGATATCCGGCTGCTGCTGAAAGTCAGATCCCTGCCGAAAACCGACTCCCGGCGTGTGTTCATTACCGGCGGTACCGGCTACATGGGCAGCAGCCTGATTCCGGTTCTCCTGGAACGCGGGCACCGGGTCCGCGCCCTGGTCCGACCCAATTCCAAAGGTCAGGTGACGGTGGGTTGCGAAGTGGTGTCCGGCGACCCGCTCGACGGCAACTCTTATCGCGCCCTCATCCGCCCGGCCGATACTTTCATTCACCTCGTCGGCGTCCCCCGTCCCTCTCCCTCCAAGACCGAGGAGTTTCGAGCGATTGACCTGGTGTCGGCCCGCGAAGCGATCAACATTGCGGCCGAGCTCGGCATGCGACACTTCATCTATCTGAGCGTGGCCCACCCCGCTCCCATGATGAAGTCCTACATCGCCGTGCGCAGCGAATGCGAACAGATGATTCACCAGCAACGCCTCAATGCCACCATCCTCCGCCCCTGGTATGTGCTGGGCCCCGGCCACCGCTGGCCTTACGCACTGCTCCCGTTCTACAAGGTGATGGAGTGGCTCCCGTTCACTCGCAGCGGCGCTCAGCGCCTGGGATTGGTAACCCTCGAGCAGATGGTTCTGGCGCTGGTCGAGGCCGTCGAATCACCCGTGCACGGTGTACGAGTCGTGGAAGTACCCGAGATTCGCGCGGCGCACCTCAACCTGACCCGCGAAGTAACCCGCCAAAGTGCCTGAAACTCCTTGTCCCGTGCGGGGTTTGACCCAAGGTAACTTCAATTACCGAAGCTCATGCACACGAGGAATCTTTCCGTCCGGACGCTGGGATGCGATCTTGAACAGAACGGAAAGGAACGCCATGGACCGCGACGCTCGGGAAAGTATGGAAGAGGTTCATCTCCGCATCTTGCGCATCACTGACGACCTGCGTGTGATCCAGCGCGAGCTCAATTGCGCGGCCATGCAGGCCCCTACCGATCCGGAACTCATGGAAGCCCTCTCCGACCCGCCCGAAATTGAATCGATGCAGGTGCTCAAGTCCGCGCTCGACCAGATGCGGCATTTTCTCTGGTTCTACATGCAGGTCGTGACGAGTGACTCTGAGATGGGCGAGAAATTTCGCCAGTCGCTGCGGCAGGACGCCTCCGTCCGCGCTGCGGAAGTGGAACAACAGTTCCAGAGCGCGACCGACTCGATTATGTTGCGCTACCTGGCCGACAATAAATACCGCAAGCCGAACTAAGTCAGGTCGCGCGGACACTCTTGTCCGCGAAATCCATCGCAACCCAATCACATTTCGTGGTGGGGCGTTATCGCGGGCTGAAGCGGAGCTCAATCAGTTCCCGCGTTTCATCGGGAGCAGGGGTAAACTTCCAGTTCCTTACAGCGTCTTGCGCGGCGTTGACCAATACTGGGTGTCCGCCGACCGGCTTGGTCGATTTGACTGAGCCGTCGGGAGCAACGGTGGCCGAGAGCTTCACCACTCCGGACATCTGGAGCCGCCTGGCCAGGTCAGGATACGCCGGACTCACCATGCTTACGACTTTGCGGGGGTGTTGGGAAGTGTCTGAATCCTGGGAGAGCCCAGTACTCGCTGCTACGGATAGCAACGCAAGGAGAAACGCAATTAAGCGATGGCCCATGGGGGAATCCGGAACCAATTTGGTCCTTGATTCCCAGTTTAGCCGGGTTCGATCTGCGGCCAGAATTACGGAAGTCACCTGTTCACGTTCGTGAAAACGACCGCCCCGACTTCCCCCAACACGGGATCCAGGATCGACTCTACCGTACTGCTTGGATATTGCTCGTCAAGGTGCCGTATCAAGCCAGCGTAACGCGCTTCGCTTGGCTTGCCCCACACCAGGATCGCATCTGGAGACGCCTTTTTCAGGTCCAACATGAGGTTCGAGGAATCGGATGGACTTGGTAGTGATTCCGCGGTTCCAATAATCCTCCAGCCTCCAAAATACGCGGCCTTATAACCCGCCTCCCATCCCACGCCGACGTCCGGGAACGGACCAGAGCCGAGGCTGACTACGGTGGACCCCGAGTGGACTCTCAAGTGTCTTCCTGCGTCATAACAGATCGCCTGAAAGTCACGGGTGATTCGCCGGAATGGAGAGGAGGGATAGACCAGCGACGCTGCCACTCCAGCAATTACGAGAGCGATGCTGATTTTTCGCCAGGCCTCATGATTCAATTCGGTGCCTCGAACCAGGAAGCCCGCTCCCACCGCGAGCAGCAGTGGCGTCAGCGGAAAAAGATAGCGTGCATCAAAAACCAGCATCGAATAGGTCAGCACGAGGGTCACGGCGCCCGTCGCAATAACTAGTGCCACACGCCACTCGGCCACGTACTGTCGTCTCTTCTGCAGCAGGGTACAGCTGGCAATGATGAATGCCAGAACTCCACCAGGGGTCGCGACAATGACGATCTCCTTGAGCACGCTCGGCACATTTCGCTTCTCGGCAAGAATGATATTCGGGAGATTTCGCTTTGCATCGATCCGATAAGTCCACGGCCAGGAATGGGGCGGCATCGGGTCATCCACGAGAAATTCATCGACGTGTTTCGTGGTATCGGTCAACAACAGGTAGTTGGTGTCCTGCCGCTCCCGGTAAGCTCGCAGTGTCCATTGAAGAAGATTCGCCTTGAACTGAGTACCTGCAGTGAACACCCCATATTTCGAGTGGAGCACGGTGGCCCACCCTGCCGTTACCACGACGGGCACCAGCGCCGCTAACACGACCCGGGTCACTCGCTTCTTCCAAGGCCCATCGGACAGAATTGCCGCCACCAGAGTGCAGAGCGCCAGCCAGGGCAGCGCGAACGACTTGGCAAGGTAAGCCAAACCGTGAACGATCCCGAGATAGAACCAGTTCTTCTCACCTCCTCCTTGACTCAGGCATCGCAAGAGCACGATAAAGTAGACCAGCGCGAGCGCAGCAAACAGAAAATCCGGGACAATCATGCCGACGGCAACTGCCGAATGGCCGCGACCCAGCGCGAACAGCAAAACTGCGACTGCGCCAGCCATTGCTGAACGCCACAGCGCTTTGGCAAACGCATAGAGCAGTGCCAGGGACAGCACGAAAGCGCTGACACTGACCCACTTCCCGACCCACACTAGGCCATTCCGTCCAAAGGACACAGCTGCAATGATCCAAGACAGCAAAGGGCTGCGGAAGGCATTTATGGCCGAGCGGAACTGGCCTTGGCTCAGATGTCGGGCGATCCCCGTATAAGCCATCCCGTCGTAGTCAATCTGGTGGAAGCACTTCGACCCAAACCAGAAGAGCTGAAGCAAACAGACAAGCACCGCAACCAGCAAAATTGCGTTTGACACCTTGCTGTGTGGGTCAGGGTTCATTTGGGGCGAAGGAGTCTATTAAGGCACTGTAAGAGTAGGGGTCAAGTCGTCCACCTGGAACATATCGCAATTTGTGAGCGGAACGCAAAAAAGGGACGCGCATGAAAGCGCGTCCCATCATTCAGGAGAAACAAACCTGTCTCAACGCCGACACTCTCAGAGGCTAGAACCGAGAGCGCAAACCTTATCTTCCAAACCCCGCCGACTGCATCGCCTGGCGCGAGATGTCCGACGTCGAGGCAATGCCCTGCATGCGGAGCTTGAATTCATCCGCGTTCGAAGCGTTTTCGAGAGCCGTCTCGTAGTTCACCAGCCCCGCCTGGAACAGGTCCCAGAGCGACTGGTCGAAGGTCTGCATACCGTATTGCGAAGTGCCCGCCGAGATGGCATCACGAATCGCGCGCGTCTTTTCCGGCACCAGGATGCATTCGCGGATGTAAGCAGTGCTGATCATCACCTCGACTGCAGGTACGCGCCCTTCGGAATCGCTGCGGCGCACCAGACGCTGGCTGACGATGGCGCGCAGCACTGCGGCCAACTGCAACCGGATCTGTTTCTGCTCCGGCGGAGGGAAAATCGCGATGATACGGTTGATACTTTCCACCGCGTCGAGCGTGTGCAGCGTGGAGAAAACCATGTGACCGGTTTCCGCCGCGTGCAGCGCCGTGCCGATGGTTTCAAGATCGCGCATTTCGCCCACCAGAATCACGTCCGGATCCTGACGCAACGAAGCGCGCAGCGCAGCGGAGAACGACGGTGTGTCGACTTCCACCTCGCGCTGGTTGACGTAGCCTTTCTTGTCGCGGTGCAGAAATTCGATTGGGTCTTCGATGGTGATGATGTGCTCGGAGCGAGTCGAGTTGATGCGGTCGACCATCGCGGCCAGCGAAGTGGATTTGCCGGAACCAGTGACGCCGGTGACCAGCACCAGGCCGCGCGGCATGTCGCAGATCTGCTCCACCACCTTGGGCAGGAACAGTTCGTCGAGCGCGCGGATCTTGGTCGGAATGACGCGGAGCACCAACCCAACGTTGCCGCGCTGCTGAAAGACGTTGACACGGAATCGTCCCAGGCCCGCAACGCCATACGCCATATCGATTTCCGTCGTCTCTTTGAATTTCTGCTTCTGGCGCGCGGACATCATGCTGAAAGCCATGTTCAACATGTCTTCGGCGGAGACGCGCGGCTGCTCCGTGAGCGGGATCAGGTCGCCGTCAATGCGAAGGTGGGGATAGTTTCCTACCTTTAAATGCAAGTCGGAGGCGCGGCGCTCCATGGCAATGCGGAGCAGGTCATCAATATTCATGCGGAATGACTCCAGCGAAACTCTCCCTATGATGGCGCGAAGACGGCATCCGCACGAGATGACGGAAGTAATGGGTTCCCCGTGCTGCTTTAGGGTCGTGTCAATGAGATTCAGTGCAAGACGTGGGCCATACTTTGGCCTGAAGAGAAGCGAACCAACGTAACGTAGCGGCAGACCAAACGACTCCGATTCAAGGTGCAAAGAGCCGATTGATGAAACTCGGTTCGCAGCCAGGACCGCTCCAGGAGGATGTATGAAGTTTGCCGCCGCCCCCAAGTTCGCCCTACCGGCCGTATTGGTGTTTGCCTTCGCACTCACCGGATGTGGCTTCCTCAACTCCAGCAGCCCGGCGGTCACCGCAGGTAATTGGTCGTTTATTGCGACGTCCACGGTCACTCCCAGCCAGATTTCTCACTTGGGCGGCAGCCTCGCCATCAGCGGCAGTAACGTCTCCAGCACCATGCATTCGGATCTGCCCTGCTACGATGTCTCGGCTCCCTTCAGTTTTGGCGGAACCCTCCAGAACAAGCAAATCACATTCACCTCCCCGGCTAACGCAAGTGGCCAGGTGGTCACCGTCATCGCTTCGGTAGCCTCACCGACCGCCATCACCGGCAGTTACACGGTTACGGCGGGCGGCGGTTGCCCGGCTGACCAGGGAACCATCACTGCTGCCCGGGTACCCTCGATGAACGGCACATGGACCGCGCCCATCGTGGGTTCGGGCGGGTCGAATGTCACGCTCTCCATGGCTTTGACCCAGGCCTCCACGGCTTCGGCTGACGGCACCTACGCGCTCACCGGAAACCTAACTTACGCGAATTCCACTTGCTCGCTGAGCGGTACGGTCACTAACTCGTATCTTGCCGGCACGATGCTGGTCATTAACGGAGCCACCCTGGAAACCGACAGTTCCTCCGGTGACTTTGAGATTCCCGACGCGCTCCTGAACAACTCGTCCGCTCCAACCAGCTTCAAGGGCACGTATTCGGTGGTCAATAGCGCCAATTGCGCGGGAGACACCGACACACCGACTTTCACCAAGCAGTAGGTTTTCTTGTTCCAAAAGAAAACGCCATCGAGAACCTGCGATGGCGTTTTTCTTTTGCTGGTGGATTTTCTTTCAGTCCGCTCCGCGGAGTCTAACGGGCGCTTTCCGTTCCCGCTCCAATTCGCATCCCGTAGAACGACCGGTACACGAAGAAGAACGAGACCGCAAAGAAGACCAGCGCCAGCACGCGCGTCAGGACTGGGCCCTGGTCGTGCGTCAGGGAAACGGCTAGTTCGACTGCCAGAAGTCCGAACAGCGTGGTGAATTTAATGACTGGGTTCATGGCCACGGAAGACGTGTCCTTGAACGGATCACCCACCGTATCGCCGATCACTGTCGCCGCATGCAGTTCGGTTCCCTTCTGCTTCAGTTGGACCTCGACGATCTTCTTGGCGTTGTCCCAGGCCGCGCCCGCGTTGGCCATGAAGATGGCCTGGTAGAGGCCGAACAGAGCGATCGCAATCAGGTACCCGATGAAGTAAAACGGCTCTACGAACGCGAAGGTCAGAGTTCCAAAGAACACGGCCAAAAAGATGTTGAACATGCCCTTCTGCGCGTACTGGGTGCAGATCTCAACCACCTTCTTGCTGTCGGCTACGCTCGCCTTCTCCACACCTTCTAAACGGATGTTCGCCTTGATGAACTCCACCGCGCGGTAGGCGCCGGTGGTTACCGCCTGCGTGGATGCGCCGGTGAACCAGTAGATCATGGCGCCGCCCGTGATCAGTCCCAGGAAGAACGGCGCGTGCAGTAACGAGAGCTTATCGACATTCGCGGTGAGCCCGCTGGTCAGCGCCATGATAATCGAGAAAATCATAGTGGTCGCGCCCACCACGGCCGTCCCGATCAGAACCGGCTTGGCAGTCGCCTTGAAGGTGTTACCCGCTCCGTCGTTTTCCTCCAGCAGGTCCTTGGCGCGATCAAAGTTCACGTCCAGGTTGAAATCTTTCTTGATCTCCGCCTTGACGTTCGGCACCTGCTCAATCAGCGAAAGTTCATAAACAGACTGCGCATTATCGGTCACCGGTCCATAAGAATCGACCGCGATCGTCACTGGTCCCATGCCGAGAAATCCGAACGCTACCAGGCCGAACGCGAAGACCGCCGGCGCCAGCATTCCCGCCGCCAGGGCCAACCCCATCGTGCTCATGTAGTAAGCGACGGCCATTAACCCCATCATCGACAGGCCGAGGTAGTAGCCCGAGAAGTTGCCCGCCACAAACCCCGACAGGATGCCGAGCGACGCGCCCCCTTCCTGGGCCGATTTGACGACTTCCTTCACATGGCGTGAGTTCACCGAGGTGAACACCTTCACTAGTTCCGGGATCACGGCGCCCGCCAAGGTTCCGCACGAGATGATGGTCGCCAATTTCCACCACTGCGAAGCGTCCCCGCCCAGGCTGGGAATGATGATGCGAGAAATCGCAAAGGTCAGCGCAATCGAGACGATCGAAGTGATCCATACCAGCGAAGTCAGTGGATGCTCGAAGTTCATTTCGTGCGCCTGGCTGTACTGCGCTTTCGCAATGGCACTGTTAATGAAGTACGAAGCGGCCGAGGACACCAGCATCATCACGCGCATCACGAAAATCCAGACCAACAGCTGCACCTGAATGGTCGGCTCTTTCACGCCCAGCAAGATGAAGGTAATGAGCGCGACGCCGGTGACGCCGTAAGTTTCAAAGCCATCGGCGGAAGGTCCAACCGAGTCGCCGGCGTTGTCGCCCGTGCAATCGGCGATCACGCCCGGGTTACGGGCATCGTCTTCTTTGATCTTGAAGACGATCTTCATCAGGTCGCTGCCAATGTCGGCGATCTTGGTGAAGATGCCGCCGGCGATACGCAGGGCAGCCGCACCCAGCGATTCACCGATCGCGAATCCGATAAAGCAGGGTCCCGCGTAATCACCCGGCACGAACAGCAGAATGAAGAGCATGATCAACAACTCAACCGAGATCAGCATCATGCCGATCGACATGCCCGCCTCGAGCGGAATCTGATACACCGGGTACGGCTTGCCGGGCAGAGAAGCGAACGCGGTCCGCGAATTGGCGAACGTGTTCACACGAATGCCAAACCACGCGACGCCGTAGCTGCCCCCAATTCCAACGAGACTGAACACCAGGATGATCAGCACGCGCTGGATTTCAAAATGCCGCAGCACGCCGAAGTAGAGAACGATTACGGCGGCGATGAACGCCCACAGCAGCATGAGAAACTTACCTTGCGTGATCAGGTAAGTCTTGCAGGTTTCATAGATCAGTTCGGAAACCTCGCGCATGGCGCGGTGTACGGGCAGGTTTTTCAAGCGCATGTAGATGGCCAACCCGAAGCCGAGCCCGAACACGCAGAACAGAAGCCCGATCGTCAGCAGGCGGTGGCCGTCCATGCCGAGGAACGAGACCGAAGAAAGGTTTGGCAGTTTGAGCGCCGCCTCGCCTCCAGCCGCTTCTTCAGCGGGTTGGGCCAGCGTGCAGGTTGCGGTCAGAAGCAACAGGGTTGCGAGGCTCGCAGAGACTTTCGCAAGCCGGCATCCCACGGACGCAAGGGTTGCCATCCACGTACGCATAAAATCCTCCAGGGATCAGTCGCCTAGTCAGGAATCACGAGTGTGATTTCCGAACGCGCTTCCACCGCAAGACATAAATGAAGGAGTGCTGATTTGGCCGCGTCGGAAAAACTTGCGCCACATGCCCATAGCCCAGACAGCAGGCCACAGACCTCCGGCACAAAGCAAGAGTTTATAGCACCTTGCAGGGAGTCGGGTCAATGATCGCCGTCACCAGTGATCCGTTCAGAAATCGTCGCGCTGCAACCGCTCGCGGGAACTACCGAACCTCGGCCCCTTCCGTATAATAAAAGTCCTGTCATGCCCGCCTCTCTGGATTCCATAGTGGCCGCCGCCCGTCAGCGTGTTTCCGAACGCCGGCGCACGGCCGATCTCAACGCTCTGGAGCGCGCGGCCGCAAAACATATTCCTCGGGGATTTTTGGATCAACTTCGGCGAGCTTCGGAGGACGGGATCGCCATTATCGCCGAACTCAAGAAAGCGTCGCCTTCAAAAGGCTTGATCCGCGCCGATTTTAGGCCCTCTGCCTTGGCGCGGGAACTTGAGCAGGCGGGAGCGGCGGCGCTTTCGGTCTTGACGGATGAACCGTTCTTCCAGGGTTCGCTCGACTACCTGCGGGCGGCATCGTCCAGCACCTCTCTTCCCTGCTTGCGGAAAGACTTCATGGTTGACGAATTTCAAATCGTGGAAGCAAGAGCGCACTGCGCCGACGCCATTCTGCTCATCGTCGCCGCGCTCACGCAGAAGGAACTGGTGTCGCTCGCCGAGAGTGCCCGGTCGCACCAGCTCGACGTGCTGTGTGAAGCGCACGACGAACAGGAACTCGACCGCGCACTCGATGCGGGGTGTAGGCTGATTGGGATCAACAGCCGGGATCTGCGCACGTTCGAAGTCACTCTGCAGACTGCGCTCTGCCTGGCGGAGAAAATGCCCGCCGGATGTTTTCGCATCGCGGAAAGTGGAATCCACTCAGGCGCGGACTTGGCGCGCCTTCGAGCTGCGGGATATGAAGCGTTCCTGATCGGAGAATCACTCATGAAGGCAGAGCACCCGGGGGTGGCGCTCACGAATCTGCTGGAGGAAGCAAAGGCAGTGGTCGGCGGTGTCTGACCGTGCCCTTCCCCAAAACCGATTACTTGAAACTAGCAACCAGCCACTAGCAACTGATCTTATGACTTGGGTCAAGATCTGCGGGATCACTAACAAAGACGATGCCATTGCGGCGGTGGAGGCAGGCGCAAACGCGCTCGGTTTCATCTTCTACCCGAAGAGCCCGCGCCGGATCACTGCGGAGACAGCGCAATCCATCATCACCGAGGTGCCGCCGCGCGTGGAAAAGGTTGGCGTGTTCGTCAACGAGACCGTGAACGGAGTATGCGAGATCGTCGAGCACGCGGGGCTCAGCGCTGTGCAACTGCACGGCGACGAAGACAAGGAATTCTGTTTGTCTCTCTTCAAAGCGCTCTCGACTTTATCCGGCCGCCCGACCATCTTTCGGTCCTACCCCGCGCATATCTTCGATACCCCTGCGGGACAAAACGTGGGCTGGGACCCGGTCGCTGTGGGACTAATCGAACCCGATGAGGCGTACAAGGGAAAACGCGTTCACAAGATTCACGTGGCCGAAAACGGGGACCTCTTCCTGGAGACACATGGCTTCCGCCCGGGCGTCATTTCCGGCGTTTTGCTCGACTCGTCCACGGCGGAACAGCGCGGCGGTACCGGCCGGAAGTTTGATTGGGAGCGCGTTCAACCCTGGGCCGGAGTGATCAACAGCATCGGCAAACTCATCATCGCCGGCGGGTTGCGGCCGTCCAATGTGCAGGAGGCCATTCACATCCTGCATCCGTGGGGCGTAGACGTTTCCTCCGGCGTGGAACAAGAACCCGGCAAGAAAGATCCGAAAAGAGTCCGCGCCTTTATTCGAGCGGTGCGGGCCATGGAAGAGGCATCGTGACTATGGCAACCGCACCGGCCCCTCAAAAAGCGCGCAATCGTCGCGGGGAAACGATTCCCGCGAACCACGCCACCGCCGGGCGGTTCGGCGTCTATGGCGGACGCTACGTCCCGGAAACGCTGATGGCTGCGCTCGACGAATTGGAGCGCGAATACGAGAAGGCAAAACGCGATCGCAAGTTCCAGCAGCGCCTGGACTATTTGCTCAAGGAGTATGCCGGACGCCCCACACCCCTGTTCTTTGCCCGCCGCCTCACGGAGAAACTTGGCGGGGCAAAAATCTATCTGAAGCGCGAAGACCTGCTCCACACCGGCGCCCACAAGATCAACAACTGTCTCGGCCAGGCTCTGCTGGTCGAGCGCATGGGCAAGCACCGCGTGATCGCGGAAACCGGCGCTGGCCAGCACGGCGTCGCCACGGCGACGGTCTGCGCGCTCATGGGCTTCGAATGCGTGGTCTATATGGGCACCGAGGATATGCGGCGGCAGGAACTGAATGTCTTCCGCATGCGCCTGTTGGGCGCCGAAGTGCGCGGGGTGGATTCGGGCTCGCGCACTCTCAAAGACGCGATCAACGAGGCCATGCGTGACTGGGTCACCAACGTTCGCACTACGCACTATCTGCTCGGCAGCGTGCTGGGCGCGCATCCGTATCCCACGATGGTGCGCGACTTCCACCGCGTGATCGGACGAGAAGCTCGCAAGCAGATCCTGAAAGCTGAAGGCAAGCTGCCGCGCGCAATCATCGCCTGCGTAGGCGGCGGATCGAACTCGATCGGGATCTTCTACGACTTCATCAAGGACAAAAAAGTCGAACTGATCGGAGTCGAAGCTGGAGGGCGGGGCGAGGCGCTGGGTGAGCATGCAGCGCGTTTTCGTGGGGGGTCTCCGGGCGTGCTGCAAGGAACGTACTCCTACGTGCTTCAGGACAAGTCCGGCCAGATCGCGACTACACACTCTGTCTCGGCAGGCTTGGACTATCCATCGATCGGCCCCGAGCACGCCCGCCTTCACGACACGGGCCGCGCCGAATATGTGCCTGCCTCGGACGCTGAAGCGCTGGAAGCGACCACTGTGCTTGCTCGGACTGAGGGCATTATTCCAGCACTCGAATCTGCCCATGCGGTCGCGGAAGTCATCAAACGCGCGCCGAAAATGAAGAAGCCGGAGGTTGTGATCGTCAACATTTCTGGCCGCGGCGACAAGGACGTGGGAATCATGCGGGAGAACCTAAAATTGGATTAACTAATCACTAGCCACTGGCCACTGCCCTCATGCCCTTTCACTTCGACAACAAGCCATCGCTCGTCGCCTACGTAACCTGTGGCGACCCGGACCTTGCCACCACGCGGCAGGTCGTGCTCGCGGCGATTGACGCGGGCGCCAGCGTGATCGAACTCGGCGTCCCCTTCAGCGATCCGCTCGCCGATGGCCCCGTCATCCAGCGCGCTAGTGAACGCGCACTGAAGCACAACACGTCACTTGAGCAAGTTCTCAAGCTCGCCGCCGAAATCCGCGAGCAATCGCAGTCCGTCGGCTTGATCGTGTTTTCCTATCTCAATCCCATTCTTCGCATGGGACTCGAAAAGTTCTGCAGAGTGGCCCGCCATGCCGGAATGGATGGTGTGCTGCTCACCGATCTGCCCGTCGAAGAGTCGAAAGAGTACCTGTGCGAGGCGCGCAAGAATGACCTCGCCACCATCTTCCTGGCAGCGCCAACGTCGACCGACCAGCGCCTGAAACAAATTGCCCAGGTTTCCAAGGGATTCATTTACGCTATCTCGCGCACGGGCGTGACCGGGGCGCGACAGCAGATGCCTGAGGACGCCAGCGGACTGGTCAAGCGCATCCGCCGCTTCACCAAGCTACCGGTGGCGGTCGGCTTCGGGATCTCAACGCCGGAGCAGTTCAAGTCGGTCGGAAAGTTCGCCGAAGGCGCGGTCGTCGGCAGCGCGATTGTGCAGTTGATCGAACAAAATCAAGGACGAGAAGCCGCGGCTGTGGCAGAATTTGTACGTTCGCTCGTGGCTCGCAGCTCGTAGCTCGCAGCTCTATGGACATTTCCGACTGGCGCAAGAAAATTGACGACCTCGACCGCAAGCTGGCGGCGCTGCTCAACGAGCGCGCCTCCGCGGTGATCGAAATCGGCCGTCTGAAACGCAACACGAACTTGCCCATCTACGAACCAGAGCGTGAACGCGAGGTAATATCGAACGTACAGCAAAGCAGCCAAGGTCCGCTCGCCGGACGCGATCTCTCGCAGATTTATGAACGAATCATGGACGTGATGCGCAGCATCCAGAAGCACGAGATCGTTCCCGACCCAGAGCCCAGCTCTCACGAAACGGAACTTGATTCGCAGTTGGAGGATTAGGACCAGAAACCTGTCGTTAGTCGATGGTCGTTGGTCGTTCGCAAACGACTAACGACTGACGACCAACTACGCTCTACGAGTGCACTCATGATTGTCGCCATGCAAGATTCGGCCAGTGAAGATCAGATCCAGCATGTGATCGATCAACTGGTCCAGATGGGCTTCGAGGTCCACCGCTCCACCGGGGCGCGCCAGACCGTGCTTGGCGGAGTGGGCGCACATCCCGAATTCGACATCCGCGAAGTCGAGATGCTGCCGGGCGTGCAACAAGTCCACCGCATCACTTCGCCTTACAAGCTCGCCGGACGCAGCTTCCGCCCCGAGGGCACCGTCATAAAGTTTGGCAATGGCCTGGAAATTGGCGGCAAAAGCATCGTCGTCATGGCCGGGCCGTGCTCGGTCGAATCCCACGACCAGCTTTTCGCTGTTTCCGAATTGATCGCCAAAGCCGGCGCCCGCGTGCTCCGCGGTGGAGCCTTCAAGCCGCGCTCATCGCCTTATTCCTTCCAGGGTATGGGCGAAGAAGGTTTGAAACTGCTGCGCGAGGCGGGCGACCGGTTCAACCTGCTCGTCATCAGCGAAGTCATGGAAATCTCGCAGATCCCGCTGATGCTCCCCTACATTGACATTTTCCAAGTGGGCGCGCGCAACATGCAGAACTTCAATCTGCTGCGCGAGTTGGGCAAGGCCCGCAAGCCCGTGCTCCTCAAACGCGGGATCGCAGCCACCATCGAGGAACTTTTGCTCTCCGCCGAATACCTGCTCTCCGGAGGCAACTACGAAATTATTCTGTGCGAGCGCGGCATTCGCACCTTCGAGACATACACGCGCAACACGATGGATATCTCAGCCATCCCGATCGTCCACAAACTCTCGCACCTGCCTATGACCGCCGATCCCTCACACGGCACCGGACGACGCGACAAGGTTCCGCCCATGGCGCTCGCGTCGGTCGCCGCCGGGGCCGATGCTTTGCTGATCGAGGTCCATCACCAACCCGATAAGGCACTGTCGGACGGCGCGCAGTCGCTCTACCCCGAGCAGTTTGCGAAGCTGATGGACGGGATCCGAATGATCGCCCCCGCCATCGGCCGCCAGATCGCGTAAACTGCTTTCGCTGCTTAGGATTGTCATCCCGAGCGAAGCAAGGGATCTGCAGTTCGCCGCGAGATGCAGATCCCTCGCTCCGCTCGGGATGACAAAACTCAATTTTCCAGCAACACCAATGGCCTTCAAGCAAGTCACCATCATCGGCACGGGTCTGATCGGCGGCTCGCTCGGCCTCGCCCTCAAGAAGCGCCGCCTTGCCGGACGCATCGTCGGCTGCGATCGCGCTCCCGTCCTCGAGCGAGCACAGGACTGCGGCGCCATCGACACGGGATCTACCAATCCCGCGGATGCCGTGCACGGCAGTGATCTGGTCGTGCTGGCAACACCGGTGATCCCTATCCTCGATCTCATCGACCGCCTCGGCCCCGCGCTTCCCGCAAAGACTCTGGTGACGGACGTTGGCAGCACCAAAGTGGAAATTGTGCGGCGCGCGGTCAAGTCGTTCGGGCGAAACGCCGGGCAGCGCTTCCTCGCGGGGCATCCCATGGCAGGCAAGGAGCACGCCGGCGTCGAGTTCGCCGATGCCAATCTGTTCGAAGGCGCTGCCTGGCTGTTCACGCCGCTTCCCGGCCAGAACGTGCACGCCGGACTCTGCGGAGAGTTCGTTCATTGCGCTGAAAAAATGGGCGCTCGGGTCGCGCTGCTTGATCCCGCCGACCACGACCGCTTCTGCGCCTGGATCAGCCACCTTCCGCAGATGATCTCGACTGCGCTCGCCGCTGCGTTAGTAGAAGAATTTGGACCGGACGCGCCCGTGCTCGATATCGGTGGAAAGACTCTGCGCGAACTCACCCGCATCGCGAGCAGCCCGTACTCAATGTGGCGCGACGTCGCCATCACCAATAAGAAAAATCTTTCCGACGCCTTGCAGAAACTCGAACAGCGCCTCGCCCACATCCGGGAAAACCTGGACACCCGCGAACTGGCCCAGGAATTCGAACGCGCCCACGAGCTAAGAAGAAACTCACCACGGAGACACGGAGACACAGAGAAAGGCAAAAGAAAATGAATTCAGAATTTCTCCGTGTCTCCGTGTCTCCGTGGTGCATTCTCACACGATCCGTTAGAATTCGTCTGCTATGCACAAGGTCGTCGCTAGCGCCGAAGAGGCGATCCGAGATGTATTTGAAGGGGCCACCATCATGGTCGGCGGGTTCGGGCTTTGCGGAATGCCGGAGAATCTAATCCGCGCCCTCGCCCGCAAGGGGGTTAAGAACCTCACCACCATCAGCAACAACGCGGGAGTCGACGGCTTCGGCATGGGGCTGCTGCTCGCCAATGGCCAGATCCGGCGTCACATTGGCACCTACGTCGGCGAAAATAAGCTTCTTGAACAGATGGTGCTGAACGGCACCGTGCAGCTCGACCTGGTTCCGCAGGGAACGTTCTCTGAGCGGATTCGTGCCGCGGGAGCGGGCATTCCGGCGTTCTTTACTCCCACGGGAGTGGGAACCATGGTCGCGAAGGGCAAGGAAGCCCGCGATTTCGACGGCCGCACTTACATTATGGAGCGCGCGCTAAAAGCGGACTTCGCGTTCGTCAAAGCGTGGAAGGGCGACAAGTGGGGCAACCTGGTGTATCGCAAGACCGCGCGCAACTTCAATCCCATGATGGCCACCGCCGCCAAGGTCACCATCGCTGAAGTCGAACACCTGGTCGAACCCGGAGAACTCGATCCCGACATGGTCCATACGCCCAGCGTGTTCGTGAAAAGAATTTTCCAGGGCGAGCTGTTTGAGAGACGAATCGAGAAGAGAACGGTGAGGAAGGAAGTCGCTGGTCGTTAGTCGCTAGTCGTTAGCGTATCACTGCCGAATACGACCAACGACTAGCGACCGCCGACTGTTTCTTCGAAGGAAACAATGTCAACTTTGCCGAAAGCAACAAAGGATACCGACAAACGTGAGCGCATCGTCAGGCGTATCGCCTGTGAACTACGCGACGGCTTCTACGTCAACCTCGGCATCGGCTTGCCCACGCTGATTGCCAATTACGTTCCGCCGGGCATGGACGTTATTCTTCAATCCGAGAACGGCATGCTCGGCATCGGCCCGTATCCTGCCGAAGGCACCGAAGACGCCGACCTGATCAATGCCGGCAAGGAAACCGTCAGCGAACTTCCCGGCACTGCCTACTTTTCAAGCGCCGATTCGTTCGCCATGATTCGCGGCGGCCACGTCGATCTGAGCGTGCTCGGCGCGATGGAAGTCGACGAACAGGGCAATCTCGCCAACTGGATGATTCCCGGCAAAATGGTCAAAGGCATGGGCGGCGCGATGGACTTGGTCGCCGGCGCACGCCGCGTGATCATCGCTATGGAGCACGCCACCAAAGACGGCCAACCGAAAATCCTGAAGAAATGCACGCTCCCGCTGACCGGGGTGAAGGTCGTGGACACGATCGTCACCGAGATGGCTTTTATCCGAGTCACGCCCGAGGGCCTGCTGCTCGAAGAGATCGCTCCCGGCCTGACGGTGGAGGACGTGCAGCGAGCCACCGAACCCAAACTGCGACTCAGCCCCCAACTGAAGACGATGCAAGGCTAGGACCTCGAATGGCGAACTGTAGCGCCGCCGTCCCGGTGACTGTCGTGGGGGCATCGCCTGCAAGGGTGACCGCAACAGTATGGTGAACCTGATCAACTGCCGTGGGCGACGGTGGACCCTCATCCTATGGCTCTTGATCCTTCTGGCGGGCACTGAGTTCATCGTGCGCGGCCCCTTACGGTTTGCTCATCACCGAGACTTTAACGATTTCATTTCTCCCTACATTCAGAGCAAAGCCTGGGTAAAGGGGATTGATCCCTACAGCCCCGCTAATCTGGCTCGGCGGTGGCCTCGCGAGGCGGAACAACCCGAGTTTCTTGAAAAAGATCTTGCGAACGGAACCTTGGTTCTCAGGCGGGGAATCCCCACCGCCTACCCGCTCACCGCTCTCTTTGTACTCGCTCCGATGACGATTCTTCCTTGGCCCCTTGCGCATGCCGTATGGTTGGCCATCAATCTGTTGGCCTATGCGTCCATGGGTGTGTCGCTTGCTTTACTCATCCGTCTCCGCTGGAACGAGCCACGGACCTATGTCTTTTGCGCGTTTCTACTGGCGCTCGCTCCTTTCCACACCGGGTTGGGAGCGGGCAGCATCGCCATTGTCGTTGTCTCAATCGCGGCAATCGTGTGCCTGGCGGCGGAACGCCGGCACGACATCCTGGCGGGGGCGCTGCTGGCGATCGCCATCAGTCTTAAGCCCCAGATTGCTCTTCCCTTCCTGCTTTATTTCCTGCTGTGCCGACGATGGCGCTTGGCAGGTACCGCGATCGGAATCGTTGCCGTGATCGCTGGTCTCGCTGTTTTTCGATTGACGATCGCAGGCGCACCGTGGCTTGAGAGCTACCTCGATGACAATCGGATCTTGTTTTCCCGCGGCAGCCTGGGGGACTTCACCGAGGCCAATCCGATTCGCTTTGGCTTGGTGAATCTCCAGGTGCTGCTCTACGTCATTCTTCACGATCGGGCCACTGCGAACGGTCTGGCGCTGACGGTGGGAATCATTGCGGGACTCTGGTGGTTATTCCTTCAAAGGAAGCACTCCGCTAACGAGCAATTGCTCGGCTTGAGTGCGCTCGTAGTGATCAGCCTCTTGCCCGTCTACCACCGGCTGTACGATGCGTCCTTGCTGGCTTTCCCTCTGGCCTGGAGTCTGACTGAGCTGTCCGGAAGAATTCGGTCACTCGGGAACATGACCTTTTGTTTGATTCTTCCCTTCTTGGTGCCCGGCGGAACCTTGCTGGAACAAATGCAGCTGAGAGGTTACGTCAGCGCGGCGGTGCAAGGCTCATGGTGGTGGAATGCGCTGGTTATGCCTCACCAGGTGTGGGCCCTGGTCATTCTCGGCATGGTTTTACTGGAAGCGATGAGATGGAGCGCGAACGACAACCGGATGAGTTCCCATGACACTAAATCCGGGTCGTCGATCCAAGAAACATAACCACAGAGGGAACAGAGGGCACAGAGGAAAAACGCTCCGGTTTTGTCGTCGACCAACGAGATGCCTGCTAAACCACGTGCCGGAGCTTGAATGGCGCGCTCAGCAAACGCGCGGGAAACAGAATAACGGCGGTTACCAATGCGAGCACTCCGTGGACCGCGATGCCGACCAGTCGGAACGGGAGCAGCAGAAGCCACACGATGGGATAGAGGATCAGGGCGAGCAGGGCCAGAGGCCAGCAGAGGACGAAGAGAAGGCACCAAAGCAGGAATGCGAGCATGGGGAGACCTCCCTAGGTTTATTTACGCATGAGGAGGGAGAAAAGTTCAACTTGGCAGGATGAAGCTCCGGACGAAATCTAAGGGATCCCACGGCGGTCGGGTAGTGTCACTTTTGGCGGACAGAGCCTGCCCTGAGCGGAGCCGAAGGGAGTGTCCGCCCTACACTTTCTCGGCTAACTGGCGCAGCGATTGTTCGTAGGGAGCCTTCGCTACGCCTTTTTCGGTGATGATCGCTGCTACGTACTTTGCGGGGGTTACGTCGAAGGCTGGATTCTCTACTTCGACTCCGTCGGGAACCATTTGCTTGCCGGCGATGTGCGTTACTTCTTTTGCGTTGCGCTGTTCGATCGGAATCTTGCTGCCATCGGGAGTTTCCAGATCGACGGTTGAGATCGGCGCGGCTACGTAGAACGGGATGCCGTGTTCTTTGGCCAGGACCGCGACGGTGTAAGTGCCAATCTTGTTGGCGACGTCGCCGTTGGCGGCAATGCGGTCAGCGCCCACGACGATGGCTCTGATCTTGCCTTGTTTCATCATTGCGCCGGCCATGTTGTCGGAGATGACCGTCGTGGGAATGCCGTCTTTCATTAGTTCCCAGGCAGTGAGGCGCGAGCCTTGCAGGAAGGGACGCGTTTCGTCGGCATAAACGTGAATCTTCTTGCCTTGTTCCACGGCCGCGCGGATGACGCCGAGAGCGGTACCGTATCCGGCGGTGGCGAGCGCGCCGGCGTTGCAGTGGGTAAGCACGCCGCCGCTGGAGGGCATGAGCGCTGCGCCGTGGCGTCCCATGGCCTGGTTGGCGGCGATGTCTTCGGTGTGCATGCGCTGCGCTTCTTCGATTAGCGCTTGCTTGATCTGCGGGATGGGACGGATGCGCAGGGTTTCAAACTTGTCCTGCATGCGGCGGATTGCCCAAAAGAGATTGACGGCAGTTGGACGCGTCTGGCGAATCGCTTCGCAGATCTGGTTGAAGTCTTTCTTGAGGTCGGCACCGTTTTCGGCTTTGGAGTTTTTCACGCCGAGCGCGATACCCATGGCAGCGGCCACGCCGATTGCGGGCGCGCCCCGCACGACCATGTTGCGGATGACGTCGGCTACCTGCTGGTGGGTGGTGCAGGTTACATACACTTCTTCGGTGGGCAGCTTCGTCTGGTCAATGAAGCGTACGCCGTGGTCGGTCCATTCGAGAGTTTGAATCATTCTAGGCTATAGGCTTTCGGCTCTTGGCCTTTGGCTTTTGGCTACGAGACTCTATCCGCTGATCTCCAAGTGATGCTTCCGCACTTCGTTCGCAGTGAAAATCGAGATGAACGGGGCGGGCGCGGCGGCCTTCTCCACGTTGGGACGGCCGTGCGCTTCCTGGCGTTCTACCAGGCACATTGCGCCTACGATCTCGAATCCGAAGTCGTGGGCGGCCTCGATGGCTTGGACGGTCGAGGCGCCGGTGGTGCAAACGTCGTCGACGATGACGACGGCAGCACCTTTTTCGCGGAAGCCTTCGATGCGCTGGCCCGTGCCGTGTTGCTTTTCGGCTTTGCGGACGAGAAAGCCGTGTATTTTGCCGCTGGCGATAGCGATGGCGACAACGATGGGGTCGGCGCCCATGGTGAGGCCTCCGATGGCTTCGGGTTCCCATCCGAGTTCCCGGATTTCTTCGAGGAAGACTTCGCCCGTGAGTTGCGCGCCGCGGGCATCGAGCGTAGTGGTGCGGCAGTCGACGTAGTAGTCGCTGGTGCCGCCGGAGGAGAGTTGGAACTCTCCGAGGCGGAAAGACTTTTTGGCCAGCATTTCCAGGAGCTCTTGGCGCGCGGTGGACATGAAGTCCTTTTATAACAGTGGGCAGTGGTCAGTGGCCAGTGGGCAGTCATTCATTGCTGGACCTCTAGAGATCACACGGTCGCCGCGAAGAACGATTACCGCAGAGAACACAGAGGATCACAGAGGAAAACTGGCTACTGACTACTGAGCTTTTCCAAATGGCGGAAGCCGTCGGTGGCGATGAGGAGCATCAAGATGATGGTTCCGTTGTAGCCTGCGTGGACTAGAACACCTGCGGCTACGGAATCTTTTTTCGCTCGCACCGTGCCTAGAACCAGGCCTACCAGGAAAATCAGGAGTACGGACGCCCAGGAGTATCCGTATTGAGCGGCGTGCATCAGACCGAATCCCAAGGCAGACACGGAAATTCCTATGCCCATGCCGAAGCGGCGCGCCAGTACCGGGTAGAAGAATCCGCGGAAAAACAATTCCTCCATCAGCGGCCCGAGAGTCACGGCGAAAACCGCGATCAGAACTACCGTCGCAGGGCGACGGAGCAATGCGTCAAATGGTGTCTCCTTGGGAAAAGGAAGAAAGCGCCCCAGGAGGAGAAAGACGATCTGCATCGCAAGACCCAGGCCCATGAACGGCCAGATGTTCGCGGGCCAATTCCAGTGGATGGATTTCCAGAATCGCGGGCTACGCCTTTCCTTCGTAACCAGGATGTACATGTAGCCGAGCACCAACAGATAGGCGAACATCTGGGCGACGATCATCAGCTCAGGAAGGGAAGTGAGGCGGAGAGCTCGCGCCTTGAAGGTTGCGCCGGGCACAACGGCAAGCATGGCGAACACGGAGGCGAAAAGAATGACGAGCGCGATGATCAGCAGACGGAAAACGTCCAGGCCGCTCCACACCGGATCCCGCGGGACAGCGGGAAGTTGGTCGGCGGGCAGCCCGGCAACGGGCTCGGGCGCACGCGGTATGGCAGGAGTCAATTCAGGCTGAGTCTCCGGCCGCCCTTCTGGACTGTCCGCGAAAGTGTTCACTGCACGTCCTGTGGAATGGTTGCGTTCACGTTTTGTTTGGCGCCGTTGAAATAATGTGCGAGCGCCTGGCCCGTGTAAGACTTCTTCACGCGCGCGATCTGTTCGGGAGTGCCTTGCGCAACCAGGCGGCCCCCTTCTTCTCCACCTTCGGGGCCGAGATCGAGGATCCAGTCGGCGTTGCGGATCACGTCGAGATTGTGCTCGATGATGATCACCGTGTTGCCCAGGTCGGTGAGGCGGTGGAGGACGTCGAGCAGTTTGCGTACATCGTCGAAATGCAGGCCGGTGGTGGGCTCATCGAGCAGGTAGAGAGTTTTGCCGGTCTGGCGTTTGCTGAGTTCGCGGGCCAGCTTGATGCGCTGGGCTTCGCCGCCGGAAAGCGTCACGGCGGATTGACCCAGGTGAATGTATCCGAGGCCGACGTCGACAAGCGTTTGAAGTCTCTGTTTCACCTGCGGGATATTTTCGAGGATCGGGAGGGCGTCCGAGACCGGCGCTTCGAGCAAGTCGGCGATGGAGTAGCCCTTGTAGCGGACGGCGAGCGTTTCATGGTTGTAGCGGCGGCCGCCGCAGACTTCGCACTGCACATACACGTCGGGCAGGAAGTTCATTTCGATGCGGCGCTGGCCTTCGCCCTGGCAGGCTTCGCAGCGGCCACCGGAGACATTGAAGGAGAAGCGTCCAGGCTTGTATCCGCGCTCGCGCGACTCGGGCAGCATGGCGTAGAGGTCGCGGATCTGCGCGAACATGCCGGTGTAGGTCGCGGGATTGGAGCGCGGCGTGCGGCCAATGGGTGACTGGTCGATGCGGATGACTTTGTCAATCAGGTCGGTCCCGCTGAGACCTTTGTGGGTACCGGGTTCCTCGCGCGAGCGATAGAGCTGCTTGGCGAGGGCGCGATAGAGAATGTCGTTCACGAGAGTCGATTTGCCGGAACCGGAGACGCCGGTCACGACCGTCATAACACCGAGGGGGAAAACGATGTCGAGATTTTTCAGGTTATTCTCACGCGCCCCGAGGACGGTGATGTTCTTGCCGTTCGGGCTGCGACGCTCGGGCAGCATCGCGATGTGCTGGCGTCCAGCCATGTAGGCGCCGGTGAGCGACGCGGGCGAGTCCATGATTTCTGTGGGAGTTCCGCTGGCCACGAGTTCGCCGCCGTGACGGCCCGCGCCGGGACCGAGATCGATGACGTAGTCGGCGCGGCGGATGGTTTCTTCGTCGTGCTCAACGACGAGCACAGTATTGCCGAGGTCGCGCAGGTTTTCGAGCGCCGCGAGCAGGCGGCCGTTGTCACGATGGTGGAGGCCAATCGAGGGCTCGTCTAAAACGTAGAGCACGCCGCGGAGTTTCGAACCGATCTGGGTGGCGAGGCGGATGCGCTGGCCTTCGCCGCCGGAAAGAGTAGCGGCGGAACGGTCGAGTGAGATGTATCCGAGTCCGACAGCGTTCAGGAATTCCAGACGCTCGGTGATCTCGTGGACGATGCGGCCGGCCACGGTCTCATCCCTGCCCGTCAGCTTGATCTTGCGGGCGATATCGAGAGAGCGAGAGATGGGCAATCCGGTGAAGTCGGCGATCGACATGCCGTTCACCTTGACCGCGAGGCTTTCGGGCCGCAGACGCTTGCCGTGACACACGGTGCACTCGGTGGCCGACATGTAGTCGAGCAGGTATTCGCGGTAGGTGTCGGAGGTCGATGCGTCCAGGTTCTGCTTGAGGTGTCCGAGAATGCCGAGGAAGCCGGTTTTGCCGCGGCGATCGGGCTCACCATAGAGCAGCAGGTTCTGGATCTTGTCGGGAAATTTCTCAAACGGCGTGGCCAGATCCAGACCATAGGCTTCGGCAACCAACTGCAAACCATGAATCAGGTTCTGGGACGACGAACCTGGGCCGAGACCGCCATCGAGCAGGGGCTTGGACCAGTCGACAATCAGTTTGGCGGGATCGAAATCGTAGCGGCTGCCCAGGCCGTGGCATTCGGGGCAGGCTCCGTAGGCACTGTTGAACGAGAAAGAGCGCGGCTCCAGTTGCGGGACGCTGATGCCGCAATCGGGACAGGCCAGGAGCGAAGAGTAGAGGGTTTCGTCTCCGTTAACCACGGCGACCAGGACCAGGCCGCCGCCCAGCTTCATGGCGAGCGCGACGGACATTTCCAGGCGATGCTCGATGCCGGGCTTCACGAGCAGGCGGTCAATCACGACCTCAATGGTGTGGTTCTTGCGCTTGTCGAGGCGGATATCGTCTTCGAGATTGAGCAGCTCGCCATCGACGCGGGCGCGCGTGAAGCCGTGCTGGACAAGCTTTTCCATCTCCTTCTTGAACTCACCTTTACGGCCGCGAACGATGGGAGCCATGATCATGACGCGGTCATCAGGGGTGAGAGCAAGGACGCGCTGGACGATCTGGTCTGCCGACTGGCGGGTGATGGGCTTGCCGCAATTGGGGCAGTGGGGCAAGCCAATCGAGGAATACAGGAGGCGCAGGTAGTCGTAGATTTCCGTGATGGTGCCGACGGTGGAGCGGGGGCTGCGGCTGGTGGTTTTCTGCTCAATCGAGATGGACGGGCTCAGTCCGTCGATGGAATCGACATCGGGACGCTCCATCTGGTCGAGAAACTGGCGGGCGTAGGCAGAGAGCGTCTCTACATAGCGGCGCTGGCCCTCGGCATAGATGGTGTCAAAAGCGAGCGAAGACTTTCCGGAACCGCTGAGGCCGGTAATCACCGTAAGGGTGTTGCGGGGGATTTCGACGTCGATGTTCTTCAGGTTGTGCTGGCGCGCCCCGCGCACCGAGATCTTTGTAATGGCCATCGGACGCAACAAAAATGCACTTCCGTAATGTGGACGGGTCCCCAGAATTGTTAGAAAGTGAAGGAGTGTAGTTCGACTACCGTATCTTAGTTGTTAACGGAGACGGGCGTCAAACGCGAGTAAAGTGAGAGCTTCGCATCCCAGCGCTGCAGTGGATGCGGACAAGGGTTTGTGACCGTGAACGCACTTCTGATTGCCCTGGTAACGATTGGCACGACGATTTCCTGTGTGGTTTTGGGTGTTGTTGGCGCGTATTGCGCGGTGGCGGGGATTTTGTCGGCTTTCAACCCTTCCCGGACGTCCAATGCCCTTTCTGCATTGGTGCCCCACCAAAGCCAGATGAGCGGCGACTAGACGGCTGTTCCGAAAACCTCTCCATCCCCTCGGCCCTCTGGCCTTGCTCACTGGCAGGTGGACAAATTTCGTCCCAGCCATCAATATTGGGGCTTGTGACGGGGGGCCAACCCCGGTAGAGTGAATTATGTTCACGCCTCATCCCAACCTCAGCGATCGGGTCAATCGGAGTATCGTCGGCTCCGAAATCGAGGGAGGCGTATTTCTTGAAGGTCTGCCGCCTGACACCGTGCTGCAGATTCGGACTCAGCACCACTCCTACACGGCACTGCTTCTGGGCAACAGTTCGGCGTTGATTTCAGGACATCCGCAATATTGTCCGCAACCAGTTCAGGTGAGCATCGCGGGCTCCACCTGGGGCGGCTCCATGCTCAAGATGCGCTTCATCGGCCGGGGGATGCGCCTGGAGTTTCGTCACCCCGCTTACAGCGCGCCAATCGTCACGTCTCCTATTCAGGAGATTTGCGAGCAGATTGAGTCAGTCAAAGATCACTGTGTTGACGTACGGCGCGGCGACTGACCTTTGCCCTCCCATCCACCCCAATCGGGTCGCGGTGCAATAGAGAAGACTACCCCGGTCCGGCAACACGTCGCTAGTTCTGGGGTGGCTGCTGGTTAGGAGGCGCGCCAGGCTGGCCGGGGGGCACGGGCTGCTGGCGGCGGAGCATTTCGAGAATCTGCTCGGGAGTCTTTGGACCGGCGTTCGGTTGCTGCGGCTGCTGGGCCGCGCCGTTTGCATCCGGCTCGCCGTCGGTTTGCTCCTGGTCGGCGTTCTCGTCCGCAGCATCCTGTTCATCGGTGGCCTCGTCGCCTTCGGTGGCCGCAGGCTGCGCAACCACCTGCTGCTGAGCTACTAACGGCTGAGGCACCGGCATCTGATTCGGATAAACGGGCTGCGGTGGCTGGAAGGTATTGGCCGCCGTTTGAGTCGCTCCACTGGCGGGCTTGGCAGTGAGCACGATGCTGGCAACACCTTTTGGGTCTGCACTCGATCCCAGCATCACGTAGTTAAAGCCCGTCCCATTGAGCAAGCTCACCAACACGTCGCGGGGCGCACCGGGACCGAGCCGGGTCACCACTCGCTCGGTTGCATTGGGTGGAATATCGATGGTGGCACCGGTCAACTTGTGCACATCGCGAAGAATGTCGCCCAAGGTCGAATTTTGGGCAACGATCATGAGCAAACCATTCTCGTAAACCACGTTCGGGGGGGCAGCCGGAATCAGATCCATCGGGAGCTGGGGCAGCGGGCCGGGTCGCAGAGGCGGAAGCGGGAGTGGCTTCGGCGGAGCCTTACGATGGCTGCTCGGATGCTTGGTCTGGGTAGGGCGAACTCTCTGGGCGGGGGCAATTGGAGCGAGCAGCGCCAGGCTCAAAAGCACCAACATCCATCGGTGTGTGCGCTGCATCAGAAGTCCCCGTCTCTGCGAGCCACAGCCGTTCCTAACGGCTGCACCCCAGATTGATTTTACCATCGTTAGTAGAACGCCCGGCCGCGATATTTCTTGCACTCTATCTTGCCTGGCGTCTCCAGGTGTAACCTGCGTAAGCATTTACGCTGCGCCGCAGTTTGAGAGCATCGTAAAATGCAGGGGGAGATCTGATCGTGGCGTGCGATGGGCCCCAAGCGCGAAGGAGTTACGCAACTCGATGCGGGTGCCTGTGGCTCTTTTTGGTGGGAGCGGCGGCGGTGCATGCCCAAACTTGCCAGAGCGCGGCCGACATGGAACCGGCGGTCCGTATGGCCCTGGAAACCACGGCCAAGCACTACTTCGATGTGGCTGTGCGTGGGGACTCCGCCACGTTGCAGCAGAATTCCATTGCCGCGGTGGCCGCAAATTTCAGCGGAATTGAGGCGGCCGTCAAGGAAAGTCAAGCCGCGTTTACCGGTGCCCATGCAGCGGTTCGCCCGCCCTACGTGCTGACTACCGAGGGGAGCGAAACGCAGGAACACAATGAATTTCTATGTGGCGTTTTTGGTAAGTCAGGACAGACAACGGACAGCGCCGTGTTCATGCTGCACAACCTGCCGCCGGGCAAATACGCCGTCGTCATCATCGACGCACAGGGCGGGCAGGACGCGCGGACGCTGACAATGATCCTGCAGCAGGTGGGGACGGACTGGAAGCTGGCCGGCTTTTATGCCCGGCCGGTTAAGGTGAACGGGCACGATGGCGCGTGGTTCGCCCAGCGCGCCCGGGAATTCAAGACCAAAGGGCAGAATCGGAATGCGTGGCTGTACTACCGGGAAGCAACCGCGCTTTCGGCTCCGGTGGACTTCATGAGCACGCTCGTCACCGACAAGCTCTACGACGAGATGCAGGCCGTGCTGCCCAGCGATCTGCCCGTGAACGGAACCACGGTGGATGTGAGCGCGGGCGCAAAGACCTATCATCTGACGGATGTTTTTCCGCTGGCGGTGGGAAATGATTTGGACGTAGTGGCGAAATACCAGGCGGCCGATGTCTCGAATACTGCGCAGACGTATCAGGAGAACGTGGCCGTGACCAAGGCGCTGCTGGCGAAGTTCCCGGAGTTCCGCGAGGCCTTTGCTGGAGTGATCGTGCGGGCGGTGGAACCTTCGGGACGGGACTACGGGTCGCTGATGGCGATGAAGGATGTGAAGTAGCTGTGAGTCGCGAGTGGCGAGTCGCGAGTGGCGAGCGGCGAGTCGCGAGTGGCGAGTTTCTGGTTGCTGGTTGCTCGTTGCTCGTTGCTGTTTCGAGAAGCTACGTCATGAATGAAGGTCGTGGTAGTTGGTGCGAATCGCCTGGTTACAACATTCTCACATTGCGTCGTCAAAGTGATCGCGCACCTTGTAGGAAGGGCGTGGGGTTCTGTCTTTCCACTTATCAAAAATCCGTGCAAGCTCGATTCCGCTCACCGAAATGAACTTCGGCCATAGCTCTTGCTTGTTCCGCGTCGGGTAACCCAAAAGGTTGTTGAAGGAGTTGTTGATTGCCCGCACGACGGACTCGTCAGCTTCGTTGAGTTCAGGCCAAGAAATGAGAACCTGCTTCACTTCATCCCGCGTGAGACCAAATATGATGCTGAACTCCCAGTCCGGGAAGAAAGGCCCTTCTACGGCTGCCCTCAGACACTCTCGCACTACGGCACGTTCTCTGTCGTCAAGATTGGCTAATGACATCCTGTAAGTCCCGGCACTGATTCTACTCGGGTTTTGGTGATCTTCCAGTGTGTATCTTCCGGTGTGTATTTGACTCAGACTTGTGGATCAAGTAATGCCTTCGTTTTCGTCTCCACCGCATCACCCAGTTCGCAATTAAAAACAAAACGATGAACGGTGATAGCCAGAAGAGAATGGCAGCGATGATGGTGTCCCACCCGCCATGTAGCAGCACAGCTAACATTGGCCAATTTTACTGCACCGATCCAAGGTGAGCCGCTAACTATTCTAATATCCCCGATTACACTCAGAATGCTCGAAGCGGCTTCCTTGTGAGAAGACGACCAACTCGCCAAACGCTACTCCCCACTCGGCACTGCTTCCTCCAACCTGCATTCCTCGGGAGACTTATCCGGTCGCAGGCCCATGAACACGGGCGCTCGGAGTTTCGTGCCGCCTTCGGCGGTCTCGTGGGTCCACTCGGAGAATTTGATTTCGGCGACGAGTTCGGGGCGCACGAAGTGGACTTTGCGCAGTGCGGCAACCTCGCCGTAGAACGGGTTCTTCTTCGTTTCGAGCGGCCGCAAGGAATCGGAAACCTCCTTCAAAGCTCTCTGATCGAACCCGGTTCCCACCTGTCCTACGTGGATGAGGCGTTCTTGCTTGTCATACAGGCCTAACACCAATGCGCCGAAATGCTCGCGGCTGCCTTCGGGGTCGGTGTAGCCTCCGATGACGCATTCCTGGCTGGTGGTGATTTTGATCTTCAGCCATTCGCTGGAGCGTTTCTCGTCATAGGTGCTGCTGCGCTTCTTGGCTACGATGCCTTCGAGGCCGCGCTGCCGGGCGGCTTCAAAAAGGGCGATTCCTTTCTCGGGATAGTGATCGGAGAAATGAACGACCGCACTGTTCTCGATCACGGACTGCAGTTGTTGCTTGCGCTGCTCCAGGCTGACTCGGCGCAGGTCCATACCGTCGAGGTAGAGCAGATCGAACGCGTAGTAGATGACTGGAACGCCCTCGCGTCCAGGAAGTCGGTGTTTGCCGGGGCGGAATCCGGTGCGCTGCTGCATCAGACTGAAAGAAGGGCGGCCCTGGTCGTCGAGAGCGACGATTTCTCCGTCGAGGATGGCGCGCTGGGCTTTTACGAATTTGGGCAGGTCGCGGAGTTCGGGGAATTGTTTGGTAAGGTCGTTCTGGCTGCGTGAGACCAGTCGCAGGCTACCCTCGTCCATGAAGGCGACGGCGCGGTAGCCGTCCCACTTGATTTCGAACACCCAGTTGGGGTCGTCGAAGGGCTTGGCGGCAGGAGTTGCGAGCATGGGGTGGATGGTCGTGGGCATGACAGAGCGTTTAACCGCAGAGGACGCAGGGTTCGCAGAGGAAACTTGGGTCTTCGAGCTGACTGCGATGGATGCGGTCTTGACGTCCGGACTTGCCAAACGAGATTTGTTTTTTGCCCTGATTTTGGTTTTCTCTGCGCCCTCTGTGTCCTCTGTGCCCTGTGTCGTGAGCGATTTTCCCTTACGGTCGGCGCGGGCCACAGCGTCGGCAAGCCAGGCCGCTTTCAGTTTCCCCCGAGTCGCCGGACGGCTGCTTTTCCATTGGGCGGAGCCTTCGTCACCGGCAATTTGCGCCATCGTGCGATCGGTGAGGACCGAGGTTTCATAGGCGTCGATGTCGAATCCCGCGACGACGTGATCGTCTTTTTTCTTGATCAGGAGCCACTCGTTGCCCTTGCTTCCGGGGCGGCGGCCTTTGATGTGCACGAGCGCAAAATCGCCGTTGAGCCGCTTTCCCTTGAGACGAAATTTCAGATCGCCTTTTGCGAGCATGGCGATGGCTTCTCCTTCAGTGCCAGGGAGGTATTCGCCTTTTACGGGAATCGGGGAGAGCGGCTCCCATTTGCCAACATCCCAGACCATCACCGTCCCAGCACCGTAGTTGCCTTCGGGGATGGTGCCTTCAAAATCAAAATATGAAACAGGATGATCTTCGACCTGCATGGCTAGGCGCTTATCCGCAGGGTCAAGCGACGGGCCCTTGGGCACGGCCCACGACTTCAGCACTCCTTCCATCTCCAGGCGAAAGTCGTAGTGCAGGCGGGTCGCGTCGTGCCGCTGCACCACGAAACGGTGCTGCGATTGTTTCTCGAGCTTGGGCGGAGGCTCGGGTGTTCCTTCGAAGCGCCGCTTTCGTTGGTATTCGTCGAGCGACATGGCTTTCTAGTTTCTAGTTTCTTTTTGCTTCTTAGCAACCGCAGCATGTTAACCCAAAGGCCGTATACTGTTGCGGTTTCTGAGGAATCGTCTATGGGAATCATGCGCCGCTTGCGAACATCACTCTTATTTCTTGGCTTCTGGTCCCTGGCGCTTCTGTCACCTCAAGCGCAGACATCGATCCCGGCTAGCCTGCGAGAAAAGATCGATACGATTGCACGCGACACGCTGGCGAGCACTGGCGTTCCGAGCGCCTCGATCGCAGTCGTCCAGAATGGCGCGATCACATATCTGCAGGCCTATGGCGCCGGCCGGATCGAGCCGCGGACGCCGGCCGCGCCCTCGATGCGGTACAGTATCGGGTCGATCAGCAAGCAGTTCACGGCGACAGCCGTGCTGCTGCTGGCGGAACAGGGAAAGCTTTCTCTCGACGATCCGGTGTCACGCTTTGTACCCGATCTGACCCGCGCGAACGAAGTAACGATTCGTCAGCTGCTCTCGCATACGTCGGGATATCAGGATTACTGGCCGCAGGACTACGTGCCTCCGTTCATGCTGCAGCCCGTTACCGCCGACAAGATTCTTGACCGGTGGGCGCGCAAGCCGCTCGATTTCGATCCCGGAACCCAGTGGCAGTACAGCAACACGAACTTCGTAATCGCGGGCCTGATCGTGGAGAAGGCGAGCGGCGTGCCTCTGCTCCAGTTTCTGAGCCAGCACATTTTCGCTCCACTCGGCATGAAGAGCGTCATGAATATCGACCAGGAACGGCTCACCGAGACCGATGCGACTGGATATCTGCGCTACGCCATCGGGCCGCCGCGGATTGCTCCGAAGGAGGGCAAAGGCTGGCTGTTCGCGGCCGGGGAACTGGCAATGCCCGCCGAAGATCTGGCGAAGTGGGACATCAGTTTGATCAATCAGACTGTGCTCTCACCCGCTTTCTACCGGCAGATGGAGACCGAAGTCGTCCTGAAGAACGGCTTGGGCACGCGGTATGGCTTGGGGGTAGACGTGCGGCAGGAATTGGGGTTGCGCGCGATCGAGCACGGCGGCGAAGTCTCCGGTTTCACTGCGCACAACCTGGTTCTTCCGGATGCCCGGGTGGCGGTGGTTGTGCTCACCAATCAGGACTCGGTCGACGCGTCGAGCAGTATCGCACGCAAAGTTGCTGCTCTGCTCTTCCGCGAGGCCGACGCCGGCAAGCAGGAGAATAACGCCCGCGAAGTGTTTCGCGCGCTGCAGCAGGGCAAGATCAATCGCGCGCTGTTCACTGACAACTGCAACAGCTATTTCAGCGATCAGGCCCTGAAGGACTTCGCCAGCAGCCTGGGACCGTTGGGAGCGCCGACGGAGTTTACGCAGGCCGTGAAACAGGAGCGCGGAGGAATGACTTTCCGGCTGTTCGAAGTACGCTTTCCGCAAAAGACACTCGACGTGTGGGAGCGCGTGATGCCAAATGGAAAGATTGAGCAGTATCAGGTGAGCGCGAAATAGCGGGCATCCGTTTTCATGAATCGCGAATATCCCGAGGTCCCGTTTGTCGGTGTGGGTGCCGTGATCGTTCAAAACGGCCGCGTGCTGCTGATCAGGCGGGGACAGCCGCCTCTGCTCGGAGAGTGGTCGCTGCCGGGTGGCGTGCTGGAGTGCGGTGAAACGTTACGGGATGCGACGGTTCGGGAAGCCCGTGAGGAAACTGGGCTGGTGGTGGAGACGGTCGACATGCTCGGTGTATACGAGCGTGTGATTCGCAGCGACGATGAGCGGGTGCGGTATCACTATGTGTTGATTGATTTCTTATGCCGTCCGGTCGAGGGAGAGTTGAAAGCCGGCAGCGACGCGGCGGATGTACGGTGGTTTGCGCGCGACGAATTACCGGCCCTGAATCTCGCTTATGACGCCCATGATGTGGTGCTCAAGGGATTAGCGCGTTCGATGTCGACGGATTGACGTGCAAACTCATGACCGCCTGAGAATGTGGAAGGACGGCGGGGGGCGCCCGTCGCTCCATATTGTCATGATTGGTCAGTCGGCCATCTTGGCTACGTGCACCGCGAAACCTGTCTTCGGCAATAGCGATGTCAGTTCGAAAACCTTGAAGCCATCGCCCGTGATTTCGGTCTGGCGATAGACGCCGGGTTCGGAGTCGGCGGTCTGGTGGCGTCCCTGGAGATCGTCGAGGAATTTCTGGGCTTCCTTAATGCTAACCTCTCCGCCCTTGGCGCGCGTTACAACTGCCTCGGTCGCGTACGAGCGCACGAGTTTCGGCCAGTATTTCTGCAGTAGCTGGGTGCTCGCGAAGATATCCGCCCACACTACGTCGCCATTCACAGCAACCACGACTCCTACCGCATTCTTTTCACGCAACTGGCGGATCAGACTCTCGTAGTTGCGCTGTACGGGCCCGGCGACCGCGTCCACCTGCTTCTGGACTTCCTTGTTCTCCATGACACGTGCATAAGAAGTGGTAGAGTTCACCGCGGGAGCAGCTCCGGCGACCTCAACCGTCTCGGACATAACCCGCTGGGAACTGCGAACGCTGTCCCATACCTGCTGCTGATTCTTCGCGGCCATGGCCTTGCTGCGCACGGTCGGAGAAGCAACCAAACCTCCCACCGCTCCAGCGGAAGGGGCGTTGAACTCGTACTTGCCGTTCGCCGCCACCCAGCGCCCCGGCTCCACGCAGAACACGCCGAGATCAATGGGATCGCTTTCGGCAGGCACAATGCGGTCTTTGGCGATCACGCGATCCTGCTTACCGCCGGTTACAATCTCGCCCGCGAGCAGTAACAACGGACGCTTGGAGTTATTCACCAACACCAGCCGATTCACTTCGGCGTCCCGCACGGGATGGATGACGTCAGGTCTCCCGGGACGGCGGCGGATCAACCCGCGCGCCTGCCCGGCTTCGGTCACGACAACATCCCCCGAACGGAGGCCCTCGTCGAGCGTAATGAACTCGCCGGTATCGAACGATTTGCTCGCGACTACGGGAAAGACCGTCAGGTTGCCACTGCGAATGGGGTTCAGAAGAGTGTAGTTCAACCCTGGCGCCACTTCGCCTGCCTGTAACAGGCCCGGAACAACGATAGCCGCCAGCACCAGCAAAGCGATTCCAGCAAATACCACGGCAAGCCGCATATCGAGCCTCCAGATACTGAAGACACCAATCCCCTTGCGTGCGTTCCAGCGATTGGCCCGGCACGCCTAGCCAGTGCGTGCCGGGGTTCGCAATCTGCGAGTCTTCCAGGAGAGTGTTTGGTTGCCTCGCTGTTTGGAGAACGTACGAATTCCACGGACTTGCATCCAAAAAATTGCTAGCATCCTGACAGCGCCATGCCAGGGTCCACCCAATCCGGCCGGGTCGAGGACGTCGCGCAGAACCTTTATCAGCGCAGCGGGGCCGCGGCTTATGGCATGAGTACCGCGGATTTTGCGGCCATCCTCGAGGAGATTCAACGCAAGTACCAGCCCGGCGCTTCGACCGAACACGCGGCTGAGTTCTGCGCAAGTTTGCGGCTGGAAGAATTGGCGCTGGCGCGTGCCTGTGCCGCGGGGCACGAACGCGCCTGGCAGGACTTCATCAGCCGCTACCGGCAAAAACTGCACAGCATGGCCCTTCATATCACCCACGATAGTGAGCACGCTTCCGAGTTGGCTGATTCGCTGTTTGCGGATCTGTATGGATTGAATCTGCGTAGCGACAGTCGCGAGCCAGGCGCTGACGGCGTGGCGGCTCGACGCTCTAAGCTGATTTTCTACACCGGGCGAGGCTCGCTCGAGGGCTGGTTGCGCACGGTGATGGCGCAGGAGTTCATTAATCGATACCGCAAGCAAAAACGTACCGTGAGCCTGGAAGAACAGACCGAAGAAGGGGTGCAGTTTGCCGCGGCTGCGCCCGAGTCGGTGTGCGCACCAGACCAGCGGCTGGAAGCGGCCACGGATCAGGCGCTGGGGGAACTTTCGTCCGAGGATCGCTTTGTGCTGGCGTCGTATTATCTGGATGGCCGGACGCTGGCCGAGATTGCGCGTACGCTGGGACTGCATGAATCGAGCATCAGCCGCCGGCTGGACCGGGTCTCGGACGGGCTGCGGAAGCGCATTCTGGCGGGGCTGCGGGAGCGGGGCATGAGCCACGCCCAAGCCACCGAGGCCCTGGCTACCGATGTGCGCGACGTCCAACTGGACCTCCGGGGACGCCTTATGCAAGATTCCAATGCGCAATCGTTCTCTATGAGAAAGGTCTCCGCGAAAGACGCGGGCAACGACGGGAACCATGCCTGAAGTGCCCAAAATCGTGCGTGACCGCCTGCGGGCCGGCTTGCCGGGAGGCACTGTAGCCGCGGCCTCGCATCCTGATCCGGATGTGCTGACGGCGTTTGCCGAACAAGCGCTTTCAGCCGCAGAACGCGACGGTGTTCTGGAGCATCTGGCACGGTGTGGGGATTGTCGCGAATTGGTGGCTTTCAGCATTCCCCCTATGGAAGGGGGCGCTCAACCGGTAGCAGCGGAGGAAAGCGAATCGGCGGTTTCAGCGGTGCGCCACGCGCGGCGAGAAACTGGCGGACGGCAGTCCTGGTTCGCTTGGCCGGGGTTGCGCTGGGTCGCTCTGGCAGCGGGAATCGCGGTTGCGGGAGGAATCTTGCTGATCCATCCGGGGAAGCGAAACGTGGCCCCAGAAGCCAAGCAGGAACCTACGAGCACGGTTACGCGAAGGGATGCAACGATCGTAGCCAAAAAGGCAGCTCCGCTCTCTGATAGCGTTCTGAAGGCAACCAACCCGGAAAAGGAACCGGCGCCTGCACGGCGGGCGTTCAGCCGGGAAAAGGAGTCGAAGCTCGCGTACGCGGGCGCAGCACCGGCAACAAATGCAATTGCGCGCGGACAGATCGAGCAGGGGACGGCAAGTAAGGACGTCGCGGCGGGCGTGGTGGGTGGTGTAGTGGGTGGTGCGGCGCCAGCCAGCCCCGCACCTGCACCGCGCGTGCCTTCGGCCTCTGAGGTGGTCGAAGTCACAGCTGCATCGGGACCCGTGACGACCGAGGAAGCGCGAAGCGATCTCGCAGTCACCGCGAGGCAAGTTGCCGATCTCCCACTGAACGGGAGAAACACGACTCAACTGGCGACCATCAGCAAAGCAAAGGCGGCAAAGACAGAATCAAATGAACCATCTGCACTGCAACGCTCGGAAAGCCTGGACAAGAAACAGGGGACGACGGACACAACGGCTCAGCCGCAGCGCGCGGCGGCAGCGGAGTTGAGCACCACGGCGGCCAATCTGCGACCCGATGCCGGCAAGGCCGATTTCGCGGAGCACTCCGCACAATGGGCCATTCACGGAAACGATCTGCAGCGGTTTCTCTCGCTGGCTTCAGGCTTGGCGTGGAAAACTGTTCTGCACTCTGACCATCCACTGCTCTGCTACGCCGCCGGCGGCAATGAACTCTGGGCCGGCGGCAAGGGAGGCGACCTGTTCCATTCGGCGGACGGCGGTGTGACGTGGAGCCAGGTGCATCCCTCGGCACAGGGACAAACTCTCTCTGACGATGTTACTCACATCGACCTCAACGGCCCCTCTCAGATCGTGCTCTCCACCAGCAGTAATCAATCCTGGAGCACTGCAGACGGCGGAAAAATCTGGGTGAGGAAATAGCCGACGCCAGTTGCTGGAACCTCGATCTGAAGCGCCCTTCCCCTATCTGTGGTTACCTTAGTGGTCGCCTCAGCGGGCACCTGCTTACTTTCACCACATTACGGAAGTGACATTTACAGTGGTTCCGCTTGGACATAGGATGGCCACGTGGTTTGGCAGTTCTGGGGGAGGGCTGCCGGCGGCGTCCTGAGCTTCACCGCTCGGGGCGCTTTTTTCTTTGGTGCAACATAAGTCTCACGGTCCGCTCCCACCGTGACAGCTGAGTAGAGTCCGACGTAGATGACGCCCCGCCCGCATGCACGACCCAGCATCCGGACGTCTGATTACCATAGTAACAATGCGCAAAATTGTGGCCGGGCCGATAATGAAAGTCTCGCCGATCATTGTGGCACGCTCATATCAGTGCGTCGGGCGAAATCATTAGTATCGGCCACAGAGCGACTCATGTCGACAGCAGCGGGATTATCAGGCGGCAGCGAAAAAACAGCGGAAGCTTTGTCGCTTCTGGACCAGGCAGTGCTGGAAATGATCATGGCGCAACAGCCGCTCGCTCGCGTGCTGGAGTCGCTGTGTCTGAAGATTGAGGAGCGCTCTCCTGGTCTCATCTGTTCTGTCCTGTTGCTGGATTCGCAGAACGGTACTCTGCACCACGGAGCCGGGCCGAGCTTGCCCAAGGCCTATCTCGACGCCATCGACGGAGTTCGCATCGGTCCCAAGGTTGGGTCCTGCGGGACCGCCGCTTTCCGACGACAACCGGTGGTGGTGGTTGACATCGCAAATGATCCATTGTGGGCAGACTTCAAGGACCTAGCGCGGACTCATGGTTTGCGCGCCTGCTGGTCCATGCCGATATCCTCGCACAACGGCACGGTGCTGGGGACGTTTGCCTGCTACTATCGCGAGCCTCGCACACCGGACAGCCACAATCTCACGCTGATCGACCGGGCTACACACCTCGCAGGTGTCGCTATTGAATATCACCGGTCTAAAACCGAACTGCAGGTTGTCGAAACGCGGTATCAGACGCTGGTCGAGCGCCTGCCGGCCATCACCTACATTGCAGAGGTCGGAGTGGAAGGACGCTGGTATTACGTGAGCCCGCAAATCGAGTCCATGCTCGGATTCTCGCCCCAGGAGTGGATGGCGAATCCGGGTCTTTGGATCAGCCGGATTCATGTGGAAGACCGCGAAATCGCTTTGTTGGCGGAACGGCGGGTCGAAGAGTCGGGGGGCCTGTACAAAGCGGAGTACCGGATGTACGCGCGGGACGGCAGGGTCCTGTGGTTTCGCGATGAGGCTATGCCCATGAACGTCCCGGCGGGCTCAAAACCCCAGATGCAAGGGGTGATGTATGACATAACCGAATACAAGCGTCTGGAAGATCAGCTTCGCCAGGCGCAGAAAATGGAGGCGATCGGTCAACTTGCGGGAGGGATCGCACACGATTTCAATAATCTCCTCATGATTATTGAGGCGCATATTGATCGGATTCGAGAGCGGCTGGTTCCGACCGACGACTTGTACGCAGATGCGGGCGAAGTCCACGACGCAGCCGTTCGAGCCGCCTCACTGACCAGACAATTGTTGGCTTTCAGCCGGAAGCAACTGCTCCAACCCCGAGCGCTCGATCTCACTCCTGTCCTGAACGAGGTGGGAAAGATGCTGACTCGCGTTCTGGTTGAGAACATCGAACTCAAAATCGACGTGCAGCCGGGGCTGGCCACCGTCAAGGTGGACCAGAGCCAACTCGAGCAGGCGATTCTCAATCTGGCTGTCAATGCGCGCGATGCCATGCCGCTGGGTGGAACGCTCACGATCCAAGGCCAGAACATTCATTTCGATGAGGCGCAGGTGTGGCGGCACTCAACCCTTCCGCCGGGAGACTACGTAGTGCTTTCGATCACCGATACCGGAACGGGCATGGACAGCGACACGGAAGCGCGTCTGTTCGAACCGTTCTTCACCACCAAGCCTCCTGGGAAAGGAACTGGACTGGGGTTACCGACTGTGTACGGAGTTGTCCAGCAGAGTGAGGGAGCGATTTCGGTCGAAACCGAGCCGGGTCGAGGCACAACTTTCAAGATTTTCCTTCCGCGATGCGCAGAACATGCTTCGTCGACTCACACCCCACCGTCCCCTTCCACGGAAATGAAGGGGCACGAGACCATCCTGCTGGTCGAGGACCAAGAGGCGATCCGCGAAGTGACCGTCGAGTATCTGGGGCGTCTCGGCTACGAAGTGCTGGCCGCGGCCGATGGCGAAGCCGCACTCAAAATTGTGGGAACTCAGACGAAGACCATCGGGTTGCTGGTCACCGACGTCGTCATGCCCAACATGGGTGGACCCGAGCTGGCGGCGCGTATAACCCAGCTCTCCCCTCGCACCAAGGTATTGTTCATGTCCGGATATCCCGACCGAGCGATCCGCCAGCATGAAGGAATGGGCGAGGATGCCGAAATCCTGCAGAAGCCGTTCTCACTTAAGAAACTGGCCAGCAAAGCACGATCTCTGTTGGATCGCAGTGCCCACAAATGATCAGCTTCGGGCGAGGCTCTCTGTCTCCTCGAGATAATTCACCGGCTCTCTTCCAGAGGAGACTGTACGGGGTAAGTGCGCTGACGTCGCCGGTTCGGGGGTTTTGACCCTTGGCAGCTTGAGGTCCCAGGCGAGACCGAGCCAGCGCAGGACGGAAATCCCGTACCAATTTAGGTCGAACTCATACCAGGCAAGGCCATGGCGGGCTGAACTCGGGTCGGCATGGTGATTGTTGTGCCAGCCTTCTCCGAAACTCAGTATCGCCACCCAAAAATTATTCGTGGACTTGTCTCCGGTACGGAACCGCCGGGATCCCCACATGTGGGTGGCAGAGTTCACCAGATAGGTGGCGTGAAGGCCTACGACCGTCCGCAAGAATACGCCCCACATCACGTATTTCCATCCTCCAAGGACGAGCAGAAGCACTGCTAAAACGGCGATCGGAACCCAGTGCCACTCGCTGATCCAGCTATGAAATTTGTCTTTGCGCAGGTCCGGGACATAGGGCAGCAGCTCGGCCGACTTGCGGTGCATCGGTTCCCCGGTGATGATCCAGCCCATGTGCGCCCAAATCCCACCGTCGCGGGGAGAATGAGGGTCGCCGGGCTTGTCGGAATTCTGGTGGTGAGTGCGGTGCGTCGCGACCCAGGCGATCGGCCCCCCTTGCAGTGCAAGGGTGCCGCAGACCGTCAAGAAATATTCCACCCACTTGAACGTCTTATAGCCGCGGTGCGTGAGGAGCCTGTGGAAGCCCATGCCAATCCCCAGGCTTTCTGCGACCCACCACAGCGCGGCGGCAACCGCTGCGGCCTGCCAACTAAACATGAACAGCGCGATCACAGCGCCGACGTGAAATAGGACGATAGGTATGAAGGTCAAGTTCAGAGGCTCGGCAAATGTCCGGTCACGCGAAAAAATGCTCATTCTAAAAACAGTCCTCGAAGATTAGGCCTAAGGGATTGGATCACGAAGCAGTGGGCGCTTCTGTAATACCTTGGTAATTCTTGGAACCTTGGTAATTCTCACTGGATGGATCAGGATTCAGACCCGCCCGCCAAAGAGCAATCATGAAACACCAGTCGCGAGAGATTGCAGAAGCCCTACGACCGAATCCGCACGGAATTTGCGGTCTTCTCAGTAAATTAATCGCTTGCGTCTGACGCCCGAATGGGAGGACAATGTGCCCCCAGTCGGGTCATTGTCCAGCGGCCCTCGTCCTACCTGGCCGCTTGTGGGGTAGATTATGGATGCTTCCGCTCACGACCTTCTCCTAGTCGGTGGCGGAGGTGCCGGCTTGCGGGCCGCGATCGCCGCCGCCGAGGTCAATCCCAGACTGAGTATCGCCGTCGTCTCCAAGGTCTATCCCATGCGCAGCCACACCGTGTCGGCGGAAGGCGGCGCAGCAGGGGTCGTTAAGCCGGATGACAGTCTGGACGAACACGCCTACGACACGATTTCCGGCGGTGACTGGATGTGCGACCAGGATGCGGTGGAAGCCTTCGTCCGCGAAGCTCCGCTCGAACTACTGCAACTGGAACACTGGGGTTGTCCTTGGAGCCGTGAACCGGACGGGCACATCGCCGTGCGCGCCTTTGGAGGAATGCAGAAGAGGCGCACCTGGTTCGCCGCCGACAAGACCGGCTTCCACATGCTGCACACGCTCTTTCAGACCACTCTCAAGTACGAGCCCATCACGCGTTATGACGAGTGGTTCGTCACCAAACTCCTGGTCGACGACGGTCGCGTGCAGGGCGTGGTTGCCGTCGAACTGATGTCGGGCAAAGTGCAGGCGATCACAGCCAAGGCAGTCATCCTGTGCACTGGCGGATGCGGCCGCGTCTTTCCCTTTACGACCAACGCCAACATCAAGAATGGCGACGGGATGGCCTTGGCACTCCGTGCCGGGGCGCCGTTGAAGGACATGGAATTCGTGCAGTATCACCCCACCGGCCTGCCGTTCACCGGAATCCTGATTACCGAAGCCACCCGCGCCGAGGGCGGCTACCTGATCAACAAGGATGGCTACCGCTACCTTCAGGATTACAGCCTGGGGAAGCCTGAGTCCAAACCCGTGTTGCGCTCGATGGAACTCGGGCCGCGCGATCGCTTGTCCCAGGCCTTCGTACATGAAGACCGAAAGGGTCGAACGGTCCCGACGCCCTACGGTCCCATCGTTCACCTTGATCTGCGGCACTTGGGCGAGCAGATCATCAACACGAAGCTGCCGTTCGTGCGCGAGCTCTGTCTGAAATACCAGAACATTGATCCGGTGCGGGAACTGATTCCCGTGCGCCCGGTGGTGCACTACATGATGGGTGGTGTCAGTACGGACATCCACGGAGCCACCCCGCTAGCGGGCTTGTACGCCGCCGGCGAAGTGGCTTGCGTGAGCATCAACGGAGCAAATCGCCTGGGTTCGAACTCCCTGCCGGAGTGTCTGGTTTTTGGAGCACGAGCGGGAAAAGCAGCAGCAGAACACGCCGCTCAGCAAGCGCTGCCGAATGGAAGAGTTCTGGCCCAGGCGCGCGACGAACAGCGTCGGCTGGACACCCAATTCCTGCGCAGACTCGGCGGCACCGAACGGGTCGCAGCGGTCCGTGACGAGATGCAGCGAACGGTTGAGAGCAGCGCCGGCATCTACCGCGAGGCCAGCCAGCTGACGAAGGCCACAAACAGCCTGCGCGAATTGCAAGGCCGCTTCGAAAATGTGCGCCTCGATGACCGCAGCCACACCTTCAACACCGAATTGCAGTCGGCGCTGGAACTGGGATTCATGCTCGACGTGGCGGAGGCCATCGTGCAGTCTGCCCTGCAGCGCACCGAATCACGCGGAGCTCACCAACGCACCGACTATCCTGCGCGAGACGACCGGAAGTTCCTGGCACACTCGCTGCTGTATCGCAATCCCGACGGCTCTTCGCGCGTCGAGTACCTGCCCGTGAAAATCACTCGCTGGCCTCCTGGAGAACGCGTCTACGGCCAGGTCGAAGAACATGGTAAGGAGGAAGCGCCTCCGGCAGTCCCGATTCGGAGAGCCAGTTGACATGGCGAACACCCTCATTCTCGAGATTCAGCGCTATTCTCCCGAACGTGACGCGGAGCCCCGCTTCCAGGACTACGAGGTTCCAGTGCACAAGGATTGGGTGGTCCTGGACGCGCTGAACTACCTCAAGGACAAAGTGGATGGGTCGCTCACTTACCGGTGGTCGTGCCGCATGGGCATCTGCGGCAGCTGCGGGATGATGGTGAACGGCGAGCCCAAGTTGAGCTGCGCTACCTTCCTGACCGACTACGCACGCAACGGAACCAAGGTTCGTGTCGAACCGCTACGGTACTTTCCGGTGGTGCGCGATCTGGTTACCGAGCTATCCGATTTCCTCGGCAAGTTGAAGAAGGTGAAACCCTGGCTCATCCGCACCGGCGAGCCGGCCCCCGTTACCGGCGAATTTCTGCAAACCCCGGCACAACTGGATCACTACAGCAATTCAGCATGTGCATCAATTGCACGCTCTGCTACGCCGCATGTCCGGTGGTCGGGCTGGACCCAGTATTCGTAGGACCGGCGGCGATTGCGCTGGCCCAGCGCTATAACATGGATTCCCGGGACCAGGGCGCGCAAGAGCGGCTCGCCGTGCTGGCCCATCCCGAGGGCATCTGGGGTTGCACGTTTGTTGGAGAATGCACGCGGGTCTGCCCCAAGCACGTGGATCCCGCGGGCGCGATTCAGCAGTACAAGGTGAAGGCCGCTATGGAGTGGTTGAAGGCAGTGGTCATGCCGTGGGGAAACAGGCCAAGCAAGGAGGCCTCCAGTGCAGCCACCGACTAACACGACTCCGGCTTACACCGAATACCATCCCCGATGGTACCGGGCACGCGTGTCGGTGTATTGGTGGATGGGCGATTGGCGCTACTTGAAATTCATCCTGCGCGAACTGAGCAGCGCATTCGTCGCCTTCGCTGTGGTCATGACTCTGTTCCAGGTGCGCGCCCTGCGCGCCGGACCAGAGGCGTATGCGCGCTTCCAGCAACGGCTGCACTCGCCGCTAATGATCGCGCTGAGTGTTGTCAGTCTGTTCTTTGTTGTCTTCCACGCGATTACATGGTTCAACCTGACGCCCCGCGCGATGGCGATCCGGTTGCGCGGAAGGCGGCTCCCGGACGCGATGGTGGCCGCTCCCAACTATGCGGTCTGGCTGGTCGTCTCGGTAGGCGTGGCCTGGCTGGTTACGAGGTAAGCGATGGCGCGAGAGTCGAACGAAGCTTCGCTGTGGGCGCTGTTCAGCGCGGGCGGCGTGGTCGCAGCGTTTCTGATTCCAGTGCATTTGCTTTTGTTCGGGCTGGCCTTTCCTCTGGGATGGCTGCATGCTCCAAGCTACGAATCTCTGATGGCTCTGGTCCGGATGCCGCTGGTGCGGATCTATCTTTTTGTCTTGTGCTCGTTGCCTCTGTTTCACTGGGCCCATCGTTTCCGCTACGCGCTCTACGACGGGCTCCAGGTGAAACATCTCAACGAAGTGATCTTTGTACTTTTTTATGGTGGCGCTGTACTGGGAACAGGGCTGGCGGGATATCTACTGTGGACCATTGCGTAACGCGGCGCTACCAGCCGGGGAGACTGATATGGAACTTAAGCTGAAAACCATCTCGAAAAGCGGGATTGAAGAGGCGTTCTCCAAAGTCACACTCTACCGCTATCTGAATGAACCCGAAGAAGCCGAGTCCATCTGCCACGACATCCTGGCCATCGAACCCGAGAACCAGGAAGCTTTGCGCATGCTGGGCCTAGCGATCACCGACCAATTTAACGGGGAGGGCACGGATCGGTACGCCGAAGTCGAGGGCATTTTTCAACAGCTCACGGATCCTTACGAACAGCACTACTACGCCGGCCTTCTGTATGAGCGGCGAGCCAAGGCACAGATGCGCATCGGGCGACCTCCGAATGTACTAACGGGCCTGTTCGAGGAAGCCATGCGCCATTTCGAAGAGGCGGAAAAGATCCATCCCCCTGGGAACGATGACGCGGTCCTGCGCTGGAATCGCTGTGCCCGCTTGCTGCACACGATTCCTCAGGCAGAAGTGGAACACCACGACGCGTCTCTGCATGACGATGATACGGCTCCCCTTCAGGTGGTCCGTCGCACCCGATTGGCCAGCTGAGTCGACGAGTCACCTGTCTTTTCGTGGTCGGACACGCGCATGCTTCGGGTCGAATCCCAAAGGCCGAAAAGCAGCACGATGTTTAGCACCAGCAGCAGCCAGACGAAGTACCTCGCCACAAAGAGATTCCACCACCATGCGGTCGCGATCGACGCTCCGAGGTAAGGGGAGAGGCGCATCAGCGCCGAGTGCCCGGGCAGCGCAAGTAGAAGAAAAAGCATGCAGGTCGCCATCTTGATGCGTGTCCAAGGTTGACGCTCCTCCAAGGCCCAACATAGCGCAAGCGTTAAGGCAGTCGCATCCGAAACGCTGTGATAGAGGGAGAGAAAACTCAGGGCGAGCAGGGACGAGATAGCCAGGGAGGCCGGAATGCGAAATCTCGCGCGCCAGAGCATTGCAATCCAGACGGCTACGCCGATCACAAAAAGGGTGTGTGCAATCAAATTTGACGCGAACACACTGTGCAGCAGCCGGTACAGGATGATCTGAAGGATGTTCACATGGAAGGGGAAGGCTCCCTCCGTGAAGCCAAAAGGACGGCCCGGATCAAACCAGTAATGCAAGTTTGTCCGGTAGTCAGAAATCGCGTTGAAGAACGGGAAGGGCCGCCAGAGTAATACCGCGGCAATCAATGCGCCGGTAGTGAGCGCGCCCAAGATCACCTGCTTACGACCTCGCAAGAGGTAGTAGAGAAGGACCCAGACGCCGATCTGGGGCTTGAGGCAAGCAGCAATGCCGATGGCCATGCCTGCCCACCAATCCTGCTCGCTCTCGACCAGGAGAATGGCCCAGAACACCAAGGGCACCACCAGCAGCGCTGCGTTTCCAAGGTGAAACGCTTGGTGCAGGGGATCAAAGCTCAGTAGAAACGTAATGAAAGCCATCGTCCCCAAGCCCCAGGGTCTGGAACCGCAGAGGCGCCACAACAGAAAGACAGTCGCCGCCACCCCGGCGAGTCCAAGCAGCAACCAGACGAAGTTCGCCCATCCCCACGGCAGGAAGGTGAATGGCGAGACCAGGACGAAAGCAGTGGGCGGGTAGATGGGCGCAGCTTGAACCGACACGCCCACCAGTCGCTGCTGCGTGGCCGTGGCAAGTGAGGAGTTGTAGGAGTTTTGCCCGTGCCGCCAGAGCCATGCGCTCGTATAGAGTTCCGAAAAATCCGTCCTGGCCGGCTCAAAAGCGGGAACGAGAGCACGCAGCACAAAATCGGAGACCATCAGAAGAGCGACCACGCCGAGAAGCAGATAAGCCGCACGTATACGCCAGCTGATTCTCTGCCCTGTGCCGCGTAAATCCGCCGGCACGAGCTCCGGGATACCTCGGTCTGCCTCTGGAGAATTCACCGGTTGCGCTCCATTGGAACGTTCCACTGGGACTTTTGGCGATCATCACCTGCGGGCGCCCCGGACGCCGCGCTCTCTCAGGGTAACAGTTACCGATGGTGTCAAACACCTCACACTAAGAGGCCACCCGCCCACAATTTGGGCCATGTACTTCCGTGTTTGGGTGGACTAGCCTGCCCTCAGGAGAACCCAAAACCCTGGAGCCTAAAATGAAATGCCTTCTTACGATCATTCTTTTCAGCGCCATAGCACAGGGACAGAACGTAGTGGCAACAAGCTCCCCGATACCGGACGCACCGAGCCATGTTCCCTTTTGGAGTCTCGAAAAGAAGGTCAGCGTCGGCATTTTTGCTGGCCTCGTTGCCACCGATGCCATCACCACCCAGCGCGGCCTGAACCAAGGCTTTCAGGAAGCCAACCCGCTCATGCGTCCGTTTGTGACCCGCGGCGCGGCTGGAGCCGCCGCTGGTTCCGCCTTGGGTTTTGGCACTGGCTTGGGAGTTGTTTATCTGTTGCATCGTACCCACCACTACAAGGCTGAACACATCGTCATGCAAGTCATGATTGGCGGCGAGGGTTTCGTTGTAGCCCGCAATATCCAAGCAATTCGGTAAGGGCATCCAAGCTTCGTGAAGGCCGGGGGACCTCAGAGGGGGTAGGCCAACGCGAAGACCTCAGGAACCCTGCCTGGTCAGTTCTGTATCTTGCGCTTCTCACGCGTGTGATACGGGTCACAGACCGATGGCTGCCTGCCAGAGAGAATCCAATGGGAAGGCGATTGATCCTCACCTGAGTTCTGATGCTGCTCAAATCAGGGCAGCGTGGATGCAGACTCGCACGCAAGTATTAAGAGATGCCTTCAGCAATCCCGTCTCACTGGAGCATGCCATGCAAAACAACAGGTCGCCTTTGATTGACCTACCCCGCCTTGATCGTGGTTGGATCATCGCCAACCACAAGCTCGTTTCCTTCCACGCCGCCTTCCTGACTTCATTACTTAGCATTCCTCTCCACGTGGCATCGAAATTCGATGTCATGCGGCAGATGTTTCTCAGCGTCGAGGTCGTGATCTCTTCGGCGATCTGGTACGTGGCCTGGCATTCGAACATCGCCATCCACGAGATGGGGCACTATTTGACGGCAGTCAAGACCAACAATCTGAGACCGGAGTTTGCCGGTCCTGCCGAGCAAGAACTGAAGCAAGGCCTGCTGGGCAGGTGGCTCTGGTATCTCGAGATGTTCGTGAAGATCCCCTACGGAGCCTTCCAGGGAGTGCACAAGGAGTCGGGGAGCTTCCACCCGGCCGTGAAGACGCAGAACCTGGCGGTATCGGCCGCCGGCCCGCGTGCGAGCAAAGTGTTCAGCCAGATCACGTTCTTGCCGGGGATCTTCCTGATCCTGCTGGGCCTGTACACGAAGTTTCCGTCTGCGGTCTATGCGGGAAGACTCCTGTTCACAGTTGGCGTGGTCGCCCTCTTCGACTTCCTGCTCTCGGACGCGGGAAAATACAAGGCGTTCCAGGCAAGGCAGAGAGAGGCGGCAGCCAGAACGGCGGACGTGAGAGCCGCGGAACCGGCGCATGACATACAAGACGCGCGTCAAGGCAAGCCCTCTGAGCTCCGGCGCAAGCTCCGGCTGCACAGGCTCCAGGAGCTGGAACTGCCAGACGGCAAGATTGTGTTCGCCCCATGGGAATTCAGGAACTCCATTCAGGGAGGGCGTCACACCGAGGAGATGGGCGGGAACTTGAGCTTCCAGGAATTAATGTTCCTGCCGCTTACCGCCAAGGATTACATTGAGGCCCAACGGGTCATCAATATGCTGCAAACCAGGGCGATCCAGATCATCCAGGACACGGAAGGTCTGAATTTCGTGGGCATCGGCCTGGAGGGAGGCATCGTGGCCTCCTACGCCAGAGAAAAATGCGACTTGCTCCCGGAAGAGAGGGCACTAAGAGTCGCTGTCCAGGCCATCGAGGAATGCGGCTTTGTTCCCGACCGGGATGTTTGCATCGCGCTCGATCCCGCCGCCAGCGAACTCAGCAATGCTTACCGGGAAAAGACCGGTGAGAAGGAGTCGATAGGCCAGTACCTGTTCTGGAGAGCCGAGGATCCGAAGGTCATGTCCACCGATGAAATGGTCGAGATGTACCTTCGCTGGGTCAAGAAATTTCCCATCGTCTCGCTGGAAGATCCCTTCGCGGAAGATGACTACGAAGGATGGAAGAAACTGATGAAAGCCCTCGACCAGGAGATCCTCATCATCGGGGACGACCTGGTTACGACCAAGGATTCCACCATTCAAAGATGCGCCGAGCAAGGGCTCATCAATACTGCCTTGATCAAGGCCAACCAGATCGGCACGCTGAGTGAAACTCTTCTGGCAACTCGCACTGCGAAGAAGTTGGGGCTCGCCATAGTGGTCTCTCACCGATCCAAATCGCCCAACGAGGTCATGGAAGCGGATATAAGTTTCGGGGTCGGCGCCCTCGGCCTGAAATGTGGCGGCGGGGCGAACACGGAGAGGCTGGTTAAATACGGAAGAATCGTCGAACTGATGGAGATGGCGAAGAAGGGTACAAAGATCACCCGGATACTCGATCCCGATCTCGTCATTGCCGACATCTCCGCTCACGAGGAACCGACGAACGCGGGCATCCCGACGGTGGGAGTGGTGATCATGCTCGACAACGGCATGAAGTTCTCCGCTGCTACGCCCTTGGGCGTCTCGGCCGGTACGGATGAGGCTATCCACTTGGTCGACAGCATCATCGAGGCAAACCCGCTTACGCGGAAATTCCCGAACTATTTCGTCTTCAAAGAGAAAGAGAAAACGTACCGCTTCGCTGCCGACATAAAGGCCGATGCGATCACCAAGGAAAATCGCGAACTAGCCGACCTCTGGATGAGGGCAAAGCGGTACGGCGGCAAAGGCTGTCTGAACGCCGTGGCCAACGTAACCGAAGTGGTGGCTCCCCGTTTTCTGGGACAGAAAATTTCGTCCCTGGGCTCACTCGCCGACATCGACCGCGAGCTTCTGCTGCTCGAACTGGATCTGGCCGTCAAGCGGGGCAAGATCGCTCCCAACGCCTCCGCGGAGGAGAAGATCCAGATCATGCAGAGAAAAGCGAATCTCGGCATGAATGCGGTGCTTTCCCTCTCGCTTGCACTCGGGCGCCTGGTTGCCGCACGAGATGGACTGGAACTTCCCGACGTGCTTCGGGAGATGGAATCGACCATCGACCGTGATTATCTGTACGGGATCAAGGCGGCGGTGACGGTACCAGAGGAGGTCCACGCGTAACGGGCCGCGGAAACAGTCTGGTTTGGGGTGGCGCAGCGCTTTAGCGCTGCGATAAAGGCCGTTCTTTTAAACGGCTTTAGCCCCTGAGGTAAGCCTTGCTAGATGTCATCCGGCCTGGGCACGGGCAGATCTTCCTCTCGACAGATCTTCTCGAGTTGGCTGACGGACCAGACCGCATTGAAGTTATAGAACGTGCTGTAGGGCTGCTGAAGCAGTTCCAGCACCCGCGCAGACTGGCCATCGCTCCCCTCGGGCAAGGAATCCTTGACTTCTTCGAACCGAGTGCCGCTCAGTTTCAGCGTGATGAAGCATTGCACGTTACTCGGCTGAAGCGAGAGTTGGTCGAGCCCATCCTTGAGGATCTGCTTGCGCGCCAGAATGACTTTCCGTTCCCCTACCTTATGCAAAAGCTGCATGTATTTCTCAAAGAGGACCCACTCATTCACCAACAGCCCAATTTCTGACGGGCTGAAGCAATTCCAGAACGCGACAGGGTAGCGGAAGGACAAAAATCGGCCCAGCATAAAGGCGCCCGCCTCGTAGCCCGAGATGTGTTCGCGGGTGCATTTCGCCAGAGCTCCCTTGAAAAACCGGATCTTCCGCTCCATCGTAAGCATTTCGAAAACGTTGCCCTGGCCAAGGTGATCCCCAATGTCGCTCTTTAGAACCTCGTCAATGTACAGTTGTTCGCGGTCGTCGAACCAGCTGTTCACCAGCTGTTTCGCTTCTTCTGACTCTCCTCTCATCTCGAAGTTCACCAGTCGAATGACTTCGTTGAGCGTGGAAACCTGCTCGACCGTGAGGCCTCGGATCAACTGCTGGTAGTACCGGTAAGCATAGGCAATGGATGTAAAAGTCTTTCTCTCTTCGTCGTCGATCTCAAGCGACTCTCCCTTCATATACCGCAAGAGCCGGGCCGGCTTGAACTTTGCTTTTCCCTCGTAGATCGTCCGCCTCCTCGACGAAAGAGTGATCCAATCGCCTTCCTTGATTTCCTTTCCCGAGGCATTAACCAGCCTTCCGCCGGGCTCCCACGACACCCCGTTTTTTTCTAGATTCAGGAGAGCAGGAATACCCAGGCTCTGGCAGATCGTAACCACGTGGATGGCGGCTGAGGTCAGGCTCAGGATTGCGTCCACTTCGCGCATCACCACCGTGTCGGTTGGGACAAAAGTCTTCTTGCAAAGGCACACCTTGTCCCCGTCTCTCTTAGCACTCAAGGCGGCCTCACCCGTGAAATAAACGCGCGCTGAAACTGCCGATCTAGGCAGAACAGACACACCGGAGCAGAAACTGGTAAGCGTCTTGAAAACTTCCTCATCGATCGTGTCACTCGTAAGCTGCTTGATGTGGTAGGGCCGGATGAGGTCGGTCACGCGCTCGCGCGATATGGTTCCTGACTTGTGCAGATCCATGGCTGAGGTAAGCGCCGCTCGACCCGCCATGCCCGTTTCATTGAGTTGCAGCAGCGCGAACCACTGATATCGTCTGGTCGCTTCCACTGCGAACTCGATCGTCACAGGGGACTCAAACTCTCTTTCGAGGTCGCCAAGATGTGGAGCGAAATGATACACGGCGGGGAAGATGTCTTTGATCGCCTCTTTGTCCTCGAAAGAGGTTGATTGGATCTCCGCGGTTCCTGTCATGATTTCTTCGCCGAAGATATTATGGGCGGTCTGCAGTTCCATGCCCAATCCCGTTTTTGTATCGCGGCTGTAAATGACGCCAGCATACGAGGTTTCGTGGCGAACCGTGCAGATCATTTTCTGCATAATGAGGCTCGGGTAATGTTCCGTTCCTCTGCAGAGGGATAGCACCAGCGCCTGGTTCTCCTCGAAATCCTTATAGGCTTGTTTTGCGAAGAAAGCGGCTTGGGCAAATGGATCCTCGATGAGCCTCTTGTCAGTCTTCCGGATGATCTCGGATAACCGCTCCGTCAAGTACATCACCTCATCGGGAGAGAGGTCAGACTTGACGGCACCCAGGATCGCCGCGTGCTCGTTACGGTCGACAAAGCGGCAGAGGTTTCGCAGGTTGTTCAGGAACATCTTGCGCGCAGCGACGGAGCCGTACATTTTCTCTAAGCAGGGCAGCGTGCTCTCAGTCACGCCGACGTTGAGGTAAGTGTCCATGACTCCGGGAATGTAGCGAGTGGTGGCGCAGCGGATCGCAAACACGAGCGGGTTCCTGTAATTGCCCAGGCCCTCCATCGTGAGGACCTCGAGTTGCCGGATGGCATCCGAGAGGTGCTGTTCGAAGTACTGGTCACGTTTGGTATAGGCGTGTGCGGTAAGCACAACGAAGTCGGGCACGGGATAGCCCAGTTGGCTCAGTTTCAGGAGTATGAATCCTTTTTGACTGATGTCCTGCTCCGAGTGAGCCTCAGAACTTGTGCAAGGAACGACGAACTCGTTCTCGGATGGCTGAGCCCGCCCCGCTCCTCCAGAAGAGCCTTCTTGTGCCGCGGCAAACAAATCCTGAGCGGCTTTGGGATCACCTCCGCGGGCATTCAAAATCAGCGAAAGCCGCTTTTTTCCCTGCTCCGCGTCATCGCCGCACAGCAAAGGAATATCCGCCTCGCTGATAACGATGCTGCCACTTGTGCCGTCCTGAAGTTCGAACTCTACTACCGGAGGCGAATACCCGGGACTGTTCGAAACGATGAGGTCTTTCTTCGAAGAATGTGACTCCCTCCTGGACAGGAGGCTGCGCTGGTTGAAGTAGTTCCCGCGAACTCTGAAGTCGCGGATTTCCGTGCCTGTCACGGTTTCCATAGCGGGTCACCCTAAAGGAGCATCCGATCTCCCAGTCCATTGGGACCTCAGTTGGAGGACTCCGGCTCGATGACGCAAGTTTGCAGTTTGAGAAGGCTGATGTCAGTGATGCGGCGCACAACCGTTGAGTTCGCCTGTGGCAGAGGGTAATGCCATTATCGCCGCGGGTTCGCGCGCCTGCGGCTTCGATTGCCGGCACTAGTCATCGATGCAAAACTCTACCCAACTGTCAGGTCGCGCTCAATCGCTTCCAGGGTCTTTCCTTTCGTTTCCGGCACCCGGGTGAACACAAAGAAGAAACCGGCCAAACAGATGGCTGCGTAGATCCAGAATGTCCCGGCGGAGCCCAGCACGCGGTTCAGGACGGGGAAGGTGAAGGTCAAAAGAAAAGAGGCAACCCACAACGCGGACACAGAAATTGACACGGCGAGGCCCCGGATGCGGTTGGGAAAAATTTCCGAGATCAGTACCCAAGTCACAGGCGCAAGAGAAAGCGCATAGCAGGCGATGGTACAAAGCGTGATGAGCAAGATGGGCAGCCCTTTGGTGCCGGCCCTGTAAGTGAACCCAAGCACCGTGTGAGACAAGGCAATTCCCGCGCAACCAAATAGCATCAGAGCTCGGCGTCCGAACCGGTCCACCAGGCCAAGGGCTATGACAGTGAACACCAGATTGATCGTCCCGGTAACAACGATATTGAACAAGATACTGCTGACACCATAACCGGCACTGCGATAAATCTCTTCCGCATAGTTGAAGATGATGTTGATTCCGCTCCACTGCTGAAGGACTGCAAGCACCACCCCGATGATGAGGATCTTCAGAATGCCGGGAGAAAACAACTCGTGCCATACCACGCCAACCTGCTCTTCAGCCCCCAGGGCATCCTGGATCTCGGCGAGGGCTTGATCTCCGTATCGCTTCCCCCCGATACGTGCGAGTGTGCGGCGCGCCTGCTCAGCAAATCCTGCCTTCGCCAGCCAGCGCGGACTCTCCGGGATAAACAGTGCACCAAGAAAAAACACGACGGCCGGCAGAGCAACTGCCGTGAACATCCAGCGCCAGCCATACTGTCCATTCCACGATGAGCGGATCAATGCCCTGCTTGCGCCGTCGGGGACCCTGTCCGCAATCAGCCAGTTTGCGATCTGTGCCGCAAGGATACCCACCACGATCGTCAACTGGTTCAGCGTCACCAGACGTCCGCGCCAGGGCGCGGGACTAACTTCCGCGATGTAGGTTGGGGAAACGTTGGATGCGATCCCGATGGCCACGCCGCCGGTTATGCGCCACGCAATGAAGGCAGTGAAGTTGTATGCCCAGCCGGTAAGAATCGATGACAAAGCAAAGAGGACTGCCGACAGGAGAAGCAGCTTCTTGCGTCCAAAGCGGTCACTCATCCCGCCCGAGATGATCGACCCAAGAAAGCACCCGATTAGCGCGCAACTGTTCGCCCAGCCAACCAACTCCGCTGAATTCAGCTGGAAATAGCTTTCGTAAAACGGCTTGGCGCCCCCGATCACGACCCAGTCGTAGCCAAACAGCAGTCCGCCAAGTGCGGCGACGCAGGAAATCATCCAGACATAACCGGCGTCGTACTGCCCCGCCCCTTCGGTTGAAGCGACTGTAGCGGCGCTATCTATGGATCACCTCGGTTCGATGTGGCGCCTGCGTAGCCTGCACCTCCCGCAAGAGATCCACGGCCAGTGCATGGTTGCGATCGAGACGCCGCACGGCACTGAGTAACTCCTGTGCCTTGGCGGTTTCTCCCAGCCCGAGACGCGCCTGAGCCTGCAGAAATGTAGCGGTCACCGTGCTTCGTTTTTGGAGGTCGTCCTCAAACAGCAACATCGCAGGAAGAGACGTGGCGAAATAGTCGATTTTGACAGGCTGTTCAGCAAGCGTGTTGGCATAACGAAGCAGATCATGCAGGAGTGCGTGAGCCTCGGCCCTTCTCTCCAGCCGTCTGAGCGCGAGGGCAGTGTAGTAAGTCATCTCCGAGAACGACTTCACCCTCATCTCCTGAAAATCGCCCTTATAGCTGGCGGCACGTTCCCACCATTTTCGGGCTGACACGGAATCACCTGCGATTTCTGCGGCCGTACCGAGCCAATAAAAGATGTCACTCTGATTAGCAAGCAGGTGAGTCGCTTCGCCCAGATCTTCAGGACAGCTCAGGGCAGTCTCGAAACAACGTCGTGCCTGAACAACGTCCCCACTCTGGAGTGCCTTTCTCCCTAAAGCCAGATGCGTCCTGACATGCTGGCCCAACGCCAAACCTTCCCCACCCTCCCAGGGCTGAAACCTGCGGGCCTTCAGCAGGTCGCGGGCCCTCTCATGCTCGCCGGTCTGGTTGTACAAACTGGCCAACTCGACAGAGAGGTCATCCCGCAGGGGCACCAGATCGGCAAACTTCTCGAACTGTTGCAGGCGGGTCTCGGGCGTCTCCCCAATCCGCTTCCACAGTTGGTCGCGTTCATAGAAAACCCGGGCGTCTTGCGGATTGGCCTGAATGGCTTTGTCGAACGCAGTTCGCGCCTTGTCCGCACTGCCCAGCACGTTGAAATAGGCAATGCCAAGATTGCGCCATACGACCGAGAACGACGGCTCCAGACCGCCAGATCGTTCCCACAGTTCGACCGCTTCACGGTGCCGGAGGCGGTTGTACAGAAGATTGCCCAGGTAATACGCTGCCCGCGCATCGCCGGGATTGGCGGCAATTGCTGCCTGCAGGATGATCAACTCTTCCAGTCGGTTCGGAAAGCAATAGTCGGGCGCGCTCTCGGCTGCATGGGTATACGCCACGGTCGCGGCAACCGCCTCCCCGAGCAACTCGTCGAAATGGCCCAGCGCATAAAAAACCATTGGCACGGATCCGTCATTGGCATCCTTGTCGGCATGCTTCAAGATGTCGACCGCTTCCGAATAAAGACCTGCACGAGCGTGGTCCAATGCCAGATCAAGGAGCATCTGGTTGTCCCGTGGGAAGGAGTTGCTCGCAAGATAGCGGGCCCATGAGTCCATCGGATCCAGCGCAACCGTTTCCTCAAGCAGTCGGTCCGCCTCTGTGTCGCGTCCGAGCTTCCGCAGCACGATCACCATCAGGTTGCGAACATTGACGTGATCCACGTTCGTCCGTAGTGAACTAACGAGATGAGCGTGTGCCTTCTCCCAATCGCTGCGCTTTGCATCGAGTTCCGCCAATGCCAGATAGGCGGCGGAATGCCAGGCTTGGTTCCAGGTGGATTTGTAGAATGCGGCGTAAGCTTCATCGTCGCGTCCCAGATAACGCAACGTGAGACCGAGATTGTAGTGGGGCTCGCCGTCATCCGGATTGGAATTACGGCTGGTGAGCCGCTGAATCGCACGGCGGAAATGTTGTTCGGCATCCTGAAACTCGCCACGACGAAGATGCCAGCGTCCGATGGCATTGTTGCAGCGGCTATCGCCAGGATCGCGGCGCAGCGCCTCCCGCCAATAGTCCTCAGGGCACCGTGTGGCGTGGCGGTACTGCTCGAGGTGAAGACCCGTTACATAGAGTTCGTCATTGCTGCCGATGGCCGCTGGCTGGGGAGGCTCCGTAGCTGGGGCGGGCACCTCATGCTCCCCAATCGGCGACGGAGCGTACCGCAGCAATTCTCGGCCACTCTTGGTCGCAACCACCGCAACCAAGTCCGCTGCCTCGATGCCGGAAGACAATTTGGCAGTTTCGACAAACGCCCTATCCGGCGCGAGATCGCACACCCACTCCGCCACACTCTGGCCTTGTGCCTCCAGCCGCACGCGGGCGCTGGAAAGTGCCTGGGTCACGCAGACGCCAAGGCGGGCGGTGCCATCCGAAATCGTCAGACTGAGCGCCGCCTCTAGGTTCGCCTTTTGGGGAGGTCCGATCTCACGAATGGGATACCAATACTGGCTGAATGCCTTCGTCTCGCCGGGCGCCAGGAACGAGAAGTCTGGCTGGTTGTCCGTATAGACTCCGGCCATGAGTTCGATGTACGGCCCGTCGTCGTCGGTCAGATTGCGGTCCCAGGCATACCCGAAGTTGTGATTACCCCAGGTCCATTGTTTCTTGCCCGGTGCGATGTGATGGTCGGCAATCAGGACTAGTCCGGCCCTGCGCCGATAGTCGTAGCCGCCATGAAAATCCTCGCGCGACCCCATCGCCATGTAGCTGGTTGGCACTGGAATGTTGGCGTACCAACTCAAATCATTCGGCGGATATGTGCCGGGGGGAACGAACTTGGGAGGCTGCTCATCCGCCGGTACGCCTTTGCTCCTTCGTTCTCCGTAGTTCACTCCGTAATAATGGCCCGAACACAAAGGAAAGCTGCTCATGGCCCGCCGGGCGTGATCGGCCACATAGTGAACATCAGGCGGGAAGAAGGACTGATAGAGCTCGTGGACATGGGTACCCACATTGGCCCACCACAAGAAAGTCTGCGCAAACGGTGTGCGGTTGTATAGCCGGACCTTCAGCTCGATGTAAGCCTTTCCTGGATGTAAGCAGACGCCATGCATCCCTTTCAGCCGCTCCATGGGATCGTGGTCGCTGCACCAAATCGTGCGTGAGCCGTCCGAATCTTCCTCGATCTGGAAATCTACCGGCATGAAGGTTGCCGGGCGGTGATGCTGCGGCCAATTGAACTCTACTCCCCCGGAGATCCACGGCCCCGCCAAGCCCACGAGGGCGGGCTTAATGACGTTTTGTCGATAGAAGAAGTCGTAGTCATTCGTCTTGTCCAAGCCAACGTGCACGCGTCCGCCGATTTCCGGCAAAACCATGACGCGCACGAATTCATTTTCGAGGTGCACCGCCTGCCACGAGTGCTCACGAGCTCCGGTGGAGATCCGATCGATGAATGGCAGCGGATAAACCCGCCCACTGCTTCCCTGATAGACCCTTTTTTCCAGGAACATCGGGTTCCTGTCAGCAGGCAGAGGATGGTAGGTCGGAATCACTACCGGCTCGGACCATGCTTTGACCCGGCCGGTTTCACTCGCAGGTGCTTGTGGCAGCTCAAAACGCTTCATCGGGCCTTTTGTCGGCAGCGCGCGCAGATCACGGCTTCCAGTCCAAGGAATAGGCGGAGAAGCCTGTCGGCCGAAACACGTCGAATTGCACGCGCAACGGTGCTTCAGATTGAGTAAACGCCAAATCGAACACAGCCTCTGTTCCAGGTCCAACTTCGGGCATTTCCACTTCCTGCAGATCGACCGGAACCTCGCCCTGGCCATAGAAAACCGCACGCAACTTGTAGCCGCGCAGGCGGTACCTTGGAACGTTGCTCCGGGTTCGGAGAAACACACGGAATTTGTTCAGTTGGTTCTCGACGGTAAGCGATTCGACGGGACTCAATTCCTCGCGAACAATTGGGTAGGACGACTTCTGCGCACCATAGACATCGACCACTCCGTGCACTCGCTGCCGCAGTGCGCCGACGCCGCGATCTCCCACGTGAGTTCGATAGTCGTTGTAGCAGAAGAAAATGGCGCCGCCTACGAAGTCCTTCGAACGGATCACAGCGTCGTGTGTCCGCAGGATGCTGATTCTGTGTTCATCGCCTTCCGGCCGGTCTGGTGTGCAAGCGCAGTAACCGTACTCCGATATGACGATCGGCTTGCCGGGGAAGGCCGCGTGCAGTGCATCGAGATGTTTGGAGACATCATCCGCCGTGCCCGGCTGCCAGGTTCCGAAGTACTCGTTCGCTTCAATGAAGTCCATCAGCCCAGCCACATCGCGCTCTGGAGTGCTGAGTAAGGAGTTTGAGGCATATGAACAGAGACGCCCCGGGTCGAGACGCTTGGCTTCTTCCAGCATGCGCCTTGCGAATTGGTAAGCCGGCGGGTCCTGACCGCCGATTTCATTGCAGAGCCCCCAAACCACGACCGAAGGATGATTCCGGTCGCGCACGATCATCTCGCGCAATTGTTCCAGACCGTTTTCCATGATGTCAGGGTCAGGCTGCGCCGTCATCCCTTGGAACGTATCCGGCCCCCACGCGGGAACCTCGCTCTGCATGAGAATGCCCTGACGGTCGCAGTAGTCGAGAACACGTTTGTCTTGAGGCCAGTGAACGCGAGTGAAAACACAATTCAGATGTTTCAAATCGCGGTGATCGTGGTCGATCCATTCCGCGGGCTCCGCCATGCCGAACTTCGGATGGCTGCCCGCCATACGCTCGACGCCCATCAGACGGACGCGCTCGCCGTTCAGGTGGAATGCACCATCTTTGATTTCGGATTTCCGCACTCCGAAAGTCGTGTCGAACTGATGCTCTTCGCGCCCATTCGTGATCGAAAATTCAAGGCGATAGAGACAAGGAGAATCAAAGTGCCAAAGTTTTGCATTACTCAAACCAGCTTTGAGGGTCAGAGCCTGACTGGCTCCTGCCTTGATGGTCAGCTTGACAGGCTCTGAGTCAGTCGGGACCGAGAGTCCCGTTTCCTCGTCGACGATTCGGAAGGAAGCACTGCCAGCCCAAGGCTTTTCGCTCGTGTTCTTGCACCGAGCTGAAATCATCAACGCGGCATTGCCGCCGCTAAGATCCGGAACCGCTTCGATGTCCACGCCTTCAATAAAGGACTTGGGCGAAACGAGCAGCTGTACAGGACGAAAAATGCCACCATCATTTGCCCAATCGCTCGAAAGGCCACGCGGCAGCATGTGCTCATTGAATGCGCTGTCCACACGGACTGCGATTGTGTTGGACTGTCCCCAGTGAAGCAGTCGGGTAATGTCGAACACGAAAGCGGTGTAGCCTTTGCGCGGATGTTCTCCCGCCAACTGACCGTTCACCCAGACCGTCGCTGTGTGAAACACCGCTTCGAACTCAATCCGCACCGCGCCTTCGCGCCAACCTGGAAGGACATCAAACTCGCGCCGGTACCACGCGACTCCCCGATAGTCGGCGCGCGCGGGGTCGACCTGCCAGGTGTGCGGTACCTCGACATCGTGCCAAGTGGTCGAAGAAAAATCACTCGTGTACCAGGATGCTTGACCGCCGGCATTCTGCGGGTCGACTTGAAATCTCCACTTCCCGCAAAGACTGACAAGTTCGGTAGTAAGCCGGCTGGGCGCTGAACTAGTTGAGGGCGAGGCTTGGGCGGCGGTCGCAGCGAGGGCGGCGGTAATAGCAACGGTCTTCCCAAGGAAATCCCGGCGTGATGTCATGCGATTCAGCGTGAACGGCGCGAACTCCAAACTCTCGCCGCAGGCTCCCCAGAACCGCAGATCTTATCATCCGCGTAGAGCGAGAGAAAGCAACGGCGGAGCGCCAAACTACACCACTAACGCCTTTGTCGCAAAAGTTGCCGTACGTCGAAAAGGGTCAGGACGGGAGAAGAAGGTCCACAGAGGCTGGTGCCGGGAGGGGGAGTTTATTTTTTGGCGACCCAATTTTCCCCATAACACTGGAAAAACTGCCTCACACCAGCGGGTTAGCCAACGAGCGAACCCTGCTCATCTGCCCCATTCGACCAGCTACTACCCCCAAAAACGGTAGGGGACGGTAGGGCAGAATCGGGTAGTTCCTCGAATCCCCATAGGCAAACAAAAGGCGAACATGATAAACTTCTCTGCGTGGACGAGGGCCGCAAACGCGTGCTGGCGATTGCTGCGAGTATCCTAGCGGCCCGGAAACTGGCGCAGTACGATGGAGGGAAGCGGGTACCAGCAACCATGTCCGCGATTTCGGATGCCGTGCGCTGGGCGGAAGAAATCATGCGGGAAATCGACCAGCGCTGGCCCTGCAACCCTAGTGGGATTGAACGATGAGCTGGGCATGGAAGCTGGGCGCAACGCCCCCGTACTTGCGCGCCAGCACCAAGTCCTTTGCGCGAATACGGAGTGATGGGGGTTTAAGTAGTTGTGAAAAACAAGCGGAAACAGGATTTTGAAAGCGCCGTCGGCAAGCTAAATGCCGCTTATTTTTTCTGCGAATTTACCTTCTCAACTAACACTTTCAAGCCGAATCCTGGCAAGGAATTGGAACTGGCAGATAAGGTTGTGTGGTTGGATGATTTGATGATTCTTTCTCAAATCAAAGAAAGGATTGCGCCGCCGAATACCACGGCAGACAAGGAGCGAAAGTGGTTTGCAGATGAAGTCGTGAAGAAAGCCACCCGCCAGATGAGGGACACTTTGTCCTACCTGAAGACATATCCCAAAATCAAAGTGCGGAACAATCGGCGCCACGTGTAGTGCACCCCGCTAGAACTGGACAGGGAAGTTAGTTAGGCTTGGGGCCTCCGCCAGGAGGCGAGAATGTCAAGAAAGCCGAGAGTCCAGAGAACCCCAGAAGAGAAGTGGCAGATTGTGTTGGAAGGTTTGAAGAGCGGCAACGTGGCCGAGACCTGCCGCAAGT
>JAIQEY010000043.1 GCA_020073565.1 Terriglobia bacterium
CGCCGGACTGAACACAGACTCGCGCTATCGTCCCTGCTCATGTTGCCTTCCGCGCATATTAACCGCGTCGGCGTCCGGGTTGTAAGTTTTCGCAGCTCAATAGCCCACCCCGCCTATACCCCTGTCTACGCTTCACTGTGTCCCTCGCGGTAGCAGCGCAAGACTCGGGGCCGAGCGGATCGCTAGTCCTTTCTCGTGAGAATTTTCCGTTCTCTGCTTCAAGCCGGTTTATCCCGGCGCACTAACATCCCCATTACACTCAAAATCCCCCGACTCGGAAACCCGTCTGTGTCCGATACGTGGAGTCTTGCAAAGATTGTCCGCAAGGTCGAGTACAAGCTACTACACCTAAGCCGTCTTCTGAATTGCCTGCTCGACCCGTCTCAGGGTTGTCTCTCTCCCCAGCACTTCCAAGGTTTCGAAGAGCGGTGGGGCGTTCTTACGTCCGCAGACAGCTACTCGAATGGGTTGGAACATTTGTCCGGCTTTCAGGCCTAGCTCCTGGGCGGCGGCGCGGAGGGTTTGGTCGAGCGGGTCGTGCTTGAATTCTGTCTGGGCGAGGACTTCGCGGGCACGAGTCAGGACTTTGTGCGCCATCGCGGCGTCTCCTTTTTGCGGGATCAACTCGGCGGGGTCATAGCCTGGGAGCTGATCGACGAAGAAGAAGTCGGCGGCGGTGAGGACGTCGCGCAGGAGCTTGATGCGCTCGCGGATGAGCGGCGTGATAGCGTGCATTTTTTCCGGCGAGATTGGGAATCCGGCGGCTTGAACGATGGGGAGCAGACGGGCGCTGAGATCATCGATCGAAAGCGCGCGAATGTGCTCTGCGTTCAGCCAGATGGCTTTGGGATCGAAGGTTTCTTCGGGCGTGGCTGCCGGTTCCTTGAAATTCACGACCGCGTTGGCGCGGTTGATACCTTCGAGCGAAAAGGCGTCAATCAGCTCCTGGCGGGTCATATGGGTGCGGTCGTCCTTGGGCGACCAGCCCAGCAGGCACAGAAAATTGATGAAGGCTTCGGGCAGGAAGCCGGCGTCGCGGTAGGTGGTCACGCTGACGACCGGGCCGTGGCGGCGCTTGGAGAGTTTCGATCCATCGGGCGCAACCAGCAGCGGGAGATGTGCAAACTGCGGCGCCTTACCGCCGGCGGCTTCGAAGATCAGCACGTGTTTGTAGGTGTTCGAGAGATGGTCCTGGCCGCGGATGATATGGCTGATATGGAGGTCGATGTCATCGGCACACGAGGCGAGGTGATACGTCGGCATGCCGTCGCTGCGGAGAAGAGCGAAGTCTTCGATATCGTCGGCGGCTTTGACTTGCTCGCCGTACACCGCATCGGTGAAGCGGACCTCTTCTCCCAAACCTCGGGGTACGCGGAAGCGGAGGGCGAAGGGTTCTCCGGCGGCGGCTCGGCGGTCGCTTTCCGCGCGGGGGAGTTCGCGCATGCCGGGATTGAAGAGCCACGTTCCGCGCGCTCCCTCGCTCAGTTGCTCGCGAAGCATTAGCAAGGCTTTTTCGCGGTTCTTCGCCTCGGATGTTTCATCTTTCGAGACTACGACCGTGCCGGTCGGAACATGCGTGACTCGAACGGCAACTGACGGCGGCGAGGAGAACGTATCCACGCGCAGGTCCTTGGGATCGATCTTAACCGGCCCCGACTTTTCTGCGTCGCCGGTATGGGCGGGAGTGAAGTCGCGGTAGGCGAGTCCTTTTTGAAAGATGGCATCCGCGATCTGGCGGTGGAGCGCGAGTCGCTCTGACTGCTTGTATTCTTCGTCCCAGCCGAGATCGAGCCAGCGCAAGCCTTCAAAAATGGAGCTGACCGAGGCTTCAGTGTTGCGTTCTACATCAGTGTCGTCGAGGCGGAGAACCATGGTTCCACCGTTGCGGCGGGCGTAGAGCCAGTTGAAGATGAAGGTCCGGGCGCTGCCCACGTGCAGAAAACCCGTAGGAGACGGTGCGAATCGAACACGCAGCATAAATTCTGAGTATAGCGGAAGACGATCAGGCGCTGGGCTGGGCACCTTTCCTACAATTTTCTGGATACGGTTGTGAGTCCGCCCCTGGTTACCTTGGATTACGAAGGTAACTTGTCGGCCCCGATCTTATTGCTACCCCTGCATCCTATAAGAAGATACTCTTTCCTAATCCGTGCCCAGGACGGAACCAGCCATAGGGCTCACTATTGTTTCGAACTGTCCAGTGTGACAGGATGAAATCCAACAGAAGACTCCGTCAGGTTCGGAGTCAGGTGACATTGGCGCATGAATAGCATGACCACAGGTTTGGTCATTATCCCGGGGGCTGTCGCCCTGCTGATATTGCTGCTGTTTACCTACCTGTACGAACAAAATCGGCAGAGCTATTTCCGGGCGTGGCAGGTGGCATGGGCCGCCTACACTCTGCATTATGCGATCGAGACTCTGGAGTACTTCCAAGGGCCGTCGAAATTGCTGTTTTTTGCCAGCAACCTGCTGCTGGTAGCGATGGCGCTCTGCATCTTCGTCTCGACCCGGCTGATGCGGGAGTCCTTCCAGCTGAAGTGGTATGACACGGCCCTGGCATTGACCGGCATGTCCTTGGCATACGTGAACCTGCGCGCGCATTTGGCGAATGGCATCTTCACCGACAAGGCCATCCTGCCGTGGTACCGGCTGGAAGTCGGCCTGGCGGCTGTGCTGCTGTACTGTTCGTTTCACTTCTATCGCTATGCGTTCCGCAAGAATTCGTGGGCGTTTCGGACCCTGTCGTTCTCACTGGCACTTTGGGCGGCCTTGATGGGAGCGGGACAGTTCCGCCAATCCTTCCTGGAGGTGTTTGGAAGGCTGGGCGACTTCCTCGGGCCCATCCCACAAATGGTGCTGGCCATCGCGATGGTGATGGTGCTGTTTGAAAACGAGCGCAATGCCGTGCAGGAGAACGCGCTGGCGTTCTCGACGTTGGGGGTGGATCCCCGGCGGCTGCTTTCCGCCCATGAACTAGTGCCAAGTCTGCAGGGCTTTCTGGACCGACTGGTGGCGCCGCTGCCTTCGCGGCGGGCGATTGTTTTCATTTCCGAGCCGTGGAGGGGTACGGTTCCGTCAGTGCAAAAAGGTTTTTCCACGGAATTTTTGGAGAAGCTGCAAAAGTCGCAGGCCGGCGACTACATCACGGAGCTCGCCTACCGTCGCGGCGGGGTCGTGACCCTCGCGAATCTCGCCGACATGGGAGAGCCTCTGCCCGCTTTGCCGGGCGGGAAGTTTGAAGCGTTCAAGGAAACGCTGCTGGCGGAAGGAATCAAGGACCTGATGGCGGTGAGCCTGCAAACGCGGGAGCACAACTTCGGGGTCATTCTGTTCCCGCATGCGGAGCGGCGCATGTTCGGCTCGTCAAATCTGCGCTTGCTGATTGGGCTTTCGCTCCAGATTGCGCTCACGCTGGAAAACTATGTTGTCATGCACGAAGTGCAGCGCCGCACAAAAGAATATGAGCTGCTCACCGAGATCGGGCAGGCCATCGGTTCCCATCTGGACCAGGACGACGTGTTGCGCACCGTGCAAGTCGAGCTCGGCCAGATTTTCGACACCAGTGACTTCTACATCGCGTTCCAAGAGGAAGATGACATCCGCTTCGAACTGGAAGTAGAAGGCGGGCAGATCCTTCCGAAGCGGACGCGCAAGGCTGCCAACGGACTGACCGAGTACATCATCCGCACAGGGCAGCCGCTGCTGATTCAATCCGACCTGGAACAGATGCGAGCCAAACTCGGAGTGGAGGTCGTTGCTCCGCGGCCCGCGCGATCGTTCTGCGCGGTGCCAATTCTGCTGGGCGGCAAGCCGGCGGGAGTGATGGCAGCGTTGAGCACCGAACGAGAGTTTCAGTTTCTGGACCAGGATCTGGAGATCATGCGAACCGCTGCCGGTCAGGTGGGAGTAGCGGTTGAGAATGCGCGGTTGTTTGCCGAGGAACAGCGGCGGGCCAAGCATCTTGCATTCCTGAATAACATTTCGAAGATGGCCATCTCCAGCCAAGACGCCGAACAGATGATGGACGACATCGTGCGCGAGATCCAGAAAAACTTCCGCTACGATCACATCGGTATCGGCATCATGGACTATGCCACCAAGGACATTGAGATCAAGGCCGAGGCAGGAACCACGTCGCAAGCGCTGGGGAGACGCATCTCCATAGGCACGGGCATTTTAGGGCGCGTCGCCCGCACCGGTGAGAACGCGCTGGTGCAGAACGCCGGCTGCCAGGGACAGTTGGCGGGCGTGCTGCCGGAATCGCGCGGGGTGCTCTGCCTGCCGATCAGCTACGGCGAAACGTTGCTGGGCGTGTTGAACGTCGAGAGCCGGAACGAGAATGCCTTCCATCCGCAGGATGTTTTGATTCTGAACACGCTGGCCGATCTGCTGGCCACAGCGCTGCACAACTCCTTCGTCTTCCAGAAGCTGCAACAGCAGTCGATCACCGACGGCTTGACCGGAATCAAGACTCGGCGCTTCTTCTGGGAGGCGCTCACTTCGGAATGGAAACGCGCCTCGCGTTCGGGCCGGCCTTTTTCGGTGGTGCTGATCGACCTGGACAAATTCAAGGAAGTGAACGACACGCTCGGACACCTGGAAGGCGACCTTGTATTGGCGCGCGTGGGGCGGCTGCTCGAACAAAAATGCCGGCAGTCGAACGTGGTTGCGCGCTACGGCGGGGACGAGTTCATCATCCTGATGCCGGAAACCGGCATCGAGCAGGCGCAGGTCCTGGCGGAGAGACTGCGGCTCTGGCTGGCCACCGATCCGATGCTGGAAGAACATCACATCACGGGCAGCTTCGGGGTCGCCAGTTTCCCCGTGCACGGATTCGCAGTAGAGGATCTGATCCGGGTCGCCGACGCCGGCATGTACGTCGCCAAGAAGACGGGTGGAAACCATGTTGCCACCGCGGAACCATTCGCCGATCGAGAAGGCTCTACGGTGCAGCAACAACTGGTTTCCGGCTACATCGAAGGATTTCTGCAGCGCGAACGCAATGGCCCGGAGCATCTGGAAGAACTGGTCGACACCCTGCACAAGCTCTGTGGCGGCGAAAACGAAGCTGGCACGCATGCCCTGAAGGAAGCCATCGAGGCCCTCTCCCGTGCGGCAGAACTCAGAGAGCTCAATGCTTCCGGGCATGGTGAGCAGTGCGCCCACTATGCCGGACTGATCGCACAGGGCTTGAACCTTCCACCGCAGGAAGTGGAGGGAGTGAAATTTGCGGCGCGCGTGCACGACATGGGCAAGCTGTTCGTCTCGGAACGCATTCTGAACAAAGCCGGCTCCTTGACGGAAGAAGAATTTTCCATATTGAAGGGCCACCCCCAATGGGGGGCCGAGGTGTTGCGCGCGTTTCCTGACGGCCGACCCGTTGAACAGGCAGTGGCAGCTCATCACGAAGCCTTCGACGGATCGGGGTATCCGTTTGGTCTGCGTGGCGAAACGATCCCGCTGTGGGGTCGGATCGTGGCGGTGGCCGATGCCTACGTGAACATGACGAGCGATCGTTCCTTCGCTCCCGCCCGAACGCACGAGCAGGCCCTCGTGGAACTCGAAAAGCTGAGCGGGACGCGGTTTGATGGCATGATCGTCCGGTTGTTTGCGCGCCAGCTCAAATCCGAGAAAGCCTCCAGCTTCGGCGGCGCGACTCAGTTCTGAGTCAGAACCACCGTTCCATCCTTGGGCAGGTAGCTCTTGCGGCGAAACCAGTCCTCCATCGCGTCTCGTAGTCGGTCGAGCGGGACGTAAGTTCCGATTTCCAAGATCCCGTCGGCCAGCGGCAGAGTGTCGTCGAAGACAGTGGCGTTAGTGAAATTGCGCATGCTGAAACTGTCGAGCCACTTCAAGGGACAGGGTTGAAGTTGACCGGCTTGCTCATATTCCACGCGGACTTTCCGGGCGAACATAGTTCGATTTAAGCACAGAGTTCTGGCGGGTGGCTTGTCTTGGGTGAGTGCGGAGCCCGGTACCGATTCGTTGACTCGCGTCTGCCTTATCCCTAACATGGCAGGCCAAGGCTTGCGGTCATCCATGATTGGCCTAACTATTTCCCACTATCGAATAATCGAGAGGCTCGGCGGCGGCGGTATGGGTGTCGTTTATAAGGCGGAGGATACTGAGTTGGGCCGCTTCGTCGCACTCAAATTCCTTCCAGCGGACGTGGCCAATGATCCTCACGCGTTGGAACGATTTCGGCGGGAGGCCCGCGCCGCCTCAGGGTTGAACCACCCCAACATCTGCACGATCTACGAAATCGGGAAGCACGAAGATCAATCCTTCATTGCGATGGAGTTCCTGGATGGCGTGACGCTGAGGCACCGGATCGCCGGGCGGCCGATGGAAGTCGAGCCGTTGCTCGAGCTGGCCATCGAGATCGCCGACGCACTCGACGCGGCGCACAATGGCGGTATTGTGCACCGCGACATCAAGCCTGCCAACATTTTCGTCACCCGGCGCGGCCACGCAAAGATCCTCGACTTTGGCCTGGCAAAATTGACTCCTGGAGCTACTTCTGTATCGGCCGCCGGGCCCGCGAAGACGATCAGCAACGAGCAACTGACCAGTCCCGGCAGCGCTCTTGGAACAGTTGCCTATATGTCGCCGGAGCAGGCGCTGGGCAAGGAACTCGACGCTCGGACCGATCTTTTTTCCTTTGGGGCAGTGCTGTATGAGATGGCAACGGGCACGCTGGCCTTCCGGGGCGACACCAGCGCAGCGGTCTTCAATTCGATCCTGAACAAAGCTGCCACCCCGCCCACCCGGATGAACCCGGATCTACCGCCGGAATTGGAACGCATCATCAACAAGGCGCTGGAAAAGGATCTGGATCTGCGTTATCAGAGCGCGGCCGAGATGCGTTCCGACTTCAAGCGGCTGAAGCGCGAGACGGACTCGGGCCGATCGGCAGCAGCGGTAGCCGCGCCGCTGTCGGCGCGAAGCAATCGGCGCGGATCTATAGCTGCGGCTGCTCTGCTGGCGGTCGCCGCCCTAGCCGCGATTGCGTTTTTCTGGCTGCGCGCGCCGCTGCCCCCACCGCGCATTCTCTCCACCACGCAACTGACCAGTGACAACCTGCCGAAAGACTCAGTGGTTACGGACGGCCCGCGCGTTTATTTCGTCGAGAGAGTCAATGAACGCGGGGTGCTGAGCCAGGTTTCGGCGAGCGGCGGCGAGATCAGTCAGATTCCATACCCTTCGCGAATGCCTACCTGCATGACGTATCTCCCACCCGTTCGGAGCTTCTGGTGGACTCCTACACTGGGGAGGAGAGTTTCCTCAGTTTCGGCGAAGGTGCGGCGCGGATCGTCCCCGTGCCGGCAGGATCGCCACGCCGTGTGGGCGACTTCCTGACCAATGCCGCAGCCTGGTCTCACGACGGCCAACAATTTGCCTACGCGCGGGGTCACCAGATCCATCTGGCGAAATGGGATGGAACTCAATCCCATGAGCTGATGACGATCGCGGGCTCGTGTACCGATTTGCAGTTTTCGCCGGACGGAACGCACCTGCGCTTCAGCGTGCGTGCCCAGGACGTCCAATCCTTCAATCTTTGGGAAGTCGGCATTGACGGCAAGGGATTGCGTCCGCTGCTTGCCTCTGGCTTTCATCAGGCCCCGGGCGAGTGTTGCGGTAGATGGAGCGCCGATGGCCGGTATTATTTTTTTGCAGCCTATCACAATGGCCGCGGCGACATCTGGGCGCTTCGGGAAAAGAACGAGATCTTTCGCAAGAGCAGTTCAGATCCGCTGCCCATTACGACGGGGCCTCTCTCCTACGGGGGTCTGACGCCCGCCCTCAGCGGCAACCGTCTGTTCGTGATCGGAGAACAGCAGAGGGCGGAGTTGCAGCGGCTGGATCTGAAGTCTGGACAATTCGTTCCGTTTCTGAAGGGCATCTCCGCCGGAGAGATTGATTTTTCCCGCGATGGCCAATGGATCACCTACACCAGCTATCCAGATGGCTCACTGTGGCGCAGCCGCAGCGATGGCAGTGAAAAACTCCCGTTGACGTCCGCTCCGATAGATGCCTCGATGCCCCGCTGGTCCCCGGATGGACGGCGCATCGCTTTCGTGTGCGCGAGACCCGGAAAGCCCCAAAGGTCCTGCCTTATCTCGGCGGACGGGGGTGCGATCGAAGAAATCCAGCCGAACGACCAATACTGGGAGGATGATCCACAGTGGTCGCCGGATGGCAAGTCGCTGATTCTTGCTCGGTACCCGCAGGGCGTGGTCAGCTCAAGACCGCAAGACTTCTCCGTGATGCAATTCGACTTGCAAACAGGAAAGTTCTCTTCTCTCGTCGGCAGTGAGGCAATGCTTGGGCCGCGCTGGTCTCCGGATGGACGTTACATTTTGACCTTCTCGGCGGACACCAAGAAGGTAATGCTGCTGGATCGGAGCACGGGCAAGTGGTCAGAACTGGCGACCGGAACCATTCTGCAATATCCCAATTGGAGTCCAGACAGCAAGTATGTGTATTTTGAAGACATTGGAACCGACGGTCCTGAAATCGACCGCGTGACCGTCGCCGGAGCGAAGAAAGAGCGAGTGGTTGCCCTAAAAGGCGTCCCACGTGTTTCTATGCCTGATTCCGGCGTCCCGTGGAACGGTGTAGCTCCCGATGGCTCGCCGCTGATTATGCGCGACATGGGCAACTGGGAGCTTTATTCGCTCGAACTGCAGTTACCCTAGGACGACAGAGTTTCTGTGGCTGACCCGATTCCAGGAAGAAGAAACCCGGGAATGGCTCCCGGGTTTTCTTGTCAAGGTGCGGCGACAGTTTATTTCTTCGCCTTCCGCAGCCGCTCTTCCAAATCCGCGATCTCGCGGCTCAAGCCTTCAGGCAGATGGCTGCCGAACTTGGCAAAGTGTTCGCGGATGAGCGGGACTTCGGCAAGCCAACCGTCGATATCAACGCTGAGCAACTTAGCGACATTGGCAGCGGGCAGGTCGAGCCCTTTGGTATCGAGATCGGCAGGCTCAGGCAAGCGGCCAATCGGCGTCTCGACCGAGTGAACCTTGCCGTCGCAGCGCTCAAAAATCCATTTCAGTACCCGGCTGTTCTCACCGTAGCCGGGCCAGAGGAATTTGCCGTTCTCGTCGGTGCGGAACCAGTTCACGTAGAAAATCTTTGGCAGCTTGGCGCCAGGACGCTTCCCGATCTCGAGATAGTGTCCAAAGTAGTCGCCCATGTTGTAGCCGCAGAACGGCAACATGGCCATGGGGTCGCGGCGGAGTTGGCCTACTTTGCCAACGGCCGCGGCAGTTGTCTCGCTGCTCGCGGTCGCGCCCAGGAATGTTCCGTGCTGCCAGGCGAAGGACTCGGTTACGAGCGGGACCACGCCGGCCCGGCGTCCTCCGAAGAGGATCGCGTCGATCGGCACACCTTTCGGATCCTCCCACTCCGGGGCGATGACCGGGCACTGGCTCGCCGGGGTTGTAAACCGGGCATTGGGATGCGCCGCCTTGCGCGGAGACGCAGGCGTCCACGGGCGCCGCAGCCAGTCGATCAGCTCGGGCGGCTTGGTGTCGGTCATTTGCTCCCACCAGACATCGCCGTCCGGGGTCATCGCGCAATTGGTAAAGATGGAGTTTTTGGTAGCGGTGAGCATGGCGTTCTGGTTCGACTTCATGCTCGTGCCGGGCGCGACTCCGAAGAAGCCGTGTTCGGGGTTGATGGCGTACAGGCGGCCATCGGCGCCGAATTTCATCCACGCGATGTCGTCTCCCACGGTCTCAATCTTCCAGCCTGGGATGGTTGGGATCAGCATGGCGAGGTTGGTCTTGCCACAGGCGGAGGGAAAAGCTCCGGTCATGTACTTGACCTGTCCCGTGGGACTGGTCATCTTCAGGATGAGCATGTGCTCCGCCATCCAGCCCTCGTCGCGCGCTTGTACCGATGCAATCCGAAGTGCGTGACACTTTTTGCCGAGTAACGCATTGCCGCCGTAGCCTGAGCCGTACGACCAGATCTCGCGCGTCTCGGGGAAATGGCAAATGTATTTATCCTGCGCGTTGTTGGGCCAGGGTGAATCCTGATCGTTGGGCCCCAACGGCGCGCCCACCGAGTGCAGGCCGCGCACAAAATCGCCGTCTTCGCCCAGAACCTGGAGCACGCGCGTGCCGACCCGCGCCATGATGTGCATGTTGGCCACCACGTAAGCCGAGTCGGTGATCTGGACGCCAATATTCGCGATCGGCGAACCGATCGGGCCCATGCTGTAGGGAATGACGTACATGGTACGGCCCGTCATCGCTCCGGCGTAGAGGCCGTTGAGCTTCTGTCTCATCTTCTCCGGATCTTCCCAGTTGTTGGTGGGACCGGCTTCTTCTTTGGTGCGGGCGCAGATGTAGGTGCGGTCCTCAACGCGGGCAACGTCGGCGGGATTGGAGCGGACCAGGATGCTATTAGGGCGCTTGTCCTCGGAAAGGGGGATCGCGGTGCCCGACAGGATCATCAGCCGCAGCATGCTCTGGTATTCCTCGTGCGAGCCGTCACACCAATGGACGCGATCCGGTTTGCACAGCCGGGCCGCTTCCTCGACCCAGGCGGCCAGCCGTTTATGTTTTGTTTCGTTCACAGTTTCCACATCCAAAGTAATGCTGGACATAACGATGATCTCCTCGGACAGCAATCTGCGCGATCCCTTACCGCGCCATGGAAGACGATGCATGCGGACAGAAGGGCGTGGCGACAAACGGGTTCTGCCCGTACCACTCGAGGACAGGGGCAACATTGTCCCTCATCCCGAGGGGTGTTTCCAAATCCCGAGCGAGCCGCCACGTCAAATCCTCTCAGTGACGGCCAGTCGATTATCCCCGCGTGCCCGGGGGGAAGAAGTGTTTTGGATCACAGCCGTTTGTGACGTTAACCAAGGCGTGGGGCGCAACTCCCTGAAAACAAGGCGTTCAGCTAGCGGGCAGCAGCCACCGGAAGCTCAGGCGTGGCCACAACTGCGTCCAGGTGTTTGAGCATTTCATCGACCGACAGCGAATACATCTCGCGGCCCACGCCCTCACCTGACTCCAGTGCAGTCTTCAGGAAATGGCCGGCGATTTCCTTTGCCAAAGCGTCAGTGATGGTCTTGCCCGTCCGATTCTTGTACTCAACCCACGCCGGATGAGGCAGGACGACCCAGACCGGGTGCCCGTCCACCAGGAACTTGATGTCCACGGCGTCGGCGTGCCGGGTCGCAATCGCGACCACCAGCGCCTGATACAGGCAGTGCACTTGCTTCTTCGTCCAGCGGTCAGTGGCGGTGAAATCGGTATACATGCGTTCTAAAACTATAGCGCCGGGCTGGCGTCGGGAGCAAACGGTTGGACTGCAGGGTAGCGTTCCTCCGTTAACCACCAAGGGCACGAAGTCACACGAAGGAACCTCTTAAATTTTTTACCTTCGTGTGACTTCGTGTCATCGGTGGTTTGATTAGAATGTTTTGGACACCTCGAAAATCTCACCCCTAAGGAAAAAATAAGTCATGCTGAAAACAGCTAAATGGATGGGTGCAATCTCTGCCCTAATTCTTTTCGCGGGTCTCACCGCACCCGCGCAGACCTCCAACTGGACCATCGATCCCAACCACTCGACCGCGCAGTTTACGGTGCGGCACCTGGCCATATCGAACGTCAGCGGGAACTTTACAAAGGTGATGGGCACCGTGGCCTTGAACGAGAAGGACATCACCCAGTCCCAGGTGTCGGCGACGATTGACGTCAGCTCCGTCGATACGCGCGTCGAAGCGCGCGACAAGGACCTGAAGAGCCCAAACTTCTTCGATGTCGAAAAATATCCGACGATGGAATTCAAGTCCAAACGCATTTCGAACGCCGGCGGAAAGTTGCAGGTGATCGGCGATTTGACCATTCACGGCACGACCCGCGAGGTGACGCTCGATGTGGACGGCCCGACGCCCGAACTGAACGATCCCTGGGGCAATGTAAGACGCGGATTTTCGGCGACCACCGCAATCAACCGCAAGGATTTCGGGCTTGTGTACAACAACTTGTTGAAGACGGGCGAGGCCGTGGTCGGGGACAACGTGAAGATCCAGATTGACGTGGAGATGGTGAAGAAGAAATAGCCGCTCAGAATTGGAGCGGAAGCGGTAGGGCAAGAATGCACGGGTGAGACTACAGTTATGACATGACAACCCCGAAGCCGAGCAAGGACAAAGCCAAGGCGGCCCCTGTGCTCAACGCTTTCGCCGGCAAAACAGACGCACCCGACGCTCAGGAACTGACCTTGGCACTAGGCCCCACCCGCGCGCTCTGGGACAAATTAGTCGACAGCCTGCAGCACAAGCTCGCAGTGGTTCAGGAGTGGGGATCCTCGTCCCCAAGAGCTGGCTGGTCGCTGCGCCTGAAACGCAAGGAACGCGTCATCCTGTATCTGGTCCCCCAGCACGGTTCATTTCAGGCCGCCCTTGTCCTTGGCGACAAAGCCGTGAAGGCCGCGCGAGAGAGCAAGTTGCCCAAGAGAGTGGCGAAGACCCTCGCCGAAGCCCGACGCTATGCGGAAGGCACGGGGATTCGGATGGCAGTCAAAGAACCCGCGGACCTCGCTGCCATCGAGAAACTCGCGCTTATCAAGATCGAGAACTAGCCGCTCCTCACCCAGACGCGTCCGGTATGATCGAAGAGTGGTGACCGAGAACCTCGCAAAGAACAAATTACAATTTCTGCACTCCGACAAACTGGCCAGGTTGCCCGAGCTGGTGCATGCGTTTTCGACGAGGCGCGGTGGAGTGTCTCGCGTGTACGGTGGAAATGCACTGAATCTTGGATTCACGCAGCACGACTCGCGCAAGGCCGTCGAGCGTAACCGTGAGCTCTTTCTCAGGGGGCTCGGCCTTGGAAACGGGCGCAAACCCTGGCCCATCGTTACACTTCGACAAATTCACTCTGACTTGATCCACTGCGTCGAGTGCCTACCCGAACAGATTCCGGTCGGCGACGGACTGATCACCGATGTCCCAGGGTTGCTGCTGGCGGTGCAGACTGCCGATTGCCTCCCGGTGATCGTGGCGGACCGGAAGGGGCGGGCTGTGGGCGTGTTCCATGCAGGCTGGCGTGGCACCGTGAAGCGAATCGTGGAGAAGGGCGTCGGCGAGATGCGGCGGCATTTCGGGAGCAATCCGCAAAATCTAGTCGCGGCAATTGGGCCGGGCATACACGGCTGTTGCTATGAGGTTGGCGAAGAAGTGCGCAGCAAGTTCGAAACGCAGTTCGCCTATGCGGCCGAGCTCTTCCGTGAAGTGAAGGAATCCGACCCCGTCCGCGAGAAGTATCCGTTGTTGTTTTTGACGTCCCGCGCTCCCGGACACAGTGCGCTTCCGGTGAAGCTCTTCCTCGACCTGGTGGAAGCGAACCGCCGGCAGTTGGTGGATGCCGGCGTAGCCGCCAAGAATATCGAGGCGTCCGCGCTTTGCACTAGTTGTCGCCCTGAATTGCTGTTCAGCTTTCGCGCCGACAAGGGAGTGACGGGAAGAATGATGGGCGTGATCGGAACTAAGGTTTGATAGTTTCAAGGTTTCAAGGTTTCAAAGTTTCAAGGTACCGAGAGCTTTGCCTCACCCTCTTTGAAACTTTGAAACCCTGAAACCTTGAGACCCTTTTTCTTACGCCAGATCGAACAGCAGAACTTCGGCGTCTTTCGTCCCCTTGATCGTCAGGCTCTTTTCGTCGCTGACCGCTGCGCCATCGCCCTGATTCAGTTTCTCGCCATTCAGTTCCACTTCGCCCTTGGCAATCTGCACCCAGGCATGGCGCTTCGCTCCCAGCGTATGTTTCGCTTCTTCACCGGGGGCAAGCAACGAAACGAAAAGCTTCGCATCCTGGTTGATCTTCACCGAGCCCTCAGCGCCGTCGTTGGCGGCGATCAGGCGGAACTTGCCGCGCTTTTCGGCTTCCGGAAAAGTCTTCTGCTCGTAGCTGGGCTCGTGTCCCTGCTTGTCTGGCAGAATCCAGATCTGCAGCAGGTGAGCCGATTCCGTTTTCGACGGATTGAATTCGCTGTGCCGGATGCCGCGGCCGGCGGTCATGCGCTGTCCGTCGCCGGGCAGGATCACCGATCCGGTGCCGAGGCTGTCCTTGTGCTCCAGTTTGCCGGAGAGGATATAGGTGATGATCTCCATGTCGCGGTGCGGATGCGTCGGGAAACCGCCGCCGGGCGCAACAAAATCCTCGTTGATCACGCGCAGGGAGCGAAAGCCCATCCATTTTTCGTCCCAGTAGTCGCTGAAGCTGAAGGTGTGGTGAGTCTTCAGCCAGCCGTAGTCGCCGCCGCCGCGTTCGTTGCCGTGCCGGATGGTAATCATGATCCTCGCCTCCTACTTTAGTCGTTGTAACGACTATCTACACTCGTCTTAGATGCGGGCAGGGGAGGAAGGATTCAGGGGTGCAGATCTCAGTCTTTCTTGTGCGCCTTGTGTGAGGAGTCGGACTTAGGCTTGTCGTCTTTCTTGGAATCCTTTGTCTCTTTCGTTTCCTTGGAGTCCTTCGAGCCGCCATCGGATTCGGAGGACGATGCGTGCGAAGCCGCTCCCTTCTTCGGGTAGTCGGTCACATACCAGCCCGATCCCTTGTAATGCACGGCCGGGGCCGAAATCATCTGCTCGATCGAGCCTCCGCACTCGGGGCACTTTGTGAGCATCTTGTCGGAAAACTTCTGAATCTTCTCGAAGCGGTGTTTGCACTTCTTGCACTGGTATTCGTAGAGGGGCATCGGTGAAGTGATTCTAGAGTTTGGAATTGAGTGGCGTCAATTTGTGGAGCGCCGGATTGTGGAGCGCCGGGCGCCCCGCCCGGCTGGCCGGGAGCAAATCCGCTTGAACCCAATTCTCTTTGCGGCGCACGCTTTTCGCGGTCAAGAGTGCCCGCGCCACACGAGCGTCATCTTTTCAGTAAGTCCACCGGCTCGCGCACGTCTACCACTCGGAAGTACTTGGCTAGCGCCGGATACTTGTGCGCCACCGCTTCGTACATCGCATAGGCGACGTTGCGATAGGAGGCGTGTCCGGCGGGCGTGGTTCGCAGTTCGGAGATGTAAACTGCTTCGGCGAAGTCCATTTTGAAGAGCGTGCGCTTGCGGAAGGCGAGCGGGATTGCGTACTGCGCGTTCTGCTGGGCTTCTTCGCCTCCGGCAGTAGAAAGTTCTCTGACTGCATCTTCGGCGCGCTTCATGGTGGAGTCATAGGTCGCTCGGATTCCAGCGGCTTCGACTTCCGGCGGCGTGTCGAAGCCGTGGGCGGTGGTGAAGTCCTGCATGATCTGGACGCAGCGCCGATGGCGGTGCATGTCGCGGAAGCCGCCGATGTCCATGAGAATGTCGAAGCGGAACTGCTGGCCGGAGGAAAACGGCCGCAGGAGTTCGTCGTGCTTGCCGCGGTGGCGCAGGCCGAGGTCGATAATCTCGCGGCGTCGAGTTTCCCCCGCTGCTTCTACGGCCTGGCGAATCTGCCGGTACGAGTGGTGACACTGGCCATAGAGCAGGGTCGCGGCAAGTTCGATTTCGAGCGGATCAGCATCCAACAGATCGACCAGCGGTGCAGGCTCAATCGCCGCGCCCTGCATCAAATCGGCGGCAGCCTGCTGAAGTTCACGGCGAGTCTCGATCTCGTACGGATTCGGGTCGGCATATTTGACTAACGTAGGCGCGACCCGCACTTCCCGCAGCAGTTCTTGTTCGGCGCGATCCGCAAGCGACGGTGAAACTGCGCGAATTTCCGCCACCAGCGCTCGCAGCGATTCTTCGTTCGCGTTGTACGCCGGAGAAAGGGCTGCCTTCTTCAGCAACGCCCCAAGATCGCGAACCTCCTTATGCGGTTGCGACAGCAAATGCGCGACCTGCGTTTCAAGCGTGCGCGCGTTGACGATTTCCCCTAGCGAAGTGTTGGTCGCAAGCGGTAGAAGGTAGCGCGAGATATCGAAAGCACGGGCGCGCAACGTGCGCTCGTAAGCATCCTGCTTCATCTCGGCAGGCTTCGGCGTAATCTCGGCGAGATACTGGAACATCGTCTCCGACAGTTGCTCGTAATCGACGAAAAGCTGATCGACGGTCTGACGGTAGAGCGCCCGTGAGGCGCTATCCCCGCCGAACTGGGGCGTAGTGTAACCGCTGCGCTTGAAGTCCTGGTAGCGGGTGGAGCGCTCCTGCCCATCCCAACGCTGCTCATCGGCAACGACAATGGCGGCCAGAATCGAAAGCCGCTCAATGGCCAATGCGATGTGTGCGAGATCTGCAATCGAACGGTGTCCGTACTGGAAATAGAAGGTGTTGAGGAACTTCTCCGCCTTCTGTTGCGTAATTTCTTTCAGCGACTCTTTCATCGAGAGCGCGGACCGCGAATACTTGGCCATGGCGTAGGCCTGGATTTCGGGCTCAACCCCGTAAACGGCAAATACTTCGACGATGGGCGCGGAGGCGGAGACCGGTTCAGAAGGCATTGGCTCAGTCGAGATTAGTGATGACATGGCAGTGTGGAGGAATCTTAATCGCCCGGTACGCCGCGCGCAATCCACGAAGGTGCGACATCAGATGCTTGCAGCGTCGATTAGCAGATTCGGGGGTTACGGCTGCGCTGTACGCCACTTTTCAAATTGCCGGCAGTCTGATATAAAAGATGGTATCCCCGATAATTGCATGAGACTTGCAGCAGTCACATTTTTAGTTTTAGGACCAGTGTTGTCTGGTGTTACGGCGGCTCAGTCCTTCGGCCCGACAGCCGCTGTGACGACGGTCGCAGCGCCATTGATCCCCGGCGAGAGCGCTCCCAGACTGGCCGTGGCGGCAGTGTCCACACCCGATCTGGTGCCCGTGGCTTCGCGTCCGCGGATGTCGCCGGAGCTTGCGCTTGAAGCGTTCCAGAACCGTTCCGCTCGCCAGGCGCAGACCCTGGCCGGATACTCCGCAGCCACCGTCATTCGGGCGGAATTGCCGCGCAGTTCGCAGCATGGGGAACTGGACCTGGAGCGCCACTACAGCGTGCCACGCACCCTGACCTTCAAGGCTCTGCATTTCGTCGGCGACGGCTTCGTGAAGACCAACGTGATCGCCCGACTGCTGCAGTCCGAAGTGGACCACATCCAGAAAGACGACCCAGCGGTCACTGCGCTGCGTCCGGAGAACTACAAGTTCTCCCACAAGAGCACCACGCAAATTGGGGACCGTGTAATTCACGTATACCAGGTCAAGCCGCGGAAGAAACGTCCCGGCCTGTTCAAAGGCCATATCTATATTGACGCCAGCACGGGTAGCCTCCTACGAGCCGAGGGCCGCGTGGTGAAGTCGCCTTCGATTTTCGTCAACAAGATTGACTTCGTACAGGACTACGCCGAGGTGAACGGGTTCACACTTCCTGCCCGCATCCACACCGAAGCGAAGGCGGCACTGGTCGGGCGCACGGTCGTCGATATCGTCAATTCCGACTGCCAGCCGGTTCTGCTGTCTCCCGAATCGGCGGCGGCCGCCGGCTCCAACTGAGGGGCCTGTGACGGCGGCTCCTGAAGGCAGAGCCGAACTCATCCAGGCAATACTCCCCGAGCACATCGAACAAACCCGCGCGCTCTTTCTCGATGCTGTAGAGACGGGGCTTGCCCCGTCTCGGGAGACGCGACCAGCCGCGGCTCTACGGAGAGGTTTTCGTGCAGCACTCAGGAATGCGGCTTCGTTTTGCCCGGAAATGAGGGCTGCGCCCATCGAGGTTCGCCGCTGGCGACGGGACGTGCCGGCAGGGCCGGGCCCAGGATCACAATGTCCACCCGGCGATTCATGCCGCGCCCTTCCGCCGTGCCGTTGGCGGCAATCGGATGATACTCCGCGTATCCGGCGGCACTGAGGCGATCCGGGGCAAAACCGTCTCGCACAATCAGGAGCCGCACGATCTCCGTTGCCCGCGCAGTAGAGAGTTCCCAGTTGGAAGAGAATCGCGCGGTATGAATGGGGACGTCGTCGGTGTGGCCCTCGATCCGCAAACGATAGTCGCGCTGCCGGAGCATGGTGGCGATTTGGTCGAACGCGGCCTGCGAGGCGGACTTCATCTGCGCCGAGCCACTCTCAAAGAAACCAACTTCCCGCAGGCTGATGACCAGGCCATCCGGCTCGCGCCGCATCGCAATTTCCTGGCGTTGGATCTCGGCAGCGAGAGCTTTCTGCAATTCGTTCTCCAGCTGGAGTAAGTCGCCGTTTTCCGGTCCCCCGCCCAGCGCACCATCGGGGCGCGATACAATCCGGCCCAGGCTCGCGGTATGCTGCACGTTCTCGATCGCTTGCGCCTCATTGAACGGCATGGGCGAGTCGGGGTTGAGAGGGACTTGCGTGGTCGAGGCCTGAAAAACGCCCATCTCCTGAAAGGCAACCTGGATGGCCATGGCCAGCTTGCCAACCTTTCTTTTGTCGACCTGCGACGATGCGTACAACACGACAAAGAAGGCAAACAGCAGAGTGATGAAATCGGCATAGGAAACCAGCCAGCGATCGTGACTGGAATGGCTTGCGGGTTTCCTCCGGCGCCTCATAGTTCGGGGACCGCGGCCGTCGTCTCGGTCCGCTCATGGGCCTGGGTCAAGAATCCCAGGAGCTTCGATTCCAGCATGCGGGGGTTCATTCCCTCGAGGATGGAGATCACGCCTTCGAGCGTCATTTCGCGGATGACCTGCTCATCGCGAATGCGAATTTTGAGTTTCCCGGCGGCCGGCAGTAAGAACAGATTGGCCGCGCCCACCCCGTAAATCGTGGCCACGAACGCCACCGCGATCCCGCGGCCGACTTCTTCGATTTTGTCGAGGTGCTGCATGACCTGAATCAGTCCAAGCACCGCCCCGATGATGCCAATCGTGGGCGAGAATCCGCCTGCCGATTCGAACAACTGCGGAATCTTTTCTTCCTGCTCCGCCTGGTTCTCGAGTTCGAGTTCCATGATGTTGCGGAGTTCCTGAGAATCGGTTCCGTCCACCGCCAACGTAAGAGCGCGCTTCAAGAACGGCTCGTGGATGTTGGGCAATTCTTTGTCGAGCGAGATGATGCCTTCCCGCCGCGCCTGGTTGGCATATTTGACCAGCATCTCGACCGTAGTGCGCGCGTTCTGGCCCGGTTCAAGAAAGATATGGGCAAGCCGCCGGAATGCATGAATCACCACCGCCAGCGGGTACTGAATCAGGATTGCTCCCAACGTACCTCCGAAGACGATCATGGCCGCCGTCGGCTGGAGAACCTGCCCCAGGTTCCCGCCCTCCAGCAACAGGCCGAGGAAGATTCCGCCGATCGCCAACAGGAGACCGCTGAGCGTTGCCTTGTCCAAGCGGCCTCCTATTTCTCGCTCGTGGTACCCGGGTCTCCCTCGACAGCTGGAGGCAACGCCGAGCGGTTATCCCACCAGAGCATGATCCCCTGCAACACCGAGCGGCGGAATTGCACCACGCGCTCCAGAACGTCCTGCGCACTTTCTCGAACCACGATTTTTTCACCGTTGACCAGCGTGATGACGGTATCGGGCGCCTGCTCGACGAATTTGATCAAATCGGAATTCACCGCCAGCGGATGGTTGTTAAGACGGGTCAATTGGATCATGATGGCCGCCTTGCCTTAGAAAGACAGAATGCGCGACTAAGTCTCTGTTATGAAGGATCGGCGAAGTTGAGGCGGGCACTCACAGGACTATTCCTAAGTCCGAGTTACTAACGGTCTAAGGCGGCAGGTACCTGTGGAAATAAAGCACCTTCACAGGGTGCCGATGGGGTGATTGAAGCGCAATTGGGTTCCGCAGGACAACGGAACGAGCTCCGGGAAGGTTTCGGGGACGGATCCCATAATCGGAACCATAAGGAGCAATTTCATGGCACTGAGCGTACTAAACAATATCGCGTCGTTGGCCGCGCAGAACCAATTGACGATCACCAACGGCAATCTGCAGAAAGCCCTCTTCCAACTGTCGTCTGGATCGCGTATCAATACCGGTGCGGACGACGCCGCTGGCCTGGCTATTGCCGACGGTTTGCACGCCAACATCACCGCCCTCACCCAATCCGCCCGGAATGCCAACGATGGCGTCGGCGAACTGCAGGTAGCGGATGGTTCGCTGGCCGCGGTAACTACACTCCTCAACCGCGCCGTTACGATCGCGACCGAAGCCGCAACCGGCACCGTGTCCGATCCACAACGCGTCGCGCTGAACGACGAATTTACAGCTATCAAAGCAGAAATCGACCGGGTTGGTTCCAAGACCAATTACAACGGTGGGCAGGTGTTCACCACGAACGTCCTGAACGTGTTCTTGAGTGACGGCGGTGCCGTCAGCAACAGCTTGATCGGTGTCTCCACCGGCTTGTTGTCCTCCACTGGCCTGAGCTTAGGCGGAGCGGTTGCCTCTACGGGCACACTCACCCAAGCCGCGGGCGCGGCTGCCGTAGCTGCCACCGACACCCTGACGGGTGCCGCGTGGGTACAGTCGGCCGCTGCCGCCAGTACGCTGACCATCACCGCGGGCGGCACTCAAATCACGAATAACGACCAGGTGCAGATCGGTGGCACGACCTACAAATTCGTCACCGCCCTCACCGGCAACTCCAACGAGGTTCTCATCGGAGCCAGTGATACCCAGGCTCTTTTGAACCTGAAGGCGGCCGTCAATGCCGCGGCTGGCGGCGCCGGCAATGCCTACGGCATCGGTACTGTCGCCAACGCCAACGTCACCGCGGGAACGGCGACGGCCACCACTCTTGCCTTTACGGCCAACGTGAATGGAACAGGCGGCAACGCGATCACCACAACGGTGGTGGGTGGCGGGTCCGGGCACGAAAGTTGGACGGCTGGCGTCATGGCTGGCGGCACCGCCGGGAGCACGGTAACGGTGGGTGGCAAAACCTACACCTTCGTGACTGCCCTCAGTCTCACTCCGACGGCGAATGAGGTGATAGCCAGTAACCAAGCGACCGGCCTCACCAACCTGAAGGCCGCTGTCAACGGCGCGGCTGGCGCGGGAACTACCTACAGCAGTAATACTACCGCCAATACTCTCGTCACAGCCGGAGCGGTGACGGGAACCACGCTTGCCGTTGCAGCCAGCACCGCTGGCGCCGCTGGCAACTTCCTCGTTACGGCAGCGTCAGCTGGATCCTGGAGTAGCCTGGATTTCGTTGGCGGTACCGACACCGGAGCCGCTCCGTCCGCAGTCGCTGGCAACACCGTGACCATAGGCTCGCAAACCTACACCTTCGTGGCCGCCCTCAGCGGTACTCCCACGGCCAATGAGGTGTTGGTGGGCTCCACCAACGCGATCAGCTTAGCCAACCTGGCCAATGCCATCAACGCCGGCAGCGGCGCGGGGGTTAGCTACGGAAGTCCCACGGTGGCTAATATTTCGGCTAAGGCAACGGCCACCGCAACCACCATCACTCTAACCGCTCTAAATCCCGGTCTCGCCGGCAATAGCATCAATACGTTGGCAACCGGGACGGCTAACGCCTTCGGTACTCCGACCATGACCGGTGGCACGGCTGGATCGATCAACGACCTGTCGAACATTGCCAACGCTACCGCTGCTTTGGCGACCATCAACACTGCCATCCAGACCGTTGCCGGCTTGCGCGGCACCATCGGCGCAACCGTCAACCGCCTGCAGAGTGCGGCTGGCGTCATCAACAACCAAGTACAGAACCTGACGGGTGCCGAAGACGGCGTCCGGGCTGCCGATATTCCATCCACGGTGGCTACTCTGGCGAAGTACTCCATTCTGGAACAGACGGGTGTGTCCTCTCTGGCCCAGGCCAACCAACAGCAGCAGCTGGTACTGAAGCTGCTCCAGTAAGCGGTCACTCGAAGGGGGCGGTTCGAACCCGCCTCCCTTCGGTTTTTTGCAGAAGACGGTGAGTGATGAACGTTGACCCGGTGCAAGCTAGTTCGGCTGGGATTGAGCGTCAGACTCGCGGAGAAAAGGTGCAGGTTCCTGCTCCTCCGCCCGGTGCTGCTTCGGGACATGCTCCAAAGGCGGAAATCGCCGAGGCGGAATATACTCTCGCTCCATCCATAATCCCCGAACATGAAGTCAAATTGCAGCTGGATACGTCAAGGGCCATGGTGCTTTACCAATTCTTAGATAAGCAATCGGGCGCTCTGGTTCTGCAAGTGCCCAGCACCCAGCAGATCCGTAACATCCAGCAGACCCAGAAACTGCTGCAACGAATCGCTGCGAGGAGCGAAACCTCCCATTAGTCGGAGCTTAGGTTCCGGCGAAGAGAGAGGAGAGAGAATGGCAATCAGCTTTAATGCCACGTCGCTGCTGAACGGGAATGGCATTGATGTCAAGTCGATCGTGAACCAGATTCTCGATCAGCAAACCGGTCCGTTGACCGCATGGCAGAACGAGCAGACGGATCTGGCGACCCAAGCCGGGTTGCTGGGAGGGCTGAATAACAATCTGACCAATCTTGCAGCTGCGGTGCTCTCGCTCGCGAATTCCAGCGGACCCCTGGCGTCGCAGTCGGCGACCTCCTCGGACTCCAGCATTCTGACTGCCAGCGCCGCTACCACAGCTGCCGCGGGTACCCATCAGATCGTAGTATCCAAACTGGCAACCGCCGGCACGCTCTATACCGATCCCCTGACAGACGGCAACACATCAATCCTCCAAAACGGCGCGACCACCGGCGACATCCAGCTGCAAGTGGGTGGAGGAAGCGGCGCCACTCATGCCATCGTCATCACGCAAGGCAGCAATGACACTCTTACCACCCTTGCAAGTTACATTAACGACCAGAAATGGGGTGTCAATGCCAGCGTCGTAACCGACGCCAACGGGGCGCGCCTGGCGCTTTACAGCCAGGCCACCGGGACCCCAGGAGCATTGTCCATTACCAGTAACGACACCGGCTTGACCTTCAACGCGCCCGTGGGCGGGACTAACGCATCTCTGACGATCGATGGCGTGCCCATCAGCAGTCCTACTAACACGGTAACTGGCGCAATTAGCGGAGTTACGCTGAACCTGGCCAGCACCGCTCCAGAAACTGTGCAGCTCACCGTTGGTCCCGATGTGGCCCAAGCCACGGCAGCGATCAACAACTTCGTGAATGCCTACAACGCGGTGATGGGTGTGATCAGCGCCCAGTTCACGGTGAATCCGGCCACCAATAGCGAAGGGCCCCTGGGCAGCGACAGTGCCCTGCGGTCACTACAGTCCAGTTTGCTGAATGACGTGACCTACTCGATTGCCGGAAACAGCGGGCTGGTCAACCTGGCCTCGCTGGGCATCGACATGAACAATGACGGAACTCTGACGGTGAACCAGGTCGCGACCGACATCCACCCCTCCCTCGCAGGCGTGCTCGCCACCAACCCGAGCGCGGTTCAGACTTTCTTTCAGAATGCGTCGCGTACTGGCTTTGCCGACAATTTCAATAATGACCTCTTCAACCTGACGGATGTAACCGACGGCATAATCAACGTCGATATTGCCGGAAACAAGGCTCAGCAGAAGGCGCTGGCCAACCAGATCACCGACTTGCAGGACCGCCTGACCGCCCAACAAAAAATTTTGACCGCCCAATACGCCCAAGTCAATGCGACGCTCCAAGCCTATCCGTCCCTTCTGTACACTGTCACGGCGGTGCTGGGCGCTCTGGGGGGCAACTATTCCGTCACACCTAACACGTCGACCAACACGACGCCCAATGCCGGCACGTCTACAAGGTCCTAGCCATGACGAATGCTCGCACCACTTATCGTGAAAACAACGTACGTGGCGCCACGGCTGTACGGCTCGTCATTTTGCTCTACGAGCAGCTGATTCAAGACCTCACGCAGGCCGCGCAGGCCATCGAGCAGAACGACATTGGGCTGCGGACCAAGCTCATCAACCACGCAATCCTGGTCATCGGGCATCTGCAATCGCCACTGGACTTCGACCATGGAGGCAAGGTCGCAAAGGATCTCGAGCATTTTTATAACGCTCTGCGCCAGAATCTGGTGCAGGTCCAATTCTTTCCTTCGAAAGCAGGAATCCAGCAACTGATTACCGATGTGCTGGCGGTGCGAGAAGCATGGCTCGAGGTTGACCAAGCGGAGAACCCATCCGTCGCGGCTGCGGCCGGTACGGCTCCTTCTGGCCCCTCAGACCTCGAGGGCGAACCGGTGCGCGTGGACTGGAAGGGATGATGCCCCCGGACACGCTCGAGACCCTGAGACAGGTGAATGACAATCTGCGTACGGCACTGAATCGTCTCCATCCCGAACAGAAGGACTGTTCGGCCATCCGTCCCCAGGACTTCTCGGACCTTCTCAGCCACCTACTGCGGGGAGCGGAATGTCTGCGGGTACCGCCACCTTCCGACGCCGCTGCGGCGCTTGAAAGAGAAGCGCTCGAATACCGCCGCAACCTGGAAAAGCTGAAGGATTTTCTGCCCGATCTGCACGGCCGCCTGCTGGCCGAGAAGGCACGGCTGGAGAGCGCACAGCTGCACGTGACGGCAGCCGCCGCGTGGGCGCGGGCGAGTAAGAAGATACTCTGACGTCTTGATCGAGAATCTTTTCCGTAGAGACGGGGCCTATTTCAAGTAATCGAACAGATTCATCTGCGAATACTTGCTGATCGCGGCCAAGGTCGCTTGTATGGAAGTTTCGGAGCTGGCCAGGCGGGTTGCGGCGGCCGCCAGGTCGGCGCCGCCCAGAGAGTTCTCTTCCTGACTGAGCTGGAGTTTGGCGGCGTTCAGGTATGTGGTCTGCGACTGCGCCTGGTTCATCGAGTTGCCATAAAACACTCGTTGCGCGGAGAGATGGTCGTAGGCGTCGCGTACCGCTGTGACCGCCGTATCGTATCCGGTATTGGATTGCAGCGCCTGGATCATATTCGTCAGCGCCAGAAAGATATCGTGTCCCGGCGCCGTAAACAGCTGGGAGCCCGGCTGGTTCACCGCCATCTCGTATCCGTTGCCGACGGTCACTGTGTTGACGGCAGCGTTGCCGTCATAGCGCACTCCCGAGGCTACCGTGTTGTCGGCCACAAAGGGAGGCGCATCGGTGAGCGTGCCTGCGAAGATGTAACGGCCCTGATAGGACGTGTTGGCCAACGATGTGATTTGGTCCTGAATCCCCTGCAATTCGGTGGCGACGGCTGCGCGGTTACTGTCGGAGAGCGTTCCGTTCGCGCCCTCCACCCCCAGGCTGATCGCCCTCTGCAGGGCGGTGGTCACCGAGCTGAGGGTCGAGTCGGCCGTCTGCATCTGGCCCTGGATCGACACCAGGCTCTGCAGGTAGGTGGTGTTAAAGGTGATCTGATCGTTGTTCTGAACCAGCAGCGCGGAGGCGGCCGGATTGTCGGAGGGCTGATTCACGCTTCGGCTGGTGGCAACTTCGAGCGAAGCCTTCTGCGAATTCAATTGCGCCTGGTTCAAGGCCGCCAGCAAGTCTGGCATATAATTTGGATTCACGCGCATCGATCAGTACCTCCCTAGATTTACCGCCGCATCGAGCATGCTGTTGACGGTCGTCACGACGCGAGCGGCCGCCTGGTAGGCCGTCTGATACTTCACCATGTTGGCCGCTTCTTCATCGAGCGAGACGGCAGAAATGCTGGAGCGCTGATCCTGGAGTTGGCGCAGAATCTGGTCCGCCGCATCGACATCGGCCGAAGCATTCGAGGTGTCGCTGCCAATCTTGAACACCAGGCCGGCATAGAAATCCAGCGGCTTCTGCCCGGCCGCGACCGGCTGGTCGTGCACGGCTAACAGAACGGCCAGGTTTCCGTTGCTGCCCGCGGTGCCGTCGGAGCTGGCGGCCAGAAGCGCGGGGTCGGTGATGGCGAGGCTCATGGACGAAGCTGCGCCAGCGCCGCCCGCCGGCGGAGCCACGAAGAGATTGCCGCCAGCGTTGCCGTTCAAATCGGAGCCCGCTTGATTGGCGGTATTGAGGGCAGTGGCGAGCCCCGCCGCCAGCTGATCAAGACTGCTCACCAGACTGGGAATCTCCTGGTCGCGAATCTGGATCAAGCCAGCCAGACTCCCACCCGTCAGCGAGTTGGTGATGTCCTGGCTTCTGGCCATGATGCGCTGCAGGCCGCCGCCTGTCTGACTGGTCAGGTCAAAACTCTGCCCGCCGCTTACCAGGGGAGTCCCGTTGGAAGTGGTCAATGCGATGCCATGCTCGGTATGGATGACCGAGACATCCACCAGGCCCGAGAGTTGCCGGATCAGGTTGGTCTGCTTGTCGACCAGGGAACCAGCGTCCTGATGCACATTCTCAAGACTGACGATCTGCTGGCTGACGGCGGCGATCTGCGCGGTCAGATTATTGATCTCGCCCACCGTCTGGACAACATTGAGGTCCAGATTGCTGCGCTGGGTTTGCAGATTGCGAGCGGTTGAGTTGAAGTCCGTCGCCAGGTTCCCGGCCGCGGTTAGAACCGCCTGCCGCAACGACATATTCGAGGGGTCCGGAGAAAGTTGTTGCAGGCTGGTGAAGAACTTCGTGATGTCGGCTCCGATGCCGGTGCTGGCGCTGGAAAACATCGTCTGCATCTGCTGCAGCGCGCCCAGCGACGTGTTGAGCTTGCTCTGCTGTTGCGTTTCCTGATTCAGCTGGATTTCGAGAATCGGGTCGCGCAAGCTCTGGATTCGCTGCAAAACCACGCCCGTTCCGAAACTGAGATTCCCCTCAACGATCGGATCTCCGGAAACCAGATCCGGGCGCTGGCGGGAATATCCTGGCGTGTTGGCGTTGGCCACATTGTTGGTCGAAGTCTCCATGGCTTGCTGGCTGGCCAGCAAAGAACTCAGTGCGACCGAGAGTGACCCGTATAAGCCCGACATAGACTATTCTCCCGCTCCCGCCCCAGCTTCCGGCCGAGACAAGCCTGGGCCAGGCGCAGCGTAAGTGGGCGCGCAACTTTCGACCACGCGGCTGAGGACGGCCAGGCTACGCTGCATGTGCCGCAGCAACGACCAGTGCACCCGCGTGAGATAGCGGATGCGTGTTCCCAGTTCGTCCCACTCGGCTTGGAGGTGCGCAGAGTACTCGCGATCCAGCGAGCCGCCGTGGCCGGTTTCGGAACTCGGATTTGAAGGCCGCTTGGCCTTGCGGAGTTGTTCTTCGAGCAGTCCCCACTGCCGGCAAAGCTCCGCCTGGTGGGCCGCGCCGCGCGCAATCGCTTCCGCATCGTTGCCGACCAGCGCCACCTGGCTGACTTCCAGGCTCTCGGCCAGGCTGCGCAATAGCTCCAGCCGCTGCTCGATCAGTGCGCTTAGTTCGGGGAGGTAGGTATCGATGTCAGCCATATCCGGCCCGCTCATCTCAGGCCAGGTCGTCCAGTGCGTGCTTCGGAGTCTCGGGATTTTCTGCCTCTTCGCCGGTCTCTTCGTTCTTGACCGCTTTTTCAGGCGCTGCCGGACGCCGGCGCCGCGGCGTGGCCTCGCGCTCGCTGCCGCGTTTCTCGATCACGCGCATCAACGATGGATCGATTCCGTTGGTCAGCAGAGGATCCACCGCTCACGCCCCTACATGCCCGAATTCCCGCCCACAGCTTCAGACACCATGGATTGGGCAATCTGTGCATCACTGACCGTGTACCGGCCCGTGACCAGCAGCTTCTGCAACGCTCCAACCTTCTGCTCGCGGATTTCGGGCTGCGCCATGACTTCCGCTGCCAGCGATTGCGTCCGCGCCTGGCCAAACGAGAAACGCGCCTCGTCCATCCCGGCCGTCTCGCTGGTCTCGGCGGGCGTTGGCGGACCCTGCCCTGCACGACTCGTTTTGTTGTTGTCCGGCGGTTCCGGCCCATGTGCCAGTAGATCAACTCTCATAAACCTCTCCGATCCCTTTCTGTCTTGTCTATCGACAGATTCTTAAGAAACCTTAATGTGCGGTGCTGGCTCATCTGCCTCGGAGCACATTAAGGTCTGGTGTTTCCATCGGCGAGGTTTGAAAGAACTTTAGCCCGTTAGGGCACTCCCCAGTTCAACCCTTCTCGGGTACTTTTGTGTTTGTAAGTGGCCCTGGATCAGCCGCGCAATTCCAATGCCGCCCTGCGCCGCGATCGCCGAGGCCAGAGCTTGCGTCCCCATCAGCCGATAGTCGCTTGCGCCCGGGGTCGGATCTTCGGCGACGCCCGAAACTGTTTTCTGTAAAGAGTCCATGAGCGAGGTCAGCAGAATTGCTTCGAAGTCGCGCGCCGCCCTCTCGCCTTTTCCCAGCGGCAGGCTGGTGGTTGCCAGGTGCGGCATGCTGGCCGCCAGCGACACGTTCATCCCGTCATTCATCGGCCCCCCCCGCCATCAGATCACCTCCAGGTCGGCGTCGAGCGCGCCCGCCGCCTTGATGGCCTGCAGAATTGAGATCACGTCGCGCGCGGTCGCGCCCATGTTCTGCAGACCGTTGACCAGTTGGTCGACGCTTGCGCCTTCGCCAATCTCGACCCGCTTCGCCAAGCTGTCCTTGGCCTGCACATCGGACTGGCCGACGACCTCGGTCTTGCCTTGTGAGAGCGGCGCGGGCTGCGAGACTGCATACTCGGTCGAGATCTGGACCGAGAATCCGCCATGCAGGATGGACACCGCGCCCAGCCGCACATCTTTTCCGAGCACGATGGTTCCCGTCCGTTCATTGACCACCACGCGCGCCCGCCGGTGCACGCTGACCGTCACGTTCTCAATCTTCGCAACAATCGCAGTCAGGTTGGCAAGGCCGGTCGCTGCCGGGTCCACTTCCACCCGTCCACCGTCGCGCGCTGTCGCCACCACCTGCCCAAATTCCTTGTTGATGGCGTCGGAGATTCCACCCGCTGTGCTGAAATCCGGCTCCCGCAGAAGAAGTGACAGCGGCGCGAGCCGGTTGAAATCGAATGCCAGGCTGCGTTCCACTCTGCCTCCACCGGGGACTCTCCCGATCGTGGGATGGTTCATTTGCTTGGTTGCGCCCGCGCCGCTGGCGGCATATCCGCCCACCGCCACCGGTCCCTGCGCCGCGGCGTACACCTGGCCGTCGGCGCCATAGAGCGGCGTCAGCAGGAGCAATCCGCCTTCGAGACTCTTGGCATCTCCGATCGAGGACACGGTGACGTCCAGCTGGGTGCCGGGCCGGGCAAACGGCGGCAAGCTGGCGGTTACAAAGACCGCGGCCACGTTGTTGACGCGCACCGTGGCCGCGGGAATCTGCGCGCCCATGCGCTGCAGGATATTGGCCAAGGTCTGGGTGGTAAATACGGTTTGCTGGCGGTCGCCGGTGCCCGTCAACCCCACGACCATGCCGTATCCGATCAGCGGATTTTCCCGCACGCCTTCGACGGTGGTGAGGTCGCGAATCTTGACCTCGACCGGTTCGGCGGCCACCAGGTTTGATGGAATCGCGAGCAGCAAGAGTCCAGCAAGAAAAACGGCTTTCATATGGCTCCTAGAAATTGAACACGCGCAACAACAGTCGCAGGAGCAGGTGCGGAGGCCGCACACCATCACTGACCACACCCTTGCCCTTGATTTCAAGTTCCAGGTCTCCGATGGTGTTCGACGCCACCGTGTTGTTGGGCCCAATATCGCCGCGCCGCACCACTCCTCGCACCACGATCGTCTGCTTCTCGTTGTTCATGTTGATCAGCCGTTCGGCCTGGACCACCAGATTGCCGCTCGGCAGCACGGCCACCACCCGCCCCGCGAGCGTCGTAGTCACGCTCGACGTGGACGATGCCTGACCTTTGCCCGCCAGCGTCTCGGCCGAATGCAGCCCAAGCAGTTCCGCCGCGCCTCCCACTTTGATTTTGCCCGGCAGCGAATCGACCCCGGAGCTGGCGCTGAAGCTGCGCCCCGTGCTGACCGCGCCCGTGTTCGAGGTCTTCACATCCTGCACCACCACAATCGTGATCAGGTCTCCGATGGTTGCGGCTTTGTAGTCGCTGCTCAACGATGCCAGCCGCCCGGAATCCACCCAGCAACTTCCCAACGTGCGCTCTGTGGCGAAAGGTTCCGTGGTCTGCACGCGTGCCAGATACTTCGCCAGCGTGTTCGCTTGCGAGTCCCGGCCCCACGCCATCCCCACCGCCGCACCCGCGACCAGCAGGGTCAGGACGAGTATTCGGAGGCTGCGAGCAAACGCAAGGTCCGTATCAGGGCATCGCTTCAGCGATGCCGCAAGACGCGAATTTTCGACTGCCTCTTTAGGGGCTGAAGTCGCATTCTCGGACACTGCCCCCGACTCAATTCTGATCACGTTCCCTCCCCGATACCCTTTCATTGCGGCAACGCCTCGAGTACGGCAGGAGCGGTAACCCGGGCCCGGAAAATGTGGCCGTCCTGATTCTTCACGCGGACGATTTCGCCTTCCGCGCCGCGCTCCAGGCAAGTCACGGTCGTGGTCAGAAGCAAATGGTTCGCGACCAAGATCACCCTCGCCCGCTCTCCGGCGCGCACGGCAACTTTTTTCGGCTGCGCCGGTTTCGAACCACTGCCAGACCGGCACGAGCCCGCATGGGCGCGTTCGGCCGTCCGCCCATCGATCGTCGGCGCATAAGCAAGAAATGGAATGCAATGTGCCGCCGCGCGGCACTCCAGGCGGAATTCGACGCGTCCCAGACCCGCGTCCCAGCAGACGCTCGCAACCCGCAGCGCTCGCCCTAGGGAGGCCGGCACGGCTACCGGTAAATCAAGATCCTTGGCGCGAGGTAATTGTTCTTCGCGCAGCCCCCGGTCGCGCAGTTCACTCGCCACTGCCTGCCAGACTTCCTGCCGGGTCACGGGCGGAAACGATCGGACAGTTTCCTGCGCCAGAACTGCGGGCGCCAATGCGAGGATGAGAATGAAACGGGGCACGACGTCATCACCTCTACCGGCCAAGATTGTTGATTTGCTGGAACATCTGATCGGCGGCCTGCACCACCCGCGAACTCGCCTCATAGGAACGCTGCGCCACGATCATGCTGATGAACTCATCCACCACGCTGACGTTCGACTGTTCCAGATACCCTTGTTCGATCTGCCCCAGTCCGTCGGTGCCGCCCGGCGTGCCCAGCACTGGATCGCCCGACGCGGTCGTCGCCAGAAACAAATTCTTGCCCACGCTGTTCAGTCCGCCGGGATTGGGAAACAGCGCGAGTTGAATGTTGCCGACTTGTTGTGCAGCCGTCTGTCCTGCGAGCGTGGCCGAGACGGTACCGTCGGCCGCGATGGTCACCGAAGTCGCTCCCTGCGGGATGGTGATCGAGGGCTGGAGAGGATTTCCATCCGAGGTCACGATGCCGCCCTGGGAGTCCTGATGAAACGCGCCGCTGCGCGTGTAGGCGATATCGCCGGTGGGCAGTTGCACCTGAAAGAATCCCTGGCCTTCGATGGCCAGATCGAATGGGTTGCCGGTGGCGCTCAGATCGCCTTGCAGCTGAATGATCTCCGACGCCGCCGAGCGTGTGCCCAGCCCGATCTGCAGTCCGGTAGCAACCGTGGTTTGTTGGGACGAGGCCGCTCCCGGCATCACCATGCTCTGGTAGATCAGATCCTGGAACTGCATGCGACGGCTGCGAAAGCCGGCCGTGCTGGAGTTGGCCAGGTTGTTGGCGATCGTATCCAGGTTGGTCTGCTGCGCCTGCATGCCACTAGCGGCGGTGTAGAGTGAGCGGAACATGGTGCCTCCTAGACGCGCGGTAGTTCGCTGGCCGCAATGCGGTTGAATTCGCTGTCAAACAGCGACAGAGCGCGTTGCAGCATCTCGGCGTGCCGCTGCACTCCGATCAGCGTCATCACAGACTGGATCGCATTTACATTCGATGATTCGAGCGTGCCCTGCTGAATGGCCGTTTGTGTGGCCGGCTGGGCGCTTCCGTCCGGAGCGGCTACCAGTGTTCCGCTCTCCGAAGTCAGCCTGGCGCCCGGAGCAAACTCGACCAGCCGGATCCTGCCCGCGGCCGCGCCGTTGACCGAGAGCGTTCCATCCGCACTGACCGAGATTGCCCCGGCAGGAACGCGGATCGCGCCGCCCTGGTCTCCCAGAACCGGATCGCCCGCCACCGTCACCAGTTCCCCGCCGCTGGCGACGCGAAAGTTGCCGTTCCGTGTGTAGCGCGTACCGCCCGCTGTTTGGATCACGAAGAAACCTGCGCCTTCGATGCCCAGATCGAGCGGGTTGCCGGTGTGCTCAAGGTTGCCCGCAGTCCGATCCAGATGCGACCCTTCGAGCACACCAAAATTGTTGGTGGCCAGATTCAGCACGGTCGGAACGGTCGGACTGGCCACCGCCAGCAGCGACTGAAACGTGGTCTGTTGGCCCCGGAAACCGGACGTGTTCACATTGGCAAGATTGTGCGCCGACACTTCGAGCGCCTGGCTTTGCGCCCGCAGCCCCGCACACGCCGCGTAGAATCCACTGTCCACGTTATCTCCTTCTTACGGAAGGAGACGATGCACGCCAATCACCAGTGCAGAAGAGCGTGTGGTTTCTTCAAGTGATCGTTCTAAACAGGTTGGGTTCGCGAACAAGGAGCAAAGAGGTTGGGGATTTCTCAGATATCGTGCGAGGGGAAAAGCCTGCCGGGCAGAACCGGGCGTGCGGCAAGATTTGCCGCGGAATTGTGAGGGCTCGAATCAGGTGTGCAGCTCGAGACGGACGGTCACCGGTGCTTCTTCAAACAGCACACAGACATCCAGCGTCTCGCCGTCGGCCAGCGAACGAAACTCATATTCCCCACCGCTGATGATGGTTGGAACGCTCAGCATGCAGCGTCCATCCATCCCTGTCAGCTTATTCTTGAAGTTGCCCGCCACCATGTTGCAGATCTCGCCCAAGGCATCGGCCACCTGGTCTTCGGAGCTGGCGATATCCCCCAGCATGCACTTGGCAACCTGTTTAGCGGTGTGAGCACCGCAACAGACGGTGAGCACCCCGCAAAGTGATCCTGCCAGCCCGATCATGGCCGTGTAATCCTCGCAGGTCTTGTGCTGAGATCGCGAGGCCGGCGTTACGCGGCAACCCAACATGATCTCGAATACCTCTTCGACGGCGAGTTCGAGAACCGGCTGCCAGTTCTCCTCGCGCGAGCGGACGGCTGATGATGTATCCACAGTCATGGCTTTTTTCCCAGAACCGGCACAACATGCTCTTTCACTTGATCCGGAGTAAACGGCTTGCGGATATACCCCCGCGCCCCGCTGGACAGCGCCTGCACCACGTGAGATTCGCTCCCCTCGGTCGTAATCATGACCACCGGAACCCCTTTGCCGTTCTCTACCGTGCCCATCTGCCGGACAAACTCCAGCCCGTCCATCACCGGCATATTGATGTCGCACAGAATCAGGTCCACCCGGTTCTCACGCAAAACGCCCAGCGCTTCGGCACCGTTCCCAGCTTCCATGACTTGTTCCAGTTCGATGCCCGCCTGCCGCAGCGAGCGTTCGACGATCTTGCGCATCACCGAAGAGTCGTCCACGATCAGTGCCCGGATCTTCTCCATGGGTCTCACCACTCTGGGGTTTCGCAGTCAGGCCGCGAAGCCGCGCGCCACCCGTCCTTGGGCTGACAAAGGTCCCATCGGCAAAATGATTTCGCCTCTTTAGGGGCCCGCACCAGTCTGGCGACGGTATCCTGATCGAAACGAAGGACCACAGGCGTCGCCGCCGACAATGCCCCGAAAACACGTCCGTCCGTGCCCCGCTCGGAAGTCCAAAGGCGGGGCTATCTCTTTTGCAGCCTCGGCCTACCGTTTGGTTCATAAAATCCGTTATTCTTGTGCTAAGCCTATATGACCCTGCTCGACGCCCAGCAATTCGATCCCGCGAAGGAAAAGCGCCGCAAGATCAGGATTGCCGCGGTTATTGTCGGCGTACTTCTGCTGGCCGCGTTCGCCTTCGCGTACCGCAACTGGCCCGAGGAGCACGTGGTCGACAAATTCTTCACCGCGCTCCAGAAGCAGGATTACGAAACCGCCTACGGCATCTACTTCCACGATCCCGAGTGGCGTCAGCATCCGCAGAAGTATCCGCAATATACCTATGCTGACTTTTATCGCGATTGGGGACCGGGCGGAGAGTGGGGACTGATCAAGTCCCACCGCATCTATGTATCGGCAGGAACGAAGAGCTTCGGGAGTGGGACCTTCGGCAATGCCGGAGGCACGGTGGTCGAAGTCATTGTCAACCACCGCGCCGAGCACGCCCGCATGTTCGTACAGAAGTCGGATAAGACGCTTACGGTCTATCCGTTCTAGTAGCGCATTGAAGGCTGTTGCGCCGAAGCGAAGGTTGCGTAGCTGGTCTCATTGATTCACGTTAAATCAGCGGTAGCGTTATGCATAGTGGCAGCCCGCGTATATGAAATATGAGCACATCGAAGAGTTGGAGACCTTCCTTCGTAGTGTAGAATGCGCACTCCTCCTCCGAGAAGACAACCGGTATCTCATCTCCTACCCGCAAAGACGCGTTTCACCATGGGACGCTAACGAGCTTGATAAAGTAAACAAGAGCATTTTGGATGCTGCATCGGGCTCCGCCAATGTGTATGCAATCTTCACCGCCCCGCAGAACTCAGGCTCGTTCTCTCTGAGGTATATCGGAAAGACAACAAGACAATTGGCGCGGCAGAGAATCCGGAATCACTTAATTACGAAAAACGACAAGACCGGCGCAAAACTTGAAAATGTGCAGAGACACGTTCTATCTGGCGGTCAAGTGAAAATATCCTGGCAAAAGATCGAGCCAGAATCTCTTCGCAACTACCTTGAAGAAGAACTGATTGACAGACACAAAGAAGCCGACTGGAACCAAAGAACAAGCAACAAGCGAAAGATCAACACCGGTATCGAGGCGACGTCTGTAATCGAATAGAAAAGCCCGGATGCCAGCCCCTGACGAAGTAAAGGCCTCGCGTCTCAATCGGCAAGGCCCTTGGAGCGTCGGCGTCCCGTCACCATTTCCGCCCGGTTTCTACACCGCCGTCACCGAAACCTGCGCCAGCGTTTTCTGCAAAGTCTCCTCGTCTCCGACCGTCAGGCATTTCTTCGAGCGGTCGATCTGCCGCATCAGTCCCCACAAAACCTTTCCCGGACCCACCTCCACAAACAGGTGGACGCCCTCTTCCATCAGCAGACGCACCGACGGTTCCCACTTCACCGATCCCGTAACCTGGCGCACGAGTGCCGAACGGGCCGCTTCGGGCTCGGTGATGGCCACGGCGTCCACGTTGCAGACGACTGGACAATGAGACTTTTGAAAATTCAACGCGGACAGGTCGGCGGCCAAACGATCCTGTGCCGGCTGCATCAGGGCACAATGAAAAGGGGCGCTCACCGGCAGGCTGACCGCTTTCTTCGCGCCGCGCTCGTGGGCCAGCTTGACCGCCCGTCCCACCGCGCCCGCGTGCCCAGAGATGACAATCTGCTCTGGCGAGTTAATATTCGCCGGCTGGCAGACTTCCCCGTGCGCCGCGTCCCGGGAAACCTTGTTGACCTCGGAGAGCGGCATCCCCAAAATAGCCGCCATCGCCCCGACGCCCACCGGCACTGCTTCCTGCATGTACTGGCCGCGATGGCGAACGGTGCGCAAGGCGTCGGCGAACTTCAACGTCCCGGCCGCCACGTGCGCCGAGTATTCTCCCAGGCTGTGCCCGGCCACGTAGTCCGGCTTCAGACCCTTGGCGCGCAAGACCCGCAGCGCCGCCACCGACGCCGTCAGAATCGCGGGCTGCGTAATTTCGGTCAGCTTCAACTTTTCTTCGGGACCCTCAAAACAAACCTGCGAAAGCCGGTATCCAAGCGCCTCGTCGGCCTCTTCAAAGGTCCGTCTGGCCACCGCGTGGTTGTCGAAGAGTTCCTTGCCCATGCCCACGGCTTGCGAGCCTTGACCGGGGAAGAGAAATGCAATAGGAAATGAATTTGTCATATTCATGCCGCCAGGTCAGAGGTTCGAAGTCAGATTGCAGAGGTAAGAACTTTGCGCCGGCTGATTTTACCTCTGCGATCTGACCTCTGCCCTCTAACCTGCCGTCTACGTTGTTACGCTTGCCGCCGAATTCAACCTCGCCAGTTCCCGCTCGATCGTCTCATTCACCCCGCCCGCGGCGAACTCCGACGCCACCCGGATCGCATTCTTGATCGCATTAGTGTTCGACGATCCGTGCGTGATGATGCAAACCCCTTTTACCCCCAGCAACGGCGCGCCTCCGTACTCGGTATGGTCGAGACGCTTCTTGAAATCGGAAAAGGCATTGCGCGAAAGCAGCGCGCCCACCTGCCGGGTGATGGTGGATTTCAACGTCTCCTTCAGCACCGCGCGCACCAGCCTCGCCACCCCTTCGGAAGTCTTCAGCGCAACATTCCCCACGAACCCGTCCGCCACGATCACGTCCACGTCTCCGTTGTACAGGTCGCGTCCCTCCACGTTGCCGATAAAGTTGATGGGAAGTTGTTTCAGCAACCGGAAGGCTTCGCGCGTCAGGTCGTTGCCCTTACCTTCTTCTTCGCCGATCGAGAGCAGGCCCACCCGCGGACGCTTCATGCCAAAAATCGCGCGGCAGTAAATGTCTCCCATGACTGCGAACTGCTCCAGGTTCACCGCCTCGCAGTCCACGTTCGCGCCCACGTCGAGCAGGACCGCCGCGGTGTTCAGCACCGTCGGAAAAGCCGCCGCCAGCGCGGGACGGTCGACTCCCGGCAGCGCACCCAGCACCATTTTCGCGGTGGCCATGGCCGCGCCCGTATTCCCGGCCGTCACAAATCCAGCCGCACGCCCTTCGCGCACCAGCCGCAGTCCCACCCGGAGGGAGGAATCGCGTTTGGCGCGGATCGCCTCCACCTTGTCTTCCATGGTGATAACTTCGCTGGCATGGACTACGTCAATTGGCAACCGCCGCGCGCCGGGATAGCGCGCCAACTCGGCTCTGAGGTGCGTTTCCGGCCCGACTAGAAGCACCCGCGCGCCATGATGACGCGCCGCCTGCAAAGCGCCTTCAATTTCCGGCCTCGGCGCCTTGTCGGATCCCATCGCATCCAGAGCGATTACGCTAGACATGGAGGGAGAAATACAGAGCCCTTATAACCAACGGGTCTCCAATGGGTTCTTGGGAATGAGTTCTCAGGAAGGGCACGGCTTCAGCCGTGCCGTTAGAGCCACTGTACGTTCGGGGCCTTAGCCCCTGCGGGCCCACGCCATCCATTCCGAGACGCCCTCTAGGACTTCGCTTCAACCTCGACGATTTCGCGACCCTTGTAATGACCGCACTTCGGACACGCCCGGTGCGGCATCTTCTGTTCGTGGCAATTCGGACACTCCGAGAGTGAGTGTTTCGAAAGCGCATCATGCGCACGCCGCGTGGCGGTGCGCTTCTGGGAGTGTCTCCGTTTTGGATTCGGCATGATGTCCTTTTCAGTTACTGATCTAGCTTGCTTCTAATCTCTTTCAGCGCCGCCCAGCGCGGATCTTCCATGTGCGCCGCGCACGAACACTGACTTTCATTTAGGTTCTTCCCGCAAAGCGGGCACAATCCCTTACAGTCTTCGCGACAGACCACCTTGAGCGGCAACGCCAGCAGGACCTGCTCGCGCAACGCGTCTTCGAGCATTAATCCTTCGCCCTGGTAATACCCTATTTCCGCCTCGGCGTCAGTGATCGAAAGCTCCTCGTGCCCGGCATCGGTTCCCAGTGGACGGTACAGCAAATCAAAGCTCCGGTCCACTTCGTACAGCACCGGGTCCAGGCACCGGGCGCAGGCCACTTCGAGGCTGGTATCCAGCTTGCCTTTGAGCCGGATGTCCTGCACCACCTTGTGCTTGCCGTGATGTTCCTCGACCAGGTCCGCCCGGCCTTCACTGCGCAGCTGAGTCCGTTGCCGGACCTCCGCGCCCAGATCAATCGCACCCGGGCTGAACTCCTCCCGGAAATCGACAGGGTGAAGCTCCAGTTCCTCAATTTCGATGAGCATCAGAACCCCCGCCGCCCCTACCCAATACCGCGAAGGCGCGGAAGTGCGCACAGAGACGCAAGTCTCTCAGGGAGCAATACTTAAGAATAAAGGCCAAAAATAAGGGTGTCAAGGAAGGCTGGCCAATTTGCCAGTTTTCGCTATCACTTCCACGCGTGCCGCTCCTCACTGACAACCCCTCGCGATTCTCCTAAAATTCGCTCATTATCGGGAATCTGGTTCACAACGTTCCCCCCTGCGGTACGGCGGAAAGGAGGCACGTCCGCCATGTTGTCATCATCTTCGAGCAAGCTGAGACTCTCCTTTGATGCGGTCTTCTACTACGTCACTGACATGGAAGCGTCCATCGCCTTCTATCGCGACATCCTCGGACTCCCTCTGGTTTCGCAGGACTATGTCGCGCGCTTCGATCTCGATGGCGTACTCATCGAACTCGTGCGCCGCCCGCCTGGATCGGTAGTCCCCGGCAGCGGCAATGCCCGGCTCTGTTTTTCGGTCGCGAACTTACCGGAAACGCTGGAAAAAATGCACGTGCGCGGCATCCCGACCAGCGATATCCAGGATAAGAAGGGCGGGAAACTGGCCTTTTTCCGCGATCCCGACGGCAACGAACTCTGCCTCTGGGAGTATGCCGAACCCGAGGGCGTGAGAGAGATCGTCAACTCGGCCTCGCTCCACGGCTAGGACGTGTCGAGGTCCAGAGTTCGCGGGATGCTGGCGTCGAGCCAGGCTTGCGATACACTGTTTGGCTGGCGATGGAGTTCGCCGTGAACCGCCCTCCGGGCTGATAACTCCTACCGAACTCAGCAGGAGGACTCCGTCGCGTGAACTATCTCTGGATCGCCCTGGGCGCGGTCGTCGGCGCCAGTGCCCGCTACTTCCTCAGCACGCAGATCGCCCGCCACTTCTCGACCACTTTCCCCTACGGCACGCTGCTCATCAACATTACCGGCAGCCTGGTGCTCGGATTCTTTCTTGTCTACTCGACCGAACGCGTGCTGCTCGATCCACGCTGGCGCCTGCTGGTCGCCATCGGATTCTGCGGTTCCTACACAACGTTCTCCAGTTACGCCTTCGAAAGCTTCGCGCTCATGGAGCAGGGACAGTGGCTCCTTACCGGCATCAACGTGGTGGCCAGCAACGGCCTCTGCCTGGCCGCGGTAGTGGCGGGCGCCGCCTTAGCGAGGGGGTTGTAGAATGGCTGGCGTTATGGCTGTTCAAGTCACCCTGTATCTGACCGAGGGCGATTCCTGGCATCACCGCTCGCTGCATCTGGAGATTCTGAAATACCTGCGCGAAGAAAACGTCTTCGGAGCCGTAGCCTTCCACGCCGTAGCCGGCTTCCTCGGACGCGGCCAGGTCCACACCGCTCACCTGGTCGAAGCCGGTGGCGATCTGCCGGTAGTCATCACTTTCGTCGACACGGATGAGCACGTCAGCCGCGTCTTGCCGAAGCTCAAAGAGATGGCCGCCCACCGCCTCATCGTTCGCGAAAACGTGGTGCTTGAACAGGGCAGCCTGGACTAAGTCCCACTCCCCACTGTCCAGTTGGACCAGCCGAAACGGGTCCGAAGGACATCCCGGTTCTGATGGACGGGCATCCCAGCGGTTGGCCGCTCGAACATGCTGGAAGCAGTACTCCAGAGAGGGGCCATTTCCACCGCCTCGCGGTACTTTATTCAGAGCATCGAAAGAGTTGTCTTCTGCAAGCCACCTTGTTCAAGTGAGGATGCGAATGTCCGCTTCCAAAGGTCACACCGTAAGGCGCAGCTCGAGAATACCGGTCAAAGTCCCTGTCCACGTCACCAGCATGGAGCCCAACGCCCAGTTCTCCGAAGTCTGTGAGACGCTGGTGGTTAGTGCGCATGGCTGTGCGTTCCGCTTCCCCATCAAGTTGGCCGCCGGCAGCGCTCTGCGCCTGCACAGCCAAGGGGGTCGCCAGGCCACGGCCTATGTGGTTGTATGCCAGCCCCTGGGGTCTGACGGATACGGCTTCCGCCTGGGTGCGCGGCTGGACCACCCGGAAAATTTTTGGGGACTCGAGTCTTGCCCCGACGATTGGCAAGTCTTGGAGATGCCAGCGCCCGCCCCCCACCAGCCTCGCCAGAAGCTCTCAACCGGGTCCGCGGTGGTGCACAAGCCACAACCTCGTTCAGAGGCATCGCAAGCCCTTCTCGACAAGGTCGAGGAGCAACTTTCCGAGGACCGTCTGCGAGGCATCCTGGCCAAACTCGTTCGCCCTTTGCAGGCGGAAGTCATCGAACTCCGGGAGAAGGTAGCCGCCAATGCCAAACGCAACCGCTTCGAGGTGTCTCTCGGATCGATTCCTCCTGAGTTGGAGGAGAAGCTGTGGGAGCGCCTGCGGCAAGACCTCGGCACACGAGTTCTGCAGCAGACAAGAGAACAGTCTGCAGAAATGCTCGAATCGGCGAAATCAGCCATCGACCAAAAAATCAGTGGAGCCCTGGACGAGTTTCGGCACCGCCTTGCCGGTGAACTCCACGCTGTCGAACAGCGGGCGCAGGCAGTGTCCAAAGAACTCACCCTCACGGCGCAACAGCACGTCCACGCCGGAGTCGAGAAGCTGCAGCGGCAGGCATTGGACGTAGGAGCACATCTCCACGCACAAGGCGAAAAGCTCCTTGGTTCCTTGCAGCGGCAGCTTGCGGATTCCCATGATGTTCATCGCCGCGAAATAGAACAGATCCAGGCCGATGCCGCTGCGAAAACATCCCAGCTGCAGTCGGAAGTAAACAGCCTGGGCGGGAAGGTCGCCGCGCTGAACGAGTCCGTGCGCCGCCTCGAGTCAGATCTGGACGTGCACCTCGAGGGCATCGCCGGCGAAATCGTCTCCAGCGCGGGCGCTCAAATTGAGAGCGCGGTGGCGCTGGCCCTGAAAGACCTGCAAACGCGCGGCTCGAATGAGGTCGAAACCAGGCTCAGCGAAATCTGCGGTCACCTGCGAACCATCCAGAATCGGATTGAGGATTCCTTCTCTGGTTCTCTGCAAACCCAGGGCGAGGAAGCTGTGCAGTCGATTGCGCAACAATTCGAGGAACTCGCACAGCAATCTCTCGCAACCTGGAGGTTCGCACTCGCCCGGGACCTGAATTCCGTGGCCAAGACGCTGGGCCAACAACTGCGTCAGGATCTCGAATCCGAGTCGGACCAGAGTTAGGTTGGCTCCGTTGACATCCCAGGTGGGAACGATGGTTGGTCCCGGAGGGACCATCGAAAATAGCCCGCCAGTTTACTGGCGGGAATGCGCGATGCGTCGATGCCGGAGTGCCGGAGGCACGACTGAGTTGCAGCCTCACCGTTCGTCTTCAGTCGTCCCTGACGGGACTGGTTCATCCGTAGCCTGACCCGGCGCTGAAGCGCCGGGCTATTTTCAGTGGTCCCTAGGGGACCAGCCATTGGTTTGATTCAGAGGATGCCAACAGAGCCAGTGAGGTTCCAACGGCCGGAGAGTCGGCCGAGCGCGAACCAAACGCGGAAGCTGGGGCGAAGTACTCAGCGTCATCTCGCTTGTCGACCCCGCCGAGCACGTCAACCGCGCCCCGCCCGATCGTGAGAACGCCCGTGATCGTGCAGGGCGGTCTGGACTTTGGTTTACACCATTGCCGTCCAACTGAGTTTCCAGATACAATCAATTTCACTTCGGCTGCCTGACCGCAACACCAAGGGTGGCCGACCCGCTGAGGATTCCGCGATGTTCGACCGCGTCTAATTCGCCGTTCTCTGATCCGCTCTCTTGCGGATGTCTGATTTTTCCCTTGCTTGAGCCACGCAGTGCCGTTTGTTTAGCGGAAGCGATGCGTAGAAAGTCTGCCAGGTGCTTATGGAAGCCGTTACGGCAATCAATAGTCCACCACCCTCACCCGAGCGCAGCCTTTGGAGTTCTCTGTGGGAGGCGATCCGCGGTTCTCATCAGGACTACACCACCGGAAATCTGAACCGGGCGATTCTGTTGCTAGCCGTGCCCATGATCCTCGAAATGGTGCTCGAATCACTGTTCGCGGTGGTGGATGTTTTCTGGGTGGCACGACTTGGCGCCAACGCCGTCGCCACCGTCGGACTCACCGAGTCCCTGCTGAGCCTGGTTTTTGCTGTGGGCATTGGTTTGAGCCTGTCCACCACCGCCATGGTGGCGAGGCGAATTGGTGAGAAAGATCCCGAGGGCGCGGCCGTGGCGGGAGTGCAGGCGATCGCGCTGGGACTGATCACGTCGTTCGCGGTCGGGATTCCGTGCTTCCTCTACGCACCCGAACTCCTTCGGCTGATGGGCGCTTCGGGCGAGATTGTTTCCACGGGCAGCGGCTACGCCCGAATTGCGCTCGGCGGAAGCGGGGCCATCGTCATGCTGTTCCTCAATAACGCGATCTTCCGCGGCGCGGGCGATGCCGCCATCGCCATGCGGCTGCTGTGGGTCTCGAACATCATTAATTTGATTCTTGACCCCTGTCTGATTTTCGGGCTGGGGCCTTTTCCGCGCCTGGGCGTCACTGGCGCTGCCCTCGCCACCTTCACCGGACGCAGCATTGGCGTGGCCTACCAGTTTTACCGCCTGCTGCGCGGGACCGAGCGCATCCGCATCCTGACAAGGCAAATTCGCGTGAATCTACATGTGCTGCTGCGGCTGGTGCGCGTGTCTTTGACGGGAATCCTGCAGTTCGCCATCGCCCACACCAGCTGGATCGGACTGGTGCGCATCGTGAGCGTCTTCGGCGCCGCCGCGCTCGCGGGTTACACGATCGCCATCCGCATCGTCGTGTTTCTTATCCTGCCGTCGTGGGGACTCAGCAACGCGGCCGCCACGCTCGTCGGCCAGAATCTCGGAGCCAATAAGCCCGAGCGCGCCGAGCAAGCCGTCTGGCGTACCGGTTTCTACAACATGCTGTTCCTCGGATCGGTGGGGGTGTTCTTCGTGCTCATGGCCGACCCAATCGTGCGCCTGTTCACCCACGACCCGGCGGTGGTTCCGCTCGCCGCAACCTGTCTGCGCATCATCAGCTACGGCAACATTGGATACGCGTGCGGCATGGTCATGCTCCAGGCCTTCAACGGCGCCGGCGACACGGTTACGCCGACCATCGTACATTTCTTCGGCTTCTGGATGCTGGAGATCCCACTGGCATACTGGCTGGCGATTCCGATGCACTTGCGCTCCAACGGCGTGTACATCGCAATCGTGGTCGCGGAATGCTCCATCGCCGCCAGCAGCGCGGTGCTGTTCAAGAGGGGGAAATGGAAAACGCAGAAAATATGAGAGGAGTCTATTTGCAGGGGTGCCCCACTCATCGCGTTCTTTGCGATGAGTGGGAACATTGCATCCAGCGTTCAATGCACCACAATGGTGTATACTGGTGCCATGGCAATCACGAAGCAGGTCCGGCGGAGTGTCACGCTTCCGGTACAGATCGCCCAACAGGTGGACCGCCTCGCCAAGCGTCGCCGCCTCAGCGACAACCGAATCCTGGTGGAACTCATCGAACAGGGTATCGAAGCCGCCAAACAGAAGGAGCAGGCTTTTTTCGAGATCGCCGAACGCTTCCGCTCCTCAAAAGACCCCGACGAGGTCAAGAAACTCGGAAATGAACTAGGCCGCTTCGTCTTCGGAGAATGATGCCGCAAATCGAGATTTGGTCGCGCCTCCCGCCCGCGATCCGAGATCACCTCGTCGACCGGATGCGCGACCGCAAGATCAGCGTCAGCGACCTCAACCAACTTCGCCTCTGGATTGAATCGAAACCAGATGTTCCTGATGGCCCGTGGTACAAGGATTTCGGCTCTTTCAAACTCTGCGGAGAAGGAAAGTATCCGAAGACATTTCTTCTGCCGGGTCAGGCCGCCGCGGGAGAGAAACTCTGAAGACGCCCACTCATCGCGCTTTTTTTGGCGATGATTGGGAAAATCACATCAACCCTAACGCTCGCAGCACTCCCTCATCCGCCACGGCCTTGCTATCCTTTTTCGTGACCACGCCAAACGATCCCGAGTAATCCCACATCGTCCACCCAATCCCGTTCTTCTCCATCGCGGTCCGCACATCGCGCAACCATGCAGCACGGTCCGCCGGATCGGAATAGTCCCGATACACGCCAAACTCGTTGCACACCAGCGGCACCCCGCGCCGTCGCGCCCACTCCGCTGCCTGCTTCATCTCAGATTCAAGGCGCGCAGCATCCCAGTGCTCATGCCCATAGCGGATCACCTGCAGCCGGTTGACTTCGTCCGGCTCCAGCAGCGCCGCTCGCTCCGCCGACTCCACCGTCGACGGATAACTCAACCCGCGCAGCCAGTGCCAGTAATACGCGCCCCAGGTCGCGCCCTGATGCGTGAAGATGTGCGGCTCATAGAAATGAAAGTTGTAAATGACATTCGCATCGTGCAGCGGCTCCTGAAAAACGAGCGCGTCGTCATCCGACCAGCGCGCACCCGCCGCGATAATCGTGTGCGCAGGCGCGCCCTCCCGCATCGCCGCCGCCAGCTTCGTCTGTACACCCAGCCACCGATAGCGGTCCGTGAACTCCGGCTCATTCAGAACTTCCAGAAACACGCGCTCCGCGTCCCAAGTCGAGTAATGCGCGGCCAGCGCCCGCCAGAAATCGGCAAACTGCTCGACGAAGTCGTCGTCCTTCGCCAGCCGCGCCTTGAAGTCGCTCTCCGGATGCAGGTCGATCACGACCGCCAGCCCATGATCGAGAATCATCTTCACCGCCGCATCCAGATACTCCAGATACTTCACCGGAATCTTGTTGGGCTCCCGCTCGGTAAACATCGGCTGCGGGTTCACGCTCAGGCGCACATGATCGAAGCCCATCGACTTGATCAATGCGATATCTTCGGCGGTCGTCCAAGTCTGAAAATGTTCCTGCGTGTAACCATGCTTGTCGTACACCTGCGCGAACCACTCACTTGCGTTGATCCCCCGTTTCAAGCGCTGCACCCGTGCAGAGGCCGGTGAGACGCCGGCGCTACCCGTTTGTCCCGTCGCCCAACCTGCCAGCAGACTGAATAACAACACAGATGCGAATCGCAATTTCACTCGACCCATTGCCGGCAATCCCCTCTCGATTGATACACTGATGGCCACAGACTAGCCCATGCTTCCCTGCCAGCGCCATCTCTTCGATATCCCCGACGACGTTGCCTACCTCAATTGCGCCTACATGTCGCCGCTCATGAAGCCGGTCATCGAGGCCGGCGCCACCGGACTCGCGCGCAAAGCGCACCCTTGGGAGATCACGCCGGACCAGTTCTTCACCGGCTCGGAAGAGTTTCGGACGACGGCGGCTCGGCTGATCGACGCCCCAGCCGATTGCGTGGCGATCGTCCCTTCCGCCAGCTACGGTGTCGCGACGGCAGCGCACAATCTGCCCGTCCGAAAGGGACAACGCATTCTCGTGCTCGACGAGCAATTCCCGTCCAACTACTATCCCTGGCAGCGTCTGGCCGGGGAAAATGGCGCATCGCTGAAGATCGTCCCCTGGCCCGAGGACCACGACTGGACCGCCGCAGTTCTCAATCACCTGACCGATGACGTCGCCCTCGCCGCGCTCCCGCACGTGCAATGGACCAGCGGCGGCCGTCTCGATCTTGTCCGCATCGGTGACGCCTGCCGCAAACTCGGCGCCGCTCTCGCCCTCGATCTCACGCAATCGCTCGGCGCACTCCCGTTCAGCGTGCGCGATGTGCAGCCCGACTTCGCCGTCGCCGCCAACTACAAATGGCTGATGGGCCCCTACACGACCGGCCTTCTCTATATCGCGCCCAAGTGGCACGCGGGGCGTCCGATCGAGGAGAACTGGATTCAGCGCGCCAACGCCCGCGACTTCGCCAGCCTGATTCTGTATACCGGGAACTACGATGAGGGAGCGCGCCGCTTCGACATGGGCGAACGTTCGAACTTCGCGCTGCTCCCGGCCGCTACGCGCGCCATGAAGCAATTGCTGGAATGGGGTATCGCGCAGATCTCGCTGACCATCGGTGCGATGAACCGTCAGCTGGCCGATGCCGCCGCGGCTGAGTTGGGGTTTTCTGTTCCGCCGGAGTCGTTGCGCGCTCCTCACTATCTGTGTCTGCGCAGGAAAGCGGGCATCCCCGCGGAACTTCCCGAGACCCTCGCCCGGCAAAAGGTCTTCGTTAGCGTTCGCGGCAGTTCCGTCCGCGCAACCCCACATGTCTATAACTCGGCGACCGACGCTGAGCGGCTGATCTCATGCCTAAGGGAAGCTACCCACGTCGCCGGCTAACCCGTGAAGCCGGCGGTAGCCCAGGCGAGAAGGGGTCACCAGATCACCAAAGGTCTAGAACGCGCGGACAACACTTTTGGCAGCTGTCCGGCGCCACCAAGCCTCGCTAGAGTGGACCGATCCGGCCTCGACTGCGCGGGTACAGGAGGACCATCCTGCGATGAACCTGTTGCAATGGTTCAACCAGCACGCTATCTCGTTCACCCTGATCCTGGCCTACATTCCCTTGATTGCGACCGTGGTGACCACCATCGTCAGCCTCGTTCTGGTGCGCGCCACGTTGCGCTACACGGCGTCCAGTGACCGGAGCCTGGCGCTCGCCCGCGAGCAGTTCGAGCGCGAATGGGCGCCCGAGTTGCACATCAAACTGGAGCGGCAGTCCGCCCGCGATGTAACAATCCTGGCTACCAATCTCGCGAAAATCTCTGTCCTGATGCAAATGATGCAGCTGCGGAAGCTGTCGATGGCCGTCCCGTCTTTACGGTGCTTCCTCAACGAACCCCTGGTCGGCGGCACTACCTGGAGCGAGGATCTCGGGAAGCGCTTTTTTGCCTGCAC
>JAIQEY010000044.1 GCA_020073565.1 Terriglobia bacterium
GGCATGTCGGTGCAGATCAACATGACCATTGCGCGCCACAATGCCGAGCAGTTGCCCCGCGTTCTGGAATTGGCGAAGACCATTGGGGCCGACGCTCTGCACACGTTCCTGCTGGTGCCGGTCGGATGCGGCGTTGACATTGCCGCCGACCAGATGGTTCCCCCGGAAGAGTACGAGCGCATGCTGCACTGGTTCTACGATCGTTCTCTCGAAGGCGGCATTGAGCTCAAAGCCACCTGCGCCCCGCATTATTTCCGCGTCGTGCGTCAACGCAGAGTTGCCGACCGCCGCGCCGCGGAAGCGGCCGCTAAAGTTTCTCCCGCGCCCTCCCCCACTCACCCGGATGCGATTGGTCCAACCGACATGCTCATGCCCGGTGGCACCGGCATTTCATTAAAGCCGCAAGGCCCTCCGCCTGGACATCACACTGGTCATCCCAGCGGACATCCCAGCGACATGAACGCGATGACGAAGGGGTGCCTTGCCGGGACCGGTGTCTGTTTCATTTCGCATGAAGGCGAGGTTTATCCCTGCGGCTATCTGCCGGTGATCGCGGGCGATCTGCGCAAACAGCAATTCGCCGACATCTGGGCGAACGCCACCGTATTCAACGAACTGCGCGACACCGGAAACCTGAAAGGGAAGTGCGGCTGCTGCGAATTCCGCAATGTGTGCATGGGATGCCGCGCGCGCGCTTTTGCCGCCACCGGCGACTACCTCGACCCCGAACCGTTCTGCGTGTACGAGCCCAAGTCCCCGCATCTGCGTGCCAAAGTGACGACCTAGGCAGACTGAGGATCCTCCTGAGCAAGCGGGGAAGAGCGGCAATGCGCTCTTCCTCGTTTTTTTATAAAGCGCCTCGCGTTCGCACAAAAAAACGCGCATGCCAAAGCTCAGCATGCACGCGCCCGATTCTGCCTGAATCTCACGAAACCTTGTCAGCCTTCTCCTCGAGTTTGTCCAGAATGCCGGTGGCAGCGTCGAGAATTTCCTGGTCCACCTTGCGATTCGAGGCGATGGCCTCCGCCAGCGGGATGGAAATGATCTTGTTTCCACGCAGAGCCGCCATGTGGCCAAATTCTCCGCGATGGACCATGTCGATCGCGCCCAACCCGTAGCGTGTCGCTAACACACGGTCGAAGGCACTCGGCGAACCCCCACGCTGGATGTGTCCCAGCACGACCGAGCGCGTCTCGAAACCCGTGCGCTTCTCGATCTCACGCGCCAGCACCGAGCCGATGCCACCCAATCGCAGGTGTCCGAATTCGTCGCGGCCCACGTCCTGCAAAACCGGCGCCCCATCGTGCATCTCGGCGCCGCCGGCGAACTTCGCGCCTTCCGCGGCAACCACGATGCTGAAGTAGCGTCCGCGAGCATGGCGCTGCCGGATCAGTTCCGCAACTTGATCAATGTCGAAAGGAATCTCAGGCACGAGGATGACGTCGGCGCCGCCGCCAATGCCGCTATAGCAGGCAATCCAGCCTGAGTCGCGTCCCATGACTTCGACCACGATGACGCGGTTGTGCGCTTCGGCCGTAGTGTGAACTCGGTCAATGGCGCTGGTCGCCACGTTGACCGCCGTGTCAAAGCCGAACGTGAAGTCGGTGCCGGCCAGATCGTTATCAATCGTCTTGGGCACGCCCACGACTTTCACGCCGTTGGCAAACAGTTTCTGTGCAACCGAAAGCGTGTCGTCGCCACCGATGGCGATCAGCGCGTCGCAGTTGTGCTTCTTGAGATTCTCGGCACAGCGTTGCAGGCCATCGGCGTGCTTGGAAGGATTGGTGCGCGACGTGCGCAGGATAGTGCCACCACGCGGAAGGATGCCGCCCACGGTCGAAAGGTCCAGCGGCATGGTCTTGTCTTCCACCAGTCCGCGCCAGCCCTCCATGAATCCCACAAACTCGTCACCGTAGTGAAATGCCCCCTTGCGCACGATCGCTCGAATCACCGCATTCAGACCGGGACAGTCGCCGCCGCCGGTCAATACGCCAATCTTCATTGCACGATCCTCGTCAATAGATATTTGTCCGCACCCGCGGCGCATCGAGCCCGCCAGCATGCATGAAGAGATGGGTCGGAACCAATAAGATTATCATTTTCTGGTCCCCGCGATTGGCTGCACCGACTTTGCCGGTTGCACTGGCACCGGCTTTTCGCCAAAATACTCGCCACCGGACTACGAACCCCATGCCCAAAATCTTCCGAACCCTTCTCTGGGTCGTCGTCAGCCTGCTCGGAGCGCTGGCGCTGGCCACCATCGCCCTGCACCGCGGCGAGCAGATCAATGCCATGTGGCTGGTGGTGGCCGCGGTCGCGACTTATGCCGTCGGATACCGCTTCTACAGCAAATTCATTTCCGCCAAACTGCTGGCGGTCGATCCCCTGCGCGCCACGCCCGCCGAACGCCTTGACAACGGCCGCGACTTCGTTCCCACCAACAAGTGGGTGGTCTTCGGACATCACTTCGCCGCCATCGCCGGCCCCGGCCCACTCGTCGGCCCCGTGCTGGCCGCGCAATTCGGCTACTTGCCCGGCACGCTGTGGATCATTGCAGGCGCTGTGCTCGGCGGTTGCGTGCAGGATTTCGTGATCCTGCTCTTTTCCGTGCGCCGCGACGGCAAGTCGCTCACGGAAATGGCGAAGACCGAAATCGGACGCCTGGGTGGATTCGTAGCCTATGTCGCCGTCATCAGCATTATCGTCATCTTGCTCGGCGCTACCGCCCTGATCGTGGTCAATGCGCTGAAGTCGAGCCCGTGGGGAGCGTTCACCATCGCCATGACCATGCCCATCGCCGTGCTCATGGGCCTGTATCTGCGGCGTATCCGCCCCGGCAAAGTGCTCGAAACTTCGCTCGTCGGTTTCGTCCTGGTCCTGGCCGCCATCTTCGGCGGACAGTGGGTTTCGCAAACCCCTTCCTGGGCTGCAGTCTTCACGCTGACCGCGCCCACGCTCGCCATTCTGATCATCCTCTACGGATTCGCGGCGTCCGCATTGCCGGTCTGGTTGCTGCTCGCGCCGCGCGACTACCTGAGCACCTTCGTGAAACTCGGCACCATTTCGCTGCTCGCCATCGGAATCGTACTGCTGCGCCCGTCGCTCCACATGCCGCCCCTGACCCGTTTTGCCGACGGTAGCGGCCCCGTGTTCGCGGGGAGGATTTTTCCCTTCGCCTTCATCACCATTGCCTGCGGTGCGGTCAGCGGATTTCACTCGTTGATTTCGAGCGGCACCACGCCCAAACTGATCCGCCGCGAGACAGAGACGCGCATGGTGGGATATGGCGGCATGATGGCCGAATCCATGGTGGCCATCATGGCGATGATTGCCGCGTCGGTGCTTCAACCGGGCGTGTATTTCGCCGTGAACAGTCCGGCGGGCATCGTCGGCCAAGCCCCAGACGCGGCCGCCTCCACCATCAACGCGTGGGGATTCCCCGTCACCGCGGCCCAGATGGCCTCGCTCGCGCACGCCGTCGGCGAGCAGACACTGTTCAACCGTACCGGTGGCGCACCCGCCTTCGCCGTCGGTATGGCGAGCATCTTCTCAAACACCTTGGGCGGAGAAGCCGTGATGGCGCTCTGGTATCACTTCGCCATCATGTTTGAGGCGCTCTTCATCCTGACGATTCTTGATGCCGGCACGCGCGTCGGCCGCTTCATGTTGCAGGACGCGCTCGGCCACATATGGAAGCCCATCGGCCGCACCAGTTGGTATCCGTCGATTCTGTTTACGAGCGGCCTTATTGTCGCCATGTGGGGATATTTTCTCTGGCAAGGCGTCAAAGATCCGTTGGGCGGAATCAATTCGCTCTGGCCGCTTTTCGGAATTTGCAACCAGTTGCTGGCTACGGTCGCGCTCTGCGTTGCCACGACCATCATCGTGAAAATGGGAAGGGTGCGCTACGTGCTGGTCACCATGATCCCCTTAGTGTGGCTGGTGGCCGTGACGTTCACGGCCTCCTATCACAAGATTCTCGATCCCAACCCGCGCATTGGATTTCTCGCCCATGCCCGTCAACTCACCGCCGCCGGAGCGAACGCCCGCCTGATCTTCAACGACCGTCTCGACGCGGCCGTGACCGGAGTGCTGGTCGTGATGGTGGCGATGATCCTGATCGAGTCGGGGCTGGAGTGGGCGCGCGTTATCTCAGGAAACAAAACGGCCGAAGTAAAAGAAGTGCCGTTCGTAAAGACGCAACTGGCACTGGAGGAGAGAGGATGAGTCGGTTCCGCGCATCTCTCGGGACCTGTCATCCTGAGCGGAGCGGGATGCCCGCGAAGCGGGCATCCCGCGTAGTCGAAGGACCCCTACATTCGATCCGCAGCCTGTGGGAGCGGATGATTGCAGCACGCAGACTCGCGACGGCCACCCTCCGAGAGATCTTCGACGAATCCGCCTACGACCGCTTTCTGGAGCGGCAACACTTGGTTTCGAGCGCTGGTGCGTATGCTTCTTTCTGCCGCGATCAGGAACAAAGCAAGGCGCGGCGTCCGCGGTGCTGTTGATTCCAGACCTGGGGCTATAATCCGTTTAAGTCACCAAGAGGAGGGCCGAGTATGAAGACTCTAGGCCTCTGCTCCGTATTGCTGTTCGCGTTAGCGTCGATCGCTCCCGCTCAGGTTTCCTCTGAGGACGCGTCGCGCGCTCCCATCCTCAATCCCGACAAAGATGAATTTCAACAATGGCTGGCCCATGCCAGCACGCCGGGGCGGACAATCGACGATGTTCGTGCGAGCACTTGGTCCGCAGAGGGCGATTCGTTTTGCGCCTTCATGCGTACTTATCGCGTGAAGAGGGAGCACCGCGGCTCCGACGTCGCCCACTTGGCCGGTTACACCAAGTGTGTTCCCACCAAGCGATTCGAAATGAAGAGCGCGGTATTGCAATCAACTCCCTAGTAGGAGGTGATGCGGCCCCCCGCTCCGGTCACGCCCGCCTCGCGTGTTCTCCGTCCGCTGGGCGCACGGGCAACGCACACACACTGCCCTCGGAGAAATTCTCTGACTCGGCCCCGAACGCATGATTGAAGCGGGCCCGGTAATTCTCCCACGCGATGGTTGCCGTCAATTCAACCAGCTGTGCGGCGGTGAACTGTGCGCGCAGTTTGTCGAAGAGCGCTTCCGGTACTTCAACCGGAGTCTGAGTCATGTGATCGGCGTAGTTCAAAACGAGTTTCTCCAGATCCGAAAACAGCCCATTTACCCGGTAGTTCTGCAGGGCTGCGATCTTTTCTGGTGAGATCCCGATTTCTCTGCTGACCGCAGAGCCAATGTCGATTCAAAATGGACAGCCCACCAGCGTTGCCACCCGCACTTCCGCCAGGTGTTTGAGCCCTGCGTCCATCAGCGAGCTTCCCCCTAACGATTGCTCCATCTGTCCGTAGCCCCACAAGATTCTCGAGTGATGAGCCGTGACCTGCACGGGGGCGACGATGTGTCCCAGCTTGCGCTTTGTCATGCCATAGACGATTCGAGTCAACAACCCACTCAGCCAGCCCTGACGTATGGGGTCAGCTCCTGCGATACGTGCCATCTGGTGCACCTCCTAAGCATTTAGATCAAATCGCAGCTACAAAGATGCACGGCCCGCGCTAAACTGCAAGCAAGCATGCGCGTCCTGGGAATCGATTGCGGTACGGAATACACCGGATACGGCGTGGTCGAGTTGCTCGCCGATGATCGGCTTGTCTGCATCGCGTGCGGCGCAATCAAAGTGCCGGCCTACGATCCGATGCCTGTCCGCTTGTCGCGCATCTCGATCCGATTACAGGAACTCATCGCTGAGCACCGCCCTGAGCGAGTGGCGATCGAAGATGTGTTTTACGCAGTCAACGTGAAGTCGGCGTTGAAACTTGGTCAGGTGCGCGGAGTGGCCATGCTGGCGGCCGCAACCGCCGGCCTCGACGTGGCCGAATACTCGCCCCTTTCGATCAAGTCCGCCGTCGTCGGATACGGCAAGGCGGAAAAACACCAGGTGCAGCAGATGGTGACGCGCCTTCTGAAACTCGACCAAGTCCCCGAACCGGCCGACGCCGCCGATGCCCTCGCTATTGCCATCTGCCATCTCCACACGGCTGCCACCCGGGAGCGTCAGGGCGTCACTCGTTGAAAGCCAAGAAATGGAGCGACGGGCGCCCTCGCCCGTCACACACTCTGAGCCATCTTGACACTTCGCGCCGCCATCCCCAATCATGGCAGCAGGCCATGCTGCCGACATTTCAGCTTCCCTGTTTCGTTCTTCTGGCCGGGCTCGCGTTTTCACAACCTCCAGACCCGCCGGTCATCACCTTCACGCTCGATTTTCCCGGATCCCAACCCGAACATTACTCTCTGCGCGTTCAATCCGACGGCGCGGCGCACTACGAATCGAGCGGAAAGATCTCTTCCGATTCTGACGAAACCGACAGCTTCGATCTGGACTTCACCGCCTCGCCCGCGATCCGGCAGAAGATTTTCGAGTTGGCGGCGAAGGCAGACTATTTCCAGAAGGACCTGGATTCTCATCACAAGAACATCGCCTTCACCGGCAAGAAAACGCTCTGCTACAAAGACGGGAAGCGCAGCGGTGAGTCCACCTACAACTATTCATCGCAACCGGCGGCGCAGGAACTGACCAGCCTTTTTCAAAACCTGTCGGTCACCCTCGAGTTCGGGCACCGGTTGCACTACGATCATCGTTACCAGAAGCTGGCACTCGACGACGAACTGAAGCACATGGAAGAAATGGCGCGCTCCAGTCCGATGATTGAGTTGACAGCGATCGCCCCTATCCTCCAACACATCATCGGCGACGCCACCGTCATCAATGTCAGCCGAGCCCGCGCACAACGCCTGCTAGAACGCGCCGGCATTCACTGATGGGTAGCGCCGGCACCTTGCCGGCTGTCCCGAGGGCGCCTCGCCCTCGGTTGCGGCGGGCGTGCTGAAAAACGATCAATGCACTTCGGAGAAGACTGTCATGAACGCACTCGAAGCAAAGCGCCGATCCTTTCTGTTCGGCTTGGGGGGCCTCGGCATAACCCAAGTATTGCTGCAAGGCATGACCCAGGCACAGACCGCGGCGTCACAGGGATATGTGCTGGGCGCCACTGAAGGCGAACATCTCGTTCATTTTCGCGACCATGGCAACATCTTTATCAAGGTTGGCTCAGCCACAGGCTCCGACCATCTCGCCTTGGGGACCCAGCAAGTGACAGTCGGTGCAGGCATTCCGATCCACCGACACTTCCAGATGGACGAAGCCTTCTACGTTCTGGAAGGTAGTGGAATTTTCATACTGAACGACACACGTCACTCTTTCGAGAAGGGCGGAACGATATTCATCCCCAAAAACTCTTGGCATGGGTTTGCGAATCCCGATCACGAACTGCTTCTACTCTGGACTATGTCGCCTGCTGGCCTGGACGGCTTTTTCCGTGACACCTGCAATCCGCCCGGCGTACCGCCAAAGCAGTTCACTCGGGAGCAGATTAATGAGATTGCCCGCAAATATGCGACGGAATTCAGATAACCACGCCGCTCACTAGAGCCAGACGCCCGATGAACGCACTAACGGGAGACTGACCCACTACCCAGAATTGCCTTGACTTGGCGGCCCCAGGCTCGCAAACTCAAATCAGCCTCGGACAAGCATAGCGGGAAATGTTAAGTAACATCTTTTGAACATTTTGCGGGTGGATACCCGGTACAAAAGAGACTTCGCAGGAATCTCGCTGCTAAGTCCTTTGCGCTCTAGATTTTGCAATTAAGTTCTTTGGAATCCTAGATTTGGAATCGAGCGTCGAGCCAAATCCATGATTCCAATAGATCAAGGGGGAGGGGGTACCCGCTCCCGATCAAGAACTTCGAAGCCGGAAACTGGGCTATATCGTCCAGCATTCTTGCGGCAACTTATAAACTCTGCTTGTGTTCTAACCGTTAGGGAGTAATCCCGGGAGGCACATATGTTAACCGGCAGACTGGGCAAGGCGATGGCGATTTGGGCCGTGCTGGTGGCCGCGTGTCTGGTGGTTCCGGCCTCGGCCGATTCGAAGGTGCGCATTGTCCGCATGAGTGATGTTCAAGGTACCGTGCAGATCGATCGCGCCGCAGGGGAGGGTTTTGAAAAGGCATTCCTCAACCTGCCAGTGATCGAGGGCTCCCGGCTTAAGACGGGCGCGGATGGCCGTGCCGAAGTCGAATTTGAAGATGGCAGCGCGCTCCGCATCGTCCCTAACAGCGAAATCGAATTCACTCGCCTCGCTTTGGGCGATGAGGGCGAGAAGCTGAACACATTGCAGTTGAACACCGGGGTTGCGTACATCAACGTGCGCGTTAAGAAGGGTGATCAGTTCACACTGAATTTCGGACACGAGTCTGTCACTGTTGCCGAGGCGGCACATTTCCGAGTTGATCTGACCCCAAAGGCCGAGGCGACTCTGGCTGTGTTCAAGGGCAAGGTGAGCGGAACTGGACCGTCAGGCCAATTTGAGGTTGCCGAGAAACATTCCGCGACGTTTGATCTTGCCAACAACGACACCTTCGCGCTGGCCAAGAACTACGAGGAGGATCCCTACGACGCCTGGGACCGCCAACAGAGCGAGTACCACGATCGCTACGCGAAGAACAAGACCTATGACATGGGGTCCCCCTATGGCTACGGTCTAAGCGATCTGAACTACTACGGCAATTACATGATGGTGCCCGGCTATGGCTGGGTGTGGCAGCCCTTCCTCACTGGCGCCGGCTGGAGCCCATTTCAGGATGGCGCGTGGGCCTGGTATCCGAGCTTCGGCTACATGTGGGTCTCGGGATATCCGTGGGGCTGGATGCCTTATCGCTACGGCAACTGGATCTATGATCCCGGGTTCGGCTGGTTCTGGGCACCCGGCTACTGGAACACCTGGACTCCAATTCCACCGGTCGTGCATCCGCCCGTGCGCACACCCATCCCGACGCCGCCCGTGCGTGGACGTCAACTCGTGGTTGTAGGACGTGGACTGACCGCCAATCCGGCGACGCCGCCTTCTCGGCTGACCATTAACCCTGGCTCAGCTGGCTTCGGAGTGCCGCGCGGAACGGTGCGTCATCTCGACCGCGTTGCGAAGGAAGCGGACAGAGGGACTCGCCCGGTAGTGGTTTCCGCTGCGCCCAACGCGCCCGCCCGAACTGCTCCAACAACGGGCGGTGGAGATACGTGGCGTTCAGGCGGTCGGACGGGCTCTTCGACAGGCGGCTCGCGAGACGTGAGTGCGCCGCGCGTGAGTCCGCCTACACACACGAGTTCGCCACCGCATGTCTCGCCTCCAACGCCCAGGCCACACTAGAGCCTGCAATTTGAACTTTGGAAGGGGCGGCCGAAACTGGCCGCCCTTTTATTTCACGATGATCCCTGCGTAGCCGACCACCTGATCTCGATCGCCCGAAATGTCGCCCGAAGTCGCGTATTTGACCAGCTCCGACGAGGTCGCGCCCAATCGTTTGGCTGCAGTGAGCATGATGATCGCGGGACCGAATCCGCACATGCTGACGTCGTCGTTCATGACCACCTCCCACAGGCCGCGCGCATCCAGGGCAAGCACACGCGCGATCGCTTTGTGGTCCTTGATGCGCGTGATGGCGTCGGACTCATAGTGGTTCATGTCGCTGGATGCTACGATCAGCACTTTGTGCGGCTGCTGCAGGATTGCATCCCCAAGCGCCTCGCCCAACTCCTGAAGGACCTCGAGGTTGCTGGTGCCAACCACGATGGGAACGAAGCTCAAATCCCCGCTCCGAGCCTGCAAAAACGGCAGCTGCACTTCAATCGCGTGCTCGCTGCGATGGGCCGTGCTGTCTTCCTCGAGCGCAGGAAAACGCCGCCGCAATTCAGCTCCTAACTTCGCATCGGCGGCTACGCTCCCCAGCGGAGTCTGCCACGCCGCTGTGGTCATGACGGCAAGCGGAACTCCCATACCCGTATGGTTCGGACACAGGATCACACAATGCTGGGGGATTTCCAGGCGCGAATATACCGAGCCGGCAACGTGTCCGGAGAACATGTAGCCCGCGTGCGGAGCGATGCATCCGATCGCCGCGACGCGGCGCGATTGGTCGTCGGGCATGTACGTGTGAATGTCCCGCACCAGTTCGTCGGGGCGGCGGGGATAAAACCGTCCCGCGACGGCGGGAGCCCTTACGGCGGAAGTCATACCGAGCCTCCTTTCGGAGACGTGAGTGTGGCGCGGGCATTCTTTTCCGCGCAGCCCGTATGGCAAATGCAAAGGCGGGCAGGAATGCCCGCCCCACACAAGCTAAGAACTGCCGTCCTTGAGTGCGCGAAACAGCGCGGCGCTTTTTTCCAAGGGCAGGGCTTCGGCGCGGATCGCCGGTTTCACGCTGCTCTTGGCCAGGGCGGCGCGCAGCACACCTTCATCGTACCGCGTCTTGAGATTATTCCAGAGAGTTTTGCGTTTTTGTCCAAAAGAGAGTTTCAGAAAAGGAATGAAGTCGGCTTCCGTAACTCGCAGCGACTCCAGCCGGGGCTTGATCGTAATCCGGACGACGCTGGAATGAACCTTGGGCGGCGGCGAGAAGGCTCCCGGAGGAAGCGTGAAAAGGTTCTCGACGCGTCCGTATAACTGCGCGGTTGCGGAGAGCAGCCCATAGTCGCGGCTGCCGGGCGAAGCCGCCAGCCGGTCCGCGACCTCCTTCTGCACCATGATCACCAGGGTCGAAAAGTAGCGATGATATTCGAGCAGCCGCAGCAGGATGTCGGAGGTGATGTAGTACGGCAGATTGCCAATGACGTGGGCGGGCTCGGGCGCAAAGGTCAAGCCGGGACGAAGGCTGCCGGGTTTGGGTCCGAAGACGGTGTCGAGTTCGATCTTCAGGATGTCGCCTTCGATGACTTCGACGTTCGGCTGGGTGGAGAACTTCATTCGTAGTTGGGCGGCGAGCACACGATCCAGTTCCACGGCGATCAGGCGTCGCGATCGCTGCGCGAGTAATTCAGTGATCGCGCCGCGTCCCGGACCGATCTCGAGCACAGTGCCCTGTGAGATCTCGCCCAGAGCTTCGACGATTCGAAACGCCGCGGCCTCGCTTGCCAGGAAATGCTGCCCCAGTTTAGGCTTGCGAGGACTGGTGTGAGTGGCTACGCCCTTCGTCACGTTGACCCTCTTTCTTTCCGGCATATAGACTGACAGAGATTATCCCATCACGTCTCGCTTCTGGAGGCCTCATAAACTCATGCATATCGCTTTTGTGGCATCGGAGTGCGTTCCTTTTTCCAAGACCGGCGGGCTCGCCGACGTGGTGGGCGCTCTGCCCAAAGCACTGGCCAGCCTGGGACATCAGGTCAGCGTCTACCTTCCACGCTATCGCCAGACCAAGCTCGTGGATCCGCAGACCGTAGTTCGCAGCATTACCATTCCATTCGACGACACGTACCGCTTTTGTTCGGTGGTAACGGCCGGCAACAGCGCCGGGGTGAAGTTTTATTTTGTGGATTATCCACCGTACTTCGACCGCGAGGCGTTGTACGGAACTTCGGCGGGCGACTATCCGGACAACGCCGAACGCTTTGCCCTGTTCTCGCGAGCTGTGCTGGAAGCTTCCAAGGTATTGGGCGTGCCCCATGTGTTTCACTGTCACGACTGGCAATCGGCGCTCTTGCCCACCCTGCTGCGCACACTCTACGCGGAAGATCCTGCCTTCCAGGAAGTGGCAACCACCTTCACTATCCACAACATGGGTTACCAGGGACTGTTTCCACCGGACATCCTGCCGCTGCTCATGCTGCCCTGGGACCTGCTTACGATCTCCAAGATGGAGTTTTTCGGCCAGGTAAATTTTTTGAAAGGCGCGCTGGTATTCTCCGACTTCATCACTACGGTCAGCAAGAAGTACAGTCTGGAGATCCAGACCACCGAATACGGGTTTGGCCTGGAAGGCGTGCTGCGCAATCGCGCCGCCACGGTCACGGGCATTCTCAACGGCGTGGACTACGACGAGTGGAGCCCGCAGACCGACAAATTCACGGTCGCCAAGTATTCTCCGCAGGATCTGGGTGGCAAGGAGCAGTGCAAGCAGGACCTGCTGAACGCTTTTGGCGTGACGAGTGCCGATCCCAAGGTGCCGGTGATCGGAATCGTCTCGCGCTTCGCGGCGCAGAAGGGCTTTGACCTGATCGCGCAGATCATGGACCGGCTGGCGCGGGAAGAGATGATTGTGGTCGCGCTCGGCACCGGCGACAAGCCGTATGAAGAAATGTTCCAACGGCTCAATAAGCAATTTCCGAACAAGATTGCGGTCAAGGTCGCCTATGACAACGTCATCGCGCACAAGATCGAAGCGGGCGCGGACATGTTCCTGATGCCGTCGAGATACGAGCCTTGCGGCCTGAACCAGATCTATAGCCTGAAGTACGGCACCGTGCCCATTGTGCGGGCGACCGGCGGGCTCGATGACACCATCGAGCCCTGGGATGCGCGCACGGGCAAGGGTACCGGTTTCAAGTTCACCGAATACACCGGCGAAGCGCTGCTGGCGACCATCAAGCAGGCGCTCCTGGCCTTCCGCGACCAGTCGTCGTGGCAGACGCTGATGCGCAACGGCATGGGGCGCGATTTTTCCTGGGGAGCTTCGGCGCGTGAGTACGGCAAGATTTACGATCGCGTGCGGCAGATGCGAGCGAGCGGGGGAGCAGTCACAGCCGCGGACTTGAAAAAGGAGCCAGTGCTGGGTTAGTCGGCCGCCATCACGGTAATTCTGCAGCAAGCGCCAGAGGATTTCCAACTTCTCAGATGCGGGCTTATGGCCGCTCCCGAAGAAAAGTTGTTTGGAGAGAGGGCTTCCGCTCTGGATGCAGTTGGCATATCTTTTAGCTGATGTCAAAATCTAAGCCTCCTCAAGAACGCAGCGCCCGACCAAAAACACAACGGAAGGTTGTTGGAAAGTGCGTTATCCCACCGCGTGTGCCGGATGAGGCGCTCAATCAGTTTGCGTTTAAGAGGAATGATGAGGAAGCACAGCAGATAGCTGAGTATGTCGAATGGCAATCCCGCAAGGACAAAGAACACGTCACATTTCTTGAGAAAATTCAGACAGAGTTCGTTTTTGGTCAGGCGCACGATTGTTGGAATGTTCACACGAACAAGTCGCAATGGTGGGTTATCACAGGTCCAACGAACCTCTATTCGCAGGCATTGTTCCCAAGTTTGGACTACACACTCTCCTTTCACATTGGGTTGATGGCACGAGTCAGTGCGGCACATAAGGGTACTGAGGATGATCGCTTAGCGGATCGCATGGCAGCAGCGTTTCGACGTTGGGAACAGGCAGCAGAGGCACTAGACCAAAGCACAGAGTCTGAAGAAGTCCAGGCTGTTGGCATGCGCTGCCGTGAAGCTCTGCTGGCCTTTATTCGATCGGCCAGCAGTTCGCGCATGCTTCCGAGTGGGGAAGAGAGACCTCAAGCATCGAACTTTATACGCTGGTCAGAACTGATTGCTGAAACAGTGGCTCAAGGAAGCAAGAACGAACGCATTCGTGGCTATCTAAAGGGCTTAGCTAAGGAGTCGTGGCAACTGGTCAGTTGGCTTACTCATGCTGCGAACGCGACTCGCGATGATGGAATGATAGCCCTAAATGCTACACACGCAACCCTGGAGGCGTTTGGTGCAGCATTGCTTCGCCATGAGCGACAGACCCCCGACCGCTGCGGGCGTTGTGGCTCACTGAAGCTGATTGTGCTGTACAAGCCAGAACTCCAAATTGACGGCGCCGTTTGTCAGAGTTGCGGATGGGAGAAGCTGCCCATTGAAGAACCGGATGCTCCTAAGACAAATTAGAACAGGCACAGAAGCACAAATCGTCTTAAGGAAAGCGTGCCGTGAGCTTCTATTCGTATGGTTAGCAAACCAGAAGTTGGGACTACACGTCTCAGTGACTGTCAGCTAGGAATTTCCTAGACGGGGGCTTCGCGCCGCTAAGCTCCTGAGTCAACACCGCATCAGACATGCTGACAGGAACGCTGCTCGACTGTGCCAGAAGAGGCCATTGTGCGAAATAGGCGCCGGCCAGTAGTATGACTGGCAGCATAACCGTCCAAAGGAGGGCTATGGTGCTCAACAGACCGATTGCTGGTCCCATCACAATGCGAGGCAGAGATCAGATTCGTGGAACAGATGCGAAGGGGTCTGGAGATTTCATGGCTGCACGGAAACGAGTCCGTGTTTATGATCACGAGACGAAGGTCATTTCTGCCCTCCACGAAGGTCTGGACTTGCTGGCGAATCGCGGTGAAGGTATTTTTGCCCCGATCGATGGTGACGTAACCCTTTCCGGCACAACATTCTTCATCGGTAAGGGTCTTAAGATAAAAGGATCTGGAGCATGGGAAGGTTACGAGGTCAAAATATTGTATATCGATCCATTTGTGTCATCTGGATCCGTGCGCGCAGGGGATGTCGTGGGGGTTGTGATAGATATCTCCAAAAATCCGGAATATAAAGGCGCTTCTAACCACGTACATGTCGAGGTCCGTCGCGACGGGTATCCAATCGACCCAAGAGAGATTTACCGGCCGCTAATTCTGGCGTGAAAGAAACGCTCACCATAACTGCTCCACGGTCGTCGGGCTGAGTTGTTCAAGGGCCGGGTTTACAGCGGGCTGCAAATGGGTTATGGGAAGCACCGAACGGGGCTCCGGGTGTATCGTCGGTACGACCCGGAAGCCACCGTTTAGTATTCTCGCGATGCACTCCGGCAAGGCCTTACGCACTCCATGACCACCTCCTCCCCGCGCACCATCTTCCATGTCGATATGGACGCGTTCTTTGTGTCGGTGGAGGAGTTGTTCGACCCGTCGCTGAAGGGCAAGCCGGTGGTGGTCGGAGGGCAACGGCACGAGCGCGGCGTGGTCTCGGCAGCTTCGTACACGGCGCGCAAGTTCGGCGTGCATTCCGCCATGCCGCTGCGCACCGCGGCCAAGCTGTGTCCGCAGGCCACCTTTGTGGACGGGCACCCGGAGCGCTATCGGGAGTATTCCGCGAAGGTCAATGAGGTTCTGGGCCGTTTCTCGCCTCTGGTGGAGATGGCGTCAGTCGACGAGGCTTATCTCGACATGACGGGCACGGACCGTCTGCATGGTCCGCCGTTGCGGAGCGCGCACCGCTTGCATGCGGAAATGAAGTCGGCGACGCAGTTGAACTGTTCGGTCGGGATCGGGACGTCTCGATTGATTGCGAAAGTGTCGTCGGCGAAGGCCAAGCCCAATGGCGTCCTGTGGGTGCTTCCCGGGCAGGAAGCAAAGTTTTTGGCGCCGCTCGACGTGGGCGACATTCCCGGCGTTGGCAAGGTGATGGAGCAGCAACTGCATGCGATGGGAATCCAGCACGTGGGAGACCTGGCGCGGCTGGAAGAAGGCGACCTGGAACAGCGTTTCGGCAAGTGGGGCCTCGCGCTGGCAGGGAAGTCGCGGGGAGAAGATGCGGGCGGATGGTTCGATACTGCCGTCGGCGAACATACGGATCCCAAATCCATCAGCCACGAGCACACTTACAACGAAGATACGGCCGACCTCGAGAGCCTGCAGTCCACCTTGATGCGGCTGTCAGAAATGGTGGGACGGCGGCTGCGCGAGGGTGGATATTTCGCGCGCACCATCCAGCTGAAACTTCGCTACAAAGATTTCACGACTCTTACCCGCGCGCATTCGCTTGATCAGCCAACGCAGCTCGACACGGAAATCTACGAGCACGTGCGGAGGCTATTCCTCGATAACTGGAAGCGGGGTACGCCGGTACGGTTGTTGGGTGTGCAGAGCTCGAATTTCGAAGTCGGGCTGGCGCAGATGGACCTGCTCGAGCCCTCGCGGCAGCAACGATGGCAGAAGGCCCTGGCCGCTGCGGACCATTTGCGCGATAAATTTGGGGAGTCTACCATCGGACTTGCGACCGGGATGAAAGGCGGATTCCGGGAACGCATTCATGAGAATCCCGCGGCTTTGCCGGGAAAGAGCGGGAAGAAGAAACCGGACGGCGACCGAAATCGACCGTAGCCGCTGCCTGGGCGGCTGTCATCCCCAGGTTAGCGCCCAAAGAACGGGCGCGAACCTGGGGCGCCAAGAAATCACAGGCTCCAGGGCAAGTCCTCACGACAGCCGGCAAGGTGCCAGCGCTACTTTTCTTGCAGGCGGCTGTGGGGCTACAATCCGTGCTGCTCTCAGAGAGCAGCTTCCGGCTGCGATTTCTAAGGAGGATTCCATGCCTCGCCTGCGCAAGGTTTTCATTTTCGTCCCAGTTCTGTTGTTCCTGTTGGTGCTCCCTAACTGCGGTTCCGAACATTCGGCGGACGAATACTACGTTCTGGTCTCGGTCAACATTCAGATACCGTACTGGAAGGCGGCGGGCGCTGGGTTCTCCCAGGCTGCCTCGCAACTCAAGGTGAAGACTGATTTTCTCGGGCCGGATGAATTCGACCCCAAGGCTGAGAAAGAAGCGTTTGACAAAGCGGTGAGCAAGAAGGCCACCGGCATCCTGGTGTCCGCGGCCGATGCCAAGCTGCTGAAGGACAGCATCGACAGCGCGATTGCGGCGGGAATTCCCGTGATCACCGTCGATTCCGACGCTCCTGAAAGCAAGCGCCTGTTTTCCATTGGAACAAACAACTATCAAGCCGGAATGGCCGGGGGCCAGCGGCTGGCGACGGAACTCAAGGGGAAGGGGAATGTGGTGGTGTTCACCATGCCGGGGCAAGCCAACATGGCGGACCGGCTGCTTGGCTACCGCGCCGCGCTGGCTGGCAGCCCCCAGATCAAGATTACCCGCGTGGTCGATATTGCGGGCGATCCCAGAATCGTTTTCGATACCACGACGGAAATCCTGGGCAAGGAAGCCAAGGCAAAAGACCAGAAAGATAAAGTCGATGGGTTCGTGTGCCTCGATGCGCTGGGCGGAAAAGAAGTCGCCACTGTCCTGAGCCAGAACAAAGTGATCGACAAGGTCATCGTCGCGATGGACACCGATCCCGACACGCTGGAGTTCATCCGCAAGGGAGTAATCGCGGCCACCATCTCACAGAAGCCCTACACCATGACCTATGTCGGCCTCAGGATGCTGGACGGCTACTATCACCATAAGCTGAGCTCGCTCACCGCCGACTGGTCGAAGGATAGCTTTGCTCCCGTACCGGCCTTCGTCGATACCGGTTCGTCGGTCGTAGATAAGAGCAACGTGGAGAGCTTCCTCCAGGAAAAGCAGACGGCGACGGGCGGGCAGAAGTAGCATAGCCAGCGCGGAGAATCTCCCACGGTTCGTTTAAAGGGGTAGGGGTCCTTCGACTCCGCTGGACGACTCGCTTCGCTCCTCGTCCGGCTTCGCTCAGGATGACACGGCTGTTTAGGAAATATATTCGCGAATGTAGGCGTCGCGTGACGTCGCCAGATGATGGGCGTCACCGTCGAAGATGACCTTGCCGTCGCGCAGAATCAGGAAGCTCATCGGAACGTTGCAAAGCTGGCCTTTGGGGAGTGCGACCATCTGGTTCGTGTCCTTGTCGAACTCGTGGGTCGCCATGGTGAACGCGTCCTGCAGGCGGTGGGTCACCAGGAGGGCGCTGGTTTTGTAAACATCGCGCTGCTTCATGATTAATTCGACGATGGTGTTTGAGGTTACCGGATCCAGACCGCCGGTGGGCGAGTCGTAGAGGATTACCTCGGGCTGGGTAATAATGGCCCGCGCGATGGCTACCCTGCGGCGCATTCCGCCCGACAGTTCGGACGGAGACATATCCATCGTCTGTTCCAGTTCCACAAAGCGCAGAGCTTCTCGCACCCGGCGCTCAATTTCTTCCTCCGAGATGCCCTCCTCCATCAGCCGGAACGCCACGTTCTCGCGTACTTTTAGCGAATCAAACAGCGCGCTTTCCTGAAACACAATCCCCACGCGACGGCGGAGCTCGAACAGTGCCTGTTCCGACATGCGAGTAACTTCTTCGCCCAGCAGAAGGATCCGCCCGCTATCGGGCGGCAGCAGTCCCAGGGTGAGCTTCAGAATCGTGCTCTTGCCCGATCCCGCGACCCCGAACAAGGCCTTGGTTTCGCCGCGTGGCAGGTCAAAGGAAACGCCGTCGAGCACAACATTTTCTTCGAAGGCAATCGATACGTTGTCGAAGACGATGGCGGGTGCGGAAGAATCGCTTTGGGCGACGGTTCGACTGTCGACGGGCAGAGTGGGAGCAGCCATCGTCTACCTGTAACCAAACACCGCGAAGATCAGCTTGGTGACGAAGAAATCCACCACCAGAATGAGTACCGAGGATGCGACCACTGCCTGGGTCGTAGAGCGTCCCACACCCTGCGTGCCGCCGCGGGTCGACATGCCGTAGTAACAGCCCACGGTGGAGATGATGAACCCGAACAGCACCGGCTTGACCAGTCCGGTAAAGACGTCTCGGAAGACCAGAATCTGCCAGGACGAAGTCCAATACTGGTTGGAGTCGAGGCCAAACAGCAGGTGCGCGACGGCCCAGCCCCCGATCAAGCCTAGCAAGTCGGCGATGATGGTCAGGAAAAACAGCATAAAGCAGGTGGCGCCGACGCGCGGCGTGACCAGCTTCTTGCTGGGGTCGGTGCCCAGGGCGCGCATGGCGTCAATCTGCTCGGTCACGATCATCGAGCCCAGTTCGCTGGCCATGCCGGACGCGTTCCGGCCCGCCACCATCAGTCCGGTAATGAGCGGACCCAGTTCGGTGACCATGCCCAGCGACACGAGTTGGCCGATGAGTGTGATGCCGCCAAATCTCTGCAACGTGTTGGCCGAGTTCAGCGCCAGCAGCGCGCCGATGGAGAGGCCCGTGAGCACTACGATGGGCAGGGAACCGAAGCCGATCAGGTCAGCCTGTTGCAGCATGTCGCCCATGTAGAGCGGCCGGCGGAAAATGTTGGCCAGGGATTGGGCCGCCAGCAGGGTGTATTCCTGAACCGCCCGAACGGTGCCCTTGGCAACTTCAAAGGGCGAGATCAGTTCGAGTTCGAGGGCCATGGCCTGTTCCAGAAACTATAACAGAGCAGAAAAGTGGCTACCGGTCATCCGATCAAAGTTCCTCTTTCCTGGATTCAACTCACAGGGGCGCATTACGACCGTAATACCCCTCAGTAATGTCCCATTGTGACGCATGTCCTTCGCTGGGCACTGGACTTCTCTTGATACTGATTGAAGAGAACGCGCCCATCATTTTATCTCGGAGCGCCGAATGGGCTGCGCGGAACGACATTTTACGGGGGCCTCTTATCATGAGTCGTCTGAAGCATCAATCATCTGGGTTTACGCTGATCGCATCCTTGCTGCTGTTGCTGCTGTTGTCGGGCATGGCGATCGGCCTAATGATGATGGTGACCACGGAAACGAAAGTTGGTGGAACGAACCTGGAGAATAACACTGCCTACCACGCGGCCGAGGGCGGCATTGAAAAGATGAGCGCGGACCTGGCGGCGACGTTTCAGAACGCGCAGTCGCCCACCGCCCGCCAGATCTGCGATCTGGGAAATCTGCGGCCGAATATGACTGGCGTGACATGGATGGACTACTCGATGACGCCGGCATCGGGCTGTTCCAGTGCGCTGACCGCGCATTTCGGCCAGATAAGTGCGGGGCCGAACCAGGGTTTATGGGCGCAGATCATCCCGGTTACGATGCTGGCCACGGCGGCCGAGCCGGGCGGTCAAGAAGTCAGCATGGTACGGCAGGCGCAGGTCGCGCTCATTCCGGTGTTCCAGTTCGGAGTGTTCTCCGATAGCGATCTGGGTTTCTATAGCAGCCCGGACCTGGACTTTGCGGGACGCGTCCACACCAACGGTGACTTGTACCTGGGCGTGGCGAACTGCTGTGAGCTGAAGTTTCACGACAAATTGAGCGCCTATGGCAACGTAGTGCGCAGGGTGCTTCCGAACGGGTTGGCGGCAAGTTCGTACAATGACACGGGCACGGTGTGGATTCCGACGGCGGGTCAAGGTTGTGACGGAACCCATCCGCCGCATTGCCGCGCGATCGCGCAGGACGAAGGCAGTGTGGCCGGGGCCGGAGGCAATCCGCCGCAATCGAGCCAGAACGCTGCCTGGCAGAGTATTTCCCTGTCGGCGGCCAACTACAACGGACTAATCATCGATGCCGACTATGGCCTGAGCAATTGCGGCGCCAGCGGCACCGCCAAGTGCGGAACGGGGGCGAAGAAGCTGGCTATGCCGTTCGTGAACGGAACGACGCACCCTTACGAACTCATTCGCCGGCCACCCGCGGGAGAATCGTCTACTTCGGTCCTGGGGCAGTCGCGCGAATACAATATGGCGCAGATTCGCGTGCTGCTGTCGGACGATCCGGCGGACCTGCCGGGGGGCGCGGCCAGCGCGAACAACGTCCGGCTGGCGAACGTCGTAGATGCCACCAATCCGAGCAATCCCTACGGGATTGTTACCTCGCTGCCCACCGGCTTACCCGCGCCGCCAGCTGGATCTTCGTATGTGACATACTTCGCGGCCGCCTCCAACGCGATCCCGCTGCCCAGTACCTGCGCGGGCACGACCTGTAACGCGGACTGGCCGTCGGCTCCCGCTACGCCCGCGGCAGGCGCCCAGACACTGGTGCCCACTGGGCCGCCCGCTGCGCCCACCTACGCGAATAACGGAACCCCGGCGATTAGCCTGTGCCCGCCGAACGATGTGTTTGATGCGACAAAAGTACCTTACTCGCCCGCCCTTCCTGCCAATTGTCCAATGACGGGCGCGTATCCCTATTACTCTCCACCGAATGAAGCCGCGCCTTCCAATTCCAGCAGCTCAAGCAAGTGGAACCTGATCGATGGCTACCTGAGTGTGCAATACAAGAACTCCTCCGGGAACTGGAATGACGCGACGATGGAGTGGCTGCAGTTGGGATTTGCCCGAGGCCTGGCCGCGCCTAAAGCTCCCGGAGGGAGTAGCCCTCCGGCTGCTGAGAGCAACACCGTGAACCCGGACGCCATTCTTCTGGTTCAGGCACCTGCAGACCGAAACGGCGACAATACCTTAAGCAAGGTCGGGACCGCCCCGAGTTGCTCCGCCCGTAAATCTGTCAGTGGCACGTCGTACTGCAAAACATGGACTCCAGGCGCGCCGCCGGAGGTTGCAACGGATGCCGTCTCGAGTGATTGGCGGTTTGCTACATACAACTCTGCTGCCCCGCCGGCTACGCAGAGCATCACCCAGTACAACTGGTATCCGATCAACTTCTACGATGCGCGTGAAGGCGAACCTCGCGATACGGACTGGAATAACAACAGCTGCACGGCTAACGGTGTGATGAACGCCGTGGAAATCGATGTAGGCAATTTAAAGAGATGGCTGGCGGGTCAGACAGGCACGAATGGCCGCAATGTGGACTACGTGGCCCAGAACGGCTACGTGCTGTATTTCTCGGATCGGCGGGGAATGCTGCCGAATCCGAACGCCCCTTACTCGGGCACAATGAAGAGCGGAGACTCGGGGTTGGAAGACGTCGTCAACGCCGGCAGCGACGTGGGTACGCCCAACGGCACACTGCAGGCAGCCGCAAACGGCCAACCGTTTTCTCCCGAAGACGTCAATCAGAACACGTTGATGGACAATTTCGGAGCCGCGAATCTTGGACTAGGTTTCTACAATGGTGCGACCAACATTAACGGCCAGATCATCGGAGACACACCGGATAATCCTTACAGTCATCGCATTACAAGCTGCAGCACCACGGCGCGCAAGAACTGGGTGAGTGGAGCGCGCCACGTCCTCAAGTTGGTCGATGGCGCACTCGGCAACGTGCCACTGAGGACGGACACCGGGAACGTGAATACGGGTGGATTTACGGTGGCGTCGGAGAATCCGGTGTACATCCAAGGGAACTACAACAGCGCAGCTCCTCCCACCGATACTTTCTGGAGCAGCGGGACGGACGTTGCCGGACATGCGGCGACCGGCATCATCGCGGATGCTGTCACGGTTCTCTCGAACAGCTGGGATGACCGGTGCAGCCTGCTCGGCTGCAATGGCAGCACCGATCTTACGAAGGCGAGATTAACTCGGAAAGCCAGCACCACCTACTACCGAGTGGCCATCGCCGGTGGCAAGAATATGAACTTCCCCTTCCCGGCGTGGACGGACGCCACCGACTACGGGTTCGGCACCGACGGAGGGGTGCACAATTTCCTCCGCTTCCTGGAAGACTGGCAGAACACCAATTCAACCCTGAATTATGCCGGCTCGCTGGTGAGCCTGTATTACGCAACCTACAACACCGGGTTGTTCAAATGCTGTACGTACTCGGTTTATGAGCCACCAGTCCGCAACTACATTTTTGACCAGGACTTCTCTAATCCATCCGGACTGCCGCCCGGAACGCCGCTATTCCGCGACGTCGACAGTCTCGGGTACCGTCAACTGTTCACGCCTCGCACAAACTAGACGTTAACCCAACTAACCCAAGTAGCCCCGATCCGCCAGGATCGGGGCATTTGCTCTGCGGTGAACGTTTGCGGCCACGGGCGATATCGGGTTCGTCAGTTGCTTTACTCGCGGTGGTTGTGGTTATTGCTCTTTTTCTTGATCTCGATATTCAGCCGTTTGATCTTCTGATTCAGGGTCGAAAGGGGCACGTGGAAACGTTCCGCCGCCTCAGTCTGATTCCAGCCGCACTTTTCCAGCATGTCGATGACGATGCGTCGCTCGCAATCTTCCATGATGTCGAACAGGGAGGCGCCCGGATCCGCATCCAGGCGTGGAACCTGAGTACCACGGCCCACAATGTGGTCAGGCAGGAGGTCGACTCCCACGTCGATGTCAGAAGAGAGAACCACGGCGCGCTCGATCACGTTCTCCAGTTCGCGAACGTTGCCCGGCCACGAGTAACTCACCAGTGGCCGCAGCGCTTCGGTGGTGATGCGGCGCTTGGGCCGTTCGTTCTCCTCGGAGTACTTCTTCAGGAAGTGCTCCACCAGCAGCGGAATGTCCTCCCGCCGCTGCCGTAGCGCAGGCAGTTCGATGGCGATCACGTTCAGACGGTAAAACAGATCTTCGCGGAACCGGCCTTCCCGCACCATTTGTCGAAGGTCCACGTTGGTGGCGGCGATGATGCGAACATCGGCCTGGACCTCCTGCACTCCGCCCAGGTGCATGAACTTGCGGTCTTGCAGGACGCGCAGAATCTTGCTTTGCATGTCCAGGCCCATGGTGCCGATTTCATCCAGGAAAAGCGTGCCGCGATCAGCGACCTCGAATAGCCCTTTCTTGGAAGCAATCGCGCTCGTGAAGGCGCCTTTGACGTGCCCGAAGAGAGTCGACTCCAGCAGGTCGGGAGGCATGGACCCGGTGTTCACCGGCACGAACGACCGTTCGCGCCTGGGCGAATTCAGGTGAAGGGCCTTGGCGATCACTTCTTTACCGGTTCCGCTTTCGCCTTGCAGCAACACGGTGGAGCGGCTCGGAGCCACCTGGGCAACGAGGTCGAAAATCTTCAGCATGGGCTCGCTCTTGCCCACGATGTTTTCAAAGTTGTAGCGCTGCTTGAGCGCGCGCTTCAGCTGAATGTTCTCTTCTTCCGCCTTGAAGCGGGCGACGGCCGCGCGCACGTCGGCCAGCAACTTTTCGTTGTCCCAGGGTTTCTGGATAAAGTTGGTGGCGCCGAACTGCATGGCCCGGACGGCGTTTTCGACGGTCCCATAGGCGGTGACCATGATCACGGCCTGCTGCGCGTTCAGCAGTCGCATCTCGGCGAGCACATCCATGCCGCTCTTGTCGGGCAGGGCGAGGTCGAGCAGGACTACGTCGAAGGAGCGCTCCCCAATCATAGCCAGTCCCTCGCGGCCGCTCGCTGCGCTCGCTACCGCGTAGCCCTCGAGTTGCAGCAAAGTTTCCAGCGACTCCCGGATTTCTGCTTCGTCGTCAATAATGAGCACGCTGCCCACCGTTTCGGGTGCGTTCTCCGACAGGTTTCGGTGCGATACTACAGCGGCTTCAGACATGGACGGCCTTCCTGATCAGGGGGAAATCCAGGGTGAAAGTGGTGCCTTCCCCTGGACGGCTCTCCACGCGGATATTGCCCGCATGCTCCTGGATGATGCCGTAGGTGACAGAAAGTCCAAGACCGGTGCCGCGATTCTGGCCTTCAGCCGGCGACGTCTTGGTGGTGAAGAAAGGATCGTAGATTTTCTGAATGTGCTCTGGCGCAATGCCGGAGCCCGTGTCCGAGACCCGGACGCTGACAAAATCGCCGTTCAATGTGGCCACGCTCAGCACGCCGCCGCCATTCATTGCGTCCTTGGCGTTCAGGAACAGGTTCAAGAAGACTTGCTGCAGGCGTCCGGCATTGCCTTGGATGAGCGGCAGGTTTTCGTTCAGCTCCGGCTTGACCTGGACGTGCGCGACTTTGAACTGATGCTCAAGCAGAGCGAGCGTGTCAGCAATCACCTTGTTGAGGCTGATCTCGGTGAGCTCGGCTCCGGTGGTGCGCGAGAAATTCAGCAGATTGTTGACGATCTCGGAAGCGCGAAACGTCTGCTTGGTGATCTTCTCGAGCAGCGCGGCTTTCGGCGTATCACTCTGCAGTTGCTTGGCCAGCATCTGCGTATAAGACGAGATCACGGCCAGCGGTGTATTCACTTCGTGGGCGACGCCCGCAGCCAGCAATCCGATGGACGAGAGTTTGTCGGCTTGGGATAACTGCGCTTCGAGTTCCATCCGCGAGGTGATATCGTCCATGATTACCAGCCGCCCAATCACGTTGAACTTGCGGGTAACCAGCGGGGCGATCGCGACATTGACCGTGCGGGTTTCGCCGGTCGGCGTTCCCAAGCGGAATTTGTACAGATTATGGATCCCCGGATTCTGCCGGACGCGATAGAACTCTTCCGCGAACGCTGCCGGAAACACTTCGCTCAGCGAGCGTCCCAGCGCCTGCCACCGGGGCAGGGCATACATGACTTCCATCTGCGAATTCCAGGACTCGATCCGGTCCTCCAGATCCACGGCCAGCACGCCCACGTTGATGGACTCGACAATATTTTCGTTGAAGTCCTTGAGCCGCTCGTACTCGGATACTTTCTGTTCGAGCGAGGCGTACAGACGGCCATTCTGGATCGCGATGCCAATGTATCCGGCCAGCGTTTCGAGCAACTCCACATCCTCGCTGGAGAGGAAATCGCCTTCCATCGTCTTTCCCAGGCCCAGGAAAGCGATTGTCTTCCTCTGCACGTGGCAGGGAATGTAGTAGTTCAGATCCAGCCGGCTGATGGCTTCCTGCGCGCTGGCATCCTCGCGGGGCAGCAGGTGCGTGTTCTCAAAGAAGATATGGCCCGCGGCGTCCTCGATCCTGGGCTTGGCCAGGAAGGAAAAGTCCAGGCCGGTGAAATGCGCCAGTCCGAACGATTTCGCCAATTCAAACTGTGAGGAATCGCTGTTGGCAAGGAAAATGGCAATGCGGTCCACCAGCAGGGTACGCGCCAGCCGGTCGACCACCGACGTGAGCATCTTGTTGAGATCGGTTTCCGAGCTTAACTCGCGGCCGAACTCAATCAGCGTGCGGCGGTAGTCGTAACGTGTCCGGTAGAAGAACTGGTCGAGCTTGTCCTGAATCCACTTGCGCACCGGATCAAACAGGAGCGCGGTGACCACGATGGCCAGCATCAGTCCATAAGGACCGGAACTGGGCACACTCTTGTGAACCAGTTCGGCGATTCCGGTCACGCCCGCAAAGTAGGCAGCCACGATCGCCGCCGCCGCCAGCGTGTACGCCATGCCACGCTTGAAAATCAAGTCCACGTCCATCAGCCGGTAGCGGAAAATGGCGTATCCGAACGTCAGGGGCAGCAGACCCAGCGACAGCACCGACACCTTCATCCCAGCGGAAGGCATAATGCCCAGCAGATAGGGCACAACATAGAACAGCGTGAAGGGAGTAATCGCCAGGATCGTGCCGCGCGTGATCCACTTCAGTTGCTGGCGCAGGATCGGGGTGCTCGCGCGCTGATAACTGTGCACCAGCACGGCCGCAGCGGCTGTAAAGAACAGGGTGGAATAGCCCCAGTGAATGCGATCCAGGTCCCAGCGCAGGCGCTCACTGGCCTTGAGGAACTCCATTGCCAGCCCATGCATCCCGAGCAGGAGGGCCCCGGGTACATACAGAAGGGGAATCGCCCAGGGGTGCTGGCGCACCACGCCGCGCCGCTCCGGAAAAGTCAAGACGAAGTGCAGAAACAGGGCCGCCTGCAGCAACCATGCCACTTCGTTGCTCCAGTACACGATCCAGTCGAATTCGTTCAGCTTGCCGGTGTAGTGGAGGGCGTAGAAAACGAATGAAACCAGGCAGAAAATGTAGAAGTGGGTGGAGCCGACGGCGGTCCATCGCCGCAACAGGACGTAGAGTCCGATTCCCAGGTAGATGAGCGCGATCAGCCGCAGCCAATCGTTCATGGAACGGTCGGCCGGTGTCAGGATCACTTCTACATCCAGCGCAACGGAACCACGGACCAGCGAGTACGTCGCCTTGGACCAGATGCCGGAATAGTAGAGTTGGCGGGTGAGCGCAGCCGTGCTCTCGACTTTGCGACCATTGACGCTCACTACTTGGTCGCCGCTGCGAAGGCCGGCGCGAGCTGCCGGTCCGTTCGGGTCCAGATGGTCGGCCACCAGGTGGCCATTTCCTTCCAGCCACCACACGCCGTCGTCGGGGACGGGGTACTGACGCTCAACGCGAAAGTTGTAGCCAGCGAAGACCACCGCCGTCACCGTCAGCAAGCACAGCACGATGGCTGCAAAGCGGGCCTGAAATTCGCGATTCATAGGCTCCGGTCGTGGCGCTGCGGCGCGGCCAGATTTTCGCCGTTGGTCAAGCTGAAGCAAGTTCACTGCCACGCTCTACCCAGATCCTCTGAAATAAGTGACTGTCAGACAATCACTTCCATAATTATAGAGAGGATTGAGGATCTTGGATATGAATTTCGGTATGTAAATTCTGTTTTTAGTATTATCGCAGAATACACCGCATGGGTGGGTCTTGGGTTTGGGTGCGAGGTAAACTCAGAGGAGATTGGTGGGTCAATGATGGCAGGTGGGGAGTGCAGTAGTTCTGGAAGACAAGCCCAAACCCTTTCCCTTTGTGGATGAGAGGGCCCGGAACCCTTCCCCTAAGTTCCGAACCCTCTAAACCCGGCTCGCTTTGCTTTGTTCTCGCTCGGCGAGCAAAACCGTTAACTAATGGTGATGATGCACCTGATTTCGTGACACGTCCATGGAGCCAGTCTGAAGCCGAATGAAGTGATCTGAAGAATTTCCACTGGGGCTGGCTTGACATGGGTGCGGGTCGCAGCCCAGAATTTTCGGCATACTTTGGTGGGATCCCCGGGGGGCAAGTCTGGTGCCCGAGAAGAAGGTTCGCTTCGACGATTATGTCCTGGATTTCGGCCGCTTCCAGCTTACCCGCCACGGTCAGCTGGTTCGGCTCGAGGGCTTACCCCTGCAACTGTTGATGTTCCTCATCGAACAGAAGGGACGACTGGTGACCCGCGAGGAGATCTCCAGCGAACTGTGGGGAAAGGATGTCTTCGTCGATGTGGAGCAGGGTATCAACACCGCCGTCCGTAAGGTCCGGTTGGCGCTCGAGGATGATTCTGACCAGCCACAATACCTTCAGACCGTAGTCGGAAGAGGCTATCGCTTCATTGCTCCCACCAGCACGGACGAGGACGTATCCAGCGCGGGCGCTGCCACGGGTCAACCCTCAGTGGTTTCTTTCGAGGAATTGGGACGTGCGATCATGACTGCGGCCGGCATTGATCCCGAAACTCCCAAAAAGACTTCCAAAGTTCCCGACGAGCCCTGAGTCTTATCCCCACTACGCCACGCCGAGCCCGGAGTTACTTGGCCACTGAAAACGTAGTCCAGGGAAACGCATCCATATCCCGCAGCAAGCCCTGCTCCCAATTGAGCTCCGGATGCTCCCGCAGATGCTCTTGTGCCTTGAAGTTCTTCCCACAGGCATGGCCGGCGGCAGCCGAGAATGACATGTTGGTCACCATGGCAGCGTCGGCCGCTTTATTTTGCACTGCGCCGGCATTCCCGAAAGGCGGTTGCCAGGGCTGGGAACCCCTAGTGGACAGATCGATATGGCCGTCCAGGGTACGCTCGCTGGCTTCTTCCTTCTTGGAAAAGGTGTCGTAGTGGTCGGCCAGGAAGTGTTGGGCCGCCGTCACGTCGATTTTGCCCTTGTTTTCGGCCATCAACTGTTCCCACCGGACGTGACGGGCGTTGGCGCTCATGCTCATGTCTTTGGTATCGAAGTCGGTCTCTTCGCGGATGAGCTTCTCGCTGACTGGGAAGTTGGAACCGACGAAGTACCCGTCTTTCGTTCGTTTCAGCGTCACGTTCTTTAGGCCAAGTTCGAGGCTGGCAATCTCGTTAGTCTTCACGTCGGCCAGCAGCCAGTTGTTGGCGTAGCCGCCGTTGTTGCCTTCTTTCATGATGCGGGCAAAGTCATCGATCGACTTGGAATACTGCGCCGCCTTGCGTGCCCGCACGAATTCTGGAATCCCTGCCGCATCATAACCGGAGAAGCGGCCAATGGTCGTTTCCGTGATCGCGATTCCCGCCGAGTTTACGACGAAATCGTCCGCGCTGTGGATGAATCCCGCCAATCCGTCCATCAACATGCGGCTGCCTTGCGCGGGCACGATGTCGAAAATCATCGTCCAGCGTTGGCCATCCAGATAGCTTGTCCAGTTGTTGTGCGCGATGACGATCTTGCCGTCCCTGGTGTAACTGCCCGTCGCCACAAATGCGCTGCAATGCTCCGGCGCCACCAGCGACGTGGGCGGCTGGATCCCGTGTTGCTTGTCATATTGCTTGACGTAGTATTCCCACTCCAGGGTGCCGTTGAGCGCGACCACATCCCAGAGGTCCAGCTTTACACCCTTCGCCTGGGCGCCCTCGGCGATGCCTTGCAACTCCTCGCGGTACTCCTGCTCGATATGCGGCCACATCATGGTGCGCGCCGCGTCGCGAAAGAACTGCCAGTCCTTCTTTTCGTCGTGCGCCATTTCGAGCGCGCTCACCTTCAGCATGTCCTCGATTTCCGCCGCCAGCAGATAGCCGTGCTGGAACCCGATTTCGGCGGGCTGACCCTCCAGATGAACAAAGGTCCACCCGTTCTTCTCAGGCTGGCGGAAGCTGTGCTTCAGGCGAGGGTCGCTGGCGGAGTTCTGCGCCAGCGACGGCACAGCAATCGCGATCAGCAACCATACGACGCGGGCAACGGATCGGAGCATGGACACCCCTCAGGAACGCCAGCATTTTAGCAGACCGCAGGCTCCCGAAGACCTGTGCTCGCTCCTTCGTTACAGTTGCAGCTTACTTCGGTTTTGGCGCCCGATTTTAACTTGATATAAGTTGGGTACTTGGCTGCTAGCATTAAATCGTACCTTCGCGGGGTGCCTCGAGCGTCCTAAACAGATCAGGCTCCGGAAACGGGGCCTTTTTCTCTTGTCACACATTGCGTCGCAGTGCATCCCCCTTCCCGCCGTTCTAGAATCTAGGTATGTCTCGTCTGGAACAGATCGTTGATCTCGAAAAACGTTTTCTTCTTCCGACCTATAACCGTTACCCGGTCGGGTTCGAACGTGGGAAGGGCGTGTTCCTCTTTGACTTCGAGGGCAAGAAGTACCTCGACTTCGTTGCCGGACTCGGCGTCAACGCGCTGGGCCATGCGCATCCGAGGATCGTGAAGGCGATCCGCGAGCAGGCCGCCAAAGCCATTCACCTCTCCAATCTCTACTACAACGAATACCAGGGACAGTTGGCCGAGCGCCTTTGTCAGCTCTCGGGCCTGGATCGGGTGTTTTTCTCCAACAGCGGTACCGAGGCCATGGAAGGCGCCATCAAGCTCGCCCGCCTGGCTGGACACAGGGTTGGAGGCGACGCCAAGTGCCAGTTGGTAGCTTTGGAGGGCTCCTATCACGGGCGCACCTTTGGCGCCATGTCCCTGACCGGTCAGGACAAGTACCGCAAGGGTTTTGAGCCGCTCCTGGGAGACGTGACCTTCGTCGCGCAGAACGACCTCGCAGCTCTACGCGCCGCCGTCAGTGCCGACACCTGTGCCATTGTGCTGGAGCCAATCTTCGGGGAGGGCGGAATTCTGGAATGCTCCACGGAGTTCCTGCGCGAGTGCCGCAGTCTTGCCGACCAGCACCAGGCCGCGCTCATCTTCGACGAAATTCAGTGCGGGCTCGGTCGCACCGGCACAATCTTCGCCTTCCAGAGTTTCGGAGTCACGCCTGACATCGTCGCCATCGCCAAGCCGATAGCGGCCGGAGTTCCACTGGGCGCCTTTGTGTCGCGCGAGCCGTTTGCTTCGGCGATCTCTCCCGGCCAGCATGGCACCACCTTCGGCGGCGGACCACTGGCGTGCCGCGTCGGCCTCGAATATCTGTCAATCGTGGAAGAAGAGCGGCTACTCGAAAATGTAGCCAAGGTGGGGGACTATCTGCATCAGCAACTCCAAGGCTTGGTGGAAAAGTGCGCCGCCACCCGAGAAGTTCGCGGTCGCGGATTCATTCAGGGTTTGGTACTTGACATTCCCGCTCGACCGCTTGTGGAGCAGGGGTTGGCCGAGGGTGTTCTGTTCAACGTCACTCAGGACACCGTTCTGCGCTTCTTGCCCCCTTTTATGCTCGAAGAAAAGCATGTCGACAAAGCAGTTCGCGTGTTGAAGAAAATGTTGGGCAAGAAGCGAAAGAAGCAAACGGTCCCGCAGCCGGCGGATCGTGCGATCGCCTGATCCGAACCGGCGGCGGGAAAAGAAAAAGGGGAGCCGAAACTTGGCTCCCCACAGAAGCGACAGAGGCGATATCACTAGGTAAGACGTCCGCGGGGGGATTTGGGTTGCAGGCTGAAGAAAAAAAAGTTGAGCCAGTTCTTGCCTCGAAGAGCGGCCCTTCCGGGCCAGTTATCGAAGAGCACTGGCTCGCGCTCGCCGGCGGCCGGATGCGCTACCTGAAAGCCGGATCTGGCCCGGTCCTGATCCTGGTTCATGGGTTGATGGCGTATTCCTTTTCCTGGCGCTTCACCATTCCTGCGCTGGCCGAGCACGCCACCGTTTATGCGGTGGACAATCTTGGGGCGGGATTCTCTTCGAGTTCTGCGGGGATGGATTGCAGCATGCGCGCCACTGCCGAACGGCTTCTGCAGTTCGTGGATGCGCTCGGCATCGCCGAATTCGATCTGCTCGGAACTTCCCACGGGGGCGCCGTCGCTATGTTCGCCGCCGCCCTGTGTGCCGAACGCCACGACCCGCGCCTCAAGCGCCTGGTGCTGGTCGCGCCCGTCAATCCCTGGTCACCCCACGGGAAGCGGCTGGCCCCGCTTCTCGGCACTACCGTTGGCTCACTTCTGTTTCGCCGGACGATTGCCCGCTGGCGCTTTTTCGATTACCTCTGGCTGCGCCGCTTGTTCGGAAATGGGGCAAAGATCCCGCCCGATTCGCTCAAAGGCTACCGCCTGCCGGTGCGTGAGAACCAAGCTTACGAGCACGCTCTGCGCATCGTCCGCACCTGGACGGCAGACCTGGCGAAACTTGAGCAGGCGTTGCCGACGATTTGTAACTACCCCACGCTGCTGATCTGGGGCACGCGCGATCGTGCCGTCCTCTTCCGCTCTGCTGAGCCGCTGCGGCGAAATTTCCGTAATGCTCACCTGGTCGCGTTCGACGGCGTAGGCCACCTACCCTATGAAGAAGCTCCGGCGGACTTCAATCGAGCGCTCGTCGATTTCCTCTACGGCTGGAAGCGCGCTTGACGCAACCACCGCAGCGTGTGTTCTGCTAGACTTCGTTTCCCGTTCATGGACCACACTCTCTTCCACTGGCTGCGCACTTTCGTCGTCGATTACGGCTACTGGGCCGTAGCCCTCGCGTTGCTGTGCGAGAATGCCGGAATCCCCGTGCCCGGCGAGACCACGCTCTTGCTCGCCAGCTTCCTCGCTTACTCGGAACACAAACTCCATCTGGGTTGGATCGTCGTCGTCGCCACCTGCGCCGCCACCATCGGCGACAATCTTGGATATGCCATCGGTTATTACGGCGGGCGGCCTCTGCTCGACCGCTACCAGAGCGTCTTGCGAATTCCTCAGCGCACACTGAAAAACGGCGAGGCCTTGTTTGCGCGATATGGCGCCCCTGCTATCTTCTTCGCCCGCTTTATCGTGGGTATGCGTGTGTTTGCAGGGCCACTTGCGGGTGTGCTGCGCATGCCTTGGCGCTCGTTTGCCGTCTTCAACTTCCTGGGCGCGGCCGTCTGGGTTTCCGTGATCGCCAGTGCCGGATACCTGTTCGGTCGGCACTGGCGCAATCTGGTACGCGGGATGCAACGCTTCAACATGGCGGCCTTGATCGTCGCTCTGATTGTGATCCTGTTCCTGTGGTGGAGATACCGCCGCAACCGCCCGCCAGAAGATCGCTGAAGATATCTTCCGTCACTTCCCACTCGTCCGCACGACGGCATATGCTAGCGACAGCATCCCGGGCCCCGGAGAACCCAGTGATCCCCAACCGCGCACAAGACTCGGCCAGCCCAGGATTTCTGCAGATCGCGTTCTCACAGGTCTGGGTGCGATTCCTGGTCGCTATCCTGGGGCTGGTGCTTGCCTTCGGGGCAGCCTTGTTTTCGACCGTATCAAGTGAAACGGGCAACATCTGGGCGACCATCATTCTGGCTTCCGCTGCGTTGCTGTTGGCCACATTCGTCGGTTTAACCACTGTCCCGTACCTGGCTCGGCGAGTCATAGCGGCGCGGGTCCGTGACGCCATGGACTATGACGTTACGCGGGCCGGCTTGGTCTACATCCTGATCTCGGTCGTTATCGGCATCGCCGCCATCAACACCGGTAACAATCTTCTTTACGTGGTCGTGGCCGCTCTGCTCTCCGCCATCCTGGTTTCCGGAGTCGCCTCCGCACTCGTGCTCCGCAACCTCGAACTCGATGTCCACTTGCCCGAGCACGTCTTTGCCGGGCGTCCGATGCTGGCGCGCCTGCTCTTGCGCAATAGCAGCGGCTGGCTGCCTTCGTTTTCCGTCCGGGTCGTGCCTTCCAAGCGCAAGGCCGTAAAAAAGTGGCGCTGGGAAGCCTACACGCTGGGTTGGCCTCCCAACCGGCCGCCGGAACGCCAGTGGTTCCGTCTTCCCGACCGGCGCTTGCGGCGCGTGACCGAGGAACTCGAGAAGCCCATCCTCACCAAGTCGGTCTATTTTCCTTTCCTCCCCGCCGAGCAGGAACTGCGCGCCGATCTGGAGTTAACGTTCCCGGCGCGCGGGAGATTTCGCGAGAAAGATTTCGGCTTGGCCACTCGCTTTCCGTTTGCTTTCCTGCTGAAGACGCGGCGGGTCGCTCTGGCGCGCGAAGTCGTCGTTTATCCGACCGTCGAGCCGCCCGTGCAATTCTTCGAGGTGCTGGCCATGGTCACCGGAGAGTTTGAGACTTTTGTCCGCGGACGCGGCTACGATCTGTATCGCATTCGCGAGTACATGCCGGAAGATTCGGCCCGCCACGTGGACTGGAAAGCTTCGGCCCGAACCGGCGCACTTAAAGTGCGAGAATTCAGCCGCGAGGACGAGCGCAAGCTGCGCATTGTTTTCGACAACCCGCTACCCGGCATTCTGCCACCCGATTTCTTTGAGCGCGGCGTGAATCTGGCAGCTTCCCTGGGCTGGCATTTCTCCCACGAGGACGTCGAGGTCTCCTTCGTTGCGCCCGGACTGGAGCCCACCCCCGATGTCTTCGCGTTTCTTCGCTACCTGGCCCTGATCGAACCCCAGGAGGCGACCTCGATTCTCCAGCGCTTGCGCTTGAGCGATGACTATAACGTCATCCTAACGACCCGCGACCGTGCCCAACTACCGCCCGCACTGGCGGCCCGATCCTATGTCATTTCGCTGGGTCCGGCTCGGCAGTCATAGGTCTCTCTTCCCGTCTGTTCAAAAGGGCACACCGGCACGAAGATTCTCACCCGCTGCCATCGCTTTTTTTCTTTTACCCTGCGCGTTTTCGACATATACTCCGCCCGTTGTGGCCTGAAAACGCTTCTTGTTTCGCTTCGTCGCAGCCCAGCGGGAACGATTTCGCCGGTCGACGTTGCGGTCCGGCACATTGCAGCGGGAGGCACAAATGTTGATCAGCGATCTGCTCAAGAATCAAGCCACCATATCGGCCCAGCCCCACCAGACTGTGTTCGAGGTTGCTCGCCTGATGGTGGATCACAACATAGGAGCCGTGCCGGTTCTCAAGCAAGGAGAATTGGTTGGCATCTTTTCCGAGCGCGATCTGATGAACCGCGTCGTGGTCTCTGGAAAAGACCCTTCCCGCACGCTGGTCAGCGAGGTGATGACGGAAGATCCGCTCACCGTTGCGCCCAACGACAGCCTGGAAACCTGCATGACCCTCATGCGTCGCCACGGTTTCCGGCATCTCCCGGTGTGCAGCGGGCGCGAACTGCGCGGCGTCGTCTCGCTGCGTGATATCCTTCTTCACGACCTCAACGAAAAGGACGATGAGGTCAGAATGATGCGTGCCTACCTCCATTCCACCCCCGAGGCGAGCTAAACGCCAGGTCTGGCAGGGTGCTGTTGACAAGAGGGTAACGTTACCGACGTTACTCAAGTAGGTTGACCCTACGGGCAAACTGCCTTAAAGATGTAGAGGGTGACAAACGTCGTCCAGCACGGGTTCATGCTTGAATAACGAAACCATCCGTCTTTGGCTGTGGTGCGCGCACCCGATCCTTCAGTCGGTGGTGGTCGTTGCGCTCTGGCGCCGGGGGCTGCACAAAAAGTTTCCCGTGTTCTTCATCTACGCCGTTTCACAGATTGCAATTTTCGCCGCTACCTTCTCAGTCTGGCGGGCGGGCAACTACGCTTGGTTTTTCTGGGTGTACTGGGTGGGGGCGGCGATCAATGCAGGTCTGGGTTTCAGAGTCATTCACGAGATTTTCCTGGACGTATTCCGGCCATATCAACAGCTCAAGGATCTCGGTACGGTGATCTTCAAGTGGGCGTTCGTGGTGATGCTGTTGGTCTCTGTGGTGGTGGCGTTTTCCGAGTCCTTCCATCGCGATCCAATGGTCCAGGCTGTTACCACCCTTCAGCGCTCGGTGCGGCTCGTGCAAGTCGGCCTGATCCTCTTCCTGCTCCTGTTTTCTCGCTTCCTAGGCGTGTCACGGCGGCAGTTTAGTTTTGGAATCGCGCTTGGCTTCGGGTTTTTCGCTGGGACGGAACTGTTGCTTCTGGCGCTGGCTTTCGGTGGCTTCCTTACCAAGGAAGGTTTCAACCTCGCCAATATGGTGGCCTATAATTTCTCCATCTGCATCTGGGTCGGCTACTCGCTTGCGCGCAGTGAAGCGCGCCAAGGGGCGGCGAACCCGCTGCAGACGCAGCGTTGGGAGCGGGGCTTGGCGGACATTCAGCATCCCCTCCCTTCCGATTCCCTCATCCCCATGTTCGAAAGCATGGTGGAGCGCGCAATCTCAAGAAGTTCGAGTCTGGATGAAGTGCCTGGGCACGACCTTCCCTCTCAGCCACCCAAGAGTTTTTCGGCGGCTGCTTCAGGTGCCCGTCCCAAGTTGCGCAGCTGACCCTAAGATCATCGTTTTACCTCTCCTTTACCGCCGCCTTACCATCCCCTTACAAACGATTGCCTCTGCTTTGTACAAAAGTCTGTCAAGAGAAATCTTTCCTCGTGGAAGGGCCTCAAAATGGGGCCGTCTCGGTTGTCTCCATGGCTGAACAATTGCCCGATGGACTCTCGCGAAGCCGCACTTGGCGCGGAGTTCCGCAACCCGACTGTCCGGAGGCCCTTCTGGGCAGGCCTTCTCAAGGTCTGATCCATCCCGTAGGTAGTTTCCACCAGACCAGTAGGTCTTAAGCGGAATGCATGTATACTCCACATCCTACAGTGGCTTACCGTCTCCCGGGAAGTCTCTGTTGACCCTAAGGAGAAAGAAGATGAAACGTTCGCTAAGGGCGTTACTGCTGTTGGTAGGTCTGGTAGGGACATTTGCATATGCCGCTATTCCGAGGGTTCCCCCTCAGGAAATCGGGCCGATGCCTCTGTGCCCACCGAAAAAGCCAAATTGCACCCTGTAGTGGCAGGTTGCAAAGAACCCAAGGTAGCTTCACATAATGAAAGAGTGACCCAGTAAGGGCAATTTTCCGGGGCTGGCTTGCGAGACAGCCCTATTTCTTTGGCCCCAGGTTACCCTTAGTCGCTCTTGGGTTTCGCGGTCGCGGCGTTTCCACCTTCCTTCGAGCCTCCTTCCTCCTTCACGGCCGCCCCCTTGGATCGCTCGGTCCCGTCACCTTCCTTGGCAGCGTCTGCGCTGTCGTTACTGATGTACTGCACGATGATCGAGATCCGCCGGTTCGACGCTTCCAGCGGCTCCTTTGGGTTCCGCAGTCGCTGGTCCGCGAAGCCCCGCACTTGCGACACCTGGTCCGGGCGTACTCCCGATTGTTGCATCAGCCGCCGGGCGGCATTCGCGCGGTCCGACGAGAGTTCCCAGTTGCCGTAGTTGGCCTTCTCGGCAAACGGTTTGGCGTCGGTATGTCCCTCAATCGAAATGTGATTCGGAACCTGGCCCAATTCCTCCGCCAACAGAACCAGCATCTCCCGCCCGCTCTGGTTTAGGGCGGAACTCCCACTGTCGAAGAACGTTCCTTTTTCCGATTCCAGCAACTCGATGCGCAGACCTTCTGCTGTCACCGTCATCTCGATATTCTTGCGGAGCTTTTCCAAGTCGTTGATGCTTCGGATGTTCTTCTGCAACTGCTCTTTGAGGTCAGCCAGGTTCTGCTTGGTGAGTTGGAAATTCTCTCCCGATCCCGACTGGTTAGTTCCCACCTTCTTCGCAGTTCCGGTCGGATCCTTAAAGTATCCCCCGACCGCCACTTGCAGTTGCTTGCTGCTGTTCATTAGCCACAACACGATGAACAACGCCATCATGGCCGTAACAAAGTCGGCGTACGCGACCTTCCAGGCGCCTCCATGATGTCCACCATGGCCGCCTTTTCTTTTGATGATGATGATCGGTGGCGTCTCCATGGTTCGTCATCCCGCTGCCGGGGCCGCCGCCGCTGCTGCGGTTGCTGCTCCGCCGCCCCGGCACGCTTGCTCGACTTCCTTGAACGAAGGACGCACATGCCCCGGCACCGACCGGCGCCCAATCTCGACTGCCAAAATCGGAGCCACGCCTTTCAGAAACGCAATCATGACCACCCGCAAAACCTGCAGAAATGCGTGCTCTTCTTCCGAGATCTTCCCCATGCGTGCCGCCAGCGGACCCACCAGCCCGTAACACAGCAATATGCCCAGGAACGTTCCGACCAGTGCCGCCGCTACCTTGTGCCCAATTTCCTCTGGCGGCCCGCCCAACGCCCCCATGGTGATGACCACGCCCAGCACCGCTGCCACGATGCCCAATCCAGGCAAGGAGTCCGCCATCGTGCTGAGCGCGGCCACGGGCTGCGTGGCTTCGTGATGGTGCACTTCCATGTCGCTTTCCAGCATCTGATCCAGATCGAACACCTCCACGCCGCCGCTGACCGCCATCCGCATGGTGTCGCAGACAAAATTCAAGGCGTGGTGATTCTTAACGAAATCCTTGTACTTCGAGAACAGCGCGCTTTTCTCCGGCTCTTCGATGTCCGATTCCAGCGCCACCAACCCTTCCTTGCGCGCTTTGTTCAGGAGTTCAAACATCATCTTCAGCGACTCGATGTAGCGCTGTTTTCCGTACTTCGAAGGCCCGAACACCCCCGCCACCCCACCCGCAATCTCCTTCAGGATGTGCAGCGGGTTGGCGGTCAGCACGGTTCCCGCGGCCGCGCCGCCGATGATGATCAGTTCCGCCGGCTGCATCAGCACCTTGAGGTTGCCGCGTTCCATCAGGTACCCGGCAACGATGCTTCCGAAGACAACCACAATCCCAATGATCGAAAACATAAGTGCATCATCCTCGCGTGTGTTCGGAGTGCGCCCCGTTGTTTCCTGCACCTACTGCCCGGCCTTGTGCCGCGGCATGCGCCGGTTCCAAACTATTGAGCAGTTTCTCCAGGCTGTCGCCCGGCCAGGCCACCGTGTAGGAAACCACTGCCTTCACTGGAAAGCGGTCGCCCCACCAGGAGATCTCCGGATTAGTGACTAGGCTCCAGACCATTTCCGCCGCCGCCGATGCCAGCACAGGACTCGCCGACGGCAGGACGGCCATGAACTCGTCCTCCCCCCAACGCCCCAGAAAATTTTCCGGGTCAAGGCTCTGACGCAAGGTGTGAGCCGCGGTCCGCAAGAAGGGAATCGCCGACTGGATGCCGTGTGTGGAACGAAACTCGTCCAGCCCCAGCACGCGGAGCCGCAGCACGCTGAAGCCCTGCTGCGATCGCTCCATATCCGCCATGCATTCCGTCAACATCGCGCGTGTTAGACGATGAGATGGAACCCCCGTCGTCGGATCCAGACAGCCGTACATCGGTGTTTCGGGCGAATCCTCGCGGGAAACGAACGCCTCTTCGAACGCAACGATCGCACCCACGACCGCATCGTTGTGTTCGAGAATCGCACGCGTACGTCCCCGCACGGCGATTCGATGACCGTTCTTGTGCAAATAAAAAGCCTCGAACTGTTGGTCATGTCCGTGGGTGAGCGTCGCCGTCACGGGACAGTCGTCACCGCTCAACACTCGGCCTTTGCTGTCGCAGGGCTGCACGAGATGTCCCGTACCATCTTGCCCCATCGCTTCGTGCGCAAGATGTCCGGTGAGATGTTCCGCGCCCTGGTTCCAGAACCGCACTCGCCGCTGCCGGTCCAGGATGTAAATGCCCAGAGGCAAGCTCTCCAGCACAGACCGGTACAGCTCCGGATGGTCGAAGAAAGTTGCAGACATGGCTGGCAATCCGCCATGAAGGTCATCGGCAAAAAAGCTGGGAACTTCAGGCGCAACGTGAGGCCAGTTCGTAGGGTTAGAACTGGTTAACACGATCCTCCAATCGGCTTCGAAAACGGGTCCCAGGATCAAATTTTCGTTGCCGAGCTTTTCCCCGCCGCTGGACGCGCGCGCGGACCCAAGCTTCGCCCCAGCTCTTCCGCATCGAAAACCGGCGGCCGACACGCCAACCCCGAGCACACGACTGCGAACGACCGCCCCTCTCGCAGAGCCGGAAGATTCGGAATTGTCTCCGCAAGCGCTGGAGGCAGATTTTGCGCAACGACCCCACTCGCCGCCAGCCGCAGAACCGCCGTGTTCAGTCCCAACGGTCGCACCGCCGCGCGAAATAAACTCGCGGCTACATCATCCTGACCAACAATGACCACCTGCGTATGCGGATGGGTGAAGTGCGTCACCGCCAAGCCGTAAGTCGCGGCGAAGATTCCATGTTGTCCCGCGACCCCGGCAAACGACTCCAATGTCTGCTCCGCCTGGTCGCGGTACGAAGCCTCATTCGTGTACCCATGCAGCCGCAGAAGGGCAATTGCCGCCGCCGAATTTCCCGCCGGAGTCGGCGAGTCCTGGAACGGCTTCCGCCGCGTCCCCAGGATGCCGAGCGCATCTGATTCCTCGGCCGACCTGTCCACCGTTGCCCTGGCCACGTCAAAGAATCCGCCCGCCACCGGATCGAAGAACCCAGCCACCATTGCATCTGCCATCGCCCGTGCAAACCGGAAGTAGCTCATATCCGCGGTCGCTTCATAAGCATCCAGACAAGCAATCACGCTGAAGGCGTAGTCATCCAGCACTCCAGTAGTTACACGTCGCTCCGCCTCAGGATCCGAGTAAGCGATCACATGCTTCAGTGTGGGGCGGACATTCTTGTCCGCCAACGTTGGCGAGATCCCGGAATTCCACCCCTCGGAGAGCAGCCGGTCCAGGGTCCGCAGCGCAAACTGCCGAGCCTCCGCCAAGTCCAGCACCCGAGCCGCTTCGAGGTAAGCCGAAACGCACATTGCATTCCAGCCCACATACACTGTCTTATCGACGTATGGAGTAGGACGTACCCGCCGCGCCGCATACATCTTCTTCTTCGCTGAAGTCAGCAACTCCCGCACTCGCGGTTCGCTCAAACTCAAACGCCGCGCGATCTCGTCCACGGCCGCCCGCACGTACAGCACATTCTTCGCCGGATTGTGATGCATCTCGCCGATTTCGTTGATGTCGTAATAGAGCGCCGCCACCGCCGCCTCGTCCTCCGACAACGCCTCCTTCGCCTCCTCCAGAGTCCAGGTGAAGTAGTCGCCGTCGTCTTCCATGGAGTAATCGGCGTCCTGCGAAGCATAGAAGCCACCGTGCGCGCGATCGCTGAGCCACTCATCCATCCAGCGAATGATGTCGCGCGCCACCTCGGCAAAGAACTCATTGCCCGTAGCCTGATAAGCGTGCACATAATTCTTCAGCAGTTCCGAGTTGTCGTAACACATCTTCTCGAAGTGCGGCACGACCCAGCGCTCATCGACTGAATACCGGTGAAATCCCCCCGCTAGTTGGTCATAGACGCCGCCGCGCGCCATATGTTCTAAAGTGCTGACAAAAACATACCGCAACTCGTCGTTCCCGGTGCGAACGTACCGATCCATCAGCTGATCAAGCACCGCCGGATGCAGAAACTTCGGCGCGTTCCCGAACCCGCCATTACGCTCGTCAAACATTTTCAGTGCCGACTCGGTAATTGCCTCAATCAGCGCCGCAGAAACTTCCCCGCTCCGTCCCGCAAACGACTCCGCCTGTGAAATCGCGCTGGCTACCATGTTGGCTTGTTCCAGCACCTCGCCATGCTTCTCGCGATACGCGTTGGCGATCGAAACCAGCACGCGCTTGAAACTGGGCCGCCCGTACTGGTCCGCCGGAGGAAAGTACGTTCCGCCATAAAACGGTTTGCCATCCGGAGTAAGAAACGCGGTCAACGGCCAACCGCCCTGTCCTGTCAGGGCGCCCACCGCCGCCTGGTACCGGCTGTCAATGTCCGGACGCTCATCCCGATCCACCTTCACTGCCACAAAGTTTTCGTTGACGATCTTCGCCACCTCCGGATCGTCATACGACTCGCGGTCCATCACATGACACCAGTGACACCAAACCGCCCCAATATCCAATAGCATCGGCTTGTTCTCCCGCCGAGCGGCAGCAAAGGCTTCCTCACCCCATTCATGCCACTGAATCGGCTGATGCATAGCCGAACGCAGATAGGAGGAAGAAGCACGGGCAAGCGAATTGTGGGAGCCGGTGGTCATCGGGAAAGTCTATCGCGAGAACGACGTGGACGGGGAACTCTCAGCACGCTGCTACCGCACAGCCCGACATTGGCGAATTGATGTAGCTGGGGTTGACGCCCTGCCAGCAATGGTGATCTATTTCATCTGAACGCCAGTGTCGCGTCCGGTAAGCTCGTTACGCAGCTTTCGAGATGTCGTCCGGAGCGAAGCGCAGGGCCTATGCACTATTCTCCAAATACATAAGTTCTTCGCTCCTTGCTGTCGCTCTGAGTGACATTGCTGAGATGGTTGACGAGAACGCCGGGACACGACGCTCGGCGCGCTCGCCGGAAACAGCCGAGGAGGGCCGAGACCATGATGGCCGTGATCCGTGAAGACATTCTCTTAAAGTTCCCCGACATCTTCGGGACCAAGAAGGTGAACGGCCGAGATGTCAACGTCGAACAGACGATTGCCACGCTCACGCAAGAGTTGAGCCCGCAGATTGCTGCCGTACTGACAGCACGCCGGGCGCTACTGGAGTCTCCCGTGCCGGTCCGCGAGAAGTATGCCTGGCCGAACTGGGACGAAAGATTTGAGGATCCGGTGAGCGGGCAGCCTTGGACATTTCGCCACATCGTCCAAGGCCTGATTGATAACTTTCTCGGTCGCGACAGCGAGTGGCGCTGGCGACTCAACGATGAGGTGCCCATCCCGCGGGACGCGCACCCGTTGACTAATCCCGGACTGGAGCTCACCGGGCCGTGGCATCCGCTGGATATGGCCTTCAACGCTTTGAATAGCGCGGCGCCCATGAACATGCCGGACTTTGAGGATGCCTCACCGCCTCATTTTCAGCCCGACGGCACGCCCACGAGTCAGCCGGTGGGAGTGTTTGCAGCCTTGCAGAACGCCAAAGAGATTTTCGAAGGCCGCTGGACCGGCCGCCCCTATGAGGTCGTGAAGAAGGGAAACCGGCGCGCATACAAGATCAACACTTCCTCAGCGCAGTGGCCGACCCGGTTTGGCCGGCCTCCCGGCCTCCACTTGCGCTACGACCACATCAGGGTCGAAGGGCAACCGGTGCCGGCGATGATCCCCGTCGCCGTCCTCTGGGCCCTGAACAACTATGAGTCTCTCAAACGTGCCGGCACCGGCGTCTATTTCTACATCCCGAAACTTCAGACTCCGCAGGAAGCGCTCATTGTCGAGAAGCTTCTGTCGCGGCTGGAAGGCGTGATTGGCGTTCCAGTAGGCACCATCAAGATCAAGATGCTTTATGAGGAGGGGAATGCAGGCCGGTTCCTGCCAGCGGTCGCCTGGGTCTTGCGGCGCCGTCTGCTGGGGACGAACGTTGGCCGCTGGGACTACCTGGGCAGCCTGATCGAGATTTGGAAGGATGACCCGCTGGGCGTCTTTCCGGATCCGCAGACGATCGGCATGGCCTCCCCGAACATGATTGCCTATCAGCGGTACAACGCGCTGATGATGCTCATGGCTGGCATGAAGAATGGCGAACAGAGCCAGGGCGCCCCCATTGGTGGGATGGCGGCGGTCATGATCTACCAGCCGAACGATCCCTATGGCCGCTCAAGGTATAACCCATTGGCCCTGCGCGCAATCGTCATCGACAAGCTGCGAGAGCGCCTGCTGGGTCTCATGTTTGTGCCCGAGCAGCCGCTGCCTGCGGGTCGAGAGCCTACCCTGGAAGACGTTCTCGCCGGCCGAATGAAGGGACGACTCTATGATGCCTACCGGCAAAGCTGGGTCGCGAGCCCGGAAACGGCCTACGTAGCTGCGGGCAATGAACCCTTACGGGCCCCGGTGACGCAACTTCAAGCGATCCTCGATGCGCCGCGAGAGACGGTGGACGTAAAAGGGAAACCGGTGCCAACGGTCGCTAGTGGCCTCATTGACGCGGAGCGGCTCCTGCTGCAATCCCGTGGATTGCTGAACCCGCAAGGCAAGATCACGCCCTGCGTCATCGCCAAGGACAGGATGGACACGCCGGAGAAGATCTTCACGCATGAACTCTGGGAGTCCATCTACGCCGTCCCGAAGGGCGATGTCACTATTGAACACATCCAGCACGCGTTCTACATGGCGGCGAACTACGGCTTCCAGATCCTCAATGGCAACTTCGCGGCCGCGATCGACGACTACGAACTGAAGCTGCGGTTCATGAATGACCTCGCCACCTACCGGATCGATGTGTCGTGGTTATGGACCCTTGTCCGTCACCAAGCCGTCATCACCAAGAACGGCTACCTGCAGCGGCCAGCGCTCACCGAGGATGGGGTCGTGCTGGCTGCGACGGCCTCTGAAGTCAAGGCCGGGAGTCGCTTCACCAGGGAACTGTTCGAGAAGGTCTGGGACTACCACAACGAATGGACAGGGGAGTTCTTCGCTGAACTGGACCGCCGCGGCGATCCCGGCCGCTTTGACCGCTCCAAAGCGCCCATCATCATGGAACTCCTGAAGCGCCAACTGCTTTCGCCCCGCTACATCCAACACAGCGCCCGCGTACTCTTTGTCGTGGGGCAAGCGGACAAACAGGAGCGCGCGCAGGCTCTGGAGGCGATCTTCGATCTCTCCCGCGAAGAAGTCGTCAAGCGTGTTGCCGCCGGCACCATGAAACAGAGCGCTTTGGCCACCCACGACTATGTGTATGACATCTTTCCGGGCATCCAAGGAGAGCAGCGCCCGACGGTGCGATGACTGGATAATGCGACTGCGCTACTTGACGGCGCCGACGGTGAAGCCGGCAATGAAGCGGTCGTTGTCAAACCGCGGCGGACAAGCCTTCAGTGAATGAAGTTCAACCCACTCGGAATGAACTGGGGAAACACGTAGGCGTACATCATGACGATGAGGCCGACGATCGCCGCCAGCGCCACGGAGTGCCAGAAGACAAAACGAAAGATGGAGCCCTCGTTGCCGATCTGGTTGGTGGCCGCGGTAGCGATGCAAATGGATTGGGCGTCAATCATTTTGCCCATGACGCCGCCGGCGCTGTTGGTGGCGCACATGAGAATGGGGCTGAGATTAAGCTGTTGAGCGGTGATTTTCTGCAGACCGCCAAAAAGCGCGTTCGAAGCGGTGTCGCTGCCGGTGAGCGCGACGCCCAGCCAGCCGATGAAGGTGCCGAAGAAAGGAAAGAACCAGCCCGTGCGCGTGAAGGCGAGGCCTAAGACCGCGTCCATGCCGGAGTAACGAGTGATGTAACCTAAGCCGAGCATACAAGTCATCGCGACGATGGCGAATCGCAATCGAACCAGAGTGCGGCCGAAGATCTGAAAGATTTTCCCGGGCTTGAGGCCGAGAACGACTCCAGCAAAAATAGCTGCCAAGAAACAGCCTGTTCCGGTGGCGGTGAGCCAGTTGAAATCGAACTTGGCATTTTCGGGGGTAGGCTTGGCGACGACAGGCTGTGTGCGAGACACGGCTTTGTGAAGATAGGGAACTTCCCAGCCGCCGGTCTTGAATGCGGGCGTCGTCGCTTTGTTCATCGCGATTTTAATGCTGGGAAGACCCCAGAGCAGAACGAAAATCGATAGGATGGCGAAGGGCATCCAGGCCTTGGCGATTTGGCCGGCAGAGAAGTGCTTCACCGAGTCTCTCGCTTCCGTGGCGGTCACCGCCTGTTCGTCCGCGAAGCGCCAGATTTTCTTGGGTTGCCAGAAACGCAGGAAAAGCAGGGTGGCGATCATGGAGACGACGCCGGCGGCGATGTCCACGAGGTTGCTGTCCATGTGATTGGCCCAAAACCATTGCGTGACGGCGAACGAGCCGCCCACGACCAGGATCGCGGGCAACACTTCGAAGGTCTCGCTCCAACTCACCATCGCGCGTACCAGCCAGAAGGGAACAATGATTGCGGTGATCGGGAGAATGCGGCCGATCATGGCGTTGAGGTCGCTTTCACTCAACGCAGTGACGGCCGCGAGAGTGTGAACCGGAGTGCCGATTGCGCCCCAGGCAACGGGAGCGGTGTTGGCGATGAGATTCAGGGCGGCGGCCTGGAAAGGCTTGAATCCGAGGCCGATCATGAAGGCTCCGGCGATCGCTACGGGCGCGCCAAATCCGGCGGAACCTTCAATGAAAGCACCGAAGCAGAAGGCGACGAGCAGAAGCTGCAAGCGGCGATCGGGGGTGATCGCGGCGACCGACTGTTTCATGATTTCAAACTGGCCGGCATCGACGGAAATGTCGTACAGAAAGACAGCGGCGATGACGATCCAGACGATTTTGAGGAGGCCGAAGGCGGAGCCGTAGAAAAAACTGGAGACGGCAAGAAGAGCTGGCATTTTGAAGACCAGGATCGCGACCAGGATGGCGGTCGACGCGCCCGCGATGGCGCAAAGATGGGGCCGCACCCGCAGTCCGCCCAGAAGACCCAGCAAGACAATGATTGGCAGCGCGGCGATGAGCGTCGAGAGCCACCAATGGCCCATCGGATCATAGACTTGTGTCCACGTCACGGCAGGATCTCCAATACAAGTTCCTACTTATTCCGGGCGAGCCATCGTCTCAGAACGACAGGGGAACGAACGCCCGTCAGAGCCACTGCTGGAATGCCAGTAACGATGCGTTTCGGTCACCTGAGATACTTCCTTACCGTCTTTTTGTCAAGCGATATCTCGTTGCCGTCATCGAGCCCGAGGATTGATGTACCCTTCCCCATCCCACTTGAAACAGGACTCGACAACGGCAGGTAATCCTGTAATTGATCGCCTCACAGGACTGGGTATTGGCCGTTGAGTTGACCTCGCGGGAACGAGGGTAGAGGTGATCCATAGACCGACAGGGCAAATTTAGTGCCCGGCTGAGACACCAACACGCGCTCGGGATAAAGGAAGAAAAAGTCTGTGAGAAGTATCGTGGCAGCAGTGAAGCGATCCGAACTCAAAACCGCGGCAGCTTTCGAAATTGAGCGCCAATGACCTTGGCCAACGTGCCTGAAGTCACGATTAGCACGTGGGGACTCGAACCCCAGACCCCTACCGTGTCAATTTTGAGGTCATCGA
>JAIQEY010000045.1 GCA_020073565.1 Terriglobia bacterium
TCCCGAGGGCAACAGCTACATCGAACGGTTCCATCGCAGCTTGAAAGAAGAGGAGGTGTGGCTCAACGAATATCAGACCTTCGACCAGGCCCAGCTGAGCATTGCTCGCTGGATCGAGGAGTACAATCACGATCGTCCGCATCGCGGACTCCGGGGCAGAACACCGCACGAATCCCGTGCTCAGTTCCTTGCCCAAACCCTTACTTCAAACATGGCCCCTTGTGTCTAGTTTCGAGGGGTGCACTACAGCGCCCTCCTTAGTGAGTCATGAAAATAGGGCCGCACGGGCAACCACCCGCGACCCTCCAACAGCCAAATCAGTTCTTAACTGTCATCGTGTCCGAGTTGACGGCTTTCTTCCCGGATACGCCTTCGAGACCCGCCAAAACGCCGCGGTAGTCGTTCTTGTCACACTGCATGGCAAACCCGCCCCTTTTGTCCCCATCGGCCCAAGTAAGCCCAACATAGTGCTTCTTCGATTTGGTGAGGGCCATCAGCCCGCCAATTCCAAGTGAGACTACGGCGAGCCCAATGGCTGCACCTACTCTCCGATGCACGTCCTGCCCGTAGGTGATTTCCGTGATTGCCGAAACCGGAATGACCGCAACCTCTGTCTTGTCTCTCACGATTCGAACTTGTTTTGCTTCTATGTACAACTTCACGTCCGTGCCGGACTTAAGATCAGGCAGCGAACCTCCGTCATAAGCGACCTTATATCCGTTATCCGCAGCGAACATCATGGAGGGAATTGCGATGCACAGCAGAACAGCAAGCAAGCACTTCATTATCAGACACTCCCGAATTTCGGACGATAGTGGCACTTACTATTTTTGACACTTGGATTGCGTATTGGCGGTGACCGCGGATACTGGATGTTGTGATGGGCTGATTAGATAGTCGTCTGGCGGTTGGCCCAAGCTAGCGCGCGGCCAGTTCATCCAAGCCGGCCAGCGTGTCCGGGTACCTGCGGACGAGCAGGACGAGCGCGGCCGCCTGCGGATTCGGTTGCGCACGGCTCTGTTCCCATTTTTCCAGCGTTCGTTCCTTGATCCGCAGTTTGCGGGCGAACACGGCTCGGGAGCAGCGCAGTTTCTTGCGAGTGTCCCGCAGGAACTTCGAATCCACCTTGGGTGTTTTCCGTAGCCTGGGCCCTCAGGGGCTAAAGCCCGCGTTTTGGCGAGGCTGGGCGCCACGGCTGAAGCCGTGCCCTTCCACAAATCGAGCCACGACCCTTGTCCTGCTGGTGCACGGATGATCCCATCACCCACCCTTTTCGCAAAGTGCGCGAAAAGGATGGGGCACCCGCTGATCCGTAATTCCAGCGCTGAAGGCCAGATTTCTTGCGACGTTAACGGCATCGCTCAACGCTATGCCCTTCCACAAGCGCGGGGACAATTCCCTGACGCGTCCTGGGTACGGAGAAGAACGCAGGGGTCCCTTCGGCTGCGCTCAGGGCAGGCCTTTCGACTCCGCAGGGACTTCACTTCGTGAAGTCTCTGCTCCGCTCAGATGACAAATTTTGGATAATTTCAGGCTGACGCGGACTACGCGCGGTTCTTCCGCTGCTGGCGCCAGCGATCGAGCGCAACCATGGTTGCGGCCCAGATAGTCCCGGTCAGATATCCCGCAATGACGTCGCTCGGAGTGTGCACGCCCAAGTAGATCCGCGACAGTCCGATCGCGAGCACCAGCAACGCGGTGACCAGCCAGATCAGAATCCGCGCAGGCAGGGAGCGCACGCGCCCCGTCAGCAGTCCTGCCAGCACTCCGTAGAAGCAGAAAGAAAACAGGGCGTGGCCGCTCGGAAAGGCGTAGGTCATGGGATTGGGGCCGAAGAAAGGGACGGGCCGCGGGCGATGAAAGGCAGACTTCAAGGTGAGTTCGAGCACTAAGGAACCGGCCAGCGTTACGACCAGCCAGATGGCCGCGCGACGCCAATGGAAATGCCGAAACAGAGCGAAGGCGAGCAGGGCGATCGCAATCAATCCGCCTTTGCCCATGAATGAAATTGCGAACATGAGCCGGGTCAGCGGAGGCGACGACCAGGCGTGAATAGCGGCCCTCACCCAAGAATCGAACGCGAGTGTGCGTTTGTCAACAACACTGTCTGCCAGCCATGCGAACAGGAAAATCGCTAGCACGGCGATGGCCAGGCTAACCAGAGGCGCTTCGACCAAAAACGCTGTTTTGGGAACGCTTTCGGCTTCCGGCAACTGACGGATGTCGGGCGTTGTCAATTTCTCCCTCGCCCAGAATTCCCACCCGATGGGGACGTTAGCTCTGCAATAAGACCATCGAGTTTGGCAAAGAGCGCGTCATTTCCTTGCCGTGGATAGTTTGCCAGTTTTTCACGGAAGTGTGGAAGGTTGTAGAGAAACGATTCCACTCGCTCCTTGTTGAGCCCTTCCCAGTACACGCCGTAGCCCGCCTTCTGCAGCCAATAAGCGTTGAAGACCTGCTCAAACTGGTGCGCGACAGGAATGGCAAGGTAGGGTTTGCCGAGATGCAACGCCTCAGTCACGAGAGAGAAGCCGGCGTTGGCAACGACTGCTTTCGCGGCAATCAAGTCGGCAAAAAATCCATCGAGACTCGGCTTCTTATAAACGATGTTCCCTTCCCTCCCTTCGCGTCCAAAACCATATGCGACGAATGAGCAACGCACGGAAGCCAGAAGCTTCTCCAACGCGGGCGCTGGCGAAGTCACATATACAAGGACGTGTTCTCCCTCCCGAGGCCTCGCCTTCAGAATGCACTCGCGCAGAATTGGTGGAAATAGAAACGTGTTCGGGCGCGTGACTTGAGCGTCGAAGAAAGAAATCACCAGATAGGCATGGGCGCGTGGGACCATGAGCCGAGTCACGATCTTCGCGGCCGAGGCATCGCGCCGGTATTGCCTTGGATAAGAAACATCGGTGTTCGTCAGACAGTGCTGATTGTCGATCGAGATTACGGGCAAATGCTTGCGCCGCCCGGCATGGCAGGAAAGCGGCTCAAAATCCGTGACCACGAGATCGATCTCTTTTTCATCGATCAGGTTCTTCAGCCTTGAGACACTGGCCACGGTCCGGCGCGCCGTCAGCAGATTCCGCGCGACGGTGCGCCGATAACGCACCTGATTGTTCACATAGGCGAGGCGCCACCCGAAGATCTCGGCGACGTCAAAATCTTTGCGGAGGTTGGCCAGTCCGCGGTCGAAGGACACTACTTGCACCGCGTGTCCGCATTCCTGGAGATGAGTAATCACTTCCCTGGCGCGCGTCGAGTGGCCCGCGCCTTCGCCGTTCACTCCGTAGAGAATGTTCGCCATGGGGTGTCCGCGGGATGCCTTCCTAAACAAATCCCCGCCCTTTCTCTTCGTGCGAGAAAGGGCGGGGACTTTGAGCCTTCGGGATGCGCACGGCTGAGCCGTTACTGCTTTTCCGGATCCTTGGCTGGTTCCTTAGCTGGTTCCTTAGCTGGTTCCTTAGCTGGTTCCTTCGCCGGTTCCTTGGCCGGTTCTTTAGCTGCTTCCTTCTTCTCCTGGATTGACAGCAACTCCACCTCAAAAATGAGTGTGGCGTCCGGTCCGATGTCAGCCCCGGCACCACGTTCGCCGTACGCGAGGTTGGATGGAATGAAGAGCTGCCACTTCGATCCTACCGGCATCAACTCGAGCGCTTCCGTCCAGCCCTTGATGACGCCATTGACGGGAAAGGTTGCCGGCTGGCCGCGTTTGTAAGAGCTGTCAAATTCGGTACCGTTGATCAGCGTGCCCCGATAGTTGCAGACGACCGAGTCGGTCGCAGCTGGTTTCGGTCCGGTGCCCGCAGTCAGAATCTTGTATTGCAAGCCACTGGGCAGGGCAACTACACCTTCTTTTCCTTTATTGGCGGCCAGAAATGCTGCGCCCTCCGTTTTGTTGGCCTCGCCCGCCTTTTGCGCTTTCTCCTGTTGCGATTTGCGGACCTCCGCGCCAACTTCCTGCAGCACAGCTTGCGCTTCCTGTTCAGTCAGTTGGGTTTTGGCGCCGGTCAACCCATCCTTGAATCCCTGAATCAAGAGCTTTGAGTCCACGTCGACCGACTGCTTTTTCAGCATGGCCCCGAGCCCGGCACCCTGATTCATCCCAAGGGCGTAGCTGAACTTGTCCTCGCGCGTCTTAAGAGGCGCGGGAGTCGTGGTCTTGGCGGCTGCTGCCCCGGGAGCTTTCTTCGCCGGAGCTTTCGAAGTTGTGGCTGCTGGAGCCGTTTTGGTTTTTGCCGCCGGAGTTTGCTGTGCGTAGGCATACCCACTGCCAACCAGCATCATTCCGGCCGCCGACAGGTATACCGCTGCGGAGAGAAATCTTTGCATGGCCTATTGTCCCATTCCACGGGGCTATACGCCAACACCATCTTTTAGCGGGTCCTTCTGGACCAAATCGAGCGGCGATTTGTCTTACAAGACGGGCCAGCGTACACTTTCGGCGTTCTTTGGGGGGGTCCGGACAATGGGGGGAAACCCGCGGGACCGGGCGGAGCCAGAGGAACTTCGGGTGGAGGATCTGCTGGAGGGCTGGAAGGCGATCGCTGACCACCTTCGCAAGACTGAACGCACGGTTCAACGCTGGGAGAAGAACAAGGGGCTCCCGGTTCGGCGTCTGCGCGCCGATCCAGCCGAGGAGCAGGGGCGAGTCTACGCTTACAAGAGCGAACTGGATGCCTGGTGGAATCGCCACACCGATCTTTCCTCAGAACCCGAGGTTGAGCTGCCGGCTAAACCTGAGACCGGCACGCCCGCGACGGCAACCGAGACAGCCCCTCCTCCAAGGCTCGGCAGTCGGTTCTTTTGGTTTGTTCTGGTGGCCGCGCTGCTGCTCGCAGTTGCGGGCGCATATTACTTCAGGCCGAAAGTCAAACTTAGCCCGACGCTCGGGGTGCTCCCTTTCGATACCCCGAAAGGGGACGCCGACGGCTTGCGAATCGCGCGCGGGCTCACCGATGAGTTGATCAGCCGGCTCGGCCATCTCAATCCCGGATCAGTCTCAGTTATCGAAGACCGATCGGCCGATTACAACCTGGCGGGCAGTGTGCGGACGGAGGGCAATCGCGTCGCGATTACTGCGCGGTTGGTTGCTTCCAGGCCGCAGACCCATGTGGTGTGGGGCAACAGCTGGGAGTTCGAGCGTGGAGACCTCATTCCCAAGGAAATCGAAATTGCTAATGGGATTGTCGACGAAGTACTGCGGGCTTTGTCGCTCAGCAGTCACGCGTCGCATCCGCCCTCCCGGGATACTTACGAGGCGTATCTGATGGGACGGGCGCTTTGGAGCAAGCGGTCCGCCGAAAACCTGCACGACGCGATCGGCTTTTTCCAGCGGGCCATCAGCACCGATCCCCAATTTGCGCCGGCCTACGCGGGGTTGGCGGACAGTTACTCGCTGTTAGGGTCGGCGCCCTACACCGGCTTGCCGCCCAAACAAGCCTTTCCACAAGCTAAGGCCGCTGCTCAAAAAGCGATTCAGCTGGACGAATCTCTGGCGGAGGCCCACATCTCTCTGGGTTATGCCGAACTGGTCTACGATCGGAACTATTCCGAAGCAGAGAGAGAGTTTCGGCGAGCGCTGCTATTGCGTCCGACTTCTGCAACCGCGCACCAATACTATGCCTACTACCTAACCGCCATGGGCAGGTTGGACGAAGCGATTGAGGAAAGGAAGAGCGCCCAGCAATTGGAGCCCGATTCGCCGTTGATGGATTCTGCCTTGGGCGAGGCCTACTACCAAGCCAGACAGTTTGACAACACGATCACCTATAACAAGCTATCGCTCGTGCACGACCGCAACTGGCCGATTGGCCTGATCAACTTGGGGCGGGCTTACGAGCAGAAGGGTATGTTTGCGGAGGCGCTGGCCACCTACCAGCCCATTCTCGCGGTTGCTCCAGAAGACCCCGGAGTTCTGGCATTGGTGGCACACGTTCAAGCCGTTTCAGGAAAACCTGCGTTGGCACGGTCCAGCCTCGCCCACCTCGAGCAGATGCGCTCGACCAGGTATGTCCCGGCCGTCTATATCGCTCTGGTCTATGTGGGACTGGGGGACAAGGACAAGGCTTTCGCATGGCTGGATCGGGCGTACGAGGAGCATTGTGAGTATCTGGTATACCTTCCCACCGAACCCCTGGCAGACCCCCTGCGGCAGGACCCTCGCTTCCCTCGCTTCATCGAACGGCTCGGACTGAAAGTTCCCGCGGACGTCCCCAAGTAGTCTCAGCCCACCTTTCCATCGTCTTCAAGCCAAATTCAGCAACGACAAAGTACGACACTGCTCTTGCAGGCTCTTCTGACACCAGTTTGTCGCTTGGCAAGAATGCGCAACTTGAGTATCAGGTAGAAACCGGAGGGCGGCGACCCCATGCAACTTCCTGACTTCAACCGGAAGCAGTGGCGAGTGTTGCTCATCCTGATGCTGGTCAACTTCGTCAATTATGTGGATCGCCAGGTCATTTTTTCGCTGTTCCCTGCTATCCGGCACGATTTTGCTCTGAGCTACTCGCAACTGGGCTATCTCGCTACCGCCTTCACAGTCGTGCTCTCCCTGAGCACGTTCCCGCTGGGGATGCTGGCGGATCGTTTTTCCCGGCGTTCGGTGATCGGCGCGGGAGTCCTGTTCTGGAGCGTGGCTACATTTCTGAGCGGTCTGGCCGGGTCGTTCCGAACCCTGCTGACTGCCCGGGCGATGGTCGGAGTTGGCGAAGCCGCCTACGCACCGGCCGGCACCGCCGTTCTTAGCGCCGTGTTCCCGAAAGACATCCGGGCACGCATCCAAGGTTCCTGCGACGTCGGAATGTTCGCGGGCGGCGCCACCGGAATCGCACTTGGTGGTATCATGGCCCAATCTTTTGGGTGGCGTTCGGCTTTCTTCCTGGTGGGGATTCCGGGTTTGCTGTTGGGACTCAGCGCCATGCGACTCCCGGAACCGCCCCGCGAGCAGTCTGAGGAACGAATGCGCTTGCGGGATCTCCTGCGTGTGCCTGCGTACCTGGCGGTGTTGGTGGCCGGCTGGTTCAGCAGTTTCGCGGGATATGCCTACGTCGCATGGGGGCCGGATCTCATCCAGGAACAGAAGGGCTTCACAGCAAGGGAGGCTGGAATGGCATTGGGCCTCACGGTGGTCGTGGGCGGCGCGCTGGGCATCGCGGTCGGCGCGTACTTGTCCGATCGGATCGCTCGCCGATGGGCATGGGCACGGGCCCTGATTATCCCCATCGGCTTCGTTCTGGGGGCGCCGACGATCTACGTCGCCCTGCATTCTTCTGGCAAGCTGTTGGTCCTAGTGTTCTTTGGCCTGGGCTCATTCTTCATGAGCTGGTACCACGGCCCGCTCACCGCCACCATCCATGATCTTGTGCCCTCGAGTGGGCACGCGACTGCTCTCGGCCTGTACTACCTCTTTGTCAATCTGTTCGCCATGGCTTTGGCGCCGCTGATCATTGGGTGGGCCGCTGACCGCTATGGCCTCATCCATGCCTTACACATCCCCATCGTCTCGCAGTTGATCGGGGGTGCTTGCTTTGCACTTGTCGTTCTTCTGATTCGCCGTCACGGTCTGCACCACCCCGTCTTCGAACATCATTGGGAGAGAACACCGCTGCTGCCATCCCGGTTAGCAGCGGAGACGGAAGGCTAGAACACCGAGCAGAACCCGGGCCAACAATTTCCTTAAGGAGCAAGGATATGGGAACGCTGGTCACCATCGATACCAAGATCCAAGAAACCGTTAACCCCGTTAACCACTACACTGCCTACCGTCCCAAGCCCTTCACGCGGGAAGAGCGCGACAAAGTCACAATTCTGTTCGGCGGGCTTACCTGGAAACATGAGCGCATGATGCAGGGCGCCATGCACAACCTGAAGTACAAAGCCGAGCCGCTGCCCAACATCGCGCGTGACGATCTGGACGCAGGAAAGGAACTGATCGATGTCGGGGCCTGCTGCCCAACCATCTTCACCACAGGCAGCCTGGTGAACTTTCTGAAGAAGGAAGTGGCGCTCAAGGGCAAGGAAGAGGTGTCCAAGAGCTACGCCTATATCACGGCCGGCGCATGTGGTCCATGCCGGTTTGGGCAGTACCACGAATCCTATGCCATGGCGCTCGATGGTCTCGGCTTGCGCGATTTCCGCTTGTTCCTGTTGGCTCAGGATGAACTCGATCAGGGGGAGAACGGTGGGGGCGGGCTCGACATCAACCTGCCTTTCAGCCTCGGCCTGATATGGGCAATCCTGTGCGGCGATGTCATCACAGATCTTGAATACGCGACGCGTCCCTACGAAGTGAAGCCTGGACAGACCGATGCGGTACTCAAGGAATGCATCGAGTTCATGTACAACGTGTTCAACGAGCGGCCTGACCACGGGAAGAAACTCGGAGCGCTGGCCTGGCACCTGACGACAAGTTATTTCACGAATGCTCTGCGCGAAGTGCGGAAGAAGTTTGATGCAATTGAAGTCGATCGCACGCGCGTGAAAGCTCGCGTAAAGATTACGGGTGAATTCTGGCTGCAAACTCACGAAGGCGACGGCAACTACAACATCAAGCATTGGCTCGAACAGGAAGACTCCGAGGTTGTGCCTCCTCCGGTCGCCGTGTGGCTGCACTACCTGATGCACCCGGTGATTCGCAAACTTGAACACCGCCACTCGACCAGCAAGCATCACAAGCGCGAGGAGATGATCTTGAAAGCACTCGAGCGGATCTACGTCGCCACCTACAACCGTTTCCGCAAGGCGCTAGCGAACATTCCTAACGAACTGCCAGACCAGGTGGAACTGAAGGACCTGGCAGAGCCGTTCTACCACTTCGAACTCCGCGGCGGCGAGGGACACATGCTGATCGGCAAGGCGCTGTATGCCTATCACCACAAGAAAGCCCACATGATCTGCGAGCTGTCTCCGTATTCGTGTATGCCCAATACCATGTCGATCGGGTCGATGGCCAACGTGATCGGCAAATATCCTGACCTGCTCTACGCGCCGATTGAAGTCAAGGGTGATGCGGAAGTGCACGCGCTCTCGCGCTGCCAGATGATATTGACGGAAGCCAAAAAGCGGGCGCAGGCCGAGTTCGAAGAGGTGCTGAAGAAAACCGGGCTGACCGTCGAGGCCATTCATGAATACGAGAAACATCATCCCGAACTGCGGCGAGCCACTTACAAGATTCCGCACAAGGGATATTCGGGGACTTCCGCGAACTATGTGCTCCATCTTGCCCAGGATCGCGGACTTGCGCGGGCCTGAGCCAAACGTGAACCGACCACGAAAGCGAAAGAGGTAAAAGTGCATGGCGAGCGGATTGGTGCAAATTCAACCGATCGAAGGGGAGCCGGGCGCATTGCTGGCTCCCGCGCCTTCGCCCGCGGTATTTGAGGGCGAGAGCATGTTGTGCGGTCTCGACGTCGGCAGCACGACCTGCAAGTACGTTTTGGCTACGCCGCGCGGCGAGGTGGTGGCGCAGGCTTACGAGCGCCACAACACGCGGCAGGCGGAGAAAATCCTTCAGTTCCTCACCATGCTGGAATCCAAGCATGGACTCACGCCGGGACGCGATCGCGTGTTCTTCACGGGATCGGGCGCGGGTATCATTGCGCCGCTGATCGGGGGCAAGGTAGTCCAAGAAGTAGTTGCGGTTGCTGCGGCGGTGGAGAAGCTTCATCCCTCGGTGCGTTTTGTCAGCGAAATCGGCGGCGAGGACATGAAGACCATCTTCTTCCAGGGCGAAGGCACTTCCCGCAGCAAACAAGTGCTCATGCAGAGTGCATGTTCTGGGGGCACGGGCACCTTCATCGAGAAGACCGCGCGCAAGTTGGAGATACCGCCCGAAACACTTTCCAACATGGGTTATGCCGGATATCCCTTGCACAAAATCAGCAGCAAGTGCGGCATCTTCGCGGAAGCCGACGCCAACACTCTGCTGAAGGCAGGGGTTCCGGTGGAAGAGATCATCGCCTCGCTGTTCGAGGCGGTGGTGTATCAGAACTTAGCTACGCTGACGCGCGGCAACACACCGTTGCCCGAGATTCTGCTTCTAGGTGGCCCGAACCTCTTCTTCAAGGGCTTGCAGGAAGCCTGGCGCCATCATCTGGGCAAAGTCTGGAAGGAGCGGAAGGTCGAGGTTTCGGATGACCGCGACATGTCTTCGCTCATCCGCGTGCCCGACAACGCGCTCTACTATGCGGCTTTGGGTTGCGTGGAAGTGGCCTTGCGGGAGCACGGCGCGACCGGTCTCTACAATGGCTCGCAGAAACTCAAGCATTGGATCGAAGAGGGCCAGTACGAGGAAAAGAAAAAGATGGGCCGCGGCGGACTCTGCAAAGACGGCGCCGACCTCGCCACGTTCAAGTCGCGCTACGAAAAATCCCAGGCTGGCTCGCCGACGCTGAGCGTGGCGGTGGCGGAGCGCAGTGTCGGCCGCAGCGTGCTGGGCTGCGACTTCGGCTCCACCACGGCCAAAGCAGTGCTTATGTCGCCGGAGAAGGAACTTCTGTTCTCCTGCTATGCGTTGAGCAAGGGCAACCCGATCGAGGACGCTAAGTCGCTCTTCCGCCAGATCCGCGCTGTGGCCAGTGACCGCGACATCCTCGGACTAGCCATTACCGGCTACGGGAAGGATTTGCTCAGGGATATCCTGGGCGCTGACTGTCCGGTGGTCGAGACCATCGCCCATGCCTCCGCAGGTCTTCACTTTTTCCCCGACGCGGATTGCATTTGCGACGTCGGCGGCGTGGACGTGAAGATCATGATCCTCAACAACGGCGCCGTCACCGACTTCCGGCTGAATTCGCAGTGCTCGTCGGGGAACGGCGCATTCCTGCAAGGCGTCGCCGAGCGTTTCAACATCCCTATGGGCGAGATGGCCGACGGGGCATTTAAGGCACAGGCCATGCCGCAACTTTCCATGGGCTGCGGAGTCTTCCTGCAGAGCGACATCGTCAACCAGCAGCGCAAGGGATGGCAGGCCGAGGAAATTCTGGCCGGACTGTGCGCCATCCTCCCGCTGAACGTTTGGATCTATGCCGGCGGGCTCAACAACCTGCAGCAGGTCGGCCGCAAGTACATTCTGCAGGGCGGCACACATCGCAATCTGGCGGTCGTGAAGACGCAGGTGGACTTCATTCTCGGCAAGGTTCCGGAAGCCGAGGTCGTGGTTCATCCCTACTCTGGTGAAGCTGGTGCTATTGGCGCGGCGCTGGTCGCTCTCGACTGGTGGAACAACGGCGGGCGCACGATGTTCCGTGGCTTCGATGCGATCGAAAAGCTTTCCTACAAGACGGCCACTTCGGTAGACACTGTCTGTCATTGGTGTCCGGTCAACTGCCAGCGCAGCTTCATCGACGTCGAGTTACTCGGAGGCAAGGGGCGTCCGTGGAGCAAGGTTCCTCTTGCCGCGGGCTGGGAACGCGTGATCGTCAACAACTCCTGCCCGAAAGGGTTGGTCGAAGATTTGAACGAGATGAAGGTCATCAAGTCCGGGATCGAGAAGACGAAAAATGCCTATCCGAATGTTGCAGACATGGTTCGCAAAGAAGGGTTCCGCCGAAACTAGAGTCAAGGATCGCTCCCAACTTCGGGTCGGGATCCCAAAGGTCCTCAACATCTGGTCGACGCACCAGTTCTGGGTGGGCTTCCTGAAGGAACTCGGTGTTGCTTCGGAGAACATCGTGTTCAGTTCCGACACTTCGGAGGAGCAGGGACGCGAGTTCGGCAAGGGTCGCGGCACGGTGGACTGCTGCTATCCCGTCAAGGCGATGAGCGGCCACTACGGCGAACTGATCTTCGGACAGAAGAAGAAGATCAACGTCCTGTTCAGCCCTATGATTCACTCTTTGCCTTCGGTTCTGCACGGACACGTGGTGGACACGGTTACCTGCACGCGAGTCATGGCCGGCCCCGAGAACATTAAGGCCGGTTTTCTCAAAGAGCGCGACATCTTTGCCGAGAACAACGTCGTCCATGCCTCTCCCTTCGTTAGCCTTGGCGATCGTCACATGGTGGCGGAACAGATGTACACATCGTTGAAGGATGTTTTTGACCTCGACCGCGAAGAAACGGATCGTGCCGTCAAGGCTGGATTCGCCGCCCTCGACGACGTCACCGCTCGCATCCGCCAACAAGGCCGAGAGATTCTGACCTGGTGCGCTGAGAACCAGAAGCCCTGCATTCTCGTGCTGGCTCGCCCCTATCACATGGACACTGGCATTGGTCACGAAATCGAGGCGGAAGTCCAGGCGCATGGATACCCGATCCTCTGGCTGCAATACCTGCCTGGCGATCTGGATCTGATGAACTGGCTCTTCGAGTCTGACCTGCGCTCCGGCCGCATCAAGAGTCCGTTCGACATCTCGGATGTCTGGACGTCCTCCTACAGCAGCAACACCAACGAGATCATGTGGGGCGCCAAGGTCGCCACTCGCTGCCCGTGGATCACTTGCGTGGTGCGGCTTTCGAGTTACGAGTGCGGTATGGACCAGCCCACCTACACTCCAGCACAGAAAATCGTTGAGGCGACCGGCACCTTGTATTTCAAGTTCGGGGACCTCGATTCCACCAAGCCAGCCGGCGGCATCAAGATTCGCGTCGAGACCATCGCCCATTATCTTGGCAAGTACTCGCAGGAGATCATTCAGCGCAAACTGAAATACCTGTCGCCCAACTGCCCGCTGACGGATCTCTCCGCTCATTCTCCGGCCAGCGCCGGTGGCGGCGTACGGGAGGCCGAAGACGTCTCCATCAGCGTGATGTAGCGGATCATGCCGTAGTTAGGAGGCTGCTCCAGGAGGAGGTCTCTAGCTTCGCGAACCTCAGTGATCTTCCTCACAGGGGGATGTGAGCAGACTCACGGCGGCGACCAATGCAGCCAATAAACTGAAAACCTGCCTGTCTAGATTGGAGCTGACAGACCTCGACTCCGACGCGATGCAGCGAAGGGCACTGGACGAGCGCTCTACGAGCTACGGATAAACGTATGGGCAAGTTGAGCAGCCGATGGCCCGCAATCGCAGTGGTGCTGATCGCAGCCCAGGCCGCGGTTGCGTTCGCTCTGCCGCCCAGCTTCGCCCGGTCCGCATACACGATTGTTTGCTATTTCTTTCTCAGTTGTCTGGCGACTACCGCGGCCGTGCTCAACGCACGCCGGAGCGCGCGAGGAAGCCGGACATTCTGGTCATTCCTGGCCGCTAGCTACGGATTGTTGACGCTCCTCAACTGGCTGTGGGTGTACTCGGTATTGCTATTGCGCAGGGAGACCGCCGTAGGCTGGCTGCATGAATCGGTCTTCTTTCTTCAGGGTGTGCCGCTGATGGCAGCGGCGATCACCTATCCGCACTGGAAGCAATCTCCCCAAAGCCTCTATCGAGCAACTCTGAACCTGATTCTGCTGCTGTTCTTCTGGGTGTTTCTGTTCGCGTATTTCGTGTTCTCGTACCGATTCGTGGAGCCCTCGGTGTACTACCAGCGGTACGAGGCGTTGTACTTTGCCGAGAACCTCTTTCTGCTGGTTGTCCTCGGGGTGCTGGTGGTGCGTTCCCAGCCGCCCTGGGCGACTCTCTATTGGCATCTGTTTGGAGCCGCTTGCTTGTGGACCATCAGCGTCCAGATGCAGAACATCGCTTTCAGCTATGAGCAGTATCGCCCGGGAGGATGGTTCGACATTCCGGCGGTGGCTTCCTGTTGTTGGCTGGTTTGGGTGCCGCTGCTCGGAATGAAGATCGCGCCGCAGCTGGTGGAAAGCCCTGGACCAACACCCGCTTCCCGAAAACCGCTTTCTCTACTCGCGTTCGGAGTTCTGCTGGCGATTCCGCTGCTCGGCGCTTGGGAGGTTGGCCATGAGGGAAACTCATCGGAAATGCACAGATTCCGCATGCTTGCGGCCCTGGTGTCGTTTGCCCTGGTCGCGCTAGCCGTCTTCGCCAAGGAGCAGCTCGCCAGCCGCGAGGCGCTGGACACCGTATCCTCGGACCTACGTCTTGCAGAAGAACGCTTCCACAAGGCATTTGACTCCAGCCCGGAAGGTATCACCATTACTTCGCCCAGCGACGGCCGCTATATTGAAGTCAACGATGCTTACCTGCGAATGATCGGCTACACGAGATCGGAACTTCTGGGGAGAACTGCGCTGGAGCTCGACGTCTGGGCTGATCCGGCCGTTCGAGCGCGGGTGGTCGACGAACTGCAGCAGAAGCAGAGCCTGCGCGGGGTGCCGGCTACCTTCCGGGCAAAATCCGGACAAGCTCGCGAGGTGGAAATTTCCTTGGAATTGATTCAGCTGGAGGGCGAAACCTGCATGCTCTCCATTACCCGCGACGTCACGCAACACCGGCTGCTCGAACAACAGTTTCGCCAGGCTCAGAAGATGGAGGCGGTGGGCCAACTGGCGGGCGGTGTCGCTCATGACTTCAATAATCTTCTGGCCGTCATCCTGGGTTGTAGTGATCTGCTCGCCAAGTATGAGGGTGCCGATCCGGTAGTTAGTAAGAGACTCAAGGTGATTCGCTCCGCGTGCGAGCGCGGAGCGGCGCTCACCTCGCAACTGCTCGCATTCAGCCGCCGGCAGATCTTGCAGCCCAGGGTGCTGGATCTCAACACGATCGTATCCGACACCGCCAAGATGCTGGAGCGCGTGTTGGGGGAGGACATCGAGCAAGAGTTGATCCTGGAACCCACACTGGGGCGGGTGAAAGTGGATCCAGGACAGATGGCGCAGGTGATCATCAATCTGGCCGTTAACGCCCGCGACGCTATGCCGCAGGGAGGCCGGCTCACTCTGCAGACTGCGAACATGGCCTTCGAGGAAAGCACCCTTCACCCCGGTGTGCTTCTGTCCCCAGGCCCTTACGTGATTCTGTCCGTCAGAGACACCGGGGTCGGCATGGATGAGGAAACGCGGGCGCACGTTTTTGATCCGTTCTTCACCACCAAGCCGGCCGGCGAAGGAACGGGACTTGGGTTGGCAACGGTGTTGGGCATCGTCGAGCAGAGCGGCGGCTACATTTTCGTGTGCAGCGAACCCGGGCAAGGGACCACCTTCGCGGTCTATCTGCCAAGTGTCGACGAGCCTGTGGAGTCCACCACACTCGGGATGCCTGCCGCTGATGTGACGCGAGGTTCGGAGACGGTTTTGCTGGTCGAGGACGACCGGGCGCTGCGGGATTTAGTTCGGGGGTTCTTGCAGGAAGCCGGCTACACGGTCTTACCAGCGCCGAACGGTGTGGACGCCCTGCGGGTTGCGGAACAGCACGTGGGCACCATCGACCTGTTGTTGACCGACGTAATCATGCCGCAGCTGAATGGCCCGGAACTAGCGCAGGCGCTCGCGCAGAGTAGACCGGCGACCCAAGTACTGTACATGTCGGGATACACTTACGATAAGATTCGCCACACAGCGATCGGAGCCGGCGTGAACATCATCCAGAAACCCTTCCGACTGGAGGAGTTGGCTCAGAAGATGAGGCAACTATTAGGCCGCCCCGGCGGGAGCGGGAGTGAGGGTGGGGCGAGCGGCCCCGATCGAAGAATCTCAGAGTCCACCAGTCGCTAAGCGAGATTGGGGCCCCACGGCTTTGACCGCTCCTTCTCTTCGCCAGCCTTGCCGCAAAGGGGAAGCCCCTGCAGATAGCGTGAACCTGAGGAGTCTAATCACAGAAGTGTGCGGAATTGCTCCCTGAATCCCACCTCCCAGCCCAGCTCAGCCGGTCATCATGAAAACATCAGATCAGAACCAGGTGGCAGACAGCGCCATACACCTGTTCGGAAATGTGTCGGACGTCTGATCCGGGCGGGTGAGTAGGTTACGAACCATTGCCTCAGCGGAAGTAGGCACTCAACACGTATTGCTGGAGCATTCTTTGGGTGTTGAAGAAAGAACCGTTTACGGCGATGGCATGCCGCATGATGTCGATATAGCGATCTCCGCCTCCATAAAACATGGGAATAATCACGCGCTCCAGCTTGTCGTAGAGCGAGGCCGCGTCCCGCGCGCCGCTGCCGGCGTCCTCACGCAGGCGCTTCTCATCGCCAATCGCCCACCCAGTGACGCCTTCAATGAGTCCTTCCATCCACCAGCCATCGACTACGCTCAAGCTGGGAATGCCGTTCAGGGCGGCTTTCATTCCGCTCGTGCCGGATGCCTCAAGCGGCGGCTGAGGGGTATTGAGCCAAAGATCGACACCGGCCGTAATCAGCTTCGCGAGTGCCAAGTCGTAGTTCTGGAGAAAGGCGATGGTGATGCCGTGGTTCAACACTTCTTTCAGTTCCAGAATTCGACGGATGAGCCGCTTGCCTTCCTGGTCGCTGGGATGCGCCTTGCCCGCATAAATCAATTGCAGGCCGCCCGCTTCCGTAGCAATTTTCTTCAGCCGCTCAAGGTCCGTGAAGAGCAGGTCGGCTCGTTTGTAAGCGGTCACTCGGCGAGCAAATCCGATGGTGAAGACCCCAGGCTTCATCTCCAGTTTGTATTCCTCATCGATACGTGCCAACAGTTCCGTTTTCGCCCGGTTGTGCGCGTCCATGATTTCCGACTCAGGGATGCTCTCCGCATGCCGCAAACTGAAGTTGTCCTGGCGCCAGTCCGGAATATGGCGATCGTAAAGCGCTTGAAAATGCGGAGAAGTCCAAGTCGCGGCGTGGACCCCATTCGTGATCGCGTCGATATGGTAGCCCGCGAACATCATGCGCGATATTTCCCCGTGCCTCTTGGCCACTCCATTTACATAACGACTCATGTTCAGGCCCAGGTAAGTCATGTTGAGCATGGCTTGACCGCCCGAAAATGATTTCTTTTCTCCCGCCGGTTCATGCCGTCCGAAAACCTGGACCGCCATGGCCGGATCGAGAACGTCGGAAAGGTCTTCGCGATATCCCAGGGCAGTGCCTAAGGCGGACAAGGGGAACTGATCATGGCCGGCCGGCACTGGCGTATGGGTCGTGAAGATACATTGTTGCCGGACGGAAGCAAGATCGCTGATGTCAATGTGACTTCTTTTTGCCTCGCTGACCTCCTCCTGCAACAGTTCCAGCGTCAGCAGGCTGGCGTGGCCCTCGTTCATGTGAAACCGATCCAGCTGTTCGTAGCCGAGCGCGCGCAGCATGCGGACTCCGCCGATGCCCAGGATCACCTCCTGACACAGTCGGTATCTCGAGTCGCCGCCATAAAGAACGGAGGTCAGCTTTCGATCCCATTCGCTGTTCTCGGGGATATCGGTATCGAGAAGATAGACGGGAACGGAGTACCCGCCGATGCCTTCGACTTGATACTTCCAGCAGCGCAGACCCACCTTCCGTCCCTCGATGGTGAGCGTGGTTCGGGCGGGCAGCTCCGCCAGGAACTGCTCCACCTTCCATTCGACAGGCTCTTCCCTCTGCCAGCCGGTGGCATCGAAGCACTGGTGAAAGTGTCCGGCACGATGCAGCAGCGAGATGGCTACCATCGGCACGTGGAGATCGGCCGCGGAGCGGATCGTATCGCCGGCGAGCACACCCAGCCCTCCACTGTAAGTGGGCATGGCCGACTCCAGTGCGATCTCCATGGAGAAGTAGGCGATTTTTCTGTCGCCCTGCAACGCACGCATCACGGCTGCTCCCAGGCAGCCCATGCGACCTTTCAGAACGTAGTCGGTGGCACCTTGTTTCATTACGGCGACGGCAGCTTCCTCGCCGATGGTGCCGGAGACCACGATGAAGGGAATGGCCCGCCCTTGCTGCTGGAGCAATTGTAGCGCTCGGGGTCCGCTGAACTGTGGCAAAGCGTAGTCCGCCAGGATGATGTCCGGCAGTTTCTCAAGCTGCGCGAGGTAGTCGGCCTCGGTGTCCACCCGTTCCCAGACCGGGTCGAGGCCGCTGCGGCGCAGTTCATGCACCATCAGCTCAGCGTCGGTGGCACTGTCCTCGACGATGAGGGCGTGCAAGCGCTGCCGGGCCGAAAGTGAACCGCCTGAACTATTGGGGCAGCCTTCGTCGTTTGCTGGCAGGACAGGAGTCAACTTCGAGCCTCCTTGCCGCTCGTGAGAGCCAAGCCGAACTACTTCGCGACCGAAGCCGGTTCCGTCATGTGGGCCGCAGCATCGGGCACGGGAGGCTGGTTGATCACCAACCAGTACAGGCCCACGTTCTTCACCGTCTCGCGGAACTGGTCGAAGTCCACCGGCTTCTGAATGTAGCTGTTGGCACCGAGTCCGTAAGTGTTGACCAGGTCACGCTCTTCCTTGGACGACGTCAGGATCACCACGGGGATGGTTTTAGTGCGCGGATCCCCCTTAAGCCGTTTGAGGACTTCCATCCCATCTATCTTGGGCAGCTTCAGGTCCAGCAAGATCAGCTTCAGTGGGCGCTCGCCGACGCGGCCGGCATGTGTGCCATTGCAGAACAGAAACTCCAGGGCCTCTTCGCCGTCGCGCGCAACGTGAATGTTGTTGGCAAGATTTTCTTTGCGCAGGGCGTGCAGGGTTAGCTCCACGTCATCCGGATTGTCTTCGACGAGCAGAATTTCGACTTGTCGAGTGGTCATGATGGATCTCCTACGATTGCCGCTTTGGTTTTGAGTTCGATTTTCTCGGAAGCTCCGAGAGTGAAATAAAAAGTTGCACCCTTGTCCAGTTCGGCTTCCGCCCAGATGCGGCCGCCGTGCTTCTGGACAATGCGCTGGACGGTGGCCAGGCCGACGCCCGTGCCTTCGAAATCTTCCGGACGGTGCAGACGCTGGAACACGCCGAAGAGTTTGTCGGCATACTTCATGCTGAAGCCCACCCCGTTGTCGCGTACGAATACAACCGGAGTTCCTTCTTGATCCTTCTGTCCGACCTCAATGACAGCCTGACTGCGAGGCCGTGTGAACTTGACTGCGTTCGAGAGCAGGTTTTGGAAGACCTGCTTCATCAACGCGGGATCGCACTCCACAAACGGTAGGCTGTCGATCTTCCACTCAACCTGGCGTCCCTCACATTCCGCCTTCAGGTCGTCGACCGCCTCGTTCACGACGGAATTCAGTCCGGTCACTTGAAGCCGCACTTCGTGGCGGCCGATCCGGCCGAGGTTCAGGAGGTCGTCCACCAACAACCCCATGCGGCGCGTGCCTTCCTGGATTCGTTGGAGATGGTGTTGGGCCTCAGGCTCGAGGCTGGAGCCGTATTCCTCGCTCAGAATCTTGGAGAACCCGCTGATGTGCCGCAGGGGAGCTCGCAAGTCATGAGAAACCGAGTAGGTGAATGCTTCCAGTTCCTTGTTGGCAGCTTCCAATTGAGCGGTGCGCTGCGTGACCCGCTGTTCCAGTTCATCGTTGAGCCGGCGAACTTCCTCCTCGGCCTGCTTGCGCTCAGTGACGTCGCGAGCGGCGGCAAAAACACCTTCGATCTCACCGTCTTCATTCTTGAACAGGGTTGCGTTGTAGAGGACTTCGGCTATGCTGCCCGAGCAATGGCGAATCGCCAATGGGTAATCCCGCACGGAACCACGGTCAAATACCTGCTCATAGCCTTGTCTTGCCTTTTCGGGCTGGGTGAAATAGTCGGAAAAGTCACTGCCGATCAGGCGCTCCCGAGAAGCACCGGTGGCCGCCTCGGTGGCCCGGTTCACGTCGGTGATCTTGCCTTCCCGGCTGATGGTCACCAGCGGATCCAGGCTGGCCTCAAGCAGGCTGCGGGTGTAGAGCGAAGCCTGGCGCACCCTTTCCTCGGCCTGCTTGCGCTCGGTCACGTCGCGCACCACTTTGGAGAATCCGCGGAGTTTTCCAGACTCATCGCGCAGGGGAGCGATGACGAAATTAGCCCAAAACGCCGAACCGTTCTTGCGAACTCGCTGTCCCTGATCCTCAAAGCGCCCCAAGGAAATCGCCTTCTGCAATTCTTGGTTGGGCGTGCCGTTTTCACGGTCTTTCGCGGTGTAAAAGCAGGAGAAATGTTCGCCCAGGATTTCTTCCGCTCGATAGCCCTTAACGTTCTCTGCGCCAGCGTTCCAACTGACAACGCGGCCATCGGGATCGAGCATGTAAATGGCGTAGTCCCTAACGCCGTCGAGCAGCAAGCGAAATCTTTCCTCACTTGCGCTGCGCGCTTGCTCCATTTGCTCTCGCTCCCGCTGGGTACGATCAATCACAGATGCGGTCCAGGCCGTGAGGCCCGCCAACAGTACGATGGACAGCACGGTCATGATGGTGAGTCCCGTCCATTCCGAAACAAGGCCAGCCAATTCCCCCTTGTATCGCAACCAGCCGATCACGAGGGGAGCGATGATTGCGGCCGAGACCAACCGGCGCGTCAACGTGCCACCCAGGGTCGCGCTTGCGACCAACGCTCCCAAACCCGACTGCCTGCGGGCAAACATCAGCCCGAAGGCGAACAGAAACAGGGTGGACGCCGTCAGCGGAGAGATGTGGGTATGGGTGGTCGTCGGATCCAGAACAAACTCCAGGATGCCAAACATGGAAGCGACGGCCGCTCCACAGGGCAAGGACTGCGCTAACCAACGGCCGAACCTCGTTTTGGCATCCAGGAGCAGGAGGCCAGGTCCAAGGCAGAGAAAGCTAAAGGCCGTGATCGGTGACATCAGGCCGGGACGCACGCTTCCCGGAATGTCTTCCGGGCCGGCGGCGAACAGCAGTCGATCAATGCCGAGGTCCCAGCCCCATATGCACTCCGTCAAGGAAAGCAGGCCCACCACGCTGGCCATAACGGCTGCGATCTGCGCGGCCAACTTCCAGCCCAAAGCAATGGGGGGCTGTTCCTTCCTCAGAAACCACAGCGAAAAGCCAATCAAAATAAAGCAAGCAGCGGTATTCGCCTTGACTGCAACCTGCCCAGGGAGAATGCTCTTCACAATCTGGATATGAAACATCCACCCCATCAGCACCCATAGCCCGAGGGCTACCGAGAACACACTACAGAAAGAAACGAACTGACCCAGCTTGCGCGAAACGCGAGGGTCCAACTGAGGCATCATGAAATTTTCCCGGGCGGCTGCCAGTGATGGTCCAAAACGCCGGCAGCACGCCAGCAGGTCCAGTATGGAAGGGGGCAGTAGTTGGGGGGAAGGTTACGACGCTGCACGGAGGGCCCGGGCGTTCCCGAAATGGAGTTGCCGACCTATTCGAGGATTAACCGACTCGGGTCCGCTTTCCCGACCCGCAACGTTCTCCATCAGCACCCGGAGCTGCCTTAACTCGGTTCACGGCCGGCGACCTCATCGGCGATTTGCTGCCGCTCCTCCGCAGTCAGGCCTACAAATTCAAATCCGGAGCGAAGGCTGGAAGTGTGGCGAATGATGGCGACCGAGTGGAGCGCGTGCTGCTGCAAGAGCAGGTCCACCGAAACCGTTTCTCCGACATGCAGTGTGCCTTCCACCAAGGCACCCAGACCGCCTTCACTGATGTCCAGGCTGATGCCATGCGTCGTCTGGATGCCGCCCGGCTTGAGATGGCGGATCGTTAGCGGGACGCTAAACGGAGTCCGGGGGTATCGCTGGACATGCGCGTACGGGGGGACCACGCTTCTTACTGCGCGCAGCTCGGACAACATGGCACACCTCTTTCTTCGGCGAGGTCCTAGCCCATTTCGCTGTGTCCCAGCCGATTTGGCTCTCTCGCTGCCGGGACAGCCGACCGAGGACTCCCATGAGCCGATGGCGCAGGACCTCGCCCCCAAGAGTTGCTTGCTTCCATCGCTGCCCGTTACCCTCAGCTGTTCATCACCTTCAGGCTGGGGGCCGGCTTTGACGAACCTTCCGTGTATTTCTCACGACGGCATAACTGCTCGCTCTGCGGCTCTCGGCAAGGTGGCGCGAATTACCTGAAGCAACTCCGCGTTGTCTGCCGGCTTCTGAAAGAACGCAGTTGCACCCGCTGACAGAGCGAGTTGCTCGCTGCTTTGCGGGTCGCGCGCCGTCAGCACGATGACCGGGATGTTCGAGAGCTTGTCGTCGCGTTGCAGCCGGTCGAGGACGACAAAGCCGTCGCCTGCAGGCAATCCTAGATCCAGAATAATCAGGTCAGGATGCTCCTTGTACGCTAACGCGATCGCCGAGTAACCATCGACGGCATTCACGGTCTCGTAGCGGTTGGCACGCAAGCGCAATCTCAACGCCTGCCTCAAATCAGGATCGTCGTCCACGATCAGGATTTTTTGGGTTCCCATTTTTGAATACTCCATTTCTGCTGGTGGCACGTTCCTCGTTCGGCGTGCGCCCCCTTGCTTATTCGGAATTCTGTTTTGGCGTCTGGGCAAAGCGGGCCATTTCGGTCACGCGGTTGGCGACTTCCTGCACCTGCTCTTCCAGGGACTGGTTGCTCGCTGGATCCGGAAGGGTCACAGCTGCCGCCGAAAGATCGAGCTCGGCGGTGTCCTTCACGCTCGCAATTTTCTCCAGTTGCTCGCGAGTGCGCGTTTTCATGATTTCGACGCGGGCCAAATCGGTCGACGCCACCACCAAGTAGGTTTGCTCCGACCCGGTGGTTGGCATCGCAGGCAGCACCAGATCCTTATCGAGGTACACGCAGCGCTGCAGGATCTCCAGGCAGCGCTGGCAGGTGTCTTTCCAGTTACCGCGAGCGGACCTGGACCGCGGCCGCAGATCCACCCTAAGCAATACGATCGCCTCCCGCAGACATCCCTGGTAGGTGATGACCGGGAACAGCAGCTTGGCCAGTGAATACAAGGGCAAAGTAAAGGAGAATGTGCTGCCTTGCCCAGGTTCGCTGGCGACCCACATGCGACCTCCGTGGAGGCCCACCAGCTCTTTCGCAATGAACAGCCCGAGCCCCAGTCCCTTGCGGTTGTTATCGATCGCATTGGGGTCCTGATAGAGACGCTCAAAGATCAGCGCCTTGGCTTCCGGAACGATGCCACATCCGGTGTCGGCCACGGAGATGTACACGAAGCCGGGGTCGGCGGGTACGGAACAGGCTTGCACGGTAACCGCGCCGCCGGCCGGCGTGAACTTGATGGCGTTGTCAATCAGGTTGATGAGCACCTCGAGGATGCGGTCGGGGTCGCCGTGAACAAAAGGAAGAGTAGTGTCGACTCCGACCTCCAATCCCACTCCCTTCTCATGGGCCGCGGCCTGCATCATGGCGACGGCGGCGTGAATCAGGTCGCCAATCGAGACACAGCGGGGCTCCACGCGAATCTTTCCCGACTCGGCCCGGCTGGCCTCAAGCAAGTCGCGCACCATGGCGCCCAGTTGGTTGACACTCTTGAGAATCGTTTTGAGGTGATCGCTCTGCTCCGGTGTGACTGCGCCCGCCAGGCCGTCGAGCAGGATGGTCACAAATTGGTGGATGCAGGTGAGCGGCGTACGCAGTTCGTGCGAAACATGAGACAGGAACTGGTTCTTGAACTCCAGTTGCTGCTTCCGGCTCATATCCAGCGAACGCAAGAGCGCCTGCCGTTCCACTGCGTAGCGCATCGCTCGATCCAGGCCAGCGCTGGTGAGCGTGTTCTTCAGCAGGTAATCTTGCACCCCCTGGTGCAGGGCCTTCATGGCCAAGCCGACATCGTCCTGTCCGGAGAGGATGACGATCGGCACGCCGGGCGCTTTGTCCAGCACCTTGCGAAATGTCTCCGCTCCCTGGCTGTCCGGGAGATTCAGGTCGAGCAAGACGACCGACGGCCGTTGCTGGCCGAGCGATGCAAGCCCGTCCGACAACCGGTCCACGCAGTTCACGTCCACCGGAGACTGGCCCTCGACCAGGCGCAGGCGAACCAGGTCCGCATCTCCGGGGTTGTCCTCGATCAGCAAGACATGGGTGGCTTGATCGTTCATCGTTTCTCCTTCTGGGGCAGGCTGGCGAAGCCCAGCCAAAAGTCCGCCATGGATTGGACCACCGCCAGGAATTCGGGAAGATTGCCGGGCTTCCGCAGATAGCAGTTGGCGCCCAGTTCGTAACTGCGGGAGATGTCGGAATTGGCCTGGGAGGTGGTGAAAATCACGATCGGAATCCTCGCCAGAGCGGGGTCTGCCTTGACCTCCGAAAGCACCTCGCGTCCGTCCTTGCGCGGCAGGTTCAGGTCGAGCACCACCAGGTCCGTGGCCGGCGCCTCTTCATATTTGCCAAGGCGGCGCAAGAAGGAAATGGCCTCCGCACCGTCGCTGACCACGTTCACGTGGAATCGTCGTTTACTCTGGGTCAGGGCTTCGCTCATCAGATCGATATCGGCAGGATTGTCGTCGACCAACAAGACTTCAGCCGCGGTTTTCATCGGTATGAGCATGTTTCTCCCTGGTGGCTGGTAGCGTGAATTTGAAGGTAGACCCCCGCCCGGGCTGGGACTCCACCCAGATCCTGCCCCCTTGGCGTTCGATAATCTTCTTGCAGATCGCCAGGCCAATGCCGCTGCCCGGGTATTCTGCGCGGGTATGTAAGCGCTTGAAGATGACGAAGACGATCTCCGCATCCTCGGGCGCAATGCCGATGCCGTTATCGGCCACCGAAAAAACCCATTCCCTACCTTGCTTGCTGGCACTGACGTGAATCGCAGGCGGTTCTGGACCGCGGAACTTGATCGCGTTTCCGATCAGATTCTGAAACACCTGCAGCAATTGCGAGCCATCGGCCATCACCGTCGGCAAAACATCGTGCCTGACTCGTACTCCACTTTCATCGACTGCGGCTCGAAGGTTCTTCACTGCCGTTTCCAGCACGGCATTGCAATCGGTGTTCTGGAGATCCGCGGCTTGCCGCCCGATGCGCGAAAAGGTCAACAGATCCTGGACCAGCACCTGCATACGCAGGGCGCCGTCCACTGCATAGTGGATATACTTGTCGGCGTTATCGTCGAGCTGGCCGCGATAGCGTTCCGCCAGAAGCTGCGTATAGGTGGCAACCATGCGCAATGGTTCCTGCAGGTCGTGCGAGGCCACATAGGCAAACTGCTCCAGGTCCTGGTTTGAACGGGCCAATTCCGCTAGCGTCTGCTTGTGTTCGTCCCGCAGTCTTTTGTCCTGTATGGCACGCCGCACCTTCTCCGGCAGGTGCGCCAAGTGGTCTTTCAGGACATAGTCGGCAGCGCCCTGTTTGATGCACTCCACCGCCGTGAGTTCGCCCAGCGAGCCTGATACCACGATGACCGGAACATCCAGCCTTTCCCGGCGCAAGACCTCGACCGATTCCATTCCATTCCAGGTCGGCAGCTTGTAGTCCGCCAGAATCACGTCGTAAGAGTTCCTTCGCACCAGGTCGGTGAATTCCTCGGCTGTCTGAGCGACCTCCGCCTGGGCCTCAAATCCGGCCTGCCGCAAGGCGCGCAACACCAGTTCGACGTCCGCGGGCTCATCCTCGACTAACAGAGCCCGCAACTTGCCGCTACCTTGGTCTGGGCGATGCGAGGCGGCTCTTTCGTCGATAGAGACCGTGGTCGTTGTGGACCTCCCGTGTTAACCGCCCGCGGGCGGCGCGAAAAATGTTGACACTGGGACGACACTACGGACTTGTGGTCCCTACATTCGCCATCGGCCCGCCTCATTGAACCTTGAGTGGAAAGTAGTTGCCTTGACGCCCATACGACGTAGTCACCCCCTGACCCATCGCCGTGGCGTGACGTTTTTGGGCCCTGTCCTTCCGGGTGCAGGGCGGGCGAGAGTAGCGCAGTGCGGATTCTCGACAAAAAAGTCATTTCCCGCTTTGGCAGGAAATCAACGTTGGCAATACTAGAAGTCGAGAAGTGGTTGAGGGCTTTTGAAAGAGTTGCCAGCTCCAAAATCTCGCTCTCTCTGCATCTCAATGATCGTGTCAGCCCCTCAACGTTGTATTACCATACCTCTTCGACGGGCACTGTCGTCCTCGGCACCTGTTGTCGTCAGAAAGAAGGCGTCATGAACCGCATCACTCTCGTCTTGATCGTTCTATTCACGCAGGCGGTTTGGGCCCAAGACTGGGCGCGCACTCAGTTGGAAAAGTCGCCTCGGCATCGCGAATGGGTCACGGTGAAGCATGATGGCCGCTTGGTAGAGACCTTCGTCGTGTATCCCGAGTCTAAGGACAAGAGGCCGGTAGTTCTTCTCATTCACGAGATCTTTGGTATGTCGGACTGGGTCCAGGATCTTGCCGACCAGGTGGCCGCAGCAGGTTACATTGCGGTAGCCCCAGACCTCCTCTCCGGAATGGCCCCCAACGGCGGACGCACCTCTGACATGGCGCAGGACAAGATCACGGAAGCGGTGAGCCATCTCAATCCGGACCAGGTCACCGCCGATCTCAACGCTGTAGCCGATTACGCCAAGAAACTCTCTGCGTCTAGCGGCAAGTTGTTTGTAGGAGGCTTCTGCTGGGGCGGAGGGCAAACCTTCCGCTTCGCGACCAATCGGTCCGATCTTGACGGCGCTTTTGTGTTCTATGGCCCTCCTCCCGACAAGGATGGCATGACGCGAATCAAGGCTCCGGTTTATGGATTCTACGCGGGCAACGACTCGCGCATTGATGCCACGCTGCCCGATACCACGGCGCAGATGAAAGCGGCCGGCAAAACCTTCGAGCCGGTGGTCTATGACAATGCCGGACATGGTTTCATGCGTGCCGGCGAGGCTCCTGACGCCAATGATGCGAACAAGAAAGCCCGCCGGGACGCGTGGGTTCGATGGAAGGATCTCTTGGGAAAATAACTGTCGGCGGCTCCCGCGCCGACTTAGATACCTCATTGTTTGTTGGCCAGCCTCACATCGTCAGAACGACGCGGAACTGTGCGTTACCGCTCAGCATTCGCGCGTAGGCCTCGTTCGCTTTTTCGATTTGGTCAGACCCAGAGCCGATTTTCTTGACGCAGTCTGGCGATGTCCCTCGTTGGCGCACTCCCGAAGAAGCGGCTGTATTCTCGGCTGAACTGCGAAGCGCTCAGATAGCCTACGCGCTGACTCGCAGTACCCGCGTCCATCATCGTGGACAACATGAGACGCCTGGCCTCCTGCAGTCGCAGCACCTTTTGATAGTGCAGCGGGCTCATCGAAGTGACGGACTTAAAGTGTTCGTGGAAGGAGGAAACACTCATGTGCACCAATTCGGCCAACTCTTCGACTTTCATGGGCCGAGAGTAGTTGGCGCGCAGCCAGGAAATGGCCTTCGCAACTCGGTGCACGCTCGATTCTGCAAAGCCCATTTGAGCCACGCGAACCCCAATGGGGCTGCGTAGTAGCCGGATCAAAATCTCATCCATCACAAGCGGGGCGAGCAGTTCAGCCTCGCCGGGCTGCGCCAGGCACTCCATCAACCTCGTCGCGGCGTTGACAACGCTCTCGTCAGCCGGAGTCACGTAAACGGCGCTCCTGTCTTGAACGGGAGGCACACCGTGCGGAAACACCTTCAACACCAACTCGGCAATCTTGCGTGGCTGGAAGTCCAGCTTCAGTGCGAGGTAGGGCTCAGAATGGCTGGCTTGCGTGACTTGGGCAGCAACTGGCAGGGCAACGGAGAACACGATCATGCGCGACGGATCGTATTCGTAGACCTCCTGCCCCACGATGACGGTCTTCGCTCCCTGAGCGGCGATGCACAACGAGGCCGACCGCACGGCATGCACACACTCCCTGTTGGTTCGTGAAATGCGAATGGCATGCAAACCAGGGATGCGCAGCTCAAAACTTCCGTTGTGAGGGGCATAGGCGGCAATCAGGCGGGACAGCTTCTCCAGGTCTGGCTCGTTTGGGGCCGGAATCTTGTCTGCCCGCCACGCCAGTGCAATCTTGCCGTTGGCCTTCACGCCTTCGAGAATACCTCCTTTGGGATCATTGTGCGCTCATCGCATTTGAGCGAGGACGGCAACGTCGAACTTTGAATAGTACTTCTTCACGTCGCCGGCCCCGTACTTGTCGCGGAATTTCTCGACCACAGACGAGACCCGATTCGCATCCGTGATAGGAACGGCCTGAAATTCAGCCTCTGCGCCGCGCGCATCGATCCGAATCATCGGGTTCTTGAGCGCGTTCTTGTACCACTGCGTATCCGACCCCTTTACCGGCAGGAGGTAAAGCTTATCTTCGTCCAATACGAACCAGACCGGGTTTGAGATGGTGCGTCCTGACTTTCTGCCGGTCACGGTGATGTTAATTTCGCGATATCGGGAAAGGCGGTCCTTTAGAGCATCGTTCCGCGCTGGTTTATTGCTCATCCAAATCTCCTTTATTTCTCGGCGCGGTATTGTTCGTCGCTGACCTGCTCCATCCAGTCGACCACCTTACCGTCTTTCTTTTCCTGAATGGCGATGTGCGTCATGGCCGTGGTCGGCGTAGCCCCATGCCAATGCTTCTCGCCGGGCGAGAACCACACCACATCACCCGGCCGAATCTCCTCGATAGGGCCGCCTTCGCGCTGAACCCAGCCGCAGCCAGCCGTTACAATTAGCGTCTGCCCGAGCGGATGCGTATGCCACGCAGTGCGTGCGCCCGGCTCAAAAGTCACGCTGGCACCGCTCACGCGTGCCGGATCAGGTGCCTGAAAAAGCGGATCAATTCGTACGGTGCCAGTGAACCACTCTGCCGGCCCCTTAGCGGAAGGTTGCGAGCCAACTCTTCTGATTTCCATTAATTGACTCCTTTTCAGCGACCGCTCATTTGCTCAATGTGTTCGGGATACCGAGCCCCTTGCACCGTAATCTTTGAGGCGGCGCTTTCAATCTCGCGGAGATCGTCGGTTGTCAGTTCGACCGCTGCCGCACCGATGTTTTCTTCGAGACGATGCAGCTTGGTCGTTCCTGGGATTGGAACTATGCATGCCTTTTGCGCCAGCAGCCAAGCCAGAGCGATTTGAGCAGGCGTCGCCGTCTTCCTTTGTGCGATCTTCTGAAGCAGATCGACCAAGGCCTGATTCGCTTTTCGGTTCTCCGGCGTAAACCGCGGGACAGTGTTGCGAAAATCGGAGCTATCGAACGTCGTGGTTTCGTCGATCTTGCCTGTCAGGAAACCCTTTCCCAGAGGGCTATAGGGAACGAAGCCGATTCCAAGTTCTTCAAGGGTCGGCAGCACTTCTTTCTCCGGTTCTCGGAACCAAAGCGAGTATTCGCTCTGGACAGCGGTGACCGGCTGAACGGCGTGTGCGCGACGGATCGTCTTTGCGGCTGCTTCCGACATGCCGAAGTGCTTGACCTTGCCTTGCTGAATGAGGTCCTTCACGGCACCGGCGACGTCTTCGATTGGAACCACGGGGTCCACACGGTGCTGATAGTAGAGATCGATGGCATCGACCCTGAGCCGCTTGAGCGAGCCTTCGACAGACTGCTTGATGTGCTCCGGACGGCTATTCAGGCGTACCCAACCCGGACTTCCATCGGGTTTGAGCTCATAGGCGAACTTGGTGGCTATGACTACTTGTCCGCGGAAAGGAAATAGCGCTTCGCCCACCAGCTCTTCGTTCAAGTACGGGCCGTAAACTTCGGCGGTGTCAAAGAATGTGATGCCGCGTTCCACGGCGGCACGCAGAACAGAGGTCATTTCCTGCTTGTCTTTGGGTGGGCCGTAGGAAAAGCTCATTCCCATGCAGCCGAGCCCGAGGGCTGAAACCTCAAGATTGCTTTTTCCAAGTTTGCGTTTTTGCATTGTTCTCACCCCGTACACAGAGTTAGGCGTGCAATGATTTGCAGAGGCAGCCTAGTAATGCTCCCAAGCAACTCTCCAGTGTTCATCCGGGCTAGACGACTTCACGATTAGCTGTTTGCCGGAAAAGTCGTATACGCGCGGCAGGTTTTTGCCGATAAGGGTCCGGATCAGTGCGCCCTCGACGTGATAGGTGAAGCTGTGAGCGCGTTCGTCGATCTCATATGTGCCAAAGGAGGCCTCGTAGCCGCCCTGCGCGTATTGCACCGGCGCAGCGTTGGTCCCTGCCTGCGGGTTCCGATACATCACCTGGACCGACATGTGGCCGTCGCGCGTGTAGACAAGCAGCCCGGTACAGTCAGCCCTGTGAATTTTCCCGTCTGCGCCTTCCTCTTCGAGCCAGGCCAGCCGCCACGCTCCGACAAACCGGTCCCGGATGGCGTCATTTCCACCGCGGTCTTTTCCACTTTGGCCCTGGCTGCCGGACAGCGTCATTGCGGTCAGAGCGATACACAAAGACACTACGCCGAGCGAAAGCGGTTTTTTCACGTTTGGCTCCTCAACATTCGTGTCCCCGTTCGTGGTCCGCTCCGAGGCTTCCTCGAAGGCCAGGAGATAAAGGTCAATCGGCTTCTGGTGCGTAAAGTCAGCGGCCCACCAATTTTTGCAGTTCTTCGGGGTACCGAGCACCTTGCACCGCGATCTTTGAGGCTGCGGTTTCCAGTTCGCGGAGTTCGTCGGGCGAAAGTTCGACGTTAACGGCTCCGATGTTTTCTTCGAGGCGATGCAGCTTGGTCGTACCCGGGATCGGCACGATCCACGGTTTCTGCGCAAGCAGCCAAGCGAGTGCGATCTGAGCAGGTGTCGCCTTCTTCTGTTGCCTAAACTTGCCAACCAGATCCACCACCGCCTGATTAGCTTTCCGGTTCTCTGGCGCAAAGCGAGGGACGATGTTGCGGAAATCGCCTTTGTCGAACTTCGTATCTTCGCTGATTTTTCCGGTAAGGAAGCCTTTACCAAGAGGACTGAATGGAACGAACCCGATCCCGAGTTCCTCCAGTGTCGGGATCACCTCCGCTTCAGGCTCTCTCCACCAGAGCGAATACTCACTCTGGAGTGCAGTGACGGGTTGAACTGCGTGTGCACGACGAATGGTCTGCACGCCTGCTTCCGAGAGTCCGAAGTGCTTCACCTTGCCTTCCTGAATCAGATCCTTCACGGCTCCGGCGACGTCTTCGATTGGAACGTCCGGATCGACGCGGTGCTGATAGAACAGGTCGATGACATCGGTCTTGAGGCGCTTCAGCGAGGCCTCGGCGACCTGCTTGATGTGCTCTGGCCGGCTGTCCAGTCCGGCCTGTTTGCGCGTGTCCGGGTCAAACTTGAACCCGAACTTGGTGGCGATCACCACTGTTCCGTGGAACGGCGCGAGGGCTTCACCCACGAGTTCTTCGTTCGTAAACGGGCCGTAGACTTCAGCGGTGTCGAAGAAGGTGACGCCGCGTTCCACGGCTGCCCGGATGACCGAGATCATCTCCTGCGTGTCTCCGGCCGGGCCGTAGCCAAAGCTCATGCCCATGCAGCCCAACCCGAGAGCCGAGACTTCTAAGTTGCCATTTCCAAGTTTGCGCTTCTGCATTGTTTCTCCTTCTCGAGGTACCATCACTAGCTCATGCAACTCGTGCGCGGCTGCTCTTTGGTGTCTGGACGCCGTCAGCAAGCCACTGCTTGTAGAAGACGAGATCAGCGCGACGCTCGCCGGGGCGGTAGTCTTCAGGAATGTTGATGAGAAAGTGTAGTCCGCTTAGACCTCGGGCATTTGCCTATTTCGCTGAAGTTCTTGCCAGATCCTCCGATATTCCCGGCGGCCATCGGACCGAGTCCGCACCTACGAAATGACGGCCATACGACCAAGGATAGGGGATGTCATTACCGCAACATCCAAGCCGCCGTAAGCGCGTAAATCTCCGCGCATCGGACAATATTGCCGATAGGAACGAACTCGTTCGGTCCATGAGAGACGGTCAGCAATCCCGGTCCATAAGCGAAGGCGGGAACGCCATGAGCAGCATAGAATCGCGTTTCGAGTAAGCCTGGGCACATCTCGAACGCGGGTTCTTTACCGGTCACGCTCGCTATGTGCCGCGACAGAACGACGCCGAGCGGATCTCCGGCCGGAGTCGCCGCCGCGGCTTCCTCCTGAAGCGTCTCGATTTCGAAGCCTTCCAGCGCTTCACGCAACCTGCGCGTTTCTTCTTTGAGGTTTTCTTCGGGATTAATGCGGCGGTCAACCGTGAAGGAAAAGAAATCTGGAGTCACGTTGAAATTCGTACCTGCCTCGACCCGCCCGCCGAGCATAAGAATGGACTTTCGCGCTGTCGCCGGAGCGATGTTCTGTTGCGTTTCGCGGAGCTCTACTTCGTTCTTGATGGCGACTAGCCGGATGAGCGCCGGCAGCGCCCGTTCGAACGCGTTCACACCTTCGAACTGCCGGCCGACGTGCGCCGCCTTCCCACGCATGGTGGCGCGCAACGAAATGGCCCCGCGGTTGGCGTTCCAGATGACACCGCCGGTAGGCTCCGGCGTGAGCATACCGACTGCGTCTCTCCCAAGCAGCCCGCGTGCATCTAGATCGCGAGACCCGAGCGGGCCTGCGGTTTCTTCGTCCGGCACGAGTACGATTCCGATACGGCCGGCATCAAGAAGTCCTTCATCACGCGCCGCAGCAGCTGCGTAAATCATCGCAGCCAGGCCGCTTTTCATGTCCGACGAGCCGCGACCGAACAGATTTGCACCTTCGACACGTGGCTGAAACTGATCGCGGCTCTGCGCGGGAACTACATCGTAATGACCGCTGAAATAGAGCGTTCGCGGGCCCGCTCCAACCGATGCGAGTACACACGCGCCTTCGCGTTTCACATTATCGAAGCCGAGCCTGTCCAATTCGTCGAAGAGAGTGCTAGCGCATTCCTCGTAGTGATTCCCCGGTGGATTTTCCGATGGAATCGCGATCAACCGCCTCGTAAGATCCAGCATCACTGGTTCGCAGAGTCGTTCGCGCAGTCGGGATGAAAGCTGCTCAGTATTTAGGGTCTCCATGTCGTTGGGACTTCCTTCTGTGTCGCGTCGGGAACATTGCTGCTCAATGGTGCCAAAACTGTGTGTCGTACTCGCGGCGTTTCGGTTGAGGTCAGCTTTTCTGCGCCAACGTGCTGCTCGCGGACTTAGTATTCTAGGCTGGGAACACTCGCATTTGCTAAGTACGTGATCTGAAGATTCACGACCCGAATGTCTCACAACAATCCGAACCTCTTTATTATTTCAGGTGGCCCTGGGTCCGGTAAGACAACCGTCCTCCTCGAACTGGCGAGGCTCGGCTTTCAATACGCGCCCGAGGTCGCCAGGCAGATCATTCAGGAACAGGTGCAGGCCGGAGAAACGGCCCTTCCATGGCAGGATCGAGAGGCTTATACCCGCCTGATGCTGCAGCGCTCCGTAGCAGGCTATCTACAACACACTCCTGCATTGAGCCCGGTGTTCTCTGATCGCGGAATCCCAGACACGCTCTGTTACGCCCGCTTGATCGGGCTCCACGATAGTGATCTCATTTCCAGCATCCAGGACGCGTGCCGACGGTATCGGTATGCGCCCACCGTCTTTCTAGCTCCACCTTGGAAGCAGATCTATGAGACCGATAGCGAACGGCGGCAGGACTTCGTTGAAGCCGAACGAACCTTCGAGCAAATGGCAGAAGTCTATCAGGAGTGCGGTTACCAATTGTCGGAGTTGCCGAAGCGGACTCCGTTTGCGAGAGCCCGGTTCATACTGAAGCAGCTTCAGCTCGGCAGCAGACACGAGATCGAACCTCGTTGAGCCGAACTCACCGAATATCCATGCATGACAAGCAACTGGACAATCGAGAATTAGAGACTCTCCGAAAAGTGATCGATCAGCAGTTGTTCGGACCGCATGTGTGACCGGTCGCTGAACGCGCGTTAGAGGCCAGTGGTTTGGTAGTGCAGCACAGATAGCGCAAGGCGATACTCATATCCCGCCTGGGCGTTTCCGATCTCGGCTTGTGTCTGCTGCAGCTGGGCCTGGCTCAATTCAACAATCGAACTAAGACCGAGTTTGTAGCGGGTCTGCGCCAGATCGAGAGCCTGATTCGCTTGGGCCAACAGTTGTTCGCTCACAGTGACGCGGTCGAAGGCCGTGTTGGCAGCGAGCCAACTGGTTCGCACATCCCGCGAGATGCGGTTTCGCAGGTCCATCAGGCGCTGCCGCGTTGCCTGTGCTCGTAAGTCGGTTTCTCGCGACTTGGAAGAAAATAAAAATCCGTTGAATATGGGAACCTGAACATTCACTCCGACCGCTCCATACGGGCCGTAAACACGATCATCTCGGACTGGAGAGTCGCCGTAAACGGCCAGGGCGCTGATGGTCGGGTACATCTGGTCGCGGTCCGCTTGGTGCAACCGTTCCGCAGACTCAGACTCGAACTCCAGAGCTAGAATTTCGGGACGCTTGGCGAAGGCATCCGTAACTAACGGATCCACATCAGCCGGCGGCGGAGCCAACGATTCGGTGTCGTTCATGAGTTCGAAATTCTCAAGGGTCGAATAGCCTAGAATCGCCGACAGGCCCGCCATGGCGGCCTTGTCGTTGTTCAGTGCATCGAGGTAAAGGAGCTTGGCCTGAGCAAGGTTCACGTTGGCAAAGCTCAAATCCAGGTCGGACTTGAGCTTGCTCTTGGTGAGAGCGGATACCTGATCGGCGAGTAATTGTCGCGAGGCTACGGTTTGTTCCGCCACCCTCAGAACCGCATGGGTTTGCAGGGCAGTGTAGAAGGCCTGGTCCACTGCCAGCAGAACGTCGTTCTTGGTTGCGGCAGCATTCTGTTCGTCAGCCTTGGCCTGAAGGCGCGCGCTCGACACCAGGTTCGTGGTGTGACCAAAATCTGTGATCAGTTGGCTTACGGTGGCTCCTCCGGCGGCCCTCGTATAGATGATCGGGTTGTTCAATCCTCCGGCAGTAATACGGCTGTTGTTGCGGGCATCCACTGCCGTCAGGTTGGCGTAGGCTTGTGGCCACAGGGTGGAGCGCACTTCTCTCGTCACCTGTTGCGAAGCCCATGCATTCAGCCGTGCAGCCGAGATGGTGGGATTGCTCTTCAGGGCAATCGCCTCCGCCCCTTTCACGGAGAGGTGGATGACGACCTTTGGAATCTGGTGACTCGCACCGTTTCGTGTGCCCTGCGAGCTCTCCTCGTCCGGTTGAGAACTCGACAACGCGCCGAGGGGCGCGTCGGTTGGATTCTGTAAGACCAGCGTTGACTGGCCGAGGCACGTTACGGTGCAGACCAAACACCCCAGAACAATCCAAATTCTGCTCACGCCAGTATCTCCTGCAGAGGCTGCTCTTCTTTCTGGTGGAACCAGAGGTAGGCAGCGGGGACGAGGTAGACGGTGACGACTACGGACAACGCCAGACCTCCGATGATGGCACGCGCCAAGGGAGCGTACGCTTCTGCTCCGGTGCCCAATTTCAGAGCCATTGGGATCAACCCGATGACGGTGGCTAAAGAAGTCATAAGTACGGGGCGCAGACGAATTCGGCTCGCCACTGCCACCGCTTCCCTCAGGGGCGTGCCTTGACGCCACAAGCTGCGAGAAAAATCAACGATCAGGATGCTATTCGAGACCACGATGCCCACCATCATCACCAGCCCCATCAGGGACATGGTGTTCAGTGTTGTTCCAGTAAATAGCAGGATGAACAGCACTCCGGCGAGTCCCGGTGGAATCGCAAAAAGAATAATGAAGGGATCAAGAAAGGACTCGAACTGGGCTACCAAGATCAGGTACACCAATGCTACCGACAACAACAGACCAATTCCGAAACTCTTGAAGGAGGAACGCATGCCCTGCACTGAACCCCGCAGGCGGATTCGAATGCCCTCTGGCGCCTTGGTTTGCGCAACAATCCGTTCTATAGAACTCGTCAGCTTTCCTAAGTCTTCGTTCTTGGGAGCGACATACACGTCAACTACCCGCCGTAGCTGGTAGTGATCAACTTCGGTAGGCGATAGGATCGGGGCGATATTCGCGACAGAATCCAGTTGAGTGGTGTGTTCACTGGCTGCCGCCCGAATGGGAATCTGCTTCAGATCATTGAGTGAGTGCACTTCGCTTTCCGGATACTGCACCGTTAACAGGTAATCATTACCGCTTTGGGGATCGACCCAGTAACTGGGCGCGATCATCTGGTTCGAGGTCAGGGCAGTGATGACGTTGTTGACCACTTCTTTTTGGCTGAGTCCCACAAGACTGGCCCTTTGACGATCGATGTTGATGCGCAGCGCGGGATAGTCCACATCCTGGGGGATGAGCACGTCGCTGACTCCCGGAAGTTGGCGGATCTGGCTCGCAATGCCACTTGCCGTCCGGTAGGTCTTATCCAGGTTCATCCCGCTAATCTGCACGTCGATCGGTGCGGGCAGCCCGAGATTCAGGACTGAGTCCACCAATCCGCCCGATTGGAAATAAGCGCTCACTTCGGGCAGGTCATTGCGCAAGGCGGAACGCACCCGGTTCATGTACTCATAACTGCCGACTTTGTGCCCCTCCTTCAGGCTCACCTGAACGAAAGCGGTATGCTCCGCCGAATTTGGCGTGTAGATAGCGGAGAAACCAGGAGTCACACCAATATTGGAAACAATCATGCCCAATTCGTTGGGCGGCACGATCTGCCGGACCTCATCTTCTACGTGCTTTACGTCCTGTTCTGTCAGCTCAAGCCGCGTTCCCGAGGGAGCTTTCATGTTGATCACAAACTGACCCGGATCCGTTCGTGGAAAATAGGCAACGCCGAGCAGCGGATACAGGGATAGGCTCAGTAGGGCCACGCCGACCAATCCCACTGTAGCCGCCACGGGCCGCAGTAGAGCTCTTCCGGCAGTATGATCATAGAAGCGAACCAGTCTCTCGAAATAGCGATTGAAGCCTCCGACAAGGTGGCCAAAGCGGGATTCAGAAATTACGTGCTCGTGAGTGAGGTGAGGCGACTTCATCCACTTCGCGCAAAACAGTGGAACCACGGTCATGGCAACAACGAATGATGCCAGCATAGAAAGCACAACAGCGGCGGCGAGAGCGATGAAGAGAAAGCGGCTCACCCCATAGAGAAACACGACCGGAAAGAAAACTACGACGGTCGTCAGCGTCGCCGCCAGAACAGGGAGTGCAACCTCCTGGCCTCCTTTTTCGGCAGCGACCTCGGCAGAATCACCCATTTCCATGTGACGAAAGATGTTTTCCAGTACTACGACCGAGTTGTCGATGAGCCGTGAGAACGCCAGGGCCAGCCCGCCTAGCACCATCGTGTTGACCGTACCGCCGAGCGCGCTAAGGGCGAGGAATGCAGCCAGCGCGGAAAGCGGGATCGACAGAAATACTGCCGCCGTCGCCCGCATGCTTCCAAGGAAAAGCAGAATCATCAGCCCGGTTAGGATCAGTCCAATCGCGCCCTCATGCAGCAGGTTCTCAATCGCCTTCTTCACGAAGGTGGACTGATCGAATACAACCTTGGCCACGAGCTGCCGGGGCACATCGGTCAAGGAGCTCACCGCATCCTTAATGCCATTCACTACAGCGATCGTGTTCGTGTCGCCTCCCTGTTTCAGAATGGGCAAATAGACTGAGGGTTGTCCATCGACACGGACGACGTTGGTTTGGATGGATTGCGCGTCCAGCGCCTTCCCCACATCTCGTACAAGAACGGAAGCGTTTCCCACGGTCTTCAAGGGAAGATGATCGATTTCCGCAGTGGTCGGAAGCTGGCTGTTGGTATAGAGGTTGTAGTCGATCGGACCGATTTTCACATCGCCGGCCGGCAAAATCAGGTTGCTGTCATTCACCGTGCGCACTACGTCCATCACGCTGAGTTCATGGGCCTGCAACTTCAGCGGATCAACGTAGACCATAATCTGCCGGTAGCGGCCACCAAACGGTTGCGGAACAGAGGCGCCCGGCACGTTCGCGACCTGGTTGCGCACGTTGTACTGACCCAGATCGCGTAGCTGCGTCTCGTTTAGCCCCTGACCCTTCAGCGTAATGAGGCAGACGGGAAGACTGGAAGCATCAAACTTCAAAACAACGGGCGGCAGCGTCCCCGGCGGAAGTTTTCGCAGATCTGCCAGCGCGAGGTTTGAAATTTCGCTGAGATCCGCGTCCGGATCTGTGCCGGACTGAAAATAAATCTTGATCAGGCTGACACCCGGCAAGGACCGCGACTCGATATGGTCAATGTTACTGCCCAACGTGAAGAAGCGCTCGAAGCGACCCGTGATGTCAGTCTCGATCTGCTCAGGCGGCATACCCGAATAGAACGTGGCCACTACAACCACGGGGATGTTGATTGGCGGAAACAAGTCCACCGGCATGCGCGCCAAGACGGTGGTGCCCACGATGGCGATTACCAAACAGCAGACGATGATGAAGTAAGGATTCTTGATGGCAAAGCGAGACATTAGAGACCTGCCTCCGCCTCGCCCGTCTTGTCTTCCACAGGCCTAGGGTGGACCTTTTCGCCGGGCCGCAATTCACTTCGATTCCCGATCACGACCTGATCGCCCTCCGACAGACCCGAAAGAATTTCCACCCGGTCGTTTCCCTCTGCTCCTAACGTGACGGGCCGCTCTTGTACGCGCCCCTCACGATCCACCATCAACACACTGGCTCCAGACTCTTCACGTTGTACCGCCTGTATCGGCACCGTCAGGACACCATCCTTCTCGCTCAGAATTAAGCTAGTTTCGGCGTACATACCATCGACCAGTGTTCCATCACGATTCTCGACGTCGATCTCGGTTTCCATAGTCCGGGTCTGCGAATCGAGCGCATCCGCGAAGCGTGCCACGCGACCTTCAAAAGTTCGATTCAGGGCTCCGACGCGTACCTGTACAACGGAACCCAAATGAATCTGGGGTACTGCGGACTCGGGCACCGGCACGACCAGGCGTAGCTTCGACCATTCCGCCAGTTGCACCACGGGCAAGGATTGTGTACTCGAAGACGTGCCGGCCTGAATCAGCGCGCCCGTATCCGCATAGCGTTTGGTCACGACTCCGGCAAACGGAGCTGTGATGTGGGAATACGCCTCGAGGGCGGACAACCGGTCGAGGTCTGCGCGAGCTACCGCCAACTGACTCTGCGACTCGGCCAGCGCGGCGCGAGCGCTTTCGGTCTGAGCCTCGGTTTCTTTGTCCTTAGCCATGGAATCGTCGAGTTCTTGCTCTGCAATCAAGCCTGGACGGGATTCCGCAGCTTGTTTCAGCCGACTGTACGCGGCGTGGTATGCAGCATGAGTGGATTCCGCGCGTTGAATTTCGCTTTCGGAGCGACGGACTGCGTCCTGGTAACGCCGTATGTCTGCATTCGCTCCTGCGACTTGGGCGCTCAGTTCGGGGACCTCCAGGATTGCCAGTACCTGTCCCGCCTTCACGTGATCCCCAACATCCACGTAAATCCTTCGAATGAATCCCGCCACCTTGGCGTGAACATCCACTTGCTGGTACGGGCGAAAGGCGCCCGAAAGGGTGAGGGAGTTCACAACGGGCCTTCGCTTGACGAGTACAACGCCAACCGGCCGAAGCGAAGCTTCGTCGGGCGGATCAACCTGTGCTGTTCTCGTGGGATGTCGCAACAGCATCAGACACACCACGGCTGCTACTGCCACAATGCTCACAAACTTCTGTTTACGGTTCATCGATTCAGCCTTTGCGTAAGGATGATATTGTTCTTCGCACTCCCAGCGCTCGTCCCGAGACTCAACTGCTGCCCGTGCAGCCTTCTTCCTTGACTCGCCTGTGTCCAACGACGCCCATCTTCAACTCTCGATCGCTCTCGGGCAGGCTGACATACATAATGTGTTTCTGAAACCGCACGTCGACCGTGTGCTTGGGAGAAAAGACGGACGGCAAATAATCCGTCGCCGATTCATAGCGGCCGATGTAAATGTTGCAATTCAACCGGATGCCGATGTCGTAGCTGTATTCTTCCGCTTGCAAAGGGGCGTCGCTTGGGCTGCCGCCCACATAGTTTGATTCGGATACATGTTTATCCACGCTCACCACGGTGGCCGTCTGGTACTGATCTTTGGACTCCCTCTTTGTGTCAGCGTGCAGATAGACCAACAGGGCACTCAACATAAGACCTGACACCATCAAAATCGTTTTCATAGCCTCCGCCAAGAAGGCAGTCCGGGGTGTCTGGAATGCGCGAAGGGAAACCTCGCTCTTTCCTAGCCTCGACCGGAGCCAGTTTGAACTCACCCGCCGCTTGCTCGAATGCATTGGAGCAGTTTCACTTGAGTCAGTGACCGAAGTGGAGTTCGTGATCTTGGTTAACTGCAAAAGGGGATGAAACGACTAGCAGGAAGGAGGCGGACGGTTGGAAAGACTTTCGTCGAAAAGAACGCTAGGAATCGGGGGCCCAGTTGGCGCGACGCGCGGATAGAACACTGCAGCCTGCAAAATGCTTACGATCGGGATGGAAGGCACCCATTGAGCAGAATCACGGTCCATGTGCTGCCGCGCGGTATGCGAAGCAGCGCTCTCGGCGGTGACTCCGTGAGGAATCGTCAGTCGGAAGGTGCGAGTGGCCAAGCTAACAGTCAGCCCGCAAACGGCTAGGACAATCACCAGGACACGCCACCGCGGATGCTGGCGATTCGGGAGCCGCGAGTCCTCTGAACATGCCACTGAAAGGATCATCCTCCAGCAAATTATAATAACGTAGATCCTGTCGACGCACCAGAACCTCGGAAACCGCGTCGGCATGGAGGTTAGCCGAATGCCATACCTCTGCAGCCGGTCGTGCAAAGCGGTGATCTTCACTTTCAGCGGTTTCGCGCTCCCCTAGCAGAACACTAGGGGCTATCTGCATATATGATGGACTAGCCTATGCTGTGGGTGGGCCGTCGCTGCCCCCTGGAGCAGGACCAGAACATGCGCCGCAAACCGTGCCCCCGGCATCAAGGTAAATTCGCTTGCACATGTGGCATGCGGAGACTCCGTGCGGCATAGCCGAGATCCGGCCTTTGGCAGACATCGCCCGCTGGAAGGAGGAATTGAAGCCCCTACGCAGTTTGCGATCTAGAGATAGTTGCCACCTTACGCAACTCGGAAAGCTGTGACTGCCATCACGGCGGTGGGTGATTATAGGCCCCGCGTGGACGCGCGTCAGCATCCTGCACCTGTGCCTCTGGGTGGAAATTGTGAGGACAGTCTATGGGGTCCCGATTGCCGGGCGGACTGGATCAGATCGGGCTTACCGAACCCTCGGCTCCCGTTTTACCGAGGTGCGAGCAGCTGGCTTGTGGTTGCGGGCTGCTCTCAAAAAGTGAGTCATGGAATTCGACATGTGGGTCAGCACAGCCACCCATTCGCGCAGGTGCTCTTTTCCTTCGGCCGTCAATTTGTAAACTCGCCTGGCCGGACCTGTGCTCCCCGTGTGCCAGCGCGAGGTTACATGGCCATTCTGCTCGAGTGTCCGCAGAGTACGATAGAGAGCGGCCGCCTCAACCTCTGCATCGGTCAAAGCGTATTGAGAGAGTTCGCTAGCCAACTCGTATCCGTGCGCCTCGCCGTTCCGACTCAAGAGAAGGAGGATTGACGGCTCTACAAATCGATACAAGTGTCCCATTTTCCTCGGCCGTCATAGATCCTCGGGTCGTCGACCCCAGGCGATGCCGGGCGTCGCCGCGCTCACGCCCGCGCGGTATGCGCAGGGGTTAAGTGCTGACTTTCGGACGACTCCCGGCCTAATTTTCTTCTACTACTTTCGGGCCTGCACTGCAGTGATAGTTGCGCGAGCGGGGTACCTCGTGGATCCATCCGTTCATGTTCGGCCTCCGATCGAAGCTACTGATTCCACCCGTGCCTAGCCACCTTCGAAGGCTCGCGCGATCTCGTCGCGAACCGGGGGAGTGAGCGGCTCTACGGACTTATTCGTCACGATCGTGATGCCTTCGCTCAACGGACGCACCTCACCAATCACCACAACCGGAACGCCTGTGGCCTCAATGGCCGTCAGGACCGAGTCCGCTCTGTCTGGCGCAACGGCGATCAGCAACGCGCCCGACGCAATCAGTTTCAGCGGATCGAGCGCGAGCGCACTGCAAATCGTGTCGGTTTCGGGAAACACGGGAATGTGCTCGCGAATGACCCGAAGCCCGAGACCGGCGGGCGCCACCAGCTCGCAGAGCCCCATCGCGAGCCCGCCTTCCGTCGGATCGTGCATCGCGTGCACGACCTCGCCGACATTGGCAGCCGCGAGAGCCGCACTCACGACACTGATGCCGGGCTCAATCAGGAAACGAGCGGCCCGCGCCAGAAGATCGGCATCAACCCGTCCCCGCAGCCGTTCGGACTTCTCTCGTGCGAGGATCGCGGTGCCCTCGATGGCCACACCGCGTGTCAATAGGATCAGATCGCCGATGGCGATGCGAGTCTTCCGCACAAGCCGAGTCGGGGCGACCTCGCCGAGCATCTGACCGACCAGAATCGGGCGGTCGAGGCCTTGGGTGATTTCCGTGTGCCCGCCGCCGACCGTGACGCCCAGTTCCTCGCACGTGGTCCGCACATCGGCCATGATCGTCTCGGCCAGTTCGGGCGTCGTGCGGCTCTCCGCAAGGAGCATGACGACGAAGAACCACAACGGGCGCGCGCCCAGGACAGCAATGTCGTTCGCGTTGACGTGAACAGCGTAACGCCCGATGTGATCAGTGGCAAAGGTGATGGGATCTGTCGTGACGACGAGATAGCGATCGCCTGCGTCGATGACGGCCGCGTCCTCGCCAATTTGAGGTCCAACGAGCAGGCGCGGATCATGCTTTGGCAGATGCCTCAGCAACGATCGCAAATGCTCAAGCGGAAGTTTGCCGACTGGCAGAACCTTCTTCGGTTGGCCGCGACTCATGCGCTCACTTCGTATCCTCCCTGCAAGGGACGAGTAGAAAGTCTACTTTTCTTGGTCAGGGCGCACAATACGCTTCCATCGAACGCATGTGCGGCGAGAACTCAATGAGAAGAAAAAGTTCTCTGGCTACCTCAGCCCAGCAAAACGGAGAATTTGCTGATTGACTTTTGCTGCTGCACTGCTAGCTTCCCATCACAAGACACGATAAGAGATCGGGCCTATTAAGCTGGTATCTTGCTAAGCAAACGGCTGGCGCGGCCCTTCCAAGTTCATCAGCGATCCTTGCACTCTGGGGATTGCGAAGACTGGGCGCGCGGCCTCACCGTTTGTAACCGATCGTCCGCAACAGGTCGTGCCGCCAGGCGGCGTCGGTGGGTCCCTCCACTCCTTTGGGGGAACTGCCGTCAATGACCCCCAGTACCCCTTGACCCTGCTCACTCCGGGCCACAACGATCTCGACCGGGTTGGCGGTTGCACAAAAGATCGTACAAACCTCCGGCACGTTCCGGATTGCGCTCAGGACATTGATGGGATAGGCGTTCTGGAGCACGAGTACAAACGTGTGGCCCGAACCGAGGGCCTGCGCATTGCGGATGGCACTCTCTCGCAGCGCCTGGTCATTTCCCTCCGACCGCGTCAGGCAAGCCCCGGAGCTTTCATTGAATGCCAGACCGAACTTGGCCTGAGGCACGGTCGTCGCGACCGCTTCGTAAAGGTCTTCCACCGTTTTGATGAAGTGCGACTGGCCGACGATGATGTTGGCATCGGTCGGGAACTCCATGCGAATGGCCTTCATTTCGAGCATAGCTCTCCTCCGCTCCTCGCTCGACAGAGCACGTGGTATGTGATCTGCCTCCGGGGCCGAACCGAACCGGAGTACGTCTCGATCCGGATCCTCGATCTGCATGCTACTACCGAGATTGACCGACTGCTACGTTGCCTTCCTGTCCCACTGGTGGAGTTGGTGGACGGATGGATCGAACCCTGGGTCACTTATGTGCTCAGGCAAGCGTAAGGTCTTGGCTACAGCCAATTGGCCGACTAGGGGGCGTGGCCAGACGAAAGATGCTATTTAGTAAACATGCTTGACAGTTAATATACTTTACATATACTAAAGACGAGCACAGCTGTCGACGGCAGCGTCAGTAAGCTGCATGCCACCTTGTCGGAGAGCACCACCACCTCATGACCGACAAACCTATCGCCGCCAAGGATTTTCTGGGCAGTGCACAGGTGTTTGCAACCGCGGTGCGCAACGTAATGGAAGAGAAGTTGTTGCACGAGGTTGCCGGCAGGCAGGCCAGCCTTCCGCAATTGAAGCTGTTGACTTTAGTAGCTCGCACGGACACGCATACGATCGGAGATGTGGCCGCCTTCCTGGGCGTCAGCAAGGCCGCTGCCGGCCAGACCGTCGAGAAACTGGTGCGCCGGAGATGGTTGCGGCGTACGGTCGATAAAACAGATCGCAGGGCCGCCCGGCTCTCGCTGACGGAATCGGGCCAGCGATTGCTGGCAGAGTACGAATCCGCCCGGAACCAGAAGCTGGCAAAAGTATTCCGTGGTTTCTCGGATAAGGAACTGCGCCACATGGCAGATCTCCTGGACCGAGTTTCGACGGAGATCGTCAATCACACGGCCAAGCCGGAAGAGATCTGCCTTCAGTGCGGCATCTACTTTCGTGAAAGATGCTTGCTCCGGAACGTGATGGGCCGGACTTGTTTTTACCAGAAGCATCGCGACTTGAGAGAGAGGAGGGACTCTCACCCGTGAGGCAGAGTTGACCCTCTCGATTGCACCAGCTTTCGCCGGACGAGCAGCCCGAGTAGCTGCCGGCCGACAGAAAACAACCGACCAGGGTGGTGCGCAGCAGTTGACGAGGTCGGTCTATGGAGCTGAAGCGGACGATCAAGTTCGAGGCCGATCGCGATCCAGAGTTTGCGCGTTGGATCAGCCATACGGTCGGCGGTGAGAGAATCCGTCATTGCCTGCAATGCGGCTTGTGCAGCGCCAGCTGCCCACTCTCGCTGTACATGGATTACACCCCACGTCGCTTGATGCATCTTTCGCGTGAGGGGTTCAAAGAGGAAGTCCTCAGTAGTTCTTCGATCTGGCTGTGCACCGCTTGCTACGCGTGCATGGTCGAGTGCCCAAAGAAAATCAATATCACCCACCTGATGTATGCCCTGAAACAACGGGCAATCGAGGAGAGATTTTATCCGAAGCGCTTCCCCATTCCGGTCATGGCGCAGCAGTTTTCGCGCATGGTCCGTGATTCGGGACGGATCACGGAGAGCTGGCTGATTCTGCGAGTCTTCCTGCGCACCGCGATCTGGCGGCTGCTCGGCATGAGCGGCCTGGGTTGGAAGTTATTTATCGCGGGACGGATGACCGTCAAGAAAGAGAAGGTCGAGCGCCGTGCCGAGATCCGAACGCTGCTGGATTCGGTGGCGGCCACCAGGAAGGAGTTGGCGCTATGAAATACGCCTACTATCCCGGTTGCTCGCTGCGGGGAACGGGACGGGCGTACGAGGAATCCTTGCTGGCGGTATTCCGCGCGCTGCAAATCGAAGTCGAGGAACTCGAAGACTGGAACTGCTGTGGCGCGACGACCTATATGTCGGTCGATGAACTGACCTCGTATGCGCTGGCAGCGCGGAACCTGGCCTTGGCCGAACGCGCACAAATGGACATCATCGCTCCGTGCGCCGCCTGTTACCTGGTTCTCAACAAGACCCAGCGTTATATCCGCGACTATCCCGATATCAAACTGGTGGTCACGCGAGC
>JAIQEY010000046.1 GCA_020073565.1 Terriglobia bacterium
ACAGCTGCTCCTTCGGGAGGCAAACCATGAGCGACCAGCAAAAACCGCAAAAGCCCTTCTCGCGGCGCGGCTTTATCCAGACCGCCGCCATCACCGCCGCAACCCTGGCGTTGCCCGGCTGCTCGCGCAAGGACAAGCCCGTGCTCACCATGCTCACCGGTGACTTCGACCCGTTACGCAGCTATCCGTATCGCGGCTGGGAAGATTTCTACCGGAAGATCTGGACCTGGGACAAAGTGGTTCGTTCCACCCACTCCGCCAACTGCACCGGCTCCTGCTCCTGGAAGGTGTACGTGCGCAACGGCGTGATGGTGCGCGAAGAGCAGGCGGCAGACTATCCGCGGATCAGTGCCGACCTCCCCGACTACAACCCGCGCGGCTGCCAGAAGGGCGGCTGCTTCACGGAGTACGTCTACAGCCCGCAGCGCCTGCGCTATCCCCTCATCCGCACCGGAGAACGCGGCGAAGGCAAGTGGCGGCGCGCCACATGGGACGAAGCGCTCACGATGGTTGCCGAGAAGCTGCTCGACAACATCTATAACCACGGCCCTGACACAAACTCATTCTTCAGCGTGATCCCTGCCATGAGCCCGGTCAGTTTCTGCGCCGGTTCGCGCCTGGCACACTATATCGGCGGCGTTTTCCTCTCTTTCTATGACTGGTACTGCGATCTGCCTCCCGGCGAGCCCCTGACCTGGGGTGTTCAAACGGAGTCCTGCGAATGCGCCGACTGGTTCAATTCGAAGTACATCGTGCTCTGGGGATCGAACATTTCGCAGACCCGCATTCCCGATGCACACTTTGCCTACGAAGCGCGATACAACGGCGCCAAGATCGTCTGCATTTCCCCGGACTACAACTCCAGCGCCATCCACGCCGATTTGTACTTCCGCATCAACCCCGGCACCGATGGGATCCTGGCGCTCGGTGTGGCCAAACAACTCATCGATCACGATCTGATCGACGCGCCGTATGTGAAAGAACAAACCGACATGCCTCTGCTCGTGCTTTCAGGCACGAACCGGTTCTTGCGCGAGTCCGATCTCAAGAAAGGTGGCAAGGAAGACATCTTCTATTTCTGGGATACGAAGCAGCAACGCGCCGCCCCAACGCCGGGCTCGATGGGATCGGACAAGAAGACCATCCAACTCAACGGCGCCGATCCCGCGCTGACCGGCACATTCCAAGTGCAACTCGCCGACGGCAAGTCCGCCGAAGTCACGACCGTGTTCGAACTCCTGAAAAAGGAGCTGTCCGGATACACACTGGATAAGGTGGCAGCGCGCACCGGCCTTCCCGCTCACGAAATCGAACTTTTCGCAAAAGAGCTGGGCACGCGCAGGCCGGCGATGATCATTCACGGCGCGGGCACAAACCACTGGTTCCACAACGACCTGATCAACCGTTCGTTCATCCTGCTGGTGGCCTTGACCGGAAACACCGGCAAGAACGGTGGAGGATTCAATCACTACGTGGGCCAGGAGCGCATCTGGCCCGAGCAGGGGTTCTTCAAGCTTGCGTTCCCCGAGACTCGCAAGAAGCAACGTTTCCAGAACACCACGCTGTGGAGCTATGTCCACTCCACGAATAAAGATCCACATCTCTATAACGGCAAGCCGATTGAGTGGTACATCCAGGAATCGGTGAAAAACGGATGGATGCCGCTCTGGCCGAAGAACGGCAAGAAGCCACGCGCATTCATCTGTTGGCGGGCCAACTATCTAAACCAGGCCAAGGGCAACGAGATCCTTGAGTCCTCGCTCTGGAAAGACCTCGATCTGATCGTGGATATCAATTACCGCATGGACACCACGGCGCTCTACTCCGATGTCGTGCTGCCCGCAGCCAGCTACTACGAGAAGGTGGACATCAACTCCACCGACTGCCACAGCTACATCCACCCCTTCAGCAAGGCCTGCGAGCCGCTGTTCGAAAGCAAGACTGACTGGGACATCTTCCACGCGCTAGCCGAAAAGATGGCGGAAGTGGCAGCGAAGAAAGGACTCAAGCCTTTTCACGACGAAGCCTTCGACTGGAACCGCGACTTCACCCAACTCGCGCAGGACTGGACTGGCAAGGGAGCGATCCAGACCGACGAACAGGCCGTCAACTTCATCTTGGGAAACGCGGAAGAAACCAAGGGCATGACGTACCAGCAACTGCAGGAGAAGCCAAAGCGCTTCATCGCCACCGATCCCGAATCGTGGAACAGCGATATCGAGGAAGGCATCGCCTACACGCCCTTCAAGCATCAGCTCGAGAAGAAGCGTCCGTGGCGCACTCTCACCGGCCGCCAGCAGTTCTACATCGATCATCCCTGGTACATCGAGCTCGGTGAAGCCCTCCCCACATTCAAAGAGCCGATCGAGGAAAAGTACCCGCTCTACTGGAACACGCCGCACGGACGCTGGTCCATCCACTCCACCTGGCGCGATCACCGCGCCATGCTGCGACTGCAGCGTGGCGGACCGATCGTCTACATGCATCCCGACGACGCTCGCAAACGCGGCCTGCAGGACAACGACTGGGTCCGTATCCACAACGAGATTGGGCATTGCATTTGCCGCTTGCAGATCTTGCCCGGAGAAAAGCCCGGCCGCGTCACTATGTATCACGGCTGGGAAAAATATCTCGGATTCAAGCAGGGCGGATGGCAGTCGCTCACCTACATCAAGATCAAACCGACGCAGCTCGTCGGCAAGTATGGCCATGTCAACTTCCGCCTGAACTACTGGGGGCCCACGGGCAACAACCGCGACACTAAGGTGGAAGTCGAGAAGGCCAAGGTCTAAGGAGAGGCAGCCATGTCAAAACACCAATACGCAATGGTGATGGACCTGAACAAATGTCTGGGCTGCCAGACCTGCACGATCGCATGCAAAAAGCTGTGGACCGACCGCGACGGCACTGGTTATATGTACTGGAACAACGTCGAGACGCGTCCCGGACTCGGCTACCCGCGCCAGTGGGACCGCATTGGCGGAGGATGGAAAGATGGCGCGCTCCAGCCCAGCCCCCTGCCCACGATGGACGACTACGGCCACGCCTGGGAGTACAACTACGAGCAGCGGCTTTATGAAGGCAAGAAGCAACCGGTCATGCCTTCGCCCGAGCCAAAGTCCGGCGTGAACTGGGACGAAGATGTAGGCAGCTTGAACGCCGACGAAAACTACTTCTTCTATCTCCCGCGCATCTGCAACCACTGTACGTATCCCGCATGTCTGGAAGCCTGCCCGCGCAAGGCCATTTACAAACGCGAGGAAGATGGCATCGTGGTCATCGACCAGGATCGTTGCCAGGGCTATCGCTACTGCATCAAGGCCTGTCCGTATAAGAAGATCTATTTCAACGAGGTCGCGGGTAAATCCGAGAAGTGCATCTTCTGTTATCCGCGGTTGGAAAAGGGACAGGTCAACGCGTGCGCGGCCCAGTGTCCAGGACGCCTGCGTTTTGTCGGACTCCTGGATGATCCCGAGTGTCCCGTGCACAAGCTTGTTCTTGAGTACAAAATTGCTCTGCCTCTCTTTCCCGAAAAAGGGACCCAGCCCAACGTCTTCTACGTTCCTCCGTTCAATCCGCCGAAACCAGGGAACTATGGCAGAAGTATTCTGGAAGACTCCCGGCTACCGCTCGAATACTTGCTTTATCTATTTGGCCCCGAAGTAAAGGACGTAATCACTCGCCTGGAAGCGGAACTCAGAAACGTGCAGGAAGGCGGACGCAGTGAAGTCCTGCAATTGCTCATCGGCCGCGACGCCGAGACGCGTTTCCATGTTCGGCCACAGTTGGTACAGATCCAGTCGTAGGAGAGTGTCATGAGAATTCGACTAGCCCTAATCCTCTTCCTCTGTTTCGGGCTCTCTGCCCTGACCCCGGCGCAGAGTGGATCAAAACCCGCTGGCGGCCAGTCTCTGCCGGTCGCTACATCATCCGTGAGCACCGACACCCTGCTCAGCGGCGGACTCGCCGCGTGGAAAGAAATTGCGGTGAAGCGAGTGGCTCTGAATCGCACGCCGTCCCTGTACGACACAGACGAACCCGCCACTCTCGACATCTCCAGCGTTGATGTCCGTCTCGCACGCACAGGCGGAAAACTCCTCGTACAGCTCGCCTGGCACGACGCAACCCAAGACGCAACCATACTCGCGGAGGTCCCCAATACGCCGCCGGAAACGCGCTTTCGCAAGGTACAAACGGAGATCGACGACCGTTTCTTCGACGCGGCCGCAGTCATGTTTTCGAAACAACCAACTGCTGGCGCCATCACTCCGTCCCTGCAAATGGGAGATGTCGAGCACCCCGTCGAAATCTACTACTGGAACGCTGCGCGCGGGGCGATGTTGATGCAGGCTCAGGGACGGGGGACGACGCGCCGGACTGGTCAGAGTTTTCCAGCCAGCGGGACCTATCAGAGTGGCCAGTGGAGCGTCACCTTCGAATTGCCCGCTCTGCCGGCAGGCACCCCCCTGGCGTTCGCGGTCTGGAACGGAAGCCAGAAAGATCGCGACGGCCGGAAATATTTCTCGGTCTGGCAGGTGCTGGAGTAGCAAGTAAGATCCTGGAAGAGGAGTTGTGATGCCCACCATCGCCCCAGATCCCACAACGGTGTCAGCGATCGACTGGCAACAGAATGATCTTTACCGGTTCTTCGCCCTCGTCTTCGGGCCGCCCACGCGCGAGTGCTTCAACCTTCTGTCGCAGATTGCCATGCCGAAGGCGCTTAATGATCTTTGGAGCAATCTGAAGTGTGAAGGCGAGTTCCCGGGCTTTGAATGGTTCTCCAGCTACGAGCAATATGAGGAGGCGTATATCGGGCTGTTCGATGTCGGCGTCCCCGAGCCTCCAGTACCCCTGTTTGAGTCCGCCCACGACAAATCTCGTCCCGCCCCAGAGATCGCGCTAGAGAACACCTGCTTCTATGAGGTTCTCGGTCTCAAGTCGAACCCCAACCGCGCTGTCCCAGACTACCTTGTCACGCAACTGGAATTCCTCGCAGCTGTGCGATATACCTCCGAGAAGACATCCGAAGAAGCTACCGCCGTCGCGCTCGAGCACGCAGAGGCCGAATTTCTCGAACGCCACTTGCTGAACTGGCTCCCTATGGCTAAAACCAAGTTGGACGGGACCGGCGCTCCTGGGTTCCCGGTGCTAATGACGTTGTTGGTCCAGTTCCTCGCCAATCGGCACGCGCTTGGAACGAGGTAGAACCAACTCGGCCCTCGTGATCCTTCTTGACGGGCAATTGGGATACTATGATGCGCAGTTTACCTTGAGAACTCTTGCGCAACAGCGCCTACTGGAGTTCGAGAATCAGGTGCTTGCGTTGAGTGATTGGGACACCTTCCGAGTGGGCCTGCAAACAGGAAATAAGCACAGCTGGTGTTCACTCGCGTCGCAGTTTTTGAGTCACGAGCGAATTGGAGGACGTACGGTGTTTCCGGGGAACGTGGTCTATCGTTTGACCTCCAACGTGACAAATGGACGTTCCTCGACTTAGCGTTGAACCCACGATTCCCACCCATGATTCGCGCGTCTCTCACGTTTTCTCAAGTACTTAGGCGGCCACCTGAAGTCCTGAAGTCACGTAAGTTGTTTACTGAAAAGGCTGGCGTCGGCGGTTCAACTCCGTCCCTGGCCACCATGTTTTCAATCACTTAGAGGAAATTGTTAAACCTCCCTCACACCGCAAAAGGTCTTCTATCGTGGGTGGAACATCGTTTTAAGCGATAGGACCAGAGAGATTCATCTTCTTGAATGTCATCAACTTGTCGCTAATCAGCTTGTCGCAGAGCGCAGCTTTCCGTCGATTTTGCGCTCTAGCCCGTTAACTCTTGCATCCATAAAGCGCTAGCAGGAAAAGTGAATGCTAGAGAGCGCCCGAAGAAGTCGCTAGATCTCGGTAATCCTTCTCCTCAAAGCTGCTCAGCACATTCAGAACAATGGCACCGCTATTGAAACCCGCTGACATCAATGGTGCGGTCACCACGAGCACTGATCAAAATTGACCATCTTGCCGCCGAGGAAACGCGCATTATGTAGCCGTGAGAATCACCGAGAAACAAGCGCTGGCGGTGCGGTGCCCCACTTGGGGCGCCAGGCCGGGAGAGAAGTTTGAGCTTAGTACCGGGCAGCCGCGCACCGAACTCCACCGAGATCGGCGCTTGGCGGCTTCGGAGAAGTAACCGCTCTCGCCAGAAACAGAATCACCCCACTCCATGCATGCAAGCTAAATCTCCTTGTGATGCTTCGCCGCATCCGGTATTGCACTGTGAAGCCAGCAGAATCACATTTGGGACTACAATTGAGGACAATGGCTTCTATCGCAGTATCCAAGAAGAACCGCGCGTTTAACCCCAGCACCTTCCTTGCGTCCATTGGCGAGGGGAGGAAGAGCCTTACTGTTGCCAAGAAACACGGGATCTTCGCGCAAGGGGATTCGGCTGACACTGTCTTCTATATCCAAAAGGGCAAGGTCAGGCTCACCGTTGTTTCGAAGGTCGGAAAAGAAGCCACGATCGGCATATTGAGCGAGGGGACGTTTTTTGGGGAAGGCTCGCTGGCAGGGCAGGCTGTCCGCATGGGATCCGCGGCGGCAATGACAGACTGCCATCTTCTGCGGATCGAGAAGAAGGCGATGATGGACGCGCTTCATCGAGAACACTCTTTTTCTGATCTATTCGTGGCATATTTGCTGGCCCGCAATATCCGATATGAAGAGGACCTGGTCGACCAACTGTTTAATTCCAGCGAAAAGAGACTGGCCCGTGTCCTTCTTATGCTCGCTCATTTTGGCAAAGAAGGAGTGCCCGAGCCCGTGGTCCCCAAGGTCAGCCAGGAGACTCTCGCGAATATGGTCGGCACCACTCGTTCGCGGGTGAGCTTTTTTATGAACCGGTTCCGGAAATTGGGATTCATCCACTATGCCGGAGGGATAGAAGGCGGCCTGCAGGTTCACAGTTCACTGCTGAATGTAGTTCTGCACGATTGAGCAGCTTTGCACCGAATCTTTGCTTTCCAAGCAGGCATAGCGCTATCGGTATCCCGCGACGTTGCTGGGCGTATTCAGCTGCGCAGCGGCCGTAATCTGGTAGTCCTGGTAGTCAATGGTGAAATCGGCATGGCCGCCCAGTCGAATCGCGCTGCTGCTTCGATTGGAAATGGGAAGCCAGAATTCACCTACCTTAGCATAGGTCTGCTCGATCCTGGTTTCTTTCGTCCAGAAGGAGGGGTTCTTTGCGGGCTCCGCCTCAATCCGCACCACTGCAAAGTCCTCTGCATCCACCCAAATTCGGCCACGGTAGAGAAGCTTGCTCTTGGTGAGAGGCTCGACGGAGAGGATGTAGCACGGGCCAGTCGGCATACTCTCGTACCCGGTCAAAGCGAAGCGGTAGTTATCATTGTTGAGGGCTACGCGAGCCTGGTTCTCGCCGGTCAGGGCTTCCTTTTCGCTTTGCAGCAACTTGTGGAACACCCTCTCAATGATCGAACGGGAGCCTGTTTCAGACTGGATGCTGAATTCCTTCATTCCCGGAGAGCGGTACGATACAGCCACGGTCATTTCTGCGCTTCTGGAACCCGGGAAGCCGTGGTGTTCAAGACGATAAATTCGGGTCCCCTGGTAAGCGGCTAACGCCAGCGCGCGTTCCAGATTTCTCTGGATCAGCTTGTCCACCACCTGCTCCGAGGTCAGCGCAATACGAGGCTCAATCGCGGGCGTATTCGATGGTTGCGCCGTTGCCGGCTGCCACATGCCGACGCACATCAAGAGCTGCGTGCTCAATACGCCGATATGGAGGTGGATTTTCATCGGCTGTATGCAGAATACTCTGCCCAGCTCTCCATAAATGTTCACTTTTGACCAGACCCTGGTTGTCCTGGAACGCGAGAATGTAGCCATACTTCCTGTCTAAAAGTGCTTTCTCTATCGAGCTTTAGCTGGTTCACCGATTCCATGTTTCCGCTGCACGCAGTCTAGAGCTTGAGCTTCGCGATTGTGCCCTGCAAGACCTCTGCCGATCGGCGCAGCCCGGCCGCTTCTCCGGGTTGAGTTCAAGCCGCAGTACGCGATCCACTCCTTCTCGATTCAAAACTGCCGGAAGGCTCAGGCAGACCTCGCCGATCCCGTAATAATCGCGAATGAACGTCGAGACGGAAAAAACCGTGTTCTGATCGCGCAGAATGGCTGCAGTGATGCGGATCAATCCAGCGGCCACCCCATAATAGGTCGCGCCCTTGCGCTCAATGATGTGGTAGGCGGCATCGCGGGTCTGCTCGTAAATGCTCTGCCGGGTAGCAGAGGTGAGCTCGGCCTCCTGCACGCGGCAGAAATCTTTCAGCTTCATCCCGGCAATGTTTGCCAGCGACCACACTGGCACTTCGCTATCGCCGTGCTCGCCAATGATGAAGGCATGCACGCTGCGGGAGTCCACACGAAAATGCTGGCTAAGCAGGTACCGAAAGCGGGCGGTGTCGAGGATGGTACCCGATCCGATCACCCTCTTCTCTGGCAACCCGGAGAGCTTGAGCGCCGCATACGTCAACACGTCCACCGGATTCGTGGCAATCAGAAGGATGCCGTTGGGATTGTGCTGCACGATCTGCGGAATGATCTGACGCCAAATTTCGCCGTTGCGCACGACCATGTCAAGCCGAGTCTCGCCCGGCCGCTGGCCTGCGCCGGCAGCGACCACGGTAATGGGCGCGCCCGCGCAGTCCGCGAAGTCACCCGCCCAGATACGTGTGGGATGTGCGAACGGCATGGCGTGGTTGAGATCCATCGCCTCACCCTCGGCTTTGGAGCGGTTGGCATCAATCAGAACGATTTCCGACGAGAGCCGGTTCAGCAGCAAAGCGTAGGCATAGGTTGCCCCAACATTGCCGCAGCCGACAATGGCGATGCGCGTGGGATGAGATTGTTCCATTGACTTGCCGTAGTGACGCGTCCTGCTGCGACGCCAGAACGTGCTAACACCATCTCCGTCGTGCTGAAGATTAAGAACCTAGTCACTCCAAGATTGATCCTAAACCTGTACGGGCACTAATTCCGGGCTGCGACGGGAATTCTGAATGGATTTGACAGTGTCTTCGGCCGTGAATCGTCCCATAACCAGTGCCAGGGTGCGGTGGGCAGTCATCCGGATGGGAGTCCGATCAATCCGCTGCACGTATTCAGGGGCGCGAGTACCGCCACGGTTCACTTTGACGACAAATTTGGTGTTTTTCAAGGATTTTCCTTTCGTTCGGGGTGACAAATAAGGGGGGAGGCGCAACAAGGCGCCTCCCATTTCTCTCCACTCACCATTTCGCAACTGACAACCATGCCAGCGGTGCTTATGCGACCTTGCCGTGAACCTTGGCTTCGAGGGTCTTCTCGCCGCCAACGTTCACCTTGATCTGCTTGGGCTTGGCTTCGGCCTTCTTAGCAAGGTTGATCTTCAGCACGCCCTTGTCGTAATGGGCGCTCACTTGCCCCGTATCGACGGAACTGGGCAGCGTGAACGAGCGGGTGAAGCTCCCGTACTGCCGCTCGACGCGACGGAAGTTCTCCTCTTTCTCTTCCTTCTCGAACTTGCGCTCTCCGTGGACGGTAAGGGTGTTGTTCTCGATGCGGACGTCAATGTCTTTTTCGTCGATGCCTGGGACTTCCATCTTCACTGTAATGGTGTGCTCGTCTTCGTAAATGTCCACCGGTGGTGCGAAGCTGGTGGTCGTCAACGCTTCTTCCGGGCCTTCCGGGCTATACGACTCACGGAACAGACGATTCATGCGGTTGATTCGGTCTTGCATAGTGGAAAACTCACGGAACGGTTCCCAACGGGTCAATAGTGTCATAAGGCAGTCCTCCTTCGGAGGTCTAAGAGGGACAACTTCAGATGGGCTGACTTAGTTCAGAGGACCTGAAAGAGTAAGAAGAGGTGCTTGCTCAATTACAATGCTAGGCTTGTGCGGAGCAGTTGTCAAACTGCGGGGTACCGCGGCCTAATTCAGAGGTGCAGTTGACGGGTCGGTCAGAGCAATTAACTTTCCAGGCGGATAGTCTTCTTGGGTAAGAGGGGTCTCGGGCTCGGGGTTGATGATCGTGAGCGTCTCGCCGCTGAGAACTCCTCGGACCAGTAGGCGGTCGCTCTCGACGGCGACAACTCTGTATCGCTCTTCGAAGATCGACTTCTCGGGCTCCTTCATTTGGACTGTTAGATGCGCAGTTTCACGTTAACGGCTCGATTTATCTGCATGAGCGAACCCAAGGTGCAGTAGATCAATGAGCGGTCAGAATTCAAGCCACCACAAGCTGGGCGGGCGCCGAGCTGACGCGATCAAGGGCTTCGCTGACTGACGCGGCGGCTACCACACTTTCTTCTTGGCTGGGAGTTGGGATCTGGAGCAGTCCTTGGCGGCCGAGATCCGCTGGAAGCGAGAATGCAGTTTGGTGCTGCATCACAGATCCGAGAATGTGAGCTAAACCTTGGGATTGATATCCATTGTGAAAGTGGACTCCGGTGCTGTGAAAGGTGGACGCCGACATCCAGTACTCACAAGCCAGCAGCCACTGGCCTCGGGTTGTGGATGACCAGAACTTCAGATAATCCAAAGTGCCGCCCGCAGCAAAGCCGTATTCGATGTGAATCAAACCAGTTTGGGTGTCCGGCATCAAGTCTGCCCAAGAGACCACAACTAAAGACTCAAGGATTCGTTCGAGACTTTGCTTTTCGCTAAATTTCATACGTTCACTCCCCAGACGGCAGACGTGCTCATCCTCTGGCCCATTCGGTGGCGCTCTGGGACGTCCTCCGTGTTTGCTCGCTATCCAGGTAGCAGCTCTGCTGGACATGCCGGGAGTGCGCCGAGACGATGGCATAGGGTACGCCCAAAAAGCGCTTCGCAACAACTTCCGTCACCTCGAGGCCGTTGAAGTGTTGCTGCTTGACCTTCCCCAGGATCCGCTTCAAGGCGTGCTCGATCTTTTTTGCCCCAACAGCACCAAAGAACATCGCCTTTACTTCTGCCGCCATAAAAAAGAAATTCCATCCGGAGGCACGGATCTTGCGATCAAGGGCGCAGCCATCCAGCACCTTAACCAGACTCCAGGTGCCCGAATAGGGCTCGCTCTCCAGACTAAGTTGGGGCATTAGAGGCCAGTCCTCGATCAGAATCGTACCGGCTTGAATGGTTGGCGGCATAAATCCTCCAGAGAAACCTGGACGCGCGGTTAAGCTCGCGCGAATGCGGTCACTACGATCAGCAACAGCGAAGCGAATATCAGTCCGCCGCTACCCAACAGCACGATTTCACTAAACAGGTCAGGTTTCATTACATCTTCTGGATGCATTTCATTCCACCTTCTCGCGGAGGCGTGCCATCAAGACCGGCCCTGACGAGGTGCCCTCCACCGGAGGGCGATCCGGTTGCGGATTCCGGAGGATGAACATCCGGCAAGGCCCGCGAACCACCTTGTCTGGGCTAGCTCCTGCTTCAAGAGGTAGGCCGCCTGGTTTGACGGGTCACTCCACTCTGAGGCACCTACAGAGTCGCTCATTTTCTTTTGCAATACTGAGCAGAACGGCTCACTTCGGAAGACTCGCTGGGGCAAGGGCGCTCTGCCGGTTTTGTACATGAGTAATGTGAGCAATTTTGAACAGCTTCCTGCGCCTAAGTGTTGAAAATGGGGTTTGCAGGTGAACCGTGCCCCTATCGGTCTATCCGGAATTCCAAAGCGCAGTCCTTCTTTGTATCGACGATAACGAGGACGTGCTGGAGTGCGTAAAATCCTTCCTCGAGAGCTTCGGATATACCGTTCTGACAGCCCCAAGCGGGGGCAAGGGATTAGAGCTGGCCTCCATGCATGCGGTGGACGTTGTAATCGTTGACTACCTCATGCCCAAAATGAACGGGCACGAGGTTGCCATCGAAATGAGGCGGCTTAAGCCACAGGCAGCCATCATTATGCTTTCCGCAGCAGTAGATGTGCCTGAGCAAGCGTTGGAGTTGGTCGACGCTTTCATAACCAAGGATTGCTTGGACAGCGAGTTGTTGCCCGCGATCGCACAGTTGCACGGACGCGGATGGACCCCTCCAACTTCGAATGCCGCATGATGGCAGAGGAGCCGTTTTTATGAAAATCTTGCTGTTTGCAGGCCTGCTCCTGGTTGTGCTCGGCATCGCATCTCTGGTCGTGCCGATTCCCCGCAGTGAGACGCAGGGCATCAAAGTGGGGGACACGAACATCGGCGTGCAAACCAGTCACAGTGAACGCGTATCGCCCATCATCAGTGCGGTGCTGATCGCAGGCGGGATCGCATTGGCCATTGCCGGCACGCGTACGCGCCAGTCAAAGAACTGAGCTGACTCTCAAACTCGCTGCTAGTTCGCCCAATGCGTCGAACTGTGGCTTGCGGCGATTACCTTCGTTGGTTCCCAGTGCACCGGTGGAAAGTTACGAGTGACATCCGCCTCCGTCCCCTTGCACTGCCGATGGCCGCACGACAGGCAAATTGCTCCTACCTGCCTGATGTCAGTCTCTTTCGAGATTTCATTCTCGCGGACTGCCAGCGAGCCCGCAACGACTGGACCGGCACATTTGTCACAAGAATAGGCAGAGAGATGAAGGTATTGTGTTTTCATTTGCGTCCTCACAACGTCAGAGCGACCTGCTCCACATCGCAGATATTAATCCGGGATATCTGGTCAGAATTCCTGAAATCCTAAGCGGAACTTTGACGCCCGCCAACGAGGTTAATGATGAAGATCACCAACGCCACAATTAGTAGCAGGTGGATCAGGCTTCCGCCCAGGTGCAAACTGAAACCTAGAAGCCACAAAATTCCAAGAATTACCAGAATCGTCCATAGCATATCGTCAGTCTCCTTGGCTCGGATTGCTCATCCTTGCCTTGCATCTTTCCGGTCCAGTTGAATGCTCAGAGTGATTCCCCACACTCCAAACACAATCGTTGGGACCGCGGGGTGATTAACCCGCAAAACGGACACATCCTTTGCGATCCAAAATTCTTGCTCTGTGGCTTAAGAGCCGCCAGCAACTGCGTAAATGTGCGAGTGACGGAGGCGAGCCGTCTACGAACGCGATTGCGAAAACGGCGAAGGGCGAACTCCATTGATCTACCTTCGCTCTTTCTCCCATTGCTGGGACGGCTGGGTCACAGGTGAGTGGCCGGATTCTGGGAAATAGCGGTTCGGATCTCCCCCAGTTGATAATGGCAGGCTAGGGCACACGGTTCTGTGCAGGATTGCTCACATTGCACAGAAACCTTCAGTCTCGACATTGCGACCGTCCAGCATCGGCTTGGGGGCCACAAGACGGAAGTGAGCAATTTAGACCAGTTATTCCTTCCTGCCTGGGCGATCATGATGTTTGAGACGAACACTTCCTCTCTCTCTTTCAGGTCCTCTGAGCTAAGTCAGCCATCTGAAGTCTTCCCCTCTTAGTTCTGCACCACCTAAAGGAAAATTCATGAAAAAAACAATGTCAGTGTTGTTGATGAGCCTCGTAGGCGTAGTTGGAACTTACGCGTGGGCAGGCTCGGCTCGGGAAGACACGGTTGACCGCCTGCAAAACTCCGTGGATGTTCTCCACGCGATCATGTCAACGCCGGACAAAGGTATCCCAGAAGAAGTGTTGAGCAATGCAAAGTGCATCCTGGTAGTGCCCGACCTGATCAAAGGTGGCTTCATTGTTGGCGGCAAGCACGGACGCGGCGTGGCCTCTTGCCGTACGGCTGAAGGTTGGAGTGCGCCCGCGTTCGTCTCCGTGGGTGGAGGAAGTTTGGGATTGCAGATCGGAGTCGAAGGCGTGGACCTGGTGATGTTGGTCATGAACGACCAGGGTTTCCAGCATTTACTCTCCAGCAAGTTTGAACTCACGGGTGAAGGTTCGGTTGCAGCGGGCCCGGTCGGCCGCCATGCATCCGCCGGGACGGACTGGAAAATGAACACTGAAATGCTTACCTACTCGCGCTCCAAGGGCGTGTTCGCCGGCTTAACTCTCGAAGGCGCGGTCGTGCAGCAGGATGACGACTCCACGCTCGCAATTTACGGCACAAACATCGAGTTCCGCAACATTCTCTCGGGCAAGGTATCAACTCCGAAAAGCGCAGATGCATTCATGAAGGCTGTGTCCGATGCGGGTCAACAAGCGCACATTGCGGAAGTGAAGGAAGACAAGAAGTAGTTGAGTTGCCCGCGAGACCGGACTGTTGCTGACCGAAACCACAAACCGGTTTCGGTCAGCACTATTTGTTCATTTCCTGAAGCGGAAAGATCGGCAAGAATTGATCGTATGCGTTTCAGGCTGCAGAGCACCGTTGTCGATCGCCCGAAAGGCGGCAACACATGAACGTCACCCTACGGAGATGTCTTTGGGCAGAAGTAGCCTACCTCAGCCTTTGGCCCGTTCTTCTATTTGCGCAGCCGTCTGATTCCGCGCAGAACCTGGCGAACTGCAAGAATGGCCGAGAAGCCTGCGATCGCTCGCGATTGAGCGAGTCGGAATCGGCGGATGTGGCTCTCGCCCGCCACGGACGCAATATTTCGGACTGCAGGAATGGCTACGATTCCTGCGACCGTACGAAACTCACCGCACCGGAAGCGATTGCGTTGGCCGTGGCCGATCACCGGCGTAATGTCTCCGATTGCAACGATGGCATAGCATCCTGCGATCAGTCCAAGCTGACCCGGTCCGAAGCCCGTGAAATGGCCGTGGCGGAGCACCTGCGCAACCTCTCCGACTGCAAGGATAGGATCGGTGCCTGCGATCGCTCCAAACTGACTCAACCAGAAGCCGGTGAAGTGAACGAAGCCAGGCGTCAGCTCAACGTCTCGGATTGTAAGGACGGCGCTGGGCTTTGCGATCATTCCACACTGACTCCTTCGGAAACGAGTGAAGTGGCCGCCGCAGAACACCAGCGCAACGCTCAGAATTGTCAGGATGGCTGGGGCGAGTGCGACCGAGCCAAACTCACTCCGTTGGAAGCAGGTCAATCCGCCGTTGCAGATCATCAGCGCAATCTCTCTGCTTGCAGGGCCGGCGAGGAAACCTGTGACTACTCAAAGCTGACGGCCCCCGAAGCCAAGTTGCTGGCCGACGCCGAGCACAAACGTAATTACACGGCTTGTCTAAAGGGCCATGGTTATTGCGATCCCTCCCGTTTAACGCCCTCAGAAGCTGGGGCGATTCCAGCCGAGCACAAGCCACTTCGCCGATAGGGATACGAAAAAGGAAGCACTAGATCCGATTGCGACGAGTGCGCTGCGGTTGGTCTAAGGCAAGCTGGCTTCGGCTGCGCCTACTGGGGCTTCCGGTTGGCGCTGTTGCCCACAACTACCAGAAAACTAGCGCTCTTGCTATCTGTTCTACCGCGACCGTGGAATGCTCGAGTGTTTGAAGCAGGGAAATTTCTGCGATTGGGGGGGTATTCATCCAGCAGCCACGAACTGAGTGTCTGTAGACACCTGTTCAGGTGGGAGGGACAATCTGAAGGGTATCTTCACGGACGTGTTCCACGAATCGGCGTGGAAACCCAAATCGGGAGGCGACGGTCGCTATGCGAGTCCCAAAATCCATAATCCTCTGTGCTCTGGCCGTTTCGGGACTTCTCTTGGTCCTGTTCACTACATGCCTAGCCCAGGAAAGCCACCTGGTAGCCACTGAGGCCAATCCCCGCTTTGCTGATACACAGAGAAACGAAGGAGCGCGCTTCAAGCTTCCTCCAAACGCCTTGCAGATGGCCCGAATCATCGGAGTCGAATCTGACTTCCAGAAGCTCTCCGCCTTAGCTGCTGCAAAGGGAGCCGGTGCAAGTAGTCTGTCTCTTGAAGAACTATCGCTTCGCCAACAGATCACCGAGGCCGTAATAGCGGCATCTCTCGACGTAGATTCTGTCGCAGGCGAGATCGACTACGAGCGGGAACAAACGGTGGAGTTGAGAAGTTTGTGGCGCTATAAGCGGGATCGTGCAATCGGCAGCACAAACCTGGCAGTCCTCGCGGCGGGCACTGGACTCGGCATTGTCAGTGGTCTGCTGCAGTTCAGCAAGACCACTTCCGGTGCAGGCAACGCGGTCGGCTTCGCCGCCGGCGGGGTTTCCACTCTGTTTTCGCTCCACAGCTTTCGGCAAGTACATGGCGGGAAGCGGGTTGAATGGATTCTTCCCAACATGTTAGCAGCGTTTCTCGGTGAACCAGAGGAGCAGCACAGCCATTACCCTGACGACATCTGGACCTATCTAAACAGTGTTCCCCCAGGAGCAGATTCCCAGGCCAGTAGAAAAGAGCAGATGTTAGCAGGATGGGTGGCGGCAGGCCGTATCGGTCCTCCGGATTCTCCTCAGCGGAAGCGGAGGATCGCGCTGCTCACCAGCACCAACGCGGCCGACAAGGATCTCAACATTGAATTAATGAATGAACGAGCGGCGATGCTTGCTGACGTGGGCGATCAAGTCTTGTTGATGAAACACGATCTCGCCGATCTGCTTCGCGGGTTGAGACCGTAGTGATGCCATTGATCAGCCCGAGGCCCAAGACACGGCACTAAGCAACCTTCTTCGTGGGGACGGAAGGGAAAGAAGTGCGCCCGGTTTCACCGACCGTTCTCGGTCAATAAAGCCGGGCGCTTTTGTTCAGCCCGCTACCCTCGAAGTCTCCTTAGCGAAGCGACTCGAAGCCGAGGACTTGCGACAAGATGATGTCGAGCATGATGTATGAGCCGTCAGAATAGCGGCCATATTGGTACTGGTTGTTGTAGCCGTCTTCATAGCCCCGACGGAAGCCCTCGCGAAAGTAGTAGTTGTAGTCGTCCCGGTCTACGTAATAGCCGTTATAGCCGTAGTTGGCGTCCTGATAGGCATAAGAGTCTCGGTAGTCAGAACGCCAGCGATCCTCGCGGTCTGCCTGCCCGGCCCGGAAGCCTTCCTGATAGCCGTTATTGAGTGCCTGGCGGAGCAAGTCTGCGCCGTATTGATTGATCTCGTAGTATCGGTCGCCACGATGGTAGCGATAGATCGGAGCCGTGTAGAAGTACGGATCGCGATCGTAATCAGGGTGACGGTCGTTTTGCAGAAATACTTGCTGTTGATGCATACGCTCTAGATAGTCTTCGTGAAATCGATACTGCGCCATACGCTTTTGTTGTTGTAACTGCGCTGTCTGCTGTTGCAGGACGCGCTGCTGCTGATCCAAATGCTGTCGATACTGCGTCAGGCGTTGCTGCTGCTGCTCAACAAGCTGCTGCTGGCGTTGTTGTGAGAGGCGCTCTCCCTGTTGTTGCTGCTTGTTCTTGTCCTGCTGCTGTTGTTGCTGAGCGCGCTGCTGATCCTGCTTGTTTTTGTCCTGCTGCTGTTGCTGAGCGCGCTGCTGATCCTGCCTGTTTTTGTCCTGCTGCTGTTGTTGCTGAGCGCGCTGCTGATCCTGCTTGTTTTTGTCCTGCTGCTGCTGTTGCTGAGCGCGCTGCTGATCCTGCTTGTTCTTGTCCTGTTGCTGCTGTTGCTGAGCGCGCTGCTGATCCTGCTTGTTCTTTTCCTGCTGCTGTTGTTGCTGAGCGCGCTGCTGATCCTGCCGGTTCTTGTCCTGCTGCTGCTGTTGCTGAGCGCGCTGCTGATCCTGCTTGTTCTTGTCCTGTTGCTGTTGTTGCTGAGCGCGCTGCTGCTTGGTTTGGTCCTGCTGCTGAGCGGGTTGCTGCTGCTCTTGTTGGGGCTTAGCCTGTTGTGCGCCCTGCGGCTTTTCGGGCTTGCCCTGCTTCTCGTCTTGCTGCTCTTGCTTCTGCTTTTCACCCTGCTGCTCCTGCTGCGCGTAGGTAAAAGCCGGAGCTCCGAGAAGCAACGATAGAACTGCTGTGCTGATCACTCCAACTCGTTTCATGAACGCTTACCCCCTACTTCTGATCTTTCTGATTGGCTTCGGCTTTCCGTTCAGCTTTCTCTGCGGCTGCGGCTTGGGCTTTTGCTCCGCGAATTTCCGCAAGGAACGGCTCGGCTGCGGATGGAGCCGGCACTTTGCCCAACAGGATGGCTCGAGTTGTGACGTTGCTTTTGTACATCGCGTGGCGGGAATCATTGTCCTGGCGGATCGATGCGCCCTCCAGCGTGAGCCCAGCAAACGCACCCTTGGCCCGGGAGTAGGTCAGGATCTCGGTATCCATCTTCCAATCCGTACCGGCCTCGGCATGCCGTCCAACTGGTCCCGCGGCTGCGGAAGCATCCGCTCCAATCTGGAAATTACTCGAGAGCAGCTTTTGCATGCCTTTTTCATTCTGAATGATCATTACCAGGTCCACAGCTTCCACCCCGATCTGCAGCCCCCAGTTTCCGCCCGAAATCGTGATGAACGCCGGCGCGCTCCAGCCATTCGCTGTGCGGCAGGTGGCTACGCCTTTGCCTCCCTTACCTCCGAAAATCAAGCCGCCTTTGATCATGTGCGGCACGACGGCTATGCACTTTGCGTGCTCCAACACTTCTTCCGGGATTCCCTTGTCAGGCATCCCCATAATTTCGTGTACCACTGTGGTGGCGTTTTCCAGGCGCTCTGTGGCATCTTCCCGCGCCGACCCCGCCCAGCACAGCGTGCCCAGACTCAACATCGCAAGAAACAACATCACTTTTTTCATGGATCGCCTCATTTCGGTTCCCTCTGCGCAGCCTCTCTGGCTCGTGCTGTGTGTACAATCGCACACGAGTCCGAATAAACGGACGGGCGCACCAAGGGTCAATTCCGAGCTTAGCAATTCAGGATTCGAGAGGTCTGAGCAATAATGCTCACCTTGCGACAATGCGAGAAGGGCTCATTGTCGGAACGATGCGTTGGTCTTTTCCTCCAGCCGCATTTCTTGCACTACCTTCTCCAGCGCTTCCGAGATTGAGAGCGCCTCGGCCAGGTGATAGAGCTCCATTCCGTTGCGCGCCAGGACCTGTGCGGAGTAGATTTCGTTGGTGCCGCGATAGCCGGCCGAGATGGCGATCGTGAATAGCAATGTAGTCATAATTGCTTACCTCCGCATCGAAGCGGCCTGGAAGAAACACAACCGCCGACCCTATGTTGAACTCTCTGACTAGGGATGGCCCATGAGCACGACGAAAAGAAGAGCCGCCCCACGGACAGAAAGCAGGCGCCAGCCTTTGGCGATGGCGCCTGACAAGATTACCGGGTGGTGCATGGCTCAAATGCGCCCGAGAACCAGCAGAATGACAACGATGAAAAGGGCCAATCCCACCCCAGATGACGGGCCATAGCCCCAACTCCGGCTATGCGACCACCGTGGCAGGACACCCAAAAGTGCTAAAACCAGGATCACGATCAATAAAGTTCCAAGCATATTGTTCTCCTATCATGTATTCATGAGGGGTGCAGCCTCTCCCGAGGCTGCACCGCATACAGACTTACATCGAGATACTGATCGCAATTCCGGTCCGGGGATACCTGCGGTTGTAGAGGTAATAGCCGTTGTCGACGTACATGACATAGACGTCGTCGTTGTCGTACCAGTCATTGCCCCAATATTCCGGCCACGGGTCAACGAGACTGAACCAATAGCCGCTGTATTGGAAGCGGGGATATCCGCCCACAACCATGAAGGGCAGTCCGTAGATCCGGAACCCATGGTCCGGCCCAAAGTACCCGCGGAACCGATCGTCAGGGATGCGGTAGCCATGGTAGCCGCCACGTTGTTGCCACGTGCGGTGGTCGGAGTCCCAGCGTTGTGAGCGATGCTGCTGCCACGCGCTCCGCTGAACACGCTGCTGTTCCTGAGTGCGCCTTGGCTGCTCATTGCCTCGCTGTTGCCGAGCATGCTGTGCCTGCTGTTGCCTTTGGTCCGACTGCCGCTGTTGCTGAGCCTGCTGTTGCCGATTGTTCTGGTCCTGGCGCTGCTGTTGCTGAGCATGCTGTTGCCGATTGTTCTGATCCTGCCGCTGTTGTTGGGCATGCTGTTGCTGTTTTTGCTCTGACTGCTTTTGCTGCTGAGCATGCTGCCTTTCGGGCTTGGCTTCCTCGTGCTTGCTCTGCTGCTGGGGATGGTCTTGCTTTTCGCCCTGCTGCTCGTGCTGTGCGTAAGCAGGACCAGCGATTCCGAGAAGCAGCGACAAAATGGCTGTGCCGGTGATTCTAATTACTCTCATAGGTGTTATCTCCATTACCGATCTACGAAATCCTTCACGTTCCAACGTGGATTCTGGAAAGCGAATGAAAGAGTCCAAAAACATTCAGGATCCACAGAACCACGGCAATAATCACGACGCCGTTCAAAATTGACTTGATGGATCCCTGCATGGGAATGAAGCGATTCACCAGCCACAGGAGTACACCCACCACGATCAGAACCTCGAGAAGCTGTATTAGAGGCATAATCTTTGACCTTTCATCGTTCGCGGGCTGACACCTCTCATCCGCCTAGAGGCGCTGCCCTGATTTCAATGTTCGAGAGCTTTGCAGGCTCGAATCGTGTCTCACCGCAAGGTTTGGCGGCATACACGCGGATGAAGAATGCCGATTGGCTGGATGTGGTCGCTTTGCCGTAACCTGATCGGGACCCGACCCGCAGCGACCTAAGAATGAGAGCTAGGAATCAGCGGTCGTCGCTCTCTCAACACACTCAGGAGAGTCAAGGATGACACGCACGGGTTTTCGCGTCTGAGCAAGATAGCTCACATGCAGAAAGAGGATTGCGGCTCTGTGTCGGAACCCGGACTAAATCACCGGAACTTCGGCGTGGATGGCGTTGTCCGTCGACGTATAGGCATTGTCGGCAACGCCCGACCCAATGGAGCGCATCAATGTCCAGGAATACCCGAATTCCTGTCCACACTCCAAACAGACCTGGTACGTCCGTTTCTTGATTGTGAGCACACGGCTCAGTTGCCTATGATGGCACCCGAAGGCAAACCGAAAAATCCAAAGCAGGGCTTTCATCAATCCTCTGCTCGCTGGCGGCGTTCGCAGGTTCCATTGGCATCCAGCCACTCCAGGAGAGAGCGCACGCTGGCCCGAGCCAGGGCGATCGAGCAATCCGCAGCTCCGTAGTAGAGATTGATGGTGTCGCAGTCGGGGTTCATCGTGTATCCGCACGGGAACACAACATCGTCGACGTCGCCACGGCGCTCGTACTCGGCCTCGGGCCCAAAGATCCACGAATCCCCTCGCAGCAAACATTTTTCCGGCTTCTCAAGGTCGAAGAGCGCCAATCCCAAGCGATATAGACAGCCCGAAGGCGTGTGCCGCACTCCGTGATAGAGCACGAGCCACCCTCTGGAAGTCTCGATGGGTGGCGGCGACAAACCAATCTTGTTTGCGTCCCACCAGGCGCCGCGCCGCGCTTCCAGCATGAGCCGGTGCCGGCCCCAATGACGCAGGTCAGGAGAGTACGAAATCCACATATGCGCTCCGAGCGTCGTCATGGGCCGATGAATCAGCGCCCAGTATCCATCGATTCTCCGGGGCAGAAGCGCTGTGTCTTTGTCGTCCGGTGGCATAATGACGCCGTAACGCTCAAAACTTCGGAAGTCTTTGGTCAGGGCCAGAGATACTCCAGGGCCGCCGCGCGAATACGAGGTGTAAGTGACCACGTATTGCTGCAGTTCGGGCACGAACGTGATGCGAGGATCCTCAATGCCCCAGATCTCCTCTGGGTACTCGTCCGGGTTCGGCATCAATGTCGGTTCGCTGTCAATCTTCCATCCATCGACACCGTTTCGTGAACGCGCTGCGCAAAGGTGCGACAGACCGCGTCGATCCTCAACACGGCAAAGCAATAGGGTCGTTCCATCCGCAAGCAGGGTCGCGCCTGCATTGAACACACTGTTAATGGAATATGGCCAATCCTTACTCGATAGGATTGGGTTGGCAGGATGCCGAAGAATCAGAGGCTCGTAACGAGTTGTTGTAGCAACACTCATGAGGATTTCCCAGAAAACGAAGAGCCTGCTTCAAAGCACATGTGTGGTGACCTCGTCCCTGTTGCTGGAAGTGTCAACCAGATCAGGGCTTGATCGGGGATGATCGACTTCTCCCAGTAAGCGCATTTCGACCTGCGCCATCAGGAATGCCAGAGTCGACTCTGCTCCCTGGTTTTCATTCACTCGCTCGGGGTGCAGACCGTCTCGGCAGCCGCCCGTGGTGGGATCGTACAGTGAAATTTGCAGGTCATTGTCTCCCAAGAACCAGTTAAAAGCGGACCATGCTTCCTTGCGCCAACGATCATTTCCCGTTGCACGATAAGCTTCGAGACACGCGGAAACGGCGCAACCCGCTTCAACAGGCTGTTGGTCGAAGCGTGCTCTCTCGCAGCCCTTGCGGTAGAACCCTTGTGAACCAATGGGCACGAAATGATCCTTTTCTGCGCAATGCTGTATCTCGCTGAGCCAATCCAGCGCTCCGAGGGCGACGGATATCATGTGGCGATCGGAGTTGCGACGGCCGGCGATCAAGACAGCTTGCGGCAACCTCGCGTTTGAGTAGGCCAGAACGTCTTCAAACCAGGCCCAGTCCGGTGACTGGTTTGCGGCCTGGAGTTCGACCAGCCGAGTCGCCAGGACGTCGCCCATCTTCTGAGCATCCCTGTCGCCTGGAAAGCAATTGAGGTACTCCTGAATCCCCAGCAATGCGAAGGCCCAAGCGCGCGGACTGCTGAAGGTAACGACCGCCGGAACGGCAATTTCGAAAAGATGGCCCGCCGCGCCTCTGAGTGCCTTATTCTTGGAACGTCCCAGAACCGTGCCGAGTGCCCACAGCGCTCGGCCGTGACAGTCCTCGGATCCCTGCGCTTCGCCCCAGGTGCGCGCATAACTCAGGAAGTTTCTGAACCTGCCGTTGGCCGGATTCAGAGCATGTCCCAAGAAAGCCAGGTACCGCGAGGCAAGATGGTCACTCGCTAACGGCCCCGATTGCCCGATTTGCTCGAGCAGGATGGTTAGAACGAGCGCGCGTGCATTGTCGTCCGTTGTGTACCCCTCGGTGTAGTTGGGGACTGCAAAGGTTGCGTGCTGGAGCATGCCGGTGTCGTCGGTCAACCGATGCAAGTGGTCCAGTCTTAGCGCTGGTAGTTGGTCGATGCATTTTGCGGACGTTTCATCCGCGAACATCACGCGTGGCTCCCGCATGCGGTCACTGCGAGCTTGCCCAAAACTCGCCATGTACCCTTGGGCCACTTTCTTCCAGATCATTTCCCGTGCGTACAGGTAAGCGCGTTTACGCATAGCGTGCCGTATCGCAGGAGTATCGAGGAGTTCGACTGTCTTTCGTGCAATAGCATCCGGGTCCTGGAAGGGGACCAACGCGCCACGGCGGTCGTCCAGCAACTCAATCGCATGCCAATATGGAGTCGAAATGATCGCCTTGCCTGCACCTAACGCATAGGCAAGCGTTCCGGAAACCACCTGCTCCTCATGGCGATAAGGAGTGATATAGATGTCCGCCGCTCCAATGAACTCGACCATCTCCTGAGGGCTGACAAAGCGGTTGTGGAAGATTACATTCGACTGCACTCCGATTTCCTTCGCCAAGGCCTGCAAGTGCTCGCGATAATGATCCCCTTCACGACGGAGAATGTGGGGATGGGTCGCGCCCGCGACGATGTAGACCACATTCTTGTGCTTCGACAAAATCTGCGGCAAGGCTTGAATAACGTTTTCGATTCCCTTATTCGGCGAGAGCAGGCCGAAGGTGACGAGGACCGCTTTCCCTTCCACGCCAAACCGGTCTTTGTAGAAATTGGGATCCAGGAATGGCAAATCGGGAACGCCGTGAGGCACCATGTCGATCTTGCTGCCAGGCACTTTGAATATCTCTTGCAGGAACTGGGAAGACAGTTCGCTCATGACGATCAGACGGTCCGACAGCGCGGCGATCTCCTCCATCACCCGTCGTTGGTCCGGATTCGGTTCGCGAAGCACCGTATGGAGGGTTGTAATGACCGGCATCTTGAGGCGCCGGAGAAGAGCCAAGATGTGACTGCCCGCCGGACCGCCAAAGATTCCATACTCGTGCTGCAGGCATACCAGATCGAAATTCGTGAAGTTCAAAAAGTCGGCCGCCTGCTCATACGAGGACAAATCATCCTGTGCAAGCGCGAGTCTTACTCGCTCTGGGTACGTATATCCGGATTCCGTATCGTTGACCGGAACAGCGAACAACCGTGCTGCACCACACTCAGTGGAAATCGCGTCGCACAAGTCGGTGGTAAAAGTCGCAATCCCGCATTGTCGCGGAAGATAGTTGCCAACCACGGCGATCCGGCTCGGGAGGCCCGCTCCCGATTGCAGCCGGACGGGTGCCGTGGCCGCTTGGCGGGATGCCAGGGGGCGCCTTTTGACGAGTTCCAGTGTTCCGGTCGAGGGTAAGGTTTCTATAACTGACATCAATATCCTGTTGCTCGGTGCTAGCGTGGAGAAGGTTGATTGCAGAATGAGCGCCCGCCCATCAGCGCTGAACCGGGAACGCGCCACGGCGTTTCATTTGACTCGCTCTACAGCGGAATTCTCTCGCGGACAGCGGTCTCCCATCCCTATTCTCAGCTTGTTGGGCGAGCAAGACTGGTCAAAATTGACCAGATTTCAATTGAAGATTCGTCGCCGTATTAGCTATCCGCGGTACGCAACCATCTATGCGCAAGCGGCTCATCAGCGCGAACCTCTTGAACGTGAAGCCTACCGCGCCCAGCCGCGCAAATTCTGCATTCCCCACGGCCTTGGACTCGATCATCATTAAGTCACTGGAGAAAGACCGCGAGCGTCGCTACCAGCGCGCCGCGGATCTGTGCTCCGACTTGAAACGAGCCAAAGCAGAAAGGAAATCCCAGCTCGTTACCAGTGCCTCACCGGGGGTAAAAGCTAAAGCCCAGAGTGCCAGAAGCTGAGCCAGCGCCTGCCAGTGCCTCGGATGCGGGCGGCGTCGCCTAGCGCGGATGAATGCGGCATAGGGCTTCGACACCTGAAGAGCTTGAGCCTGCACGGTCGGAGTTCGCTAAACTTTGTCATCATGTTTGTGCTGGTTGAGCTCGCCTTTGCACTAGCAAATGAACGTTCTCGTAGAAGATATTGGTCGTTCCCATTCAAAAGGGGCAACGATAGCTCCGGCGTTGTGCAGGAACTCTTGACAAGCAACCTCAACCCACGGACAATCGCAACCACTGTGGGTGGGGTATTGTGTAAGAGAGGTTCACCGGCGCAGGTGCTCCTCCTGTTGGATTCTGATAAAAGGCTGCTGACCTGGACCGGACTTGCGAACTGCGCAGCGGGCGGGTCGGGGGGCACTTCGCTCGGCCGGAACAGATCCCGGGATTGCAGGTGGGTTTCTCCGCCTACCGCGACGTTTTGTTTCCCGCCAACAAACCGAGGATAGGCGAGACCATGGTCGATGGCTATGGGGTGGTGGCGCGCTTCAATTTCGAGTGGCTGAATGAGGGGCTGATGATTCGTCACGGGGTGAAGGGTCTTTCCCGACCGTATGACACGCTCGGCTTTTATAGATTTCAAAACGCTTCGGCTCGCTCCGTAATCGGTTTCTTGCTCCCGGGAGAAGTGGGCGAGCCGGGTAAAGTCATTCGAATCGACACCTTGCTCCCAGACGACTAGGATTACAAACTACAGGCTGACGCGCCTAGTTAACTAATATGAGCCCGAAAACTAACGACGAGTATTTCGAGGACAGCCACCGGCGGTTACCGAAGTCCTTGTTAGCCGCCACATTCCACCACTTTAGCTCGGGACTCGTTCTGCTGCTTGTGTTTGGAGTGGAAGTGGCGGTTGGGATCTTCGCGATTCGCGACGTTCGTTTAGCGGATTCACAGGCGGAGAGAATCTACGCAGGGGCGGTGCAGGGTCTTCGCCAGACCGGGGAGCTACAGTATGATCTCCAGGAGACGCGAGGCAGCATGTTGTATGCTCTGACGACAAACGACGACGACCTCCAAGTGGAGTACGGTAACCAGTCGCACGCAGCCGATCGACGCGTGACCGCGGGCATAGATCGGTACTTGAGACAGGCGCGAATACCCAGTGAGGTGGAGGTCGGCAGACGCCTCGCGAGCGACTGGTCTTCCTATCTCAAATACCGCGACGCAGCTTTGGGTACCATTATCAACGACAGGCCGAAAGAGGAGGTCAGCGTCGATCTCAAGGCGAGCGAACCATCCTTCGATCGGGTCCGACGCGACGTCGATGATATCAAGCGACTCTATGATGAACAGGCTTCCCAGCAACTCTCGGTCGTTGCCCGATCCTCGCGCCGGACGGAAATCCAGCTGATCGCTGTACTTACGTTCACGCTGCTGTTCGGCAGCGTTTCGATCTGGGCTGTCAACAGAAGCAGGGTAATGGCGACGCTGCAAGTGGCGAAAATGCAGATGGATTTTGTAGCTTCCATCTCGCACGAACTACGAACACCCATCGCAGCTATTCTCTGCGCGGGTGAAAATGTAAAGGACGGCTTGGTGCAAAGTGGGCCAGACCTGGTGGAACAAGGAGCCATCATCGCCGGCCAGGCGAACCAACTCATGGATCTCGTGGACCAGGTTCTGCTGTTTTCAGCAAGTACGAGAGGAGTGAAACTGGAAACCTTGCGTCCGCTTCAAGTGTCGGAGATCTTCCAATGTGCGCTCCAGAACACGGCAGGATTGGTGCAGGTGAAGGGGTTTACGGTCGAGCAGCACATCGAGCCGGGACTTCCCTGCGTGACAGGCAATTTGTCGACGATTGCGCAATGTCTGCAAAACTTGATTGTGAACGCGATTAAATTCAGTGACAAAGACCGGTGGATCGGCCTGTTTGCCAGCCTTGGCCAAACGCGCCATGGCAGCACCGAAATTCTCCTAAGTATTCACGATCATGGTCCGGGCATCGGCAGTTCGGAGTTAGCCCATATTTTCGAACCTTTCTATCGCAGTCCGCAGGCCATCGCTGCCCAGATTCCCGGCACAGGTTTGGGACTGTCGGTAGCAAAAGGTGTTGCGGAGGCAATGGGAGGAAAGTTGTCGGTGGTCAGCGAAATCGGTGTGGGGAGTGTGTTCACCCTGCACTTACCGGCAGCCGTTCGACAACAATCCCAACCTTCGAGAGTGAGCGCGGCAAGCAATCTGGTGGCTCGATGAACGAACATATCTTGCTTGTGGAAGACGACCAGGCATTACGGACCAGCCTGAGAGTTCGACTGCGAGGCGAAGGCTACGTTGTCGAAACGGCTGAGGACGGCAAAGAAGCCTTTGAGAAGGCTACTACTCTCGCTTTCGACATGATTATTCTCGATATTATTTTGCCGGTCCGCAGCGGTTTCGATCTGTGTCGCGACATTCGCCAGGCGGGGCTGGCCACGCCAATTTTGTTCCTGACCGCACGAACCCAGACGATTGACAAGGTGGTTGGCCTTCGCATCGGTGGCGACGACTACGTGACAAAACCCTTCAAAGCGGTGGAATTGATTGCTCGCATCGAGGCCCTTTTGCGCCGCGCGCCGTCCCTCCCCGGAAAGGGCATTCACCAGTTCGGTTCGATCTGTGTAGATCTGGGACGGGTTCGAGTGACCCGAGACGGCAACCCTGTTTATCTTTCCAGCCGGGAATTCCAGCTCTTGCGTTACCTCATCGAGCACTCAGGGGACGTGGTCCATCGAACGGACATTCTGAAGTCCGTGTGGGGATACGAGAGCGGGACACTGACTCGCACCGTAGACATGCATATAGCCAGCCTTCGGCAAAAACTCGAAGAAAACCCTCAAGAGCCTGCGCTCATCGTCACGGTCCCAAGGCACGGCTACAAGTTTGTGGGATCAAAAGGCAACTGACCAGCCGAACGCGACAAGGACGTCACGGTTGTCCCTTACGCATCGTGCTGCCTGGTCGGAAGTTGGTTCTCGGTTTGCATTCCTGGCCACGGGTCGCCACTCGCGATCCTTTCCTTGATCACGGGCACCAAACCGCGTAAGTGAGCGATTTGAGCTTGGACATCCGCCAGGAATAATTCCCACCCCGCACAGCTCTCTGTGGAATTGTTGGCGACAGTACTCGACTGTGTTATATCTTTCGATAAGTTAAGAGACATGAGACAACCTCGGATTGATTATTCGGACGCTCTGGATCAGGCGCTCTCGGAGTTGGAAGGCACGATCCGGGAGCGTGACCGGCTCAACGCCGAAATTGTTAAACTGACTAACACTGTTCGCATGCTGTCGGGGATGGTCAAAGAGGACAGGGAGCGAACCCGCAAGTTGCATGCACTTCTGGGTTGGGCTAGCGTTGCTGGTCCCGGTCTTGTCGATGGCGTGCGAGTTGCTCTTAAGAAGGCAGGCGACCATGGCTTGACGGCCATCGAGACCAGGGACGCGCTTCGAAATTCCGGCTTCGATCTCTCTGAGTTTGTAAATCCCCTCGCCTCGGTTCATACGACGCTGAAGAGGCTGGCTGGTCAGGGAGAGGCAGCCTATGGGCAAGAGCGCGACGGCAAGCCCGTCTATGTGTGGACCGATTCTTACGGCGGGTCGTGGTTGTCCAACTTGACTAGTGTGATTGAAGATCAGCGGCGCGACGCTCGCATTGCGGCGGCGGAAGCCAAGCTTAGCCGCAAGAAAAACTAACTCTGCACGTAACGGTACTAACCAAGGCTGAAAGTTATTGTGGGTGTTCTCCGTATAGAAATACCTCGGAGAGGAGCCGTGACCTGCATCGGATGTAATCATCGAGTCAGTTTTACACCTGGCAATACATGCGACAGCCGGTACCCGATGCATGAAATCTCCACTCATCGTGCGAAGGACAATGCATCCGTTAGGTTCGCGTGCGTGGTGTCTGAGTAACCTCCGATCGTCGGCTGATGTTCAAGTTCACGTCTGCACCCTTCCTCGGAGCGAGTAGGTCCCCACAAGCGCAGACATCGAACCCCATTTAAAGGCAAATCAGTTTGCGCGGTTGTAAAATCTCTTGGCTCTCTGACAGCGAAATTAACGCGAGTTGTAAAGTGGCGTAAATTAGTTGTCAAGTCTGATGTCGAGATTGATGTTGCGCAATAATCTCTCGCTCACCGCGACCGTAGACTCCTGCTATTGCGAATGCTGTGGGTGTGTTCGCACCTCTGTAGGCCCAGAGGGCAGGAATTGTCTCGGTAGTGCAGTTGAAACCACAAATCTTGAGATCAGGATGGATGAATGCCAGTCTCGTCTTTTGCATTAGATAATCGGAGCCGCAGGTTCATCGCGACCGACTTCCAATGTCCCCACTGCGGTGCACTGGAGGCCAAGGGTGGGTGCCAGGATCCGAGGAGATGCGCCGAAACGCTCTCGACCATGGGGGATCGGTATCTGCACGAGGTCATCCACCTGCTAGGGGCCTGCAGTAGCCGACCCTACCAGATATTGGTAGCTGGGCTGGAGGCACTGGATGTGATCAGCGTAGGGGTGGTTGTGACCGACGTCTCGCGGCGGTTGCTGTTCGCAAATTTTACGGCGGAACAGATTTTGGCCACACGCGATGGCCTGGAGTTGAGCGCGCAGGGCATTCTGTGCCCTTTGATGGGGTGCTGCACTTCCTTGATCGGACTGATGCGGCAGGCGACGCATTCCCCTTCGCTCAGAGATTCACAACTCAAGGAGCCGATCGCTGCGGTGCTGCGCCCTTCCGGCAAGAAACCACTCACTCTGATTGTTCGTTCGCTGCATAAATCGCAGACCAGACCGGATTCCTCCGGGCCTGCAGTCTTGGTATTTATCCTCGATCCTGAGCTTCCTGTGCCCACGGGCGAAACCGGACTGCGTCTCCTCTACGGACTGACTTCCATGGAAGCTCGCTTAGCGGGCTTGCTCATGGAGGGCAACACCGTGAATGAGTGTTGCGCACAGCTTGGCATTCAACTCTCGACGGCTCGCATGCATCTGGGCAATTTGTTTGCGAAAACCGGAGTGCAGCGTCAATCCCAGTTGGTATCGCTGTTGCTCAAGAGTGTCGGCTTCGTTCGCTCCTCCGATCCGCAGAAGGCCATGGATACGGGACCGATCCTGCCGATCCAGGGACCGCTCCAGATGAAACCCGCACCCCGGGTTTGACGACTAGCAGAACCAACAACTCTTAGAACCTGCAAAGCGGCCCGGTCCGGACACCACGATTGTGAGCATTTGGACAGCGAGTGCGTTACGACCCTGTTACAAGGCAAATTATTGGATTTTTACCGTTGTTTGACGGTAGACACTACTGAATAAGTGTCCTAACCTGAACTTTAACCCCTGCCTCACCTGCTAGGCTCGTAAGGCTGGTTTCTCCGACCAGCCTTACCATTTTTCAAACTTGATTGGGCCTTACCGCTATCGAAAATCATCGAGGGCCCCATGGTCCCAACAGCTTGACGAACAATTTCTCGCCCCAGCAGACCACGCGATCCTGTAGCTCTGATTTGCCGTGGCCTGCACGGGTGGCACGCCTGGTGTATCGGCACAAGACGCCGCCGCGGCGGTATGGAGCAATATTCTTTTGCTGTTACCTTCATTCGACGGTAGACGCGTGTTGCTGCTTATCCTAATCTCCTCCAGAAGTTGATTGCCCGAGGCAGATATCTCCCCCGCCCGGCTGTCAACTCCCCGAGCAAATCTGTACCGAGAGCTCCGTGGAAGACGTTCCTGGCGGGTCGTATGCCAGTTAGTCAGCCCCTAGAGAGGAATTTGCTGTTCACCACCATGGGCACCAGACGGGAACTACAACTGACGACAATGGCCGAGGACGCTAAGCTGCGTGCATCTTGGTTCACACGCTGCCAGACCCTCGGCGCTTCTCTGATCGTCACTCTTCGATACGTGGCGCTAGTCGCGCCGGCAGGTCCAGAAGGAGGCCGTATAGTCATGAGAAAGTCCATCCAGGTTTGGTTGCCAATACTCCTAGTCTGTCTTGCGACAGTCTCCGCGAGCGCGCAGTCGTTCCGGGTGCAGTGTCCGGTCAGCACCATTACTCACCCGGTGGCGGCCAACAATAATTCGGAGCCTGCCTATGTTGGCCCCACGTACACCGGCACCACCGGATATCCGGCCGCACCCGCCAACGTGAACGGCGCCATTAAGTGCCAGCAGATCTCCGGCGGTGACGGTTATGCGACCATGGCAGACGGTACCCAGACGTACATGTTCTCGTTCGGGCCGCTGTCGGGCCTGGCGGACATTTCCAACGGGCTGCCGGGTACACAATTCCCGTACCTATTCAATGGTTTGTATCCGAGTACAAGTAGCCCGCTGGCGCCCGGCGATCCGGCCACGACAAATCAAATATCGTCGACTTCCTGGACCTTTCCCCTTCAGACCAGCGCCTTCACCTTTAACGGTGCGGTGGGCTTGGCTCCAGATGTGGCGAACCTTGTCAGCATTTACGACATCGCCGAGAGCGCGACCGGGGCCGGGACCACGGTCTATGTTCAAGGGAACGCTCCTCTAGGGCTGCACGCCGGAGATACGGTCAACATCTCAGGAGCCGGTACGGGGTACAACGGCAGCTGGACAATTACCCAGGTCGGCACCGACGCCCTCCCGCTCACCTACCCGGCCGACATCACGAACTACGGCTTCCCGGCGACTTTCAATTTCACGTTCACCGCAGCGACCACCGGGCTGTCTGATGTGAATGAATCCGCGACCGCAACCGCGTCGGCTCCCCAAATGATCGATGGGCATGTAGATCCCCGCCAGATCATGGACGTGGGCGTGATGAACGGCAATATTCCGGCGCCGCTGATGGCGATCGACGAAGATGACGAATTCTTCCTCACGCTCACCAACGTAGGCATGATCATGCGCCCGGACCTGTTCGAGCAGCACACGGTTCACTTCCACGGTTATCCGAACGCTTCCTCCTTCTATGACGGCGTGCCCGACGCATCGGTAGCTATCAACATCGGCGCCAGCTTTACTTATTACTATCTCGCGCCGGATGCGGGCACTTACTTCTGGCACTGCCACATCACGCCGCCGGAACACTTGCAGATGGGTATGGTTGGACAGCTTTATGTGCGTCCACGGCAGAATCGCGTGACGGGCAACCTCTTTACCGCACTTCAGGCGCAGCAGCAAGATTTGCGGACGGCGTGCAGGCGGCCCAGCGACGGTGTGACCCCCGCCCTCACCACGGTTCCCGATATCCTATGCAGTAATCCTCTGCCAGCGGTGAATACCAGCGCCGCCGGCGGCAGCAAATACGCCTACAACGACGGCGACGGTTCCACCGCATACGATGTCGAGTATCCCCTCCAGATTCACGGCTTCGATCCCAACTTCCATTTTGTCGGCATGACCTTTAACCCAGAAGGTTTTGTGGACATGAAGGACAAGTACTTCTTGTTGAATGGACGCAGCTACCCGGACACAGTCACTCCTGGTCCGCTGGCCACGCAAACGGTGGATGGCAGCATGCACTTCTCGCAGCCGCTGAATTCGATCATCAAAATTCCGGCTGGCAAGAAGGCGCTGCTTCGCATCTCCGACCTGGACGTCACTGAATATCAGACGCTGGCGTCATTGGGAATCCCGATGAAGGTCATCGGCTACAACGCCAAGCTGCTGCGCGACCAGGACGGAAACAATATGTACTACAACACCAATTCGATCACGCTGGCCGGCGGCGAGTCGCTGGATGTGATTCTGGATGCCACCGGTTACACGGCGGGCCAAGTCTTCTATCTCTACACCCCCAACCTTGATCACTTGTCGAATGATGCTGAGAACTTTGGTGGCCTGATGACTGAGGTCCACATCACTAATTAGGAGTGCGGCAATGAGGGCGACGAAAATGAAAAAAGCGATCACGAAGACACAATTGCTCTTGGCGCTGATGATGGCTATCGCGCTGTTCACCACTGCGGCGCATGCTGCGGCTCCTGGGATCACCGGACCGACGTTTCACCTGACCGCGCAACCGGCGTTCCTCACCCAGCCCGATGGCGGGATGATTTACTCGTGGGGGTACGGTTGCGCCTCGCAGCCGACGAGCTTTGTGCCCGCCGCCGTTCCACGGCCGACTGGTGGATGCCCGTTGATGCAAGTCCCCGGTCCCACGCTGGTCGTCACCGAGGGCCAAACCGTTACCGTAACCCTTGTGAACAACTTGCCGGCAGCGGCGGGGAACACGTCACTCTTGTTCCCGGGTTTCCAGGCGACGGCCACCAACGGCGTACAGGGCTTGCTGACGCGGGAGTCGACGCCAACAACTTCCACGTCTTGTGTAACTGCTTCGTGCGTGACCTACACGTTCGTAGCATCGTCACCCGGTACTCGCGCCTACTACAGCGGAACGCAAGGCGACCTGCAGGTGGAGATGGGTCTGTACGGCGCGATCATCGTGCTGCCCAATACTGCCAACGCTCCGACTTGTCCCGCCCATAACCTACACGCAGGCCTTGCAACCGGGGCTACGACGTTAACCGCAAATGGCGAAAAAGACTTCCGGCTCTCCGCCACCGGCGCTGCTTACCATGTGGCGGGAAGCTGCTACGACCGCGAGTATCTATTCCAGTTCACTGAGATGGATCCTAGCATTCACACTCAGGCATTGGCGCAAGTCACGGCCAAGGCTGGATGCGCGCTTGCGGATCCGGTATGCCATCTCGAAGTTCCCACCGAGCCTTACCATCCTGCTTATTTCATGATTAACGGCCGCTCGATGCCCGACGACATGGATCCCAACTACGCTCCTGAGTATCCGCACCAGCCCTACAACGGCAATCCGCACATGCATCCAGGTGAATTGGTGCTCTTGCGGATCGTCGGCCAGGGGCGCTGGCAGCATCCGTTCCATGAGCACGGCAACCACGTGCGCATTCTGGCTCGGGATGGAAACATAATCCTGAGCCAATCCAATGCAGCCGAACTGGCTGGCCCGCTCCTCTTCACGACTACCACGACTCCAGGGCTTGCCATGGATGGGATCTTCTACTACACGGCCAAGGGGCTGAATTGGGATATGTATGGTCACAATCCCACCTCGAGCGACCCGCTCGCGACGCTTACCTGTACTCCCGATGCCAACGGCTACAACACCGGGAACCCGGCGGCGGTGAATTACTACGAGTGGTGCCAGGACCACAACAAACCAGTTCAGGTTGCACCATTCGGCGATGTTGCAGCCGGCGGGCCGGCAACTCTGCCCGATGCCAATCTGTTTACGAACGGCCCCTGGTATGGCGGCAGTCCTTACCTTGGTCCAGATGCGACCATTCGAGCTACCGGCCCCACGGGTACGACGCCGCCGTCCGGCACGATCGCTAATAACCCCAGCGCCGAGGCTGGCTTTGCCTTTATGTGGCACTCGCACAACGAGCGCGAAATCACCACCAACAATATTTTCCCTGGTGGAATGCTGATGATGATGCTGGTTGATTCCCGGGAATTCGTCATCGACGAGTCCAACTAAGAAGAGGAGAGAGCAATGCGATTCAATAAACTCAAGGCCACTTTGAAGACAGCGGTACTGGTAACAACTGTTCTCCTCCTCGGAGCGGGTCTCGCTGCGGCCCAGCAGCGGATTAATCTGACTGCGGCGCCCACCACCCTAACTCTGCCCGATGGCTCATCGGTACCGATGTGGGGCTACACGTGCGGCACGGTTGCCACTGGTTCCTTGGCGACGTGCGCTCCTTTAAGCAAGGTAACGACGGGCTGGTCGCCCGTGCTGATCACGGTTCCCACGACGGCGACGGGGGGCTTGTCGATCAACCTCACCAATAACCTCACGTTTACGCCGACCGGCAGCACGACTCCAAACCAGATACCCACCTCGCTAGTTATCGTGGGTCAGCTGGGCGGCGGTCTCGGAACTGTCGGCACGAGCTGCACGGGCGGTGCGACCTGCACGGCCAGCCCGGTTCACGAGAACATGGGAACCACGTGGCCCATCGCGAACACCGGCCCAGTATGGGTGCCGCCAACACAGGGGCCGCGCATCCAGTCGTTCGGCACCGAAGTGGCAGGAGGAACAACCGCCTTACTGCCTGCTTGGTCGAACCTGCGACCGGGCACCTACCTGATTGAGTCGGGCACGCATCCCTCAATTCAGGGACCGATGGGCTTATACGGGATATTGGTTGTGACCACCGTTCCGGCGGGAGCCACAGCCGGCACGGCTTATCCTGGCGTGAGCTACAACGCGGAAATCCCGCTGGCGCTCAGCGAAATCGATCCGAACCAGAACCGGGCGGTCGACGCGGCGGTTCGCACGAGTGAATTTAACGAGTCTGCGACCCTTGGTCCGTACGCAGCAGCACCGGTCGCCTCCATTAACCTGATCAGCGGTGGCTCGCACTATACGACTGCGCCCACCGTTACTTTTAGCGCCGGCGCCCCAACTGCGACCGCGACCGCAGTGGTCGATGGCGATCCCACCAGCTCAACCTACCAGCAAGTGACCGAAATCGACATAGTTAACGCTGGCATGTACACGGAGGCTCCCACCATTACCATCACCGGTGGCGGCGGAAGCGGAGCATCAGCCAATGCGGCGCTGCAACTTACAGTTAGCCGGTCCTGCATGGCCGGCACCACACCCGCCGGAGCGTGCTATCCACCGGCGGTGAACTACACTCCGCTGTATTACCTGATTAATGGACAGGCGTTCAACAAGACCAGCGTTGCGTCCTCGCTGTTTCCGGCTTCTCCTGCGACGGGAGTCGCGGCCACCGGCTCGGTTCTGGTGCGCATGGTAAACGCCGGTTTGCGCATGCACATTCCTTCGATTGTTGGCGCCCTGACCACACCGGCCGTTGTGCCGACTGGTGCTCCAGCCGCGACTCCCGTATCGGGCTTCAGCCTGGTCGCCGAGGACGGCAATCCTCTGCCAGGCGTTTCGCGCGTGCAGAGCGAAGTGTTTATGGCGGCGGGCAAGACCTACGATGTGATGATTAATGTGCCAGCGGCGACCGCGACGGCCCTCCCCATCTTCGACCGCGAGTTGAGCCTGTCAGGGAACTCGATTGCGCGTGACGCTGGCATGCTGGCTTACATCAGCGTGAATGGCGCTGTGCTGCCAACACTTCCTGCTGGACTCACGACGGTGCAAGCCAACCCGGATACTTACAACTCGGTGATTTCTGGTAAGACGCTCACCGTCTCGGATCCGAGCAAAGGTGTTCTCGCCAACGACATCAACGTGTACGGCGTACAGGTTGTGGGCACCGCACCAGCCGGACTTACTCTCTACCGGGACGGTACGTTTACGTACTCGGGCGCGCCTACTAGCTTTACCTACTGCGGTAACGGTGCGACCTCAGGAGCGGCCTGCGCGACCGTGACCCTGGGCGCGGCAACGATTGAGGCGGCTAGCGGCATCACCTGCAGCGTCCCCACGCCAACTTACACGTCGACGGTGGCGACGACGCTCAGCATCAAACCCCCCGGCGTCCTGTCGTTTTGCAAGGACGCGGCGGGTTATCCTCTGACAGTTAACACCGCGACCGTGGCGCCGGCATCAGGGCTGACTCTTTCCGTCGACCCGAATGGCGGGTTCAATGCGACCGTCAGTGCGACCGGCGCACGCACATACACCTTTACCTTTCAAGCGCAGAATTCGCAGGGGACCAGTGCTGCCAGTGCCGCGACGGTGACCCTTTCTTTCCCGACGCCGAGCAATCTTGCGGTGAACGTTATCGACGGTAACGATAAGGTCACTAAGATCACGGACTATCGGTGGATCATCGAGGAAGACCGCACGTTCTATGTCGACCCCACCAAGACGACCAATGCCGGCGGCACGACGATCGTTCCCACCTTTGGGACGAACTTCCACACTAGTTACATGCCAGTTATAGCCTCGGGTTGCACGGGTGATCTGTCCTGCGAATCCGGCCAGTCGGTGGGCGGTGTGAAAGCGGTATGCGACGTGGGCAACGGTATATGCCGGACCACGGGCACAGAACAAGCGATCCATTTGCCCAGTGAAGTCCATCTGGATCCGACCAAGCGCTACTACATCACGATCTTCCCGGGCGACGCGGCCAATCCATTTGCCAATGGCTTCGGCGGCTCCCCTGCCTGTACGAGTAGTGGTGGCGTGAGCACTCCGAATCCCAATTGCGGCCATGGTATGGGTGGCGCACCGATCGGCGCCGGGCAGACCGCGGTCACTATTTTGACGCAACCTTCTCCGTATCCACCTTCGAAGCTTTCAGTATTTGTTTTCGAGGATGACTTCCCGCTCAACGGCGAGCAGGATGGAGGCGGCGGAATTGACGTGTTGTCGCCCAACGAGCCAGGGTTGGGAGGGTTCAACGTCACTCTGTTTGACGATGCGGGCGGCACCGGTGACGCAACCGGACAGATGACCTACGACATGTTCAACATGCCGTTGTCGAACAGCTTGGCGGGAACCATCGATCCGGCTACCGGGAACGATGCGTGCCCGATTTCCAATCTTAACGTCCAGACAGTCGGCTTTGACGGTACGACGAGTCCGACCGGCATCACGGGCACGATCGTGACCTGCCCGAAGTACGAATCGGACCGCGCGACTCTATCTCCGCTGGCGGGCCAGGCTGTGGTAGCTAACCTGATGCCGGGAAGATACGGCGTGGTGGCTACTCCAGCGGCCGACCGAATCGCACGCGGTGAGGAATGGCTCCAGACCAACACTCTGGACGGCCAGAAGGCTCACGATTCTTTCCTTCGGATCGGCGAGCCGAGTTTCTTCCAGGAATATGGGCCGGCGGGATACCACGTGTCCATCGGCTTTGCCAACCCGGCCATCATCAATGGTCGCAAGGCGGCTGTCTGCAACGGCACTGATCCCAACATCACGGGGTCAAACTGCACCAATTCCGTGACGGGCACGATTACGACCGCGCGCATGAGCCGTACGCCCGATGAGCGGCTCTACGGCAGCGGCGACAACAGCAGTTTTGCCTTCACCCAGTGCTATGTGAGCTTTGGCGATCCGGACGGCGAAGATTTCGCGTTCACAAAATGCGACGCGAATGGAAACTTCACCCTCAGCGGTTTGCCGGACGGTGACTGGAGAATGACGGTCTTCGACCAGTGGAACGACATGTTGGTGGACGGCCTTTCCACGCCGGTGCGCTTGGCTGGCGGAACGGCCCTCAATGTTGGTCAAATCGCCACAAACCAATGGCAGGCGAATATCTACACCACAACCTTCTTCGATGCGAACGGCAACGGTGTGCGGGACAGCAACGAAGAGGGACTCGCGCTGGTGTCGACCAACAATCGCTTCCGCGACGGGAGCTACTCCAACTTTAACAACACCGATCTGGACGGATACGCCGGCTTCAACGAGATCTTCCCGCTGTTCAGCTGGTATGTCATCGAAACGGATACGACGCGCTACAAGACCACGGGCGTTCACGTGGTCTATGACGCGGGCGGACCGGCCGATGGCACACCGTGCGGAACGGCCACAACACCCCCAACCGCGCCGTGCGGGAACTCCACGATTGCCAGTATGCTGGCGAATACCGCGGAACAAATCCCTGTGCCCGCAGCTCTACGGGTGCCAGGCGCGCGGTACTGCGTATCGGCAGACTGCCCCACGAGCGATCCGGGATTTGACCCATCCACCGCCACCGGCTCAACGGGCCGAGTCGATCCTCCTTTCTGGTTCGGCAGTGAAGGTTGGCAGGGTTTCTCTGGCCAGAACAATTTTATTGAGTTCGGGAAGAAGCCATATGCGACCGGCGAGACCGGAGGCATTCACGGTGAGGTCATTTATGCCTCGACCCGTCCGTTTGATGACCCCTCGCTGCTCATCCATACCAGTTGGACGCCAGACGTGCCGGGCGTGACCATTAACCTGTATCAAGAGGGGACCGCGCCCGATGGGAGCACCGCCCTGCACTTGATCGATACCATGACCACCAGCAGCTGGGACGATTGGGCCCAGGGCTTCCGGTCCGACGGCAATCCGAATATGAATTGTCCCGGCCAAGGCACAAACACTGGTACGGCCGCGGATCTCTTCTTCTTCACGCTCTACAACCAGCCGATGTGGCTCGACATCTACAACCATGGCGGCACGGTGACCAACCCGATTCCCAATAACTCCCAGTTCAAGTGCTATGACGGCATGCATAACTGGAACCAGGTGCAGCCAGCGCCTTATGACGGCATGTACCAGTTCCCCAGCGTCACCAGCTTCGATCCCAATACTGGAGTTCCCGCTGGGTCGAACTGCCACATGTTGACTACCGCCGAACCCTGGGGTTGCGTGCCGAATCCCGACACGACCGATCCTTATAGAAATGGCACTCCCATGCTGGCCGCCGGCAAGTACGTCGTAGAAATGGTGGTGCCGCCAGGCTACGAGCTGGTGAAAGAAGAAGACAAGAACATCCTGATCGGCGACAACTACATTGCGCCGGTAACGCAACAGTTCGCTGGGCTGGGCAACATCTTCATCCTGCCCGACCAGGCCGAAGTTGACGGCGCCTTCAACGCCAACAATCCCCAGAATGCGACGCAGACTCTGGGACGGCCAAACTCGACCTACCCGCAACACGAAGGTGATACGGGCAGCGTTGAGACCTTCTGGCCATGTGTCGGCGCATCCCGTGTGGTTCCCGACTTCATCAGCCTGTACCCACAGTCCATGGAAGTGTCACCCTTCGCGGGAGCTACTCGCAATCTCTGCGACCGCAAAGAAGTGACGCTGCAGCCTCAGTCATCGGCGCTGGCCAAGTTCTGGATCTTCACCCCGACCCACGTCGCGGCCCATTTCACCGGCGTGATCACCGACGACTACACCTCGGAATTCGATCCGTTCTCGCCGCAGTTCGGTGAGAAATTCTCGCCGCCCAATCTGCCGATTTCGCTCAAGGATTGGTCCGGTACGGAAGTCAGCCGCGTTTATGCTGACCAGTGGGGAACCTACGACGGCTTGACTTACTCGACTTGGGAAGTCAATCCGCCCAACCCGACCGGATATGCGCCGACCATGATGATCACGTGCATGAATGACCCAGGCACCGGACCGACTCCGGATCCGTTGTTCAACCCGGAATACAGTCAGTTCTGCTACGAGATTCCGTTCATGCCTGGGCAGACCCAGTACATGGATACGCCCGTGGTGCCGACGTCCGCCTTCGCGGGCGCCGGCTACAACAATCCGGACTGCTCCTACCCCGACGGCACGCCAGGAATCAAGGAAGTGGATGGCGATGGCATTGGTCCTTGGGTGAGTGCCGCCTCTGGTCACACCCTCACGATCACGTCGTTGGGGGTCCAGAGCGTGCCTAACAACGGCTACTCCGGGCCGTCCGCTACAGCGGCTCCTTTCAATGCGAAGACCGTGACACGCAATTATGGTTTTGGCACCACGAAGGGAACGGTAACGATTGGAGGGGTCAGCGTAACTCCGGCCAACATTACCACTTGGAATGACTCGACCATCGTTGTCAATGTGCCTTCTGGCGTGCCGGCGTGCGGTATTCAGCAGCAACTCCAATACAGAGGGGGAGGATCTACTTCAAACGCGCTGTGTGGCCAACTGGTGATCACAAGAGGTGACAACGGTAAATCGTCGATTGACACGGTGACCGTCACGATCGGCGGCAAGGCGCCGACCCACGTCCTCGCGTCCGCCTCGATCCAGACCGCGATTGACGCGGCTCGCCCGGGCGACCTGATCATCGTGGATCCGACTTGCACCACCACCGCAGGGGCGGTTCCCTGCACTACCCCCGGTGCGGTCCACAGTCAGTCTGCCCACTACGAAATGGTGCTGATGTGGAAGCCAGTCCGGCTGCAAGGTGTCGGCGCTGCTTCCAGCATCATCAACGCGAATGCCCATCCTGCGGGCAAGGTACAGGATTGGCGCACGCGGGTGGATTGTTTGTTTGGGTTGACGCCGAGCGGCGTGCCGACTGGGTATAGCGGCAGCTGCGGGGCCGGCTGGTCTGATTTCACGCCAACGGGCTCCAATTATCCACAGATTGATCGGTTACCGCTCGAGGCCACTGTCGGTTGGGATGCCTCGCTCAACGGCAACCTGGCTGAGCTGTTGCAAGAGCCAACGCTGATGGGAGCTCTCGAAGGCGCGGCCATAACTGTATTGTCGAAAGGCGTATTGTTCCCGGCTGGATCGAATCCTTTCGGAGCGGACACGTTCCCGGCCGGTACTTTGCTTCTGACCAACGGCACCAGCACCTCGACTGGTTGCGGACCCAACACCACTGGTGCGCACAATCCGCACCCGAGCAGTTTCTGGTGCAATCCGTCCAGCATCGATGGCTTGGGGATTACTGACAGTTCCCAGGGCGGTGGCGGCATCTTCGTACACGCCTGGGGACACAACTTGCAAATTGCCAACAACCGGGTCTACAACAATGCCGGAACGCTTTCGGGCGGCATTAACGTAGGTCAGGGTGAATTTCCCGACGCCTACCTCGGGGGCGCCGCAAACGCGGATCCCGGCTCCTGCGACAATAACCATCCCGCAAATGTCCAGCTCCCGTACTGCTTTGACGAACATGTGAACGTGCACCACAACTCGGTCAGTTTGAACTCTTCCACCGGCGACGAGCTGTTCTCGGCGACGCCGGCGGGGGCGGGCGGTGTCAGCTTCTGTACCGGTACCGACTACTACCAATTCAACTTCAACTGGGTTTGCGGCAACCTGAGCTCAGGGGACGGAGGCGGGCTCGGTCAGCTTGGGTTCGTCTACAACGGTGACATCGAACACAACTCGTTCCTGTTCAATCAGAGTACGAACCCGACCATCCCAACCAATGGCGGCGCTATCGTCATCATGGGCGCCCCCGACGTTGATCCAACCTGCGGCGGTACTACCGACCAGGATTGCGTGCCAGCGGCGGGCTCGGTTGGGCCCAGCAATGGAACTGGTCCTGGGTTGGTGATCAATGCCAACCTGATCATGGGTAACCAGGCCGAGAGCGGTAGCGGTGGCGGCCTTCGTTTGCAGGCCATCAACGGCGTGGATGTGACCACCTTCCCCATCGATCCAACGCAGTGGTACCAGGTGACCGTTACCAATAACATCATCGCCAACAACGTTGCGGGCTGGGACGGTGCTGGCATTTCCTTGCTGGATGCGTTGAACGTGAACATCATCAACAACACGATCATGTCCAACGACAGCACGGCGTCGGCGGGGATCCTCTTCGACACTCTTGGGGCTCCTCTAGCCAGCAGCGGGGGAACGAATTGCAGGACCAGCGCTACGACCTCGTGTCCTCAGCCCGCTGGCCTGGTGAGCGTCCAGAACAGTACCCCTCTGACCACGAACTTGCCCGCGACTATCACCTGTCCTGCAGGCCATTACGCGGGTACGACCGCCAGCAATGGTACTTGCAGGTACTTCTCGTATCCGGAGCTCTATAACGATGTGTTCTGGCAGAACCGTTCGTTCTACATCGCCGTGGGCGCGCTCGGTTCGGGAGGCCAGAACCAGCAGAACGTAGTCGCGCTGTACAACGCGTTCACAACCAACCAGGTGACGACCGAACCGCAAGCCGACGCCACCACGCCGAACGGGACCGGAGGCGGAGTCATCATCACGGGAGGCACCGGCGCCTGCGTACCGGGTTCGAGCTATTGGGATATCGGCGTTCGCGGCGACACCGGTCCCTCCGATCACACCGGCAGTGGTGCGGCAAACGCGCTTGCCCCGGCGTATTCGGTGCTGACGGACGTCGCAGATTATTCCGCCGCCGCTTTACACAACACCGGGGCGAACCCGACCGTGTTCAGCCAGTACTGCAACGGTTCGCGTACGCCTCCGGAATTTCTGTCCATGGGCTGGCAGGTGCCTCCGGGTATCGCGGATGCCACCGTGCCCAACCCGCTCTTCAACCTGACGCCGACCGCAACCGTCGACGAAGGCAACAACTGGATCAATATCAGCTGGGGCCCGTTGGCTCAGACGAACACTACAGTCCTGGGTGCCGACGGCAATTATGGCGGCGGTGCTCCCCTCGGCAACTATGCCCCAGCCGCGGGTTCGCCGGTCATCGACTACATCCCGTCGACCGCCTCCACCTACGCGGCGGCGCCGTCGACGGACTTCTTCAACAATGCGAGGAAGACTAACAACTCGCCTGTGGACGCCGGTGCGGTCGAGTTCCAGACCGTCTGCGCTGTGCCGACGCTCGCTTCGATCGCTCCCAATACGGGCCTGCGCGGGACCGCAGTTCCGGTGACCCTAACCGGCACTAACCTGACCGGCGCCACGGCAATCACTGTCTCTGGTGCCGGCGTGACCGTCAGCGGTCTTACTGTGGTGAGTGCCACCACGGTGAGGGCAACGTTCACGATCTCGGCCACCGCGACGGCGTCGGCCAGGACCGTCAGCATCACCACGCCGTGCGGAATCAGCAACACCGTGACCTTCTCGGTGACTGCTCCTGCTGCGCCGACGCTGGCCACGATCTCGCCCACGTCGGGGGTGCGGGGTACCACCGTTCCGGTGACCCTAACCGGGGCCAACCTGACCGGGACAACCGCAGTGACTGTGTCCGGTGGAGGCATCACCGTCAGCGCCATTTCCGTGGTGGATGCCGCTCACGTCACGGCGAACTTCGCAATCTCGAATACGGCCGCAATCACCGCGAGGAACGTCAGCGTCACCACTCCTGGCGGGACCAGCAACACGGTGACGTTCACCGTGATTGGTCCAACGCTCGCTTCGATTGCTCCTAACACGGGCTTCCGCGGGACCGCCGTTCCGGTGACCCTGACCGGCACCAACCTGACCGGTGCCACGGCAATCACTGTGGCCGGTGGCGGCGTGACCGTTAGCGGTCTCACTGTGGTGAATCCCACCACCGTGAATGCGACGTTCACGATCTCGCTTACCGCGACGGTGTCGGCTAGGAACGTCAGCATCACCACCACACCAGGCGGGACGAGCAACAACGTGACGTTCACGGTGCAGGGTCCGACGCTGACTGCGATCAGTCCGACTTCTGGCGCGCGCGGCACGACGGTTCCGGTGACCATTACCGGAACCAACCTGGCCGGTGCAACGGCAGTGACAATGTCTGGAGGGGGCGTCACCTGCAGCGTTGTTACCTCGACTGCCACCAGCGTGAACGCGAGCTGTGCGATCACGGCTGGCGCCGCCACCGGTGCGAGGAACGTGACCGTTGCAACCCCGACGTTGGGCAACGCTACTCTAACCGGTGGGTTCACGGTGAACTAACCAACCTGTACAGGCCGGGCATCCAGGCAACCACCTCGATGCCCGGCCTGTAATAGACTAAGAAACCTGATGATTCGAAAAGTAGTTCTAACCAATCTTCTGCTATGCGGCGCTTTGTGGGCACAAAGCGTCGCAACACCTTCAACTGACAGCACAACCAATCCATCGACAGCGCAAACTCCCGCCAAGGCGGAAAAGACTGCGACCCAATCCCGCTATCGCCCGAATCGCTTCGCAGGACGGGCGGGTGCCTATTATCGGCTGGTCTGGGGTGTTGACTCCCTCGCGGTAAAGTGGACGGAATCGGGTGAGGTCATAAAATTTACCTACCAGGTGTTGGACGCAAGCAAAGCCCAGGCACTGAATGACAAGAAGAACGAACCCTCCCTGATTGACCCGCAGGCGAGGGTCAAGCTGGTGGTCCCATCGCTCGAGAAGGTCGGGCAATTGCGCCAGAGCGCGACGCCGGAGGCGGGTAAGTCTTACTGGATGGCCTTTTCAAACAAGGGCCTGCGGGTGAAACGCGGTGACCACGTCAGCGTGGTGATCGGGCAATTTCGAGCCGACGGACTCGTGGTGGACTAGCCAGATCCTATCTCTCCTCCCCCTTTAATCCAAACAGAGGAGTGCCACTTATACTGGGCAAAAGTCCATGACTTTGAGTGTCGTATTCTGCCCTTGCTGTTCGCTGGCCTTGCTGGCGGCGGATAGCAAGACAGTACCTGCCGATTTCAGTGCTACACAGATCGTCGATCTGCCACTGAGAAACGCGGACCAATTGTGTTGGAAGGAGCCCACACCCACTTTCGACGAGATCGCGGCCCGGTTGGACGCCGCACGCACAGAAAAGCCCGGACCATCCGTTCGCCGCAGGCCGAGCGCAAGTTATCAGATTCATTGCCAGTCCGCAATCCTAGTCCGTATTTGATGTGTCACGCGGGTCTGAGTTCGTGGCTAGAGCGTCGAAAGGAACTCCTTCCATGGGGTCGCAACCAATGTCTCGGTCGTTGAATGTCCGTAGGCACGAATGATCATTGCGGCTTTCTCAATTTGCTTGGGATCATCTGCTTCGACGAA
>JAIQEY010000047.1 GCA_020073565.1 Terriglobia bacterium
ACCGCCTTCAGATTGCGAAAGCCATAGAGCGCGGCTTCAAAGGCACCAGGAATGCCGCGGAACGAGTCATGGGTGGCAGCATCGGCGCCATCGAGGCTGATGGAAACTCGTTTGATGGCCGAGTCAGCGATCATCCGCGCCACTTCCTTCGTCACCAGTGTCCCATTGGTCGCGAGAGCCACGCGCAGCCCTTTGTCCCCGGCGTAGTGGGCGAGTTGAAAAATGTCGGAGCGATAGAGCGGCTCGCCGCCGCTGAGAACAAGAATTGGATTTCCAACCGTAGCGATCTGATCGATGATGTTGAGCGCCTTGGTCGTCGGCAGATCGGTGGGAGAACTGAGTTCGGTTGCGGTCGCGCGACAGTGGATGCAGCGCAGGTTGCAGCCCTTGGTGACTTCCCAGAAAATGAGCCGGGGCGTGAGCTCTGCTTTCGCGGGCTCGTGCCCGTTGCCATTCGCCGGCAGACTCACGGCTTTGTGTTCGAGAACCGCCATGGAAGTTGACCTCACCCAGAAGCCACGATAGGGGAGCGGCGAACTTGGGGCCGTGACTGCGGTCACTCGGAAATGTGATGGATATCACAAGGGTAAGTTATTGTTGGGGAAGGGGTTGGACGGCTTCGATAACCGGCTCAGCAGCCGGGGAGGAGAGAAACTTCATGAGCGCTAACCTAAGCTGTCTGGGCGCGTTCCACCTAGGCGGGTCGAGGTGCGGCAGGTTTCTATGCGGTAGCTTCCGAGTAGCCGAAAGCCCGGAAGTATTATTTAGGTCAAGGAGTAGGGAGTCGTGACCACGCGTCCACCCAAGGTTCACACTCAACTCGGCCGAGCCGCAATCCAGATCTCTGCCGCCCAGATTTTTCGCGTCAACGACCGCATGAACCAGATTCTCATCGAACATCTTGACCCTGCCGCCTGGAGAGCGAGAACGCCCGGCAAGAACAAGGTTCGCACCATTGCGGCGATCTTCACGCACATGCACAATGTCCGCTCCAAGTGGGTCAGGCTAACAGCTCCGCACCTGAAGGTTCCACGACAGCTCAACCGCGCGCACTGCACGCCGCAGCAGGCCCGTGCGGGATTGGCCGAGAGCGCCGCGCGCTGCGCGGAGATGCTCGCGGAAGCGCTCGGCGGTAGTGGGAACGAAGGCCGCGTCCAGAAGTTTCTGAGAGACGGCTGGGCCCGGCCTTGGCCGGTTGGCCCGGAAATGTTGTGCTACATGCTTTCTCACGAAGCCCACCATCGCGGGCAGGTGTGTATGCTCGCGCATCAGCTCGGATTCCCGTTGCCGATCAAGGTGACGTCCGGGATCTGGAATTGGGAAAAGCTGTGGAAAGAGTGTGGGGCGGCTGGCGGCCCGGGCTACGATTCTTAAGGAATCGCTCACCGCGGTACGGACGTGGAGTCCTCGAAAGGATGGAAGTCAAGTCAGATGGCGAAGGCGAAGGAGTTTACAGTAACGATCGCAGACAAACCGGGCGCCTTGGGGAAGTGCTTCCTCGCTCTGGCGGAGCGTGGAGTGAACATCCTAGCGTTTCAATCGTATGTAGAGGCGGGTGAGAGCCTGGCCCGATTCATGGTGGATGATACGGCCAGCGCCAAGGCGGTGCTGGGCGGCCTGCGCATGATCTTCGAGGAGACCGACGTCGCCGTAGTCAGGCTCGCGCACCGTCCCGGCCAGCTGGGCCGCGCAGCCGCGCGCTTGGGCGAAAAAGGGATCAACATTGACTACAGCTACTGCGGAATGGAGCCAGGCTCGACGCTGATGCTGCTGGTCTTCGGAGTCGACAGCTTGACCAAGGCCGTGACCGCGCTGGACGAACTGGCCGCCGAAGCTGCGTGAAGTGAGAATAGGGGGTGCCCCGTCCTTGTCGCTCCGTTCTTCGGAGCGACAGGGCAGGCGCGGCGCGAGTCAAGAAATTTCGCAGAGGGGCTGGCCCCCGGTTCTCATCTGTTCTCGGTTGGCGGGTGCCTCGACCTAGGCAAAACTCTGGACCGGGCGACGCTTGATTTCCAGCGCCCATTCCTGAGACTTCACGCGGACCGCTCCCGTCTCTCCATAAAAGTACGCTCGGAAACTGCTCCACTTCCACTGTTCGGGTCGTTCCACGAATCCCCGCTTCACCGGCTTCCACCCCAGCAAGCCAAAACCGGGCTTGCCGGGGGCCCGGGGTTGCGGTGCATATAGCGCAGCTTCTCGACGTGCTTGCGCGCGCTCCACACGTTGAAATCGTAGAAACGCTTCTGCCACACCGGTTCCCGCACCTCCTCCCACAGGACACCCGACTCGACCGCAGCTAGCTTTCGCTTCTGGTTCACCTGCCGCGAGAAACGCTCCTTGATCACCTTCATCACCACCGACGGGTCGCCCACCTCGGGCTCCGTGATGAGCAAATGAAAATGCTCGGGCATGACCACATATCCGTGGACGACGAAGCGATACTTGCGGCGCGCCTCTTCCAGGATTTTCAGAAACAGGTCGCGCCGGCGGGCCGAACCCAATCCTGGTTAGCGGCGGTAACAACTGCCCGTGATGAAGTGCAGATCGTGCGTGCCATAATAGCGATGGAGACGCTTGGTCACCCAGTCAGAATAGTCACAAGGGTGAGATCGTGACGGTGATCCCGATACAGTCTGGTTGTGACGAAACCCACTCGTTCGCACCGAACGCGAATGAGTGGGGCACCCGGCTTCCCTGCGATTCATTCTACGGCTCCAAGAGTCTTCTCAGTGTTTGGCTGCGCACTATAATCATGCCGATGGCCAGCGACCCCTTCCTCTCGTGGGCGAACCGGACCGTGCTTCGTCCGGGACGCGAAGAGCCTTACCTGAGCATCCAGGACATCGTCGTTTTCGTCCGCGATCTGGAAGTGAGTAAGCGGTTCTACGTCGACCAACTGGGCTTTGAACTGATCACAGAACAGTGCCTTCCCACCGGCGTCCGTTGGATTGAAGTGGCGCCTCGCGACGGCAGCGCGAATCTTGCCCTGGTCGAGCCCAAGCCCGACCGGCCCGAATACCAGCTGATTGGCGGCTACCGCTGGGTTCTTTTTATGACGGAAGATGTTCAGGCCACGTACAAAGAATGGAGTGAACGCGGTGTTCGTTTCTCATTTGCGCCGGAAACGCCGGGGTGGGGCGGGACCTATACGCGGTTCGAAGATCCGGACGGGAACGCGTTTGGACTGGAAGGGTTCGATGAAGTGAAGCGAAGCCTGGAGTTGCGGCGGCAGGCGCACGCTGAAAAACTCGAAGCCGAACGCCGTGTCGCCCAGGAACTGGAAATCGCCAGGCAGGTGCAGGCGCGTCTGTTTCCTCAGATTCAACCGGAGTTGAAGACCGTGGAGTATGCAGGTATCTGCCTGCAGGCGCGACGAGTAGGAGGGGACTACTTCGACTTTCTGAATCTCGGACCGCAGCGGCTGGCCCTGATCATCGGCGACGTTTCCGGCAAGGGGATGGCCGCCGCTCTGCTGATGGCGAATTTGCAGGCCAGCCTGCGAAGCCAGTCGTCATTGGCCTTCGATCAGCCTCAGGCATTGCTCAGATCAGTGAACCGCGTGTTCTATGACAACACCAGCGACAGTGCCTACGCATCGCTTTTGTTTGCCGAGTACGACGACGCGACGCGGCGATTGCGCTACGCCAATTGCGGACATTTGTCGGGCCTTTTGTTGAGAAGAGACGGCAACGTTGAGCAGCTTGAGTCGACCAGCACACTGCTGGGGCTCTTCAAGGAATGGGATTGCTCTATGCGGGAGCAAGAGCTCTTTCCCGGCGACGTGCTTGCACTGTACACGGATGGCGTCACCGAAGCCAGTAACGATCGAGGAGAAGAATTTGGCGAGCGGTCTCTAATTGAAGCGCTGCGGCAACATCGGGAACTGTCGTGCCAGGCTTTGCTGGCTGCAATCGTGGATGGGGTTCGGCGCGTCGGCTCTCAGGAACAGCACGACGACATAACGGCAATCGTCGCAAAGTTCAAAGCTAGTGAATGACACAGGCGCACAGATTTCCTCCTTTTGTGCCGTCTCCACACTGTATTGACAAACCATTCGCTCAACGCTCTTGCCGGGTGCCCCACTCATCGCGCTCTTTGCGATGAGTGGGTTTAGCCCTATCGTCCAAAGTAAGTGACGTGAACGTAAGTCCCCAACCTCGCGTTGTACGCCAGATACCACCCGATGTGGTCGGGGTCCTCGTAGATCACGACATTGTCGCGATCCCAATACCAGTCATTGCAGTAGGCAAGGTCAAACGGGGCGACGCCGAAGTAGAAACCGCGAAACCAGAAACGCCGGGGATCGCCCCCCTCCAGGCGCCACCGGTGTGCACGGCCGAAGCCGCCGTTGAAGCGGCCATGCTCCCACGGATGCCCGACGCGGAAGCGATCGTCGTCGCGCCGGCCCTCGTGTCCGACCCATTCGCCGTTGTGGTGGACGTGTGGGGCTTCCGGGTGATTGTCACGGTCGCGATAAGAACGCCGCTCTCCCTCGTCGTGCCGGTCCCCCTCGTGCCGGTCGCCATGATGAGCCTGGGGACCGTGGCGAGGAACGTATCCGCGACCGACGTCACGATGGTGGTCGTCTCGGTCGTGGTGGTCGTTATGTTGCGCGAAAGCCGGCAGGGAAAGGATCAGCGCCGCCGTAAGAATTCCGAGGAGTAGTTTCATGGGGAACCTCCGAGGCTTACGTTATCACCACCAGCGTCCCGGCAGTACGGGAAGTTAAGGTAGTGAGTCAGCTTGAGATCCATCCCGCCTTGACCAGCATTTCGAGCGCGACATCGGGAATTCTGTCTTAAGTTACCGCTTATGGGCAGAGCCCCATCCGCCCTCAAGCGCAGGACCTAGGGACCTACGCCGCCGCTGTGGCAGTCGCTGCAGTTGACCGCGGTCATATCGCCGAGATCGACCGGGTGCTTGAATTCGAGACCGGGCAACGAGGAGATGTTCACGGCGTTTTCCTGTTGTTCGAGAATCGTGTGGCAGATGTTGCAATCCTTGCGGATGACCTTTCCCTCGGGGCTGACATGATCGCCATCGTGGCAGCGGAAACAGCCGTTCGAATAAAAGTGCCCAATGTTATTGGGATGGGTGCGCCAGTCCAGTTTCATCTCTGGAAAAAAGGTCAAGCGGTAGACGCGTTGTAGTTCATCGATGGCGCCACGTATTTCGGGTTGCTTGTTCCTGGCGAGATCGGGGTACTTGCTGCTGTAGAACTCGTAAATCGTCTTGGCGATGCCCTGCAGGGCGGCGTCGGTGGTATCGTACTTCCCGGTTAGGGCAGCGACTGCCTGCTGCTTCAGGAAGGGCAGGCTGATATCGAGACGGTGCGCCGTGAAGGAGCGATCGACGGAAACATCGGGCGGCACGTAGATGTGGGTCGGACGATTGTGACAGTCAACGCAATCCATGCGGCGCTTCTCGGCCTTCGCGATCTGGTCCTTGGTCAGCTTGGAATCTTTCGCGTAATACTCCGTAATTCGTCCCTGAGGATCTTTCACGTGAATGTAAGCGATGATCTGGCGCTGGTCGTCGGTGGCGACATAGGTCATCTCGTTGGAGATATTCATGTGCCAGTGGATGCCTTCCGGTTCACCAGTCGAAGGATCCCCGCCGCCCGTCTTGATCAGAAGACGGATCTGGCGCGGCGTATTCTTTTCATCGCTGGAGTAATGGTTGAACACTTTCAATTGTGCGCCGTAGAACTTCTTCGGCCAGTGACAGGTTTCGCAAGTTTCTGCAGCAGGACGCAGGTTGTGGACGGGAGTGGGAATGGGCCGGGGAAACGTGTTTAACGCGGTCTTAACCACCTGGCGCGCGCCTGACAGCTTCGACTTGACGTACCAGGTAGCGCCGGCCCCGACGTGGCAATCCACGCAGGCGACTCGCGCATGCGGAGACTGCAGGTAGGCAGTGTATTCCGGCGCCATCACGGAGTGGCAGAGCTGGCCGCAGAAGCCCACCGAGTCGGTGAAATTGTAAGCCTTGTAACTGCCCATTACGCTCATCCCAATGAAAACCACAATGAACGCCAGGAAGAACGAGATCGCGCCGCGCTGCGCGGGATCGGCGAAATCGAATCGCATGTAGTGCGTCGTGTGGCCTTCTGCTTCGCGACGAAGACGGCGGTAGTAGATAGCTCCGAACAGGACCAGCGCCAGGCCAAGAATCAGAAAGCCGGGCGCGACCATGTAAGCGAGGATTCCGATGTAGGGACTGGGGCGAGTCCTGGTCATGTCGATGAAGAAGAGGAACAGGATGTTGCCGAGCGCGACGATGGCGAGCGCCAGACCGACGACGGAAATGGGATTCCGCACCAGTTCGCGGATGCGGGCAAATCCCGTCTTATGGGGAGAAGCGTTCGGATTGGCATCGTTCATGATGAGGACAGACCTCCGGCTTTCAATTCCATGAAAGATTGCTTATATCAGAATTGTGTGGCGCGAACACTCCTGTGTGGTGCGGACATTCTTGTCCGCGTCTGCTGACTCTACAGGCGACACGCGGACAAGAATGTCCGCGCCACACAGTCAGCCGTCGTGCTTGGCGCCGACCTGCTCTTGCTCTTTCGCAGCGATTCGTGCGACGTGCCCACTGCCGTTGCCGTTGTTTTCGGGGGAGGACCCAGCTGCGTTCGAGTCGGCGCGAGCGGCGGCCAGCAGGGTCTCGCTATCGAGGCCGTGCTCTTGACGATAGTGATGCTCAGGGACCTTGCCGTCCCACCAGGACCAGTTCATGGGATAAGCGTCGGGATCCAGGAACACCTGATAGAAGTGCCAGACGACGATAGCGAGGGAAGCCAGCACGGCTTCGTAAAAGTGGATGGCGGTCGCCACGTCCAGCCACCAGCGCGGCAACAGATGTCCCACCGTCATTTTGGCCCAGAGCGCGATGCCGGTTGTGGCCATCACGATGATCCCCCAGACCAGCGCCCAGTACTCGGCCTTCTCCGCATAGGTGAAGCGCTTGAACTCGGGCTTGCTCCCGCCGAGGCCAAGGTAGTGACGCATCACGGCGATGACATCCGTCGCATCCTTGGGTTCGGGGAGCAGATCGAGAATCAGCTTACGGCCATCGCGCGTCAGCAGCGCGTAGGCGAGGTGATACACGCTCGCGCCGATCATTACCACGGCGGCGATGCGATGGACAATCCCACGCACGGTTTCGCCCATGCCGGGCAGCAGCGAGAGCCAGGAATCGGGATACTTCAGAGCGAAACCGGTGATGACCAGCGTGATGAAGGAAACCAACAGCGCCCAGTGCTGCCAGCGTTGGCTCGCGGTCATGCGAGTCACCGTGCGCGGGTAAGAGTCGCGGCGCAGAATAGCCTTGCGGCGCCAGATGATGAGGTTGTGCAGAACCATGCCGCCGATCACAGCGAGGATCATGCTGAGGTAAAAGCGGCGAATCCAGCGCACGGCGACGCTGCCAATATCAGCCGAAAGCGGCGCATCGACGTGGACTTTGCCGAGCGCGAATCTTTCCGTTACGCCCGGATGGCACTGGCCGCAGGTCTTCACCAAGTTCGCCCGATTGATGGTCGAACGCGGATCTTCCGAGGGAAGAATGTTGTGCACCCCGTGGCAACTGGCGCAGTTGGCAACAACTTTTGAACCCAATTGGGAAGCCAGTCCGTGATAGCTCGCAAGGTACGTGCTCGATCGGCCGCCTTCCACCCCGAACTCCTGGGAGAGTCGCACGCCCTCGTGGCAGCGCGCGCAGGTGCTGCGCGCCAGATTCCGCGCGGCCACGGACGAGTTGGGATCGAGATGCGATTTGATGGAGTGAATGCCATGGCAATCGGTGCAGACCGGGGCCTGCGAGTTGCCGCGGGTGAGGGCCTGTCCGTGTGTACTCTGCATGAATTCGGTTTTCACGGACTCATGACATTTGCCACATGTGGTCGGGACAGTGAACTTGAAGATGGACGACTTCGCGTCGCTGGCGCGGCGAATTTCGTGGACACCGTGGCAGTCCGTGCAGACCGCAGCCTTGGTGGATCCGGCAGCTACCGCTCGGCCGTGCACGCTCTGCTCATACGAAGAGACCTGCTGTGTGCTTTCGCCGTCCCGCTCCATCACGAATTTCTGCGCATGGCAAGTGGCACAGGTAGCCGGAATGTTCGCATGGTGAACCGGCGACCTGGGATCGTCAGCGGCCAGGATCTGGTGCGGGCTGCCGTGGCAGGAAATGCAAGTGGGAGCCTGTAAGTCTCCGGTCTTGCGCGCGACGGCATGGACTCCGAGTTGATAGCCGTGCACTGCATCTTCATGGCAGGTGGCGCATTGTTGCGGCGCAACTTTTTCGGCGCGCTGCACCTGGTGTGTGCTGCCATGACAACTCGCACAGGCTTGCTTACCCAGGATCGCGTGCACACTCTGGGGAACTTGCGCGGCTTCTTGTTCGTGGCAAGTGCCACACGCGGGTTTGCGCATCGGCTTCGGATGCGGATACTCTTTCACGTCCACGTGGCAGGTGGTACAACCCAGGTCACCGTGCACGCTGCTCTTGTGTTTAACGGCATCGACGTGCAGACTTTTCCCCGACTCGGACTTCATGCCGGGATCGCCGTGGCAAGCCAGGCAGTCCTGGTCCGAGGCCAGGGCCGGCAGCGCGCACAGCAACGCAAGCGCAAGGCTGAACGGGAGGAGCATCCGAGATTGTTTCACTGCTGTCATCGCTGTTCGTCCTAGTTTCATTTCCTCCTACCGGTACGCAAACAACATGGCGTAGATAATCCAGACGACGGTGCTGAAGCCGATGCCCAAGGCAATCCAGGCGAAGGCCCGGATGGTCCGCACCACGATTTCAGGCTGTGGGTCTTCAAGATTCGCGTCGAGTTTCCCGCTTGCCACCAACGCTTCGTATTCCAGCGGTTTGTCGCGCTTCAGTTCGGCGAGCGGCATGTGGCCGGTGAAGACGGTGGTATCCATGGGGAACTTTTCCGGCCGCAGGTGCGTGTTGAAGAAATGGACCGTAAAGATGAATCCGGTGGCCAGCAGAGCCTCGTCGCTGTGGATGATGGTGGCGATATTCAGAAACTGCCCGGGCAGAATCCGGGTGAAGAAGACCGGAAACCACAGCGTAAGGCCGGTGGAACCGATCACCGCGATCCCCCAAAACACGGCGAAGTAATCGAACTTCTCCCAGTACGTCCAGCGGCCGTATTGCGGGCGCGGCCCTCTACCCAAGAACCACTTCATGGTGGCGATGAACTGTTTGAGGTCCTGGCGATTGAAAAGCATGGAATTCGGGCCGAACACCAGCTTCCACCACGACTTGTACTCAGTCTTCTTCAGTTGGTAGAGGTCGTAGAGATGCGTGCTGAAAACTCCGAACATCAGCACCGCCGCCGTGCGATGGATGTAGCCTGCCGTCTGAAAGCCGCCCAGCAGGCGCGACAGCATTACGGCCCACCCGGTGTAGGAGAACTTCAGCGTCAGGCCGGTAGTAGCCAGGGTGAGAAAACTCACGATCATGCACGCATGCAGAGCGCGCTGCAAGCGTGTGAAGCGCACAAACTCGGGCGCCGGACGTCGGACTCCCCGTCGCTCACGAACCGGCTGGAGAGGTTCCGCATTCGCGGGGCGGAGTTCGAGATCAGTAGGCATCATTTCCATCCTCACCGGCAGGATCACTTCGCCGATGCGCGGAATCCCCTGCTTCCGCTTTTTCCCTGGCTTCTTCGGCACGAAGTTCGCGGCGCATTTCAAGCGCCTTCGGCAACCACAGCAGCGTGTGCAGCCCGCCGATCACGAACGTGCTCAGCAAAAGCGTGGTCATGCCCCAGAAGGTCCAGAAGAGAAACGGGTACTTCTTCGGATCGTGGTGGGTGGCGTGCGTGAGATAGCCGGCAAAGCGGCGGGTCGCATTGGCGTGACACTTCTGACAAGTCGCGACCACGTTCGCCCGGCTCAGGTGCGAGCGCGGATCGGTCACACGCTGGATGTCGTGGGCGCCGTGACAGTCATAACACTTGGCCGTTTTCGTGTAACCGAGGCGCGAAACTTTGCCGTGATAAGTGTCGAAGTACGTCTTGGCAATCTCTTCGTGGCAGCGGCCGCACTTGTCCATGATTTCAAGCTTGAAGCCGGCTTCGTCGGTGCGACGAATGGAGTGCGCGGTGTGGCAGTCGTTGCAAACCGGAAGTTCCTTGTCCGTCTTCGTGACCGTTGCCGAATGCACGCTCTCGACGAACTGCTCCTGAATTCCGTGATGACAGGCGCCGCAAGTGGTGGGCAGATTCTTGGGATTGACAGTGGATTGCGGGTCCGAGCGCGGCAGAACCAGGTGGGCGGTGTGGCAGTTAGTGCAGGTGGCAGTCACCGTCAGGCCGCTCTTCAGCAGACCTTTGCCGTGGATGCTCTCGGTGTAGTGCGGGATGATCTCGTGCTGATCTCCGGTGTAGCGCAACGCGGCTTTCTTGCCCTCTCGGTGGCAGCGGCCGCACAAACTCGGCACGTTGGTGGGAAACGTAACCGACTCCGGATCGTGCTTGCCAAGAACGTGGTGGGTGCCGTGACATTCCCGACACGTGGGGGCATTGCTGTCGCGGGCGGCGAGCAGTTGTCCGTGTTTACTGCGCTGATATTGCTGACCAACCTCTTCGTGGCACCGGCTGCAATCCACCGGATGCGTGATGGTTTCGCACGGGCGGACGCGCGAGGCGTTGACCTCGGAGTGACACTGGCTGCATGCCACCTTGGCATGTCGCGAGCCGGCAACTTCCGCCACTTGGACAAACAGGTTGCGGCCATCGGAGGCCTTGAGGTGCTGATCGCTGTGGCAGCGCATGCAATCGGCGTCCGCCATCCCCTGGGTGTAGAAAACGTTGCGCACCTTGTGGGGCTGGTGACAGTCCACACAGGCGGGCAGGACGTGCGCCTCTTTCTCCCAAAGCTCGCCGCGGATCGTCTTGCGATGCACCTCTTCAATTTGCTGATGGCACTTGGTACAAGTTGCCGCGATGTTGCGCCGGTTGATCGAAGAATTGGGATCGGTGTGCGGCAGGATATTGTGCGGTGTGTGGCACGACACACAAGTGGCGGCCACGATCAAACCCTTCTTGAGGACTGCCTCTCCGTGAATGCTCTCCGAATAGTTCTCCAGAATGTTGTGTTCGTCGATCTTCCGGTTGGTCTGCACCGGCGTGCCCTCGCGGTGGCATCTGCCGCAGACGAACGGCACTCTCAACGGGCCCACGGCGGAATTCCTATCTTTGACGGGAAGGATGTCGTGGTTGCCGTGGCAATCGACGCAGTGGGGCGCAAGCGCGTCACCACGGGCAATCGCTCTCCCGTGGAGCGAGGCGGCATGCTGCTTCTGTTCGTCGCTGTGGCAGGTACCGCACTGCACGCGTGCCAACGGCGTGGCGTGGGGTAGGTCTTTGCCTTCGAGGTCGGCATGGCAGGACGTGCAAGAGAGAGCGTTGTGAACCGAAGTGGAGAACTTCTTGCCGTCCACAAAGAGCGACACCGTACGCACACCGCGCTTGGTGGTCAGGCTCTTGTCGCTGTGGCAGGCCAGGCAGTCGTCGTTGGAGACATCGGCCGCCGGGGCAGGCGCCGCTGCCAGCAGCAGGACCAGCAGTCCAACCCAAGCCAGCCCCTTTGCTATCCGCCGACTTGCCTGCGTCACCATGAAATGAGCACCCCGAAAGACGCGAAGATGAACGACTGTTTTATCTTGGCGGGCAGCGCACCAATGGGCAGTGAGACAGCGCACCCCGAGGCGTGACTTGGGTCACAAAGTGGATGTTCGCGGTGGCGGCTGAAAATCCATGGCCTTAGCGGAAGGTGGAAAGTTATGGAACGAAGGGAAACAAAACAAAAAGGGCGACCGAATCAGAAAAGTCGCCCCGATGGTCGAGAAACGTCAGTGCACGGGCATGGCGCGAGGCCGGCGCGTGCGGCCCAGTCCGACCGCACGAACACGGTCGTAGGCCACATGCAAGTCTTCACTGAGCAGGTTGACCACCTGCAGGCACACGTCGCGGTGCTCGTGGAGAAAGTGGAGCAGATCTTTGCGGCGGATGGCGGCCACCTGCACACCGTCCAAAGCTTCCGCGGTAAGCTCGTAGCGGCCGCCCGCGAGGGCAGCGCTGAGTCCCAGCACCTCCCCGGGGACCGCCACACGAACGGTCATGCGATGCCCGCTTTCGGAACAGATCGAAAGTCGCACCCGGCCCTCGCAGAGCAGGAAAACACCGCGGGCCGATTGTCCTTCCCGAAACAGGACCGTTCCTTTCGCGCACATCTGGGTTGATTTGATCCCGTCGAAGGCCTCCAGAGCATCGGGCTCCAAGTCGCAGAAGACCCGGTCCGAGCGCTGTACGCAATCGAGACAGCTATGAGACATGGGAGTCTCTCCCTAACCTTTGATAACTGAACAGGAGGGTGAGAAACAGTGACTGCAATCACCCGAATCCGTGACCCGTGGCACATAGGGGTGCGCGCTCGGACCGCTTTAGCCGATGGTCGCCAGCGAGCGCAACGCCGCCTTGTTGCGGATGACCAGCGTGGAACCCTTGGTCTGGAGGATCTGCCGCTTCTTGAGGTCGGCAAACAGCCGGGTCACGGTCTCGCGGGAGGTACCGATCATCTGTGCGATTTCCTCGTGGGTCAAGGCGAGTTTCAGGCGCGGCTCCTGCTTCTGGGCCTCGCCATTCTTGGAACTCCACTCCAGCAACAGCTTCGCCAGTTTCTCGCCGGCAGAATGGGAGAGCCCGAGGGAACGCACTTCGTGACAGGCAACGTTGTACTTCTCGCTCAGTTGCTCGGCCACCTTGAAGCAGGCGTCGCTGTGTTCTTTCAAAAAGCGCAGGAAGTCGTCGCGCTTGACGAAATTCACCTGGCAGGGATCGATGGTCTCAGCGGTCAGTTCATAGGCTTTGCCGGACACGGTGGCACTCAGCCCAAGCACTTCGCCCGGTTCGGCAATTTTCAGGATGAGGGTTTTACCGTCACTGGCGCAAATGGAGAGCTTGACCCGTCCCTTGCAGAGGACAAAAATGCCGCGCGGAGCCTGTCCTTCGACAAACAGAACGGCGCCCTTCGGATACGCGGTGGCATACTTGATGCTCTCGAAGGCTTGCAGAGCCGAGGTCGGCAGATCACAGAAGATCCGGTCCACCCGCATCTTGCAGGTGAGGCAGCTTTCGATGATGTCCAGTCCGTATGGTGAAAGCACGATGCACCTCTCGGTGAGACCGCCCGGGCACGCTGTCCGGCCCGCATGGTTGCGGGTGCTAGCGCCCTGTGACGAAGATCACGTACTCAGTGTGCGTCCCGGCCTAACTTACGGCGGTGACAGATGGCACAGGTGGTTGTGACCAACATCACAGGCGAGCCCTGGGCCCAGCCCCAGGGGGCGTCCGGCATTTCTATGGCACTTCCGTGGGGCTGGATTTGCCGGGGTATTGGGGGCATACTAAGGCGAGCAGTTTCCCGGCTCACCGGATTCCCAGAAGGTGCTCCCGTGCCCTTGCTTCAAGACGAGACCGAGTCGCCGAGTCACTTGGAACGGTTGAGATCGCCTGTCCTGCTGCTTCCGCCTTCCGGCGCCCAGGGACAACGGAAGAGGATGCTGATCGCGCTGGGTGTCCTCGTGTTTGCCCTGCTGGCGACGGTTCTCAAAGACTTGGATTTCTGGTTTCCGCCCAAGGCCGAAGTGCAGGAGGTCAGCATTCCCAGCCGGAAGGCGAGCACCGTGGCCACCGTGCCAACGGCCCCGGCCGCCGTTGCCGTCCACGACCGGAGGCCCGTCAAAGCGCCGGAAAAGGCAGTCGCAGCACCTCCCTTGACGGCCAGCACGCAGCGCACCGCCCTGCCTCCCCTTCAGGTGGAGGTCGTAGCCGGAAACCGTCATACCAGCGTGCCCGCGAAAAGCAATGCCATCCATCTGGATGTGGGCGCGGACGCCTCGTCGGTCAGCGCCAAAGCGGCAACAGGAGGCGTAGTCAATGCTGCGGATCGGGTCCAGTTGTCGCCGCAGACGGCCCAGAGTGTGAGTTCATCGGTCCCCCCGGACTATCCTCTGCTGGCGCGCCAGATGAAGGTCCAGGGCGCCGTCAGCCTGCAGGCGCTCATCTCGCGCGATGGAACGATTCAGGAATTGCAGGTGCTGAGCGGTCCTACCATCCTGGCGGGTGCGGCTCGTGAGGCCGTGCGGCAGTGGCGCTTCAAACCCTATCTGCTGAACGGGGCGCCGATTGAAACCCAGGCCCTGATCACCGTGAATTTCACCATTTCCACCAACTGAAACAGCGCCTGTATGCTTCTCTCCTCGCCGGATCGTATGTCGGCGCGGCGCCCACTGCGCGCCGCAAGCCTGCTGCTGGTGGGGCTGGCCGTGCTGCCGGTCCGATCAGCAACTCAGCCTCAAGATCGTTCCAAAGGAGCCCCCACTATGACTCTTGCCTTGCGCAGTTCGGATTTCGCCAATGGCGCCAACATCCCCCGCGCCTACACCTGCGAGGGCGAAGACCGTTCCCCGGCGCTCGAATGGACCGACGCGCCCCCGGGCACGAAAACCTTCGCGCTGATTGCGGACGACCCTGACGCACCGGTGGGCACCTGGGTCCACTGGGTGATCTACAACATTCCAAGTAGCGCGCGCTCGCTGACAGGCGGCGTACAGAAGAAAGAACAGCTGGCAGACGGATCGCGCCAGGGCCGCAACGATTTCCACAAGACCGGCTACAACGGTCCCTGCCCGCCTCCCGGCAAAGCGCATCGTTACTTTTTCAAGTTGTATGCGTTGAGCACCGAACTGAAGCTGGCTCCGGGCGCCAGCAAAAGCGACGTGGAGCGCGCGATGGGAGCGCACATTCTGGCGCAAACGGAGTGGATGGGCCGCTACCGGCGGTAGATTCTTGCGGAAATTAAACGGGCGTCCAGGATTCTTTCGAATCCCGGGCGCCCGGGCAGCCCTCCCCCAGAACTGCTCAACTGGAAATGTAAAGCTATCCGGTCAATCTGAGAATGGCCCGCGCGTGCCAAGTTGATCCCACCAAAGTGCCAGCCAGGTAAGTTCATGATCACACACGGTTAAGCCAACGCCGAGCACGATCCAGATAAGCCCTCCACGAGCCTTCGACCACGTCGGAGAAATGTTCTCCGAATTCGAAATTCTCGCCGGTCAGGGTGAGAAGGGTGGCGTCTGGTTCTGCGGCGAAATGGCGGTACGCGAGATCAAGCAGAGCCGGGGGCAAGAGTTGGTGCGAGACATTTCCAATTTGCGCATTCGGGTCACGGCGGATTGTCTCCATGCGGATCTCTCCCGGAGATCCGTTGTGCGCGGCATCGAGAAACAAGACTCGCGCACAGCGCGCTAACGTTTCCGCCATTTCTGGCGTGAGTTGTTGACTCGCAACCACGAGCAAGTCTGTGGAAGACAGTTCCCGTTCGAGGGCCTCCGCGGCTTTCCAGCCCACGCCATCGTCAGAGCGCAGCGGGTTCCCGTAGCCGAGAATCAAGCAGGTAGGCATGGAACTGTTTCGCAACTCACCTCATCAACGAGCCACGGTGAACGTCATGGGTGAAATCGCCATCAGACTCAGGACCCGGGCCCATGAGCGTAGACGCGATATTACGCCGGCCCATCGGGTACCTGACCGGAAAGTTGCACCAGTGCTGGGATCAACAACCAGGTTCGTGTTTCCAAAAAACGGGACGTAGTATTCCTTCACCCGTTTGCGCTGAATGACGCCAACACCTGCTCAAGCCGGTTGTAGCCCGCGACCATGCCACGTTCCATGCCGGACCTGGTTGCTGTATCGCGAGCTTCCTTCGACTCGTACAGCACGGTGAGTTTCACTTTCGTGATCCCTCCCCTGTCCTCAAACACGGTCGTGTCCACGGCTTCACCCGCATACCAGGAGTCATCGAATTTCTCCGTTGCGACCAGTTTTCCCGGACGAACTACTTCGCGGAACACGCCGCCCATTCCCATTTCCTTTCCCGTAGACTCCTTCCGCCAGACATAGCGGTATCGACCGCCGACCCTGAGGTCGATCTGGCAAACCGGCATGGTCCAACCGTCCGGGCCCAGAAGCCAACGCTTGACCAATTCCGGTTTGGTGAACGCATCGAACACCAACGGGCGCGGGGCATTGAAATCGCGCTTGATCTCAATCTCGAAGTCGGTGGGTGTGGAGACTTTGAAACTCTCGGGGTAGAACAGCATGGTCGCTCCTTGGCATCATCCGCGAGAAGGTTTCTCGCGTCTGGTCTTTTTGGGTTTTAACTCTTCCAGCACCGCGTCAAGTCGAGCAAACGACGCCGCCCAGAATTTGCGATATTGGTCGAGCCACGCACTGGCCTCCGCCAGTCGCTTGGACTCGAGCCGGCTGGGCCGCCGCTGGGCGTCGCGCTCTCTGGAAATAAGGCCGGCACGCTCCAGCACCTTGAGGTGCTTTGAGATCGCCGGTTGCGTCATGGCAAACGGTTCCGCGAGCTCGTTCACCGTGGCTTCCCCCGACGCCAGGCGCGCGAGGATAGCGCGCCGCGTCGGATCGGCGAGCGCCGCGAAGGTGGCATTGAGATGACTAGTCGTTACCTGCATAACCATGTAGTTCAATAACTATATGGTTATATACAACGAAACGAGATGCCTGTCAAGAGGCGCCCTACGCTGTTACTCGGAAGTAGCGGCCGTCACGGTCAATGAGCGCTACGGGGATGTTTCACCAGTTGAGACGATTTCCTAACGGGTGAAGGCTCGGATAGTTCCGGTTAGCCGACGGCCGGGACGTATTATAGGTCACGGAGTAGGGAGCCGTGACCAAGCGTCAAACCAAGGTCCACACTCAACTCGGCCGAGCGGCAGTCCAGATCTCTGCCGCCCAGATCTTTCTCGTCAACGATCGCATGAACCAGATTCTCATTGAACATCTTGACCCTGCCACCTGGAGAGCCAAACCGCCCGGAAAAAACAAAGCCCGCACCATAGCGGCGATCTTCACGCACATGCACAATGTCCGCTGCAAGTGGGTCAGGCTTACAGCTCCGCACCTGAAGGTTCCACGACAGCTCAACCGCGCGCACTGCACGCCGCAGCAGGCCCGCGCAGGATTGGCCGAGAGCGCCGCTCGCTGCGCGGAGATGCTCGCGGAAGCGCTTGGCGATGGTGGTGGCCGGGTCGAGAAGTTTCTGAGAGACGGCTGGGCCCGGCCTTGGCCGGCTGGCCCGGAAATGCTGTGCTACATGCTCTCTCACGAAGCCCACCATCGCGGGCAGGTGTGTATGCTCGCGCATCAGCTCGGATTCCCGTTGCCGATTAAGGTGACGTCCGGGATCTGGAATTGGGAAAAGCTGTGGAGAGAGTGCGGGGCGCCCGGTGGCCCCGGGGACGCCGAAAGCCACCCGCCACTGTGTTGTGGCAGCAAGCTCTAAGATAATTTGAGATCCTTGGAATGGTTATGTGACCTGGTCAATTGATGACGTTGAAAAGACCCTCTTAGGCCAGAATGCCTCTGTTTTAGCCCTGCCCCCTGACGTGATCGTCGATGCAGTGAATCGAGTTGAAAAGGTACTCGGCCACGACTGGATTCTCGCTGAGGCGAGAGCGACCGGAATCGCTCCGGCAATGGGAATAATCGGAATGGGGCTACGCCTGGCAGCTCTCGACGACTTAGTCAACACAGAAACTCTTGTCTCGAATCTTCGTCAGGAAGATCAGAATGCCGAGGCAGAACTCACGGCTCTCTATTTGATTCGCAGGCGAAATTCCTCACTGGAGGTTGAACTGGAACCCGCCGTTGGAACTCGGAAAGCAGACTTCCGAGTCCGCAGGGCAGGGGAAAGCCTTTGGACGACAGTTGAGGTCACCCAGGCGACGACATCAGAGTATCAACAACACCTGCTCGACATTCTTGAGAAGATTCTAGAGGCTCTAAGAGAGAGCAAGTCCCGATTTTCGCTGAACGTAATCTTTCGCCGAGAGCCAACGGAGGCGGAAATCACGTTTTTACGTTCCGAGCTACCGCAGTTTTGTGTTCAACCCGGGCAACAGCAGGCGACACTCCCAGGTGAATTGGGCTTTATGCTTCTCAATCACGCGCCAATATCGCAAGGTCAAAAGATCGAAATTGCCGGCCTTGGGCCGACAATCGGGATCATGATGTTTGTCGGAGGCGGTCCGGGTGGAGGGCCTAATCACAAAGTCTCAGTCCAAATCCCTTTCACCGACGAGAGGGCTGAAGAAATCCTCAGGAAGGAGGCGAAACAGCTCCCTAAAGATGGAATCGGATTGGTAATGATCAATGCTTCGGGCGGAGCAGGGCGATTCCAGGTATGGACTTCTTTGATTAGCCAACGTTTCCAGCGAAAGATTCACACACGAGTGAGTGGGGTGTGCTTATTTGAAGGGTCGATGGTTCCCAATGGCCCTCAGTACGATTGGCTTGTGCAGACAAAGCTGGTTGTCAACGACCACTCACAATTCCAACTCCCTTCCTGGATTCAAACCACATTTAACGAAGCAGGCGAGGAATTCGAACGAGCGCTGCTCAAGGCTGGGCCAGCTCACCCCATTGGGTAGTGGGTCAGTTTGAGATCCATCCCGCCTTGACAAGCATTTCAACCACAACATCGGTCAACGAGCGATTCTCGTTGGCGACAGCAAAGTCCTCTAATCGTGCGCGGTCAAGGATGACATTCAATTTCGCAACCCGAGCAACATATTCCCGCTGTGAGATCCCTGAATCACGGATTTGCGATCTTCACCACGGTGAGTGGGTGAGTTCGGTGGATTTCCCCTCCATTACCGAGGCATCCGGCGGCAAACCGAGCTTCTCGCGTGCCATCGCGATTGCCTTCCACAGACAAACATCTTGTCCGTCCCTCATCTCTTTGCCGCTTGGAAGACACGGCACATCCGGAGTCACTCCGTTCTTTTCCAGTTCACCTCCATCGGGAAACACGACTCGGCCCATATCGATCTGCACGCCAAAAGGGACTATCGGGTCGGTACCAATCTTCTCGGGATAGTAGATGGAGCGCGTTACACGTCCGGAAGAACGATCTCCAAGAATCACTGCTTTCTTCCGCAACTGGAAATGACGAGCGAACATCTCGGCGGCGCTGCCCGTCTCGCTGTCGATGAGGATGTACATCGGCATGTCATAGTGAGGGCGCCTTGGTTTGATGACCAACTGCTCGTCCTTCTTGCGCCCCTTGACATCACCCATTACCACCTGGTCACTCTCGAAGTTACCCACAAATGCTTTCAGGGTGTCCTCATAACCTCCACCATTGCTGCGGAGATCGAGGACAACGGCCCGTTTCGCCTCGGCCTTGTCGATCAGACCGACAAAGAAATCTTCACTCTCGTAATCGAAAGCCCGAATCTGGACATAGCCAATCCCGTCCTTGAATGCCCGGTAGTGCCAGAGGGGCTGATCCAAATCCAATTCGCGGATGAGGTCCCAGATGTCACCACGATCCCCCCTGAAGTCGAGAACCACAGGTTCAACCTTCTTCTTTGCCTCCAGGTGAATCGTTCGGGGTGCTTCTTCGCCGGTTTGGATTTTCAATTCGAGAAATGGAGCATTGCAGACAACCTTGAAGTCCCACATCATCAGGTCGTAAAGCGAACGATCCGCGCGAAATGTATTTACCGCCAGAATCCGGTCGCCCAATTTGATCCCTGCCGCTTCCGCCACACCCTTTTCCTTCACTTCATACACCCGGACCTCATCTCCGATGGGTTTGGCATTGAAGCCAAAGCGGTAAGATGTGTTCCGGCCCGGCGGGAGAAACCTGGTATGCGAATCTTTCAGCTTCTCCACCAGTATAAAAATAGCGCGCATCATGTCGGTCACCGATTGCGCTTTGTCGATCTTCTGCTGCGCTTGATCGGTCAGCGCTTTCCAGTCCAGGCCCTTCAGGTCCGCGTCATAGAAATTCTTGGCGACTTCCTTCGACACGACATTCAGAACCATCTTCATCTGATCGCGCTGGCTGGCAAGGTTATCCGCCACGGCCGTCTTTGCGCCGGCACAGAACAGAAGGGCGAGCAGGAGAAGTGTTGAGGTAACTTGCTTGAGCATGATTTCCTCCCGAGAACGAAACAAATACTTATAGCGTAAACGGTTAACAAGCGGAAAAATAAACTGGCTGTATTACGTTCTTGTTAGCAAGCTGGGATAAGTATCGGGTTGTTTCCATCGGATCCGACGATTTACTAAACCAGCGATTATCCCAACTGTCCCGAAAAAGCACTTACGAACCAGCCTCTTAGCTTCGAATTTCGTCGAGCACAGTTCCGTCGCGGGCAACTAACTCAATGGCGAGCGCCATGCGCCCGGAGGCGTGGGTGGAGCAACTGAGGCAAGGATCGTAGGCCCGGATCACCGCCTCCACGCGGTTCAGCATGCCCTCTTCCAGGCGGTCGGCGCGCACGAAGTGACGGGCAACCTGGAGGATGCTGCGGTTCATGGCGAGAGCGTTGTGCCCGGTGGCGATGATCAGGTTCACCCAGCGGATCAATCCCGCGTCGTCAATCTTGTAGTGATGGATCAACGTCCCGCGCGGCGCTTCCGCCACACCCACTCCTTCCATGGCGTTGGCGCGCGCAATTGCCCGCACGTGCGGGGAGAGAATCTCGGGATCGTCCAGCAGTTGCTGCATACGCTCGATGCAGTACAGAATTTCAATCAGACGGGCGTGGTGGTAGTGGAATGAGCTTAGGACAGCCGTGCGCTGGATTTCGTGGAACTCCGCCAGTTCCTGGTCGGCGCGCACCGTCCCGAAACGGTCGGCGATATTCAGCCGGGCCAGCGGCCCCACCCGGTAGATTCCGCTGGGATAGCCCTGCGGCTTGTAGTAGGTCGACTTCAGGTAGCTCCAGGGCTCAACCTTTTCGCCCAGGTACTCGGCATAGTTGGCGGGATCGAGTCCAGAGGCGACCACGTCGCCCTTGGCATTGACGATGCGGATTTTCCCGTCATAAAACGTCAGGCCGCCGTCGTCTTTGACAATGCCCAGAAACAAAGTCGGGAAGTTGCCAAATGAAGTGATTTCCTCGCGGAACTTTTCGGTAAGCCGCTTGAACCATTCCAGAGTCAACTGCGCGATCGTCAGCATCTCAGGCAGGTTGACCAGCATCGCGTCGCGGTTCTTCACGCTGAGCGGTTCGCTGACTCCGCCCGGAACCACCCACGCCGGGTGAATGCGCTTTCCGCCCAATCGTTCGATGATCTGCTGGCCAAACTGGCGCAGGCGGATGCCGTCGCGGGCAATGTTGGGGGACTCCTGCAAGACCCCGAACAGATTGCGCTTGGCCGGATCACCGTCCATGCCGAGGATGAAGTCCGGCGAGGCGAGATGAAAGAAGCTCAGAGCGTGCGACTGCAGGACCTGCGCCAGCCCGAAAATGCGGCGCAGTTTTTCGGCGGTCTTGGGGATTCGCACCGCCAGCAGCGCATCGCAGGCCTTGGCGGAGGCAATCAGATGGCTTACTGGACAGATGCCGCAGATCCGCGCCATCAGCGACGGCATTTCGGAGAAGGGCCGGCCTTCGCAGAACTTTTCAAATCCACGGAATTGGGTGACGTGGAAACGCGCATCGTCGACACGGCCCTGCTCGTCGAGGTAGAGCGTGATTTTCGCGTGTCCTTCGATGCGGGTCACCGGATCGAGCACGATCGTCTTGCGTTCTTTCTCGGCCACGTCTCTCCTAAGCTCCAAAGCGCGTCTTCGCGCTCAATTCCGGGCTTCGTCCCGCCAGCAGTTCCGAGACGGCGTAAAAAATCGTGTCGGCCGAAGGAGGACAACCGGGAATGAATACATCCACGGGAACCACTTCGTGCACCGGCCTGACTTTTTCGAGCAGTGGCGGCACGACTTTGGTGGGGGTCCCCGGATCGCGCGTCACGTTCTCCTGATACGCGCGATCATAGACCGCCTTCAAGGGAAACATGTTCCGCATGGATGGAACGTTGGCGGTCACGGCGCAGTCGCCCAGCGAGACCAGAATTTTGGTGCGCTGGCGAATCATCTGGATCTTGTGCAGATCTTCTTCGGAGGAGACCGCGCCCTCCACCAGCGTAACGTCCACGTCGGGCGGAAATTCCTTGATGTCCACCAGCGGGCTGTACACGAGATCCGCTTTTTCGGCCACCGCCAGCAGGCGTTCATCGAGATCGAGAAACGACATGTGGCAGCCCGAGCATCCATCCAGCCAAACCGTCGCCAACCGCAGCTTGCTCACGTAAGCTCCTCCCGCATCTGCGTGAGATACGGCAGGAACTGGCGGCGCTTCAGCATCTCAGCCACCGACTTCCCTTTCTCAAAGAGCGCGCCGGTCGGACACACGTGCACGCACTTACCACACCCGGTGCAGGTTTGGGAGGTGCCCCAGGGTTCGGCCAGATCGGTGATAACCGAGGCCTCGATGCCGCGTCCCATCACGTCCCAGGTGTGCGCGCCTTCGATTTCGTCGCACACACGCACGCATCGCGAACACAAAATGCAGCGGTTGTGATCGACCGAGAAGCGCTCGTGCGACGCGTCCACCTGAAGTTGCGGATAGCGATAGCGGAAGTGGACATGGGTAATGTCGAGCTTTTGCGCCAGCGTCTGCAGTTCGCAGTGCCCGTTGGAAACGCACACCGAACAGATATGATTGCGCTCCGTGAACAGCAATTCCAGCAGGTTGCGGCGATAACGCTGCAGCCGCTCTGACTGGGTCGTCACCTCCATTCCTTCTTCAACGCGCGTAACGCAGGCGGCCACCAGTTTGTTGTTGCCCTTCACTTCCACCAAGCACAACCGGCAAGCGCCGACGGAGGAAAGTCCCTTGAGGTCGCAGAGCGTAGGAATGAAAATGTCGTTCTGGCGGGCCACGTCGAGTATGGTTTCATCCTGGCGCGCGCTGAAATCCCGCTCATCGATTTTCAGCGTCTTGATGCTGGAGGCGTTCTTCATGCACTACCCATCCTTGTGGCCGTTCTTGCAGACCCCTGCCGGACAACGCTGTTGCTCGACGTGGGCCTTATATTCTTCGGCAAAATAACGCAATGTGCTGAGCACGGGATTGGGCGCCGATTGCCCCAGCCCGCAAAGACTGGTCTGCTTGAGCAGGTCAGCCAGTTCCTCGAGTTGGGCGATGTCGTTGGTATTGCCCCGGCGCTGCGTAATTTTCGTCAGCAGTCCGTGCATATGGAACGTGCCCACCCGGCACGGCACACACTTCCCGCACGACTCGCTCATACAGAAATCCATGAAGAAACGCGCCACATCCACCATGCACGAGGAATCGTCCATCACAATCATGCCCCCGGAGCCCATGATGGAACCGGCCCGCGCCAGATTCTCGTAGTCCACCGGCATATCGAGAAACTGTTCGGGCAGACACCCGCCCGAGGGCCCGCCGGTTTGCACCGCCTTGAACTTATGGCCATCGGGAAGCCCACCGCCGATTTCAAATACCATCTCGCGCAGGGTCGTGCCCATTGGGACTTCGACCAGCCCCGTGTTCTTCACGCTGCCCGCCAGCGCGAAAACTTTGGTGCCTTTGCTCTTCTCGGTGCCGATCTGCGCGTACCAGTCGCCGCCATTGCGGATAATGGGCGCAACGTTGGCGAAGGTCTCGACGTTATTAATCAAGGTTGGTTCGCCGAACAGGCCTTCCTGCGCGGGATAGGGCGGACGCGGCTGCGGAATACCGCGCCGGCCTTCGATCGAATGGATGAGTGCCGTTTCCTCGCCGCAGACAAACGCGCCCGCGCCCAGGCGAAGATCAATATGGAAACTAAGCCGGCTCCCGCAAATGTTCGACCCCAGCAGGCCCGTCCGCTCGGCCTGCTTGATGGCCGTCCGTAAGCGCTTGATGGCCAGCGGATACTCGGCGCGCACGTAGATGTAGCCTTCGCTGGCGCCGACCGCATAGGCGGCAATCAGCATGCCTTCAAGCACGCGGTGCGGATCACTCTCGAGCACGCTGCGATCCATGAACGCGCCCGGATCGCCCTCGTCGGCATTGCAGATTACATATTTCTTTTCTCCCGCCGCCTTGGAGACTGTGCTCCACTTCAGCCCGGTCGGATAGCCTGCGCCACCCCGGCCCCGCAGCCCGCTGCGCGTGATCTCGGTGATCACCTGGACCGGCGTCATCTCGCCGAGGGCCTGCATCAGCGCGGTGTAACCGCCCACGGCAATGTAGTCTTCAATGCGCTCGGGATCGATGTTGCCGCAATTCTCGAGCACAATCTTTTTCTGCTTCTGGAAGAAGGGCACGTCCGTGGGACAGACTAAGCGATCGACGGGAGCCGCATCCAGGCTATCCAGAATTGCCGCCGCATCACTCTCTGCTACGCTTTGATAGAGAGCGCGATGGCCCACCGCCACCAGCGGTCCCTGGGCGCACAGCCCCATGCAGCCCACGCCTTTGATTTGGCATTCGCCTTCGCAATGACGGGCGGCAACCTCTTTTTCCAAGGCCGCTTTGACGGGCTCACTCTGGCAGGAAACGCAGCCCGCCGCCACGCACACCTTGATCGTGTGCTTGAACTGGGCCTGCCGCTCCCGTTCCGTTTCCGCGATCTGTTCCAGTTCTTCAGGAGACATGCGACTTCCATTTCGTCAGGCGGTCGCGCAACGCCTGCGGCGTGACTTTTCCCGAAACTTCGCGGTCGTATACGACGGCCGGCGCCAGTCCGCAGGAGCCCAGACAGCGCGCCCCCAGCACCGAAACCCTGCCATCGGGCGTGGTTTGGCCGGGCACGACGCCTAATTCCAGCTTCAGCGCATCGAGCAGTTGCGGAGCTCCTTTGATGTAGCAGGCCGTCCCGATGCAAACCACGCAGGTGTGCTCGCCGGGAGGTTTCAGCGAGAAGAAGTGATAGAAGGTGGCCACTCCATACGCGCGGCTCAAAGGAACGCGAAGAGTCGCGGCCACAAAGCGCAGGGCGTCCAGATCAAGGTATCCGAATGTTTCCTGAACGGTATGAAGGGCTTCGATCAGGCCGCGCGGATGGTTTCCCATGCGGCGCATGGTGGCCTCGACCAGCCGCCAGCGCTTGTCCGCACTGGGCGGCACAGGCCGGGTCAAGTCCGTAGCTGCGGGCACGCTTGCCTTCTTTCTGCCTGTCCAGCACGTTACGCCGGACAAGAACAGTCTAAGGGTCACGTGGAGAGGGGGGATGTGATGGGGGTCACGTCAATCTGTTGCATTTCGCACGAAGGAGCGCGACCTTGGCTGATTGGCGGGACGGCGGCCGCCGTCAGGATGGCCTGCGCAAGTCTCGCCTCGAGTTGATCAAACATCCAGAAGCGTTCCGCCTTGAATTCGAGCGCGGGTCGGGAGTCCCTAGTCGCTTGCCAGCTGTTTGCTTTGCAGTGCCGAGCGACATTCCTGCTCGAGTAGCGTCAGCAACTGCTCCATGTGCTCCGTGCGGGTACGAAAATTCACGGGATTAATTCGGAACCAGGTCTTCCCTTTCAGTTCGGTGGTCGAAATCCAGAATTTCCCGCTCTGCTCGACCCTCCCGACCACTTGCGCATGCAATTCCTTCGATCTTGCCTCGTCCGAGTCCGCTCCGCGATAACGAATACAGATCGCCGACATCGGCGGGTTGCTGGCTGCTTCGAACTCGGGATGGCTCGCGACCAAAGAATACAGATGTCTTGCCTGCCGCACATTGTTATCTACCCACTCGCCGATTTGGCGCGCGCCATAGCGCTTGAAACTCATCCATACCTTCAGGCCGCGGAAGCGCCGTGACTGCTCAAAACCGTGCACGTAGTACTGATAGCGTTCTTTCGCATGATCCAGTTCGTCGGTGAGGTACGACGGCTTCATCCCAAACGAGGCGGTCAGCCGCTTCTCGTCTTTTACAAGGACCGCGCCTGCGTCCAACGGCGCATAGAACCACTTGTGCGGATCAATGGTGACGGAGTCCGCCAGTTCCAGTCCGCGATCGCGCATGGGAGATTCGTTCGATAGCAGCATGCCGCCGCCATACGCAGCATCCGCGTGAAGCCACATCCCTTCCCGATCAGCAATGGCCCGCAACTCACGGATCGGATCGACGGCGCCCGTGTTCGTGGTTCCGAAAATACCGACGATGCACAGCGAGCGAATCCCGCGCCTGCGATCTTCCGCAATGGCGGATTCGAGCGCATCCAAGCGCACGCGGAATTCGGAGTCGGTGGGCAAGGCACGCAGTGCCGTCCGGCCCAGGCCCACGGCGTCTACTGCTTTGTCCACGGAAACGTGGCGTTCCTCCGATGTGTATACAGCCCAGGGCTGATGAACTCCGTATTGTTGCGCGCGATCGCCGGAGGTCCAATCGCGTGCCAGCTTCAGCCCGATGAAATTCGCCATCATGCCGCCGCTGGTAAGATTGCCGCCCGCCTCCGGCCCGTAGCCCACCAGATCGGTAAGCCAGCGAACCGTCCGACGCTCCATGGCGACGGCCGCCGGTCCGATCGTGTAGGCACCAATGTTCTGGTTAAGAGCTGAGCAGATGAAATCCGCAATCACGCCGACCGGGTTCGGCGATGGAGTAATCAGTCCCATGTAGCCGGGATGTCCAACGTGGGTGCAATACGGGAGAAGCTTCTCTTCGAGTTCGGCTAGTACTTGCTCGGCAGGGCTGGGCGCCTGCGGCAATGGCTCGTCAAAAAGCTCAGTCAGCACTTGCGGTTCTACATCCGGAAAGACCGGCTTCTCTTCGATGTGATCGAAATACTCCGCCAGCAGATCTACGACCTGATGGCCGATTTGCTGAAACTCGCGTGCGTCCATGAGTCCCCCTGGCATTTCAGTTTAATTGAGGTCTCGTTGGGGCCCGCGGTTCTCGCCGAGCCGACCGACGGCCTGAGGTTGCGCAAGGAATTAGGGGGAGACTAGAAGCTATCTCATGTTATCGCCAGTTGACCTTAGCAGGGCGATTTCTCAGGGAAGACGATAAAGCGTCAACTTCAACGGAGACCCGACAACGAACATCGAACCATCGGGAGAAAACGCGGTCCATGACTGTTGTTCGCCGTCCTGGTCTGGTTTCACGTCTGCAATAGGCTCCCCCGTCTCCACCGAGAAGATGACGAACGTCTCGTGCTGGCCCGAACCCGTGAGTTGTAGGGCAAAACGCTTTCCGTTCTGCGAAACCCCCGCGTACGAGAATGCGCCTTTCACGGACAGCGTTCTAACGAGATCACCGCGAGTATCGATAATCAACGGACTCTTACAGCCCGGTTCAAGAATGAGGTCATCCGTAAGAAACTGAGGCCTTCCGCCGCAACCGCCGTGATAGAGCAGGTGGTCTCCAGCAGCGTCCCTGTACGTGACGAATCCGAGGTCATTCGGGTATTTCCCCGTCCAATGCACGTTGTCCGTCACGAAACCCTTGCTGCTTGCCGATGTAGCGTAGGCGGGACTATCCGTCAGTTTGGTACTTTTCAAGCTTCCAGCGTCTATGAACTCGTATCCCGGACTCGTCGCGTTTCCGAGTGTCGATCCGTCTGGAGAGATGTTCTCCACGCTTCCAGACTTGCGCCCATCCGCGTGATAATCAAAAACGCCTGCGTCCTTCAGGTCGGCAGTCAGCCGCAACACTGTGCGTCCAGCTACGATGACGTGCGCATCATTCGTCGCAAACACCGGCAATGAACCAAAGGCTGTAATCTCCCGACTCTCCTTGACCTGACCAGTCTGAGTGTCAAGAGATAAGAGCTGATAGACCTGCGCTGGAATCTTAGCCTCCGGTACCTGCCGCATGCCAATCTTGGACGCCAGAACAAGTCGGTCGCCAACGAACACAACGCTGCGAGTCGCCGCAAAGATCGAGCCCGTCTGAGAATCTATATGCGGGCCGGTGAACGTTGTCCCGCCGCTAGCACCAACGGCAAACCCCATCACCTGTTCGCCTTTCGTAAGTGGGCCTACTGACCACACACGAGATGGTGCTGAGAGACGCTGAGCAGCGCAGATCGCGGCTGCCCCAACGAGTAAAACTACTAATCCGATCCTTGTGAGAGGTTGTAGGCTTAGTTTCATAAGATTATCCATGGTGGCTACGACCGCCATCGTATACCGAAACCGATGACTGGCGATAAATCCCCATTTCACCAGTAACTCTTCAGTGGCGTGTGTTGTGAGATGAGTTCTAGGCTACGGTCTGCGGAAGTCCTGCCAGAAACGCCTGCCTGCGCCGCGCGAGCCACTGAAGCCAGTCCTGCATGCCATCGCCCGTCAGGCAGGACACTTGGACCACTTCCATCTCGGCATGCACCCGTCGCGCATTTTCAATCGCGGCCGCCAGATCGAACGGCACATACGGCAGCAGGTCGGTCTTGGTCAGCACCATGAGTTCCGACTTGAAGAAAATCGACGGATACTTCAGCGGCTTATCTTCGCCTTCGGTCACGCTGAGCAGCACAATTTTCGCCGCTTCGCCCAGATCGTAGCTCGACGGACACACCAGGTTCCCAACATTCTCCACAATGAGCAGGTCGAGATTCTCAAGATCCCAGTCCGCAATGTGCTTCTCGATCATGCGGGCATCGAGATGACAGGTGCCGCCCGTGGTGATCTGCTTCACGGGGAATCCGTAGCGCTTCAGCCGGTTGGCGTCGTTTTCGGTCTGGAGGTCGCCGGTGAGCACCGCAACCTTCTCGGTGGGCGAATAACTCCCCAGCGTCTTTTCGAGCAGCGTGGTCTTGCCCGATCCCGGAGAGCTGATGAGGTTCACCACCAGCACATGGTGCTCGCGGAAACGCTCGCGCAACTCGGCCGCTACGCGCGCATTTTCATTCAGAACTTTTCCTTCCAGCGGCACACGGTTCATCTTCTTCCACCTCCAGGTAGGCAAATTCCATCTCGTCCCCGCTGACGCATTCCGCGTTCACGCTTCCGCAACCGGGACACAGCAGTTCGAAGTTCCGCACCTCGAACTCGCGGCTGCAGTCGCGGCAGCGGCTACGCGGTGCGCGGTAATCGACGTCGAGCGCCAACCCGGCGAGCGGCGTATCGAGAGTCAAAGCCTCAAACGCAAAGCTCAGCGCGTCCGGATCGACTCCCGCCAGTTCGCCAATGCGGACACCGACCTTCACCGCGCGGCTTCCAGGCCGTCGGCGCAACTCGGCCGCCACGCCATCGAGGATCGAATAGGCAATTCCCATTTCGTGCATGCCGTCCTCAGCAGATGCGTGGCAACTGATCGCCCGCCAGCATATCTACAATGCGGCTGGTGCCGAGAGTAGTCCGAATCGTCACAATCGGCGAAGCCTCCACCACCGTGCCGATGATCTGCGCATTCCTCCCCAGCGGATTGGCCCGCATGGCGCTGAGCAAAACCTCGGCCGCCTCCGGCGCGACAATTGCAATCAGCTTGCCCTCGTTGGCCACATACAGCGGATCCAGGCCCAGCATTTCGCAGGCCCCGCGAATTTCCTCGCGAATCGGAATCGCGCTCTCTTCGAGGCGAATGCCCACGCGCGACTGTTCCGCAATCTCGTTCAATGTGCTCGATACCCCGCCGCGCGTCGGATCGCGCATGCAGCGAATTTCGCGGCTGGCGTTCAGCATGTCGGCCACCAGATTGTGCAGCGCCGCGCTGTCGCTTTCCACCGGACACTCGAACTCCAACCCCTCGCGCTGCGCCAGAATGGCGATGCCGTGCTCGCCGATCGAGCCGCTCAGCAAAACTTTGTCCCCGGGCCGCGCGCGATCCGCTGACAACTCCAAATCGTTCGGCACCAGCCCAATCCCGGTCGTATTGATGAACAGTTCGTCGCCACTTCCCTTTTCGACGACCTTCGTGTCTCCAGTCACGATCTCGACGCCCGCATTGCTCGCGGCCGCGCGGAGCGAGTCCACAACACGCCGCAACACATCGATCGAAAGGCCCTCTTCCAGAATGAAGGCAGCGCTCAGAAAGAGTGGCTTCGCGCCTCCCATGGCCAGATCGTTCACGGTTCCATGCACTGCCAGCGACCCGATATCACCGCCCGGAAAAAAAAGCGGCTTGACCACAAAAGTGTCGGTCGTAATCGCCAGCCGGGTGCCGTTCACGTTGACGATGGCTTGGTCGTCCAGCCGCGCCAGAACCGGATTGCGAAAGGCCGGAAGAAAAATCGAGCGCATCAACTCCGCGCTCAGCCGCCCGCCACTGCCGTGGCCGAGCAGAACCGTGTCCTTCACAGGAAGCGGCGCCGGACAAGTGAGTTGCAACAGCGAATTGGTTTTGTCTGCCATGCCTTCGGAGTTCTCAGTTCTCAGTTCCCAGTTCTCAGAAAAACCTCGAGTTCATGAATTCACTGAGAACCGAGAACTGGGAACTGAGAACTATTCCGCCGATAGTTGTAGTAGGCCGCACATGCCCCTTCCGACGACACCATGGGTGCGCCCAGCGGATTGTGCGGCGTGCAGCGCATGCCGAATGCCGGACAATCTGTTGGCTTCTTCAGTCCCTGAAGGACTTTTGCGCTGATGCATTCGGCAGGCTCTTCCGCCGTGATTGAGGCCAGTCCGTAGATTCGCGACGCATCATAGTCGCCGTAGGCATCGCGTATGCGCAGGCCGCTGGCTGGAATCGTCCCGATGCCGCGCCACTTCTGGTCCGCGATCTCGAATACTTCTTTGACCACGCGCTGCGCCGGCAGATTGCCCTGGTAGTTCACCGAGCGCACATACTGGTTCTCCGCCTTGGCCTCGCCTTTTTCAAGCTGCCGGACCAGCATCAGCACAGCTTCCAGCAGATCCACCGGCTCGAACCCTCCAACCACAATCGGGACGTGGAAATCGCGCACCAGACCCTCGTATTCCTCATAGCCCATGACAGTACAAACGTGGCCGGGAGCGATGAATCCATTCACGCGGCACTCCGGTGAAGTCATCAGCGCGCGGATCGCCGGCGGCACCAGCACGTGCGAAACCAGCACCGAAAAGTTGTGGATCTTTTCTTCTTTGGCCTGCCAGACGGCCATAGCGTTGGCCGGAGCGGTGGTCTCAAATCCGACCGCCAGAAACACGACGCCGCGGTCGGGATTCTGGTGCGCGATTTTCAGGGCCTCGGTAGGCGAGTACACGACCCGCACGTCGCCGCCTTTGGCCTTGATCGTGAACAGATCGTTCGTCGAACCCGGCACACGCAGCATGTCGCCGTAGGAAACCAGAATGATGTCAGGGCGCGAAGCGAGTTCGAGAGCTTTGTCGATGGTCTCAAGCGGCGTCACGCACACCGGGCAGCCGGGGCCGTGCACGAGTTCGATGTTCGGAGGGAGCAGTTCGTCCAGGCCATAGCGCATGATGGTGTGAGTCTGCCCGCCGCAGATTTCCATCAGCACCCAGTGGCCCCGCACTTCTTGTGCGATTTCGGCCAGCAAAGCCCGCGCAATGCGCGCGTCCCGGTACTCGTCCAGGTATTTCATTGTGGCAAGACTTGAGAAGCCGATGCGGTGGCTACGAGACTCACTCTATGCTCGGGATGAACTTCGCTCGGTGACGGAGATCACAACGGCGAGTGAGGTCTGAACTTTCCTTCGTGTCCTTGGTGGTTACAGCTTTTTTCTTAACCAACACGGACACGAAGGGACACGAAGGAGTGAGTCTGAAAGGCCAGAGAAACTACTCGGGCGGAAGTTCGCCTTCGAGCGCGCCCATCTCGGCGAGCAACTGGTACGTCCGCTGGGCTTCGTCCTCATCGACCTTGCTGATCGCAAAGCCGACGTGCACCATTACGTAGTCGCCCGGATTCGCCTCGGGAACGAAATCCAGCCGCACTTGGCGGACGATGCCTCCGAACTGCACCCGCCCGGAGCGCGCCAGACCCAAGTCTTCACTGCTCAGAATTTTTCCCGGAATCGCCAGGCACACGGTGTTGGCTCCCAAGTAAGGCTCGACCTGAGGGTGCGCCTTCGGCGAACTCGGGGCAGTGACTGGAATCACAGTGCGGTGTGAGAAGCGCCGCCATCCCGGCGGCTGTCGTGGGCGCCCCGGCTGGCTGCGAGGGCAAGATGGCGTCCTAAGGCCGGCGCTGCTAGAGGGCCGCCTAGTGGGAAATCACCATCTTGCCGGGGGCCGACCCGATTGAAAACGGCGAGCCCGTCACAGTGGTGGGAGCCGCGTTGCCGGAACTGTATTGGAAGGCCGCGATGTTGTTGGCACCAGACTGGCTGTTCCCGACGTAGAAGAAGCCTCCGTCCGGCTCCATAACCAGGAACAGGCCTCCCGCGCTCAGCAGGTTGAAAGGCGAGTTCGACGCCGGGGTCAGCGTCCCGGTGGCCGAATCCCAAGTGAACGCCCAGATGCTGAAACTGGATCCCTGAGTCGCCACGTAGAGGAACTTGTTCACCGTGTCCATGGACATCGCGCTCGGCCCTGTACCGGCAGCGGACGAGAACGGCGATCCCGGAACGGCCGTCAGTGCGCCTGAAGTCGAATTGATCGCAAACCCGGAGATGGTGTTCGCAATCGTATTCGCGGTGTAAAGGAACTGCTCGCCCGACTCCACCGCCAGCGCGCCTACGCCCGCCCCCGACGCATACGGCGATCCCGTGACCTGACTGAGAACCCCGCCCGCAAACGTGTAGGCCGTGATAAATCCGATGCTGGGATTGGTGACGTACACGAACTTGCCTGACGGAGTGATGAGAATCTCGGTCGGCCCGTTGTTGGATGGGAAAGGCGATCCCGCAACCTCGGTGAGCGCTCCACTCCCGGCATCCACGGAAAACACCGAAATGCTGTTAGAAACGGTATTGGTCACCAGCAGATACTGTCCCGATGGGTCCAGGACCATCCCGCGCGGGCCAACCCCGGCAGGTGTCAGAGTGCTGAGCGTCAGCGTTCCATTACTAGCAACGTTGAAAACCGAAATCGTATTCGCGGCGGAATTGGCCGCAAAAAGAAACTTCTTCGACGGATGCAGGGCCAGCCCGGTAGGAGTGGTGCCCGCCACCGGCGGCGTTTGAGCTCCGAGCGTAATCGCGCCGGTGGAATTGTTGAGATGCAAAAGTTGCACAGAACCAGCCGGCAGAGTGATGTAGGCGTTATGGGTAGCCGACTTGGAAGACGATGAACTCCCGCAAGAAATGGCAAGTCCGGCGAAGACTAGTACAAACGCGGCAATTGTCCAACGAAGGCACGGTTCATTCCTCAGCGCGACCCGCGCTGACCCTGGAAAGCTCATTTCAGAATCTGCTCCTCGAGACCCACTCTCAGTTCGAAAAATTTGTTCCTACCATCGTGCACGAGAAGGCCGGACCTGTGCAACTGCCGATCCCTGATTTGGATGCATGCAGCCAGGATCTCGAGCAGGAAAAACCGTAGCGGGCCGGACTTGCCAAGACAGTTTTCGAGTATCCTAAAAATCGAAGAGCATCCGTGATCGACATTCACTGCCATCTTCTCCCGGAAGTTGACGACGGGCCAAAATCCTGGGAAGTGGCCGTCGAAATGTGCCGCATGGCGGCCAACGATGGCATCACGCACACGGTCGCTACCCCACACGCCAATGATCGCTATGCCTATGATCGCGTCTATCTGACTGACCTTCTGGCGCAATTGCAGGAAAAGGTCGGTCCTTCCCTGCGCCTGAGCCTGGGCTGCGATTTTCATCTTTCCTACGAGAACCTGGAGCGGGTGCTCGATCAGCCGCACACCTACACCATCGGCGAAACCAACTACTTGCTGGTCGAACTCAGTAACTACAGCGTGCCCATCCAACTCACCGACTGTTTTGTCCGTCTCGGGGACCGCGGGCTGACTCCGATTTTGACTCATCCGGAGCGCAATCCGATCCTGCAACAGAGTCCCCAGCGCATCCTCGAGTGGGCCGAACAGGGTTGCTTGATGCAGGTCACCGGTTCAGCACTAACTGGGTCGTGGGGGGAGCGGCCAGAGATCATCGCTCGCTGGCTGCTCGACCGTTCGGCCGTACACATCCTCGCCTCTGACGCCCATGACACGAAGCGTCGCGTTCCGATTCTTTCCAAAGCCCGCAAGCTAGCTGAACAGATCGTGGGCGCCGAGTACGCCCAAGCGTTAGTCGAGGGCAACCCGGGTGCGATCGTCAGCGGACAACCCATCCCCTACAGCCCAAACCCGATCATGGACTAGAACATGCGGAGGGGCGCGTGCTTTCGCGCGTCCGGCCGGACGCTGCCGATAGAGATTTCAAGTCGTCAGGAATTTACCGCTGAGGCTTGTCCTGGTCAGGAGGGTTGCTCGATCCGTTGACTGAATCGCTCGTCTTCGCCTTCGTCTCCCCGTTGGCATCACTCCCCAGCGGTTCGGCGGTCATTGCGCTTTCCGGGTTCAGCAGTCCGTCCTTGCTGGGGCCCAGGCCCAGCTTGATCAAGGCCCGGGAATCGGGAACCGTTTTCGTTTGCCAACCCTGCGCCGCCTGATACTTCTTCAGCGCGTCCTGGGTGGCGGCGTCCCATTTCCCCGAGGGTTCGCCTGTCATGTAGTGATCGCGAATCAACGCTTCCTGGATCTCGCGCGCACGCGGAGAATCAATCGCCTGCTGGCCGCGTTTTCTCTTGCCCCTTGACTTGCCACGCGATGGCTTGCCGCTGGAGGAGCGCTTCACCGTCGAAGGCTTGGGTTTGGAGCGCTTCACACTTGCCGAATGAGCGGGCGTAGAACTGGCCGGAGTCTGCGTGGAAGTGTCCGGTGAAGCGGCACTGGCGGGCACGGCCAAGCAGAGCACACCGCACAGGGCCGCGCATGTCCAGCTTCGAATTGATAACCCGGATTGCATGGTTTCGATCGCGCACAAAAAGCCGGCGAGATCAGCCTGCAACTATCTTCCCCGAAGCCGGGGCGCAGTGCCAGTCTCGCCGGTCGTTATACCAGTTACGGAAGTGTACCGGCCAGGAAAATCGCCCCGTCCTGGGGCCGTGAGCCCCGCGGACGCACCAGGAACACCACATCCTGCCCGCTCTTCAGCGATGCCTCAATCTTGGTGAAGTCCTCGGGTTTGTTCACTGCCTGCTTGTTGACCTCCAGGATCACGTCGCCGCGATTCAGTCCCACGTCCTCGGCAAACGATCCCTGCTTCACATCCTGCACCACCACGCCCTTCCCGGCAGGAATGTTCAAACGATCCGCCAGTTCCGGCGTAATCGCGCGAACCGTCAACCCGGACTTACTGGGCTTGGGTTCTTCCTCGTTCTGGCTTTCTTCGTCTTCACCCAGGCGGGAAGCAAACAGTTTCGACCGATCGGCAATGGTGACCGAGGTCTCCTCTTTCTTTCCATTCCGAACGTAGGCCACCTTCGCCTTCGACCCCGGCTTGCGCGACGCGATGTCCGCCACCAGATCGTCGCCACCCTTCACATCCCGACCGTCCACGGCCGTGATCGTGTCACCCACTTTCAGGCCAGCCGTTTCCGCGGGGCTTCCGGCAACCACGTTTGAAACCGTTACGCCCGATCCATAGACACGCGCAATCGCCGGATTGGGCTGGGCAGCGAACTCAATGCCGATCGAGCCACGCGCCACGCGGTGATCCGGCCCGATCAACTGGTTGTAGACCTGTGCGACCGTGTTCGAGGGCATGGCAAATCCCACACCAGCGTAGGAGCTTGTCTCCGTCAGAATGGCGGTGTTGATGCCGATGACTTCTCCGGCCATATTCACCAGCGGCCCGCCTGAGTTGCCCGGATTGATGGCCGCATCCGTCTGAATGAAGGACTGGAACTGCCGGTTCGGGACGATGTTGCGCCCCTTCGCCGACACGATCCCGGCCGTCACCGTTTCCTGCAAACCAAAGGGGCTGCCAATCGCCAGCACCCAATCGCCCACCTGCATGCCTTCAGAGTTGCCCAGTTTCGCCGCTGGCAGCGGATGATCGACCTCGATCTTGATCACGGCCAGATCGGTTTCCTGATCCGTGCCGATCACTTTGGCATCATGTCCGGGAGCCCCCTGCGGCTCATCCTCCAGCTTCACCCGAATACGATCGGCTTTCTCGACCACATGCCGGTTGGTGACGATGTATCCCTTGGGGTCCACAATCACGCCGGATCCCAGCGAGCGCTGGCGAATGTTGCCCGCATCCGGGCCGCCCTGGCCACCGAAAAACTTGTCGAAGAAGTCCTGGAACGGACTGTCATCGCCGCCGCCCTGATCGCCCTGATCCGGCTCGGCGTGCGGATTCCGCCGCTTGTGCGGGTTCTTGATGGTGGACTCGGTATTGATGTTCACCACGCTCGGCTCAAGTCCCTTGGAAATTTGAGAGAAGGCGTTCGAGAGTTGCTGAGGGGCGGGGACGGTGAGCGGAGTCGCGTCCGATGCCTTCTGCCCTTCCTTGCCCTTCACTCCATAAGAAACGATGGTGCCAATTAGAATCCCGACGGCCAGGGTCGCCAGGATCGTGAATGTGTACGCCCAACGGTTCGCTTTGAGGCGCACCCAAAAGGCGCTTGCGCGCGAATCCATTTCTTTCCTCCTGAAAATACGTAGCTTATTATTATACCTTCGCCCAGGCAGGGGAATAGGGCGAAGGCCGCTACTGTCTTAGACGCACAAACCCGCTCGAACGTTACCGACCTAGAAAATGCAGAAACGGCGTCTTCGCCCGTCCGGCCACGTCAAGGGTAAGGTGTCTTGCGGCTTAAAGGGTAGTCACTTGCCACTGAAATCTGCGGAATTCAGCCAACCGCCCAAAGTCTCGCTCATTTGCAGTGATGACCCTGATCCCAAGCCGACCCGCGCTCATCGAAATGAGTGCGTCGTTCGTCAACCGCCCCTGCCCGATTTTTTCGTAATGATACTTGGCGGCGAGTCGAGAAAGCACTCTGCCAGTTTGGGCCCAGTCACCGAGATTTGGCACGACCAAGCGCTTTGCCCGCTCGAAATCGCGCTCCAGTCTCTCGACCACATGACGATCACGCTCGCTCGCGCCGGCATAGAGCTCTTCGAGCACCACCGCGCTCAGCCAAAGAGGTGCATCCGCGGATAGCCGTCGAAGGGCAAGGACGGCTTCGTTACCGCGCCGCAATGCAGAAATGTAAATGGAAGAGTCAAGAAGTGCAGGCTGCATCTAGCCATCCAACTTGCCGTATACATCCTTGATCTCAATACCGCTTTGGACAAAGCGCTCCGTCGCTTCCAGAACCAACCGGTTCTTCTGGTATTCGGAAATCGCGAGGTCCAGTGCGCGCTCGATGGTTTCCGTCTCCGTTTTTGCCAGCAGGGCCTTCTGGGCGCGCTTGATCTTCACCGCGTCGAGCTGAAAGTGCTTGTGGGAGCGATTCTTCGCAGTCGCCATTGGAATCCTTTTTGTCTCGACAGTATATCACAATATGTACATAATTATTATTTCTATGTACATCAACGGGCGGGCTACAGCCTCACGGTAATCAGCGCCAGAAACAGCCCCGTATAGCTGGCGATGACCAGCAACACCAGCAGCGCTCCGACGCTCAGCACGTTGAAGATTCCCCAAGGTTTCTGCACCGCTCCGATGGCCAGCTTCCACAACCCGAAACTGCCCAGCAAGGCACCAGCCGGCAGCACCAGCAGCGCGATCATCCGCGCATGCGCCACGCGGGGAACAATGATCAGGAATACGATGGCAGGAAGCACGCACAGCGCGGGAACAACCGCCAGCGGAGCGCCGATCAGGAATGCGCGTTCCCGCTCTTTCGCGTCAAGGTTGCCAATCGAGCGCATAAATCTCAGGGCTGCTGATGTTGCGCGTGACCAGCAGAGAATCACCCGGGCCCAAACCACTCCATTCTCCGTTCGGTCCCCAGAGCCGGTGAATGACTTTCAGGCTGGCCATCCGCTCCAGGCGGTGATCGGAAATCCGCACCCGAAGGAATGCCGGATCTTCCGTGAGAATGGAATCAAAATACAGATACTGTCCATCATGCGACCAACTGGGAAATCCGATGCCCATCCGCACCAACTCGGTCCACTGCTGGCTGGTGCGATCGAACAGCATCAGCGCTTGTGAATCCGTCGTGATGGCGGCGATGTAGCGCCCTTCGGGCGACCAGCGCGGCGAGAACAGGTTTTCTCCTCCCGGAACGGGTGACACTTTCTGCGTTTCCAGATCCAGAATGCTGATCTTGTTGCTGGTCGCGCCCAAGTCTCCGACCGCCAGCACGATTGATTTGCCGTCCGGTGACCATCCTGGGTCGAAACCGGCCGTCGCTCCGGAAATCAGTTCCCGCAACCCCCGCCCATTCGCTCCCACCAGGTAGGCTCGCCAATCCGTATTCAGGGTTCTCGCCATGAACACGATCTGGCGTCCGTCGGGCGACCAGCGCGGCAAGGCCGCTTCCATGGCGTTCGGGTCACTGAGCTGAATCCGGTCGCTGCCATCGATCTTGCTCGACCAGAGTGTCTGCTCGGGAACCGAAACGTAGGCCAATCGCTTCCCGTCCGCAGAAAACGACAAATCCGCAGCGGACACACCGCCGAGATACGGGATGAACGACCGCCCGTCGTACTGCAGCACCTCGGATCGCGGTAGCCCGCCCATGGCAAAGATCCTCTTCCCGTCCTTGGATGGAACCGGCAACCAGAAATCCAGCGGACCGTTGGTCAACTGCACCGGCTTGGGTTTTGGTTGCATCAACGATCGCCGTTCCGGGAGTGCCCACAGGCTATCTCTGCCTTCGCTAAAGCTGGTAAAGAGAAAATATTTTCCATCCGGCGTCCATCTCCCGCAGCATTGGTGCGGAGAATCGCTCCAGTTCGGAAGCAGAGGGTGGGCCTGGCCCCCGTCGCGGTTAAGTTCCCAGAACTCGCTGAAGCCGGTCTTCATGTCTCCGACGGTGACGCGGATTTTCCGTCCATCCGGCGAAGCCCGAACTTCACCGATCCGCGCGCCCAAAGTGGCGAACTTCCTGGCATCGGAGCCGTCCGGGTTTGCCTCGTAAAGGTCCGACCCGTTGGCGAAAAGCAAACGACGTCCATCCGGCGTCCAAACCGGGGAGTGAACATCCCTCATGCTTAGCGGACGCGGGGAACCAGCCGGCAAGGGAAGAAGCCAGACCGGACTCTCCTGAAAGGTGGCTTCAAAACTACTGATCAGGATCGAGGAGCCATCCGGCGCAATATCGCCGAGAATCGTATTTGGGAACGGAGTCGCAATCAACGCACTGTCGCCCCCGGAAACGGAAACTTCGGCCAGGGCGATGCGGTCTTTGTCCGCGGCCTGGAAATACAGTCTCCGCCCGTCCGTCTCCAGCGCCCCCACTTGGTGAACCTTGCCGCCGCTGGTGAGCTGGGTGAAGCCTGTAATACGTGGAGATGACTTCGGCGTGACATCAAACGCGAGTGCGACGAGCAGCACTGCAAGACATCCGGCTCCGATGAACGCCAGCCGCGTCTTGGACCGAGCCTCAGTTTCACTGTAGCGTCCCGAATCCGCCGGCAGTAATCCCGCTCCATTCCCCGAATCCGTGGTCGGGCTCGAGACCGGCGCGATGAACCGGTATCCCCTGCGGTACAGCGTCTCAACAAATCGGGGATTGTCGGATTCATCTCCTAAAGCCTGCCGCAGTTTCTTCACCGCGCTGTTCAGGCTCAGGTCGAAGTCCACAAAAGTGTCCGCCGGCCAAAGCCTGGCCTGCAGTTCTTCGCGCGTGACGATCTCGCCGGGACGCTCCAGGAGCACCGTGAGCACTTGAAAGGGCTGCTCGTGCAGTTTGATCTTCACCCCGGACTTGCGCAGTTCGCGGGTCTGCAGATCAACTTCGAAAAGTCCAAACTGCACTGTGTTCGGATTCACTGCGGGTCGTTCCATCAGCCACCCAACTTCGTTGCTCGTGAGTGTACACCGAAAACGGCCGCGTGCCCCTGTGAGTCAAGAATCACTTTCGCTTTTGAGGCCTTTGTTCTCAGTTTCTTAGCTGATCACTTTCATATCCCAGCCGAGTCACTCCCGGTCCATTGTTCTGCCAGCTCGCAATCGCCAAATTGAGCGCCAGTTCCAGTTGCGCAGCTGCCAGCTAGAACGCTCAGGAGAAAACAACCATGAAGAGACAGACGCTCCAACTCGCATCGCTTTGCTTGCTTACATTCGCCGCCACGCTTGCCCAGACCCAGTCAAAGATCACGGTGAAGGTGCCCTTTAATTTTGTGATTTCCGACAGAACATTTCCGCCAGGCCAGTATTCGGCCTCGTCGTCGCGTGACAAGCTAACCGTGCAGGATTCCACCGGCAAGCCGGTCTTCATCGGGGTCACCAATTCGGTCAGCGGACGCCGCGTCGGCGACACTGGTCAAGTCGTCTTCCACTGCTACGGCGACCGCTGTTTCTTGTCAGAGTTTTGGACGCCCACGCGGGAAAATGGCAACCAGCTATTGCCATCGCGCTATGAATCCGAATTGGCCAGGTATAGGAAAGGAACGGAGTTTGCCCTGCTCGAGCAACCCCGGAAGCGCTGACTACTTCGCCTCGTACACGGTCTTGCCGCCCACCACCGTCCGAAGCACTTTCGTCTCGAGGACTTTCGGTGGCGGCACCGACGTGATATCGCGGTCGAGCACGACGAAGTCGGCCAACATGCCGGGTTGCAGCGTGCCTTTCTGCTTTTCGGCAAACTCGGCAAAGGCCGACCCGGTCGTGTAGGCCGCGATGGCCTCCTCCATCGTCAACTTTTGTCCAGGATAGTAACTCTTGGTTCCTTTCTCGTTCTGCCGCGTGATGGCTGAATAGAGTCCCCGAAATGGAGTGACCGGCTCCACCGGGTAATCGGTTCCAAAGGCCAGGTCGGCTCCCCGCCGCAGAAACTCCGCCCAGGCGTAAGAGTGCGCGGCCCGCTGCGGGCCCAGACGCGATTCAGCCCAGTTCATGTCTGTCAGCAGGTGATTGGGCTGCATCGACGAGATTACTTTGAGTTCGTGGTAGCGCAGAATCTGCAGCGGCACGGTGACCTGCGAGTGCTCAATGCGGAGACGGTAGTCGGCGCCGCCGTCAGCTGCCTTGGTGCCGGCCGCATGGGCTGCCTTCTCCGCTTCGGAAAATGCGTCGAGGGCCATCTCGACACCCTTGTCGCCGATCGCATGGAAGCCGATCTGGAATCCCGCTAGCACGCGTTCCTTCGTCATCGTGTTCAGCTTGGCCTGCTCATATTGCGGGATTCCGGAATTCTTTGGATCGTCGCTGTATGGCTGGAGCAGCGCGGCTGTCTTCGAGCCGAGCGAGCCGTCCATGAAGCCCTTGAGCATTCCCGTGTGGAGCATATTGTCGGACGCGGGATGGGAATTCCGTTTCCGGTTCAATTCGTCGATGGAATCATCGAACGGCAGCCATTCGGAAATGCGCGCGGTCAATTTGCCCGCGTGTTCCAGTTCCTCGTAGACTTGGAAGTCTTCCCAGGTGGAATTGTCTTGCGCGGAGGTGATCCCGTGACTGGCCAGATCCGACAGGGCCACTTCGATGGCCTGCCACCGCTTGTCATGGGTGGGCTTGGGGATAACCGCCCGCACTGCGTCCTGCGCCGTCTCGCGCAGAATTCCATTGGGGGTTCCCGATTCGTCGCGATCGATCTTGCCACCTTCCGGATCGCGGCTAGCCACCGTGATGCTGGCCAACTGCAGCGCGCGTGTGTTGGCTACGCCGATGTGACCATCCACGCGCCCGAGATACACGGGGTGGTTGCCGCTTACTTCATCCAGATCCCACCGCGTGGGTAAAACCTTCACCGGCCAGAGCGTCTCATCCCAGCCTGCACCCACCACCCACTCTCCCGGGCCGGCGGCGTCGACTTTGGCACGCAAGCGCTCGCGGAACTCGTCGAGCGTCTTGACTCCGACCATGTCGACATTCAATTTCTCGAATCCTGCACTGGCCAGGTGCATGTGAGCATCATTGAACCCCGGCATGACGAAGTGCCCGTCCAGGTCCACGATCTTGGTATCCGGGCCTTTAGTCTTCATGACGTCATCGCGCGTTCCCACCACGAGAATCCGGTCACCGTGCACAGCGATCGCCTCGGCTCGCTTGCCTGCGACCAAAGAACTACGATCCAGCACTCCCGTGTAGAGGTTGCCGTGCGTGAAGATCACATCTGCGGTCGCCTTCGGTGGCGCGCTCTGCGACGACATGACGGGCGTGATGGCCATAAAAAGTAAAGGTATTAATGCAATTCGCTTCATTATTCACCAACTCCCGACAATGCCAGCATGGTAAGCAGGATGCGCCGGAGGCCGAGGTCTCGTCCGTTGGCGTCGAACCATTCCTGCAACGTATGCGCACCGCCGCCCGACCCGCCGCCGCCGATGGCGATGGCTTCACGGCCCAGCGAAAGCGGAATGTTGGCGTCCGTCGAGGCGCGCTGCACCTGCGCCGCATTGCCCAATTGTGCATCCACCGCGCGGATCACTTTCAGGATGCGTGTGTCCGCCGCCAGTTCGCCCGCCGGACGGTTCCCGATCGCTACAACTTCCGACTGTACACCTGGCGGCTTCCGCTTGCCATGTCCGGCGGCAGCACGATTCTCCGCCTCGATGGCTTGATCCACCGCAACGCGCAGCGCGTGGTCCAGCCGGTCAATCTCCGCCATCGACGTGGACCGCAGATCGACCCGCATGCTGGCGGATTCGGGAATCGAATTGACCGAAGTGCCCCCGCGGATGACTCCCACATTGAACGTAGTTTTCGGCGAGGCCGGCACCGGCGTCTGACGGAAAACTTCAAGGGCGCGCGCGAGCACGATAATCGGATTGGGTGCGCCGAAATCACTCCAGGAATGTCCGCCCGGACCTCGCACGATCACTTCAAACCGGCGACTGCCCAACGCTTCCGCCACTACGGTGTCCGAGCCTGCGCCGTCCACGATCACGCTGTAGGCAATCGAATCCCGCCAGCGCGGTGTTGTGAACACGTGCCGCATCCCGCGCAGATCGCCTTCACCCTCCTCGCCCACATTTCCGATGAAGACAAACGGTAACGCATGGGAGATTCGCGCTACCCGGATTACGCCGGCCACCGCCAGCAGGGCCGCGATGCCAGCCCCATTGTCGGCCACTCCCGGACCGTACAGGCGGCTGCCTTGCTGCCGGATGTTCAGCGGCGTGGTTGCCGGAAACACCGTGTCGATATGCGCGCTGAGCGCGACCGAACGTCTGCCGTAACCAGGATGCACGCCGAACACGTTGCCCACTTCATCGGCCTGCACGTCACCGAGGCCGAGTTCGCGAAAGCGTTCCGCCAGCCATGCGCCGCGCGCGGCCTCTCCGAACGGAGGCGCTGCAATCCGCGCCGATTCCATTTGCCACTCGACAAATTGAGCTTCCTGGGACCGGAACCAGTCAAACGCCGCGCGCACTTCCGGCAAGCCGGCAAGCCGCGCCACTTCCTCCTGCACCGGGGGATTGGAATCCGACATTTCGATTTGCGGGGTCAACTCCATCCTGGCGCTTATCTTATAACGCCCGCAGTCGGATTGGACCGGCGCGTTGGCGATTGATCGCGTTGTGAGTGCTATGGCGATGTTAGTGCGCCGGGATAAACCGGCTTGAAGCAGAGAACGGAAAATTCTCACGAGAAAGGACTAGCGATCCGCTCGGCCCCGAGTCTTGCGCTGCTACCGCGAGGGACACAGTGAAGCGTAGACAGGGGTATAGGCGGGGTGGGCTATTGAGCTGCGAAAACTTACAACCCGGACGCCGACGCGGTTAATATGCGCGGAAGGCAACATGAGCAGGGACGATAGCGCGAGTCTGTGTTCAGTCCGGCG
>JAIQEY010000048.1 GCA_020073565.1 Terriglobia bacterium
GTAGCGCGGACACTCCTGTCCGCGTGTCGGCAACGTCCGCACCGCAAACAAGCGCGGACAGGAGTGTCCGCGCTACACGGGTTCTGACTTCTGCAATCTGACTTCTTACCTCTGCCCTCCCGGTTACTCTCGGCAGCTTCCCCCGACGCCTTTCTTTGTTGCATCCTGTAAGAAGCATCCAACTCTGAAACGTGCGGACACTTTTTACATTGTTCATGCTCGCCGCCTTAGCCGTCGGAGGGTGGTTCTGGTGGGCTGTGTATACCCCAGTCTCGCCGGCTCAAACCGAGTCGGTGCTGCTGCACACCGGATACTCCACGCGCCGCATTGCCGCGGAACTCAAAAGGGCAGGGGTGATCCGCAGCGAGCGTGCCTTCCGGCTGTGGCACTGGACGCATCCAAAACCGTCCCTGAAGGCGGGCGAGTACCTTTTTGAGCGCGCAGCCAGCCTTCCGCAGGTCTATGACCGCATCGCGCGCGGCGACATCTATTTCCACACGGTTACGATCCCGGAAGGCCAGACGATGTTCGACATCGCCAAGGCCATGGAAGACGCGGGGCTTGGTTCGGCGGAGGACTTTGTTCACATCGCGCAGACGCGGACACAGTTGGTTGCCGACCTGGCTCCTGAAGCGAAGTCGCTCGAAGGGTATCTATTCCCCAATACCTACGAGTTCACGCGCACCCAGACCCCGGAAGAGATGGTCGGGGCGATGGTCCGCCAGTTCCGGCAAGTGGCCCAGCAGATCGGGTTGAGCACCGAAATCCACCGCACCGTGACGATGGCCTCGATCGTCGAGAAGGAGACGGCTATGCCGGAAGAGCGTCCGCGGGTGGCCAGCGTCTATTACAACCGGCTGGCGCTCAAGATGGCACTGGATGCCGATCCCAGCGTGATCTATGCCGAACTGCTGGCGGGAACCTACACGGGAGCGCTGCACCACGCCGACCTGGCGGTGAATTCGCCCTACAATACGTACCGGTTCGCAGGCTTGCCGCCGGGGCCGATTGGCAATCCGGGCCGGAGCGCCCTGGCCGCCGCTATGCACCCCGAAAGCACGAGATTCCTTTATTTTGTGAGTGATGGCAACGGACACCACCGCTTCGCCCGCAGTCTGCAGGAACACAACCGCAACGTGACCGCCTACCGGCATTCACTCCGCTTGCGCTGAACGGTGAACCCTTCGCTGCCTTATACTAATCAAATCAGTGCTTAGAGCTGTCCAGGTGCAGATTATCGGAATGCTTCGTCTTCATTTACGTTTGTCTTTTCTAGTGCTTCTGGCCGCCGTGACCCTTCCCACCACCGGTTGCCTGTTCCGGACCCGCAAACTGGACCGGCAGTTTTCCAACGCGCCCCTGAAAAGCGCAACTCAGGAGCAGTTGATCGACTACCTCAACTCCCAGGCTGCCGGGACGCAGTCGCTGCAGGCCACCGTCGACATCGACACCTCGTCGGAGGACCCCAAGAATGGGCAGGTCACCGATTACAAGGAGATTCGCGGCTACGTGCTGGCGCGCAAGCCAGAGATGCTGCGCATGAAAGGGCTGATGCCGCTTGTAAGGAATACGGCCTTCGACATGGTCAGCAACGGCCAGGAGTTCAAGCTATGGATCCCGCCCAAGAACAAGTTCGTGGTGGGCGCGAATAGCGTGCACAACTACCGGCCGGACAAGCGCCTGGAGAATTTGCGGCCGCAGCATATTTACGACGCTCTTCTGCTGCGAGAGATCGGATCCGACGAGATCGCAGTGCTCGAAAATGGATATGAGACGGTGCTGGACGCGAAGAGACATCGAGTCGAGCAGCCGGATTACCAGATGGCGGTCATTCGCAAAGGTTCGAACGGCTGGTTCCTGTCGCGCAAGATCGAGTTCAGCCGGAGTGATTTGCTGCCCCACAGGCAGCAAATCTACGACCAGCAAGGCAACGTGGTCACTGATGCGCGCTATCACGACTACAAGGACTATTCTGGGATCCAGTTCCCGAGTAGCATTGAGATCGAGCGGCCGCGGGAGGGGTACGACCTCACCCTGAACATTCTGAAGCTGGAGATGAACCACGCGCTAAGCGATGATCAGTTTGCCCTGGAGCAGCCCCCCGGGGCGGAAGTCGTACACCTGGACCACTCCGATGCCGCCGCCGCAAAAAGCGCGGATGGCCACGGAAAGTACCTCGAAAAATAATGATTAACCGAATGATCGTTGGGAACTTGGTGCACCGCCCGGTGCGTTCGCTGATCAGCATTGTGGCCGTGGCGCTGGAGGTCACAATGATCTTGCTGATTGTGGGGTTCTCGCTCGGCCAGTTGGAGGGTTCGCGCGCGCGTGCCGCCGGCATCGGGGCGGACGTGATCGTTCTGCCGCCCGGATCATCGTTCATCGTTGGCTTGACGGGGGCTCCCATGTCCATCAAGGTTGCCGGCAAGCTCGCCAAGTTGCCGCACGTGAAAAGCGTTGCGCCCGTGGTTACGAACCTTTCGACGGTTGGGACGCTGGAAATCATTGCCGGAATCGACCTGCCGAGCTACGAGAGCATGTCGAGTGGTTTTCACTATCTGAGTGGCGGTCCGTTTCAGGGGCCGTATGATGTGCTGGTCGACGACCTGTTTGCACAGTCTAAACACTTGAAGGTCGGAAACACGATCGAAATCCTCAACAACAATTTTCGGATTTGCGGCATCGTGGAGCACGGCAAAGGTGGCCGTAAATTCCTTCCCCTGAGCACTTTGCAAGATCTGACTGGCAACGAGAATAAGGCCTCGATGATGTATCTGAAGCTGGACGATCCGGCCAACGCGGATGCGGTGGTGGACGAAATCAAGCACATCCCGGGCATGGAGCGCTACGTGCCAAGTTCCATGGTGACGTACCTGTCCATGATGACGCCCACGAACTACCCTGGCCTTTCGACGTTTCTCCGTGTGGTGATCGGGATTTCAGTAGTGATCGGGGTCCTGGTGATCTTTCAGGCGATGTATACGGCGGTGATGGAGCGTACCCGGGAGATCGGGATCCTAAAGTCCATGGGGGCTTCGCGCTTGTATATCGTCAATGTGGTGCTCCGGGAAACGGTGCTGCTGGCGATCGGAGGGATCCTCCTGGGTATCGTCGTGAGCGTGGCCGCTCGGGCTGCGATTCTTCACAGGCTGCCCCTGACCCCCATGCTCCTGGGACCGGGTTGGATTGCGCGGGCTACCCTGATCGCCATTTGCAGTTCTATTGCTGGAGCGCTGTATCCTGCGTTCAAGGCGGCGCAGAAGGATCCGATCGACGCCTTGGCCTACGAGTGACTGCCGCTGCTGGGAATACTTCGCTTTTGTTTCGCCCGTCCGAGGGTGCAATTCCTGGCATCACAAATTTTCCTCGCAAATCGCAAAGGAATGCTTGATACTGCCCGGTGAATCAGCCCCGTGCTATAATCGCGCGCCGTTGACGAGAGCAGGACAGTTTCACAAACCGTAGTCTTAATATTCCCTGGCCTGACCGCAAATCCGCGCGGGAGGACCGCACATAGGCAGGAGGACACATGCGCTTCGATGATCCGACACTCTACGGTCGGGACGACGAGATGGACGAGTACGGCGACAGCGGTTCTTTTGGCGAATCGCTGGAAGAGGACTTTGACGAGGAGGAGGAAGAGGAAGAAGAACCCACCCCGGTAGGGGGAGAGGATGAACTTTCCGAACCCGAGACCGAGCCCGCGAGGCCACCCGTGCCCATAACACCATCAGGTGGCGGTGGCGAGAGCAAGCCTCCGAGCAAAAAGCCAGCTGCCAAAAAGAAGGCAGCTAAGAAAGCGGCAAAGAAGCCCGCTAAGAAGAAAGCCAAAAAGGCTGCGAAAAAGAAACCGGCCAAGAAGGCGGCGAAAAAGCCCGCGAAGAAAAAGTCCGCCAAAAAATCGGCGAAGAAGAAAAGCCGCCGCTAGTCTGTCGACATCCTGAGGGCGGACGCCGGATGCGCTCCGGCTTCCGCCCTTTTCCTCTTATTTCCCATCTGCGACGATCGCTTCCGCCTCGATTTCCACCAGCATCTCCGGGGACACCAACGCGGTGATAGCCAGCATGCTGGTCGCGGGACGAATCTCTCCAAAAAACTCGCCGTGGGCTTTGCCAACTTTCTCCCAGTTGGCGATGTCGGTTACAAACATGCGGGTGCGGACGACATCCTGCAACGAAGCTCCGGCTCGCTTCAGCGCGTTCTCAATATTCTTGATCGTCTGAACCGCCTGCGCGTAGGCATCGCCGGCGACGAGCTTGCCATCTGGGCCCGTTGCGGTTGTGCCGGAAACGTGGATATAGGGCCCCACCCGCACCGCGCGCGAATAACCTACCACCGGTTCCCAGGGCGTTCCGCTTGCAATGTTGGTTCGTGCCACTTTGCCTCCGTTTTGCGTGGTTTCCTCCCCAAAGTAGATGAAGAAACGCTTTCTCCGGACTCTGCTCAATGTGAAATTAGCAGCCGACACCGGCGGCTGCCAACAAAAGCGCCTGTAACGAGTGGCTCTACTTCTGCACCTAATTGAAGGGGCTCGAAGGTTACTTGCGTTGGGATTAGATTTACGTTATCTAATGCGCAAACGGACTTGTTCCGATAAGGAGCAGTCGGGGTGAAAAAGGGCAAAGAAGTGGGGGGCCGAACATGATTCCGGAAACGCATCCGCTGCAGCAGTTGTTTGTTGAGTTGGTAGGACGCCATTACGCGCAGGAGATTGGCATTCGCGATCCGCAGGTGGTCAGTTATGTTGCGCAACTGCTCGCGGAATTCTGCGACGCTGAGCAACTGTTCAAGATCCGCAATGCCTCTGGCAAGCCGCTGAGCGATGTGGGTGAGATGCTGATCGAATCGGACCCGATCTACGGGCCAGCACCGTCGTTCGACCGCGAACGCCAGGTCCGCAAGCACATCGGCGACATCACCCTGTTCTACGCCGGCATGTTTCCCGATAGCATCAACCACCACCGTCTGCGCCGCCAGCGCCTAGAGAGCATGGTGGAGTGGGTGAAGGCCGGCAAAGAGAGCTACTACATTGTCTCGAAGTTCGAGTACTTCGAATACGCCAAAGTTGCGCCACTATTCGCAAAGCTCTCACAGAAATTTGAAGAGTGTGTTTATGGCCTGAACTTGGTCAAGAATGAGCTCGAAGTCATGCAGCACCCGATCGTCCGGAGAAGTAACGATCTCATCATGTAGACGTCGCCTGGGTCAGGGCGAATTGCAGAGGGGAGAGGTCAGATTGCAGAGGTTACAAACCCACGGTCGCGAAGTTTGGATTTTACTTCTGCAATCTGACCTCTGACCTCTGAGCTTTCACTAGCCTTCTTCCGACGATCTCGAACTCTCCATCCAGCACAATCTTGATCGCTTCCGTGTAGGCGATATGTTCCCGTTCCAGGATCCGCTCCGCTAGTGTGTGCTCGTCGTCGGTGTCAAGCACGGGTACTGTCTTCTGCACGATGATGGCGCCATGGTCGAGTTCTTCGTCCACCAGATGCACCGTGCATCCGGAGACTTTCACACCGTAAGCAAATGCCTGTTGCTGCGCTTCGAGGCCCGGGAAAGCGGGCAGCAGCGAGGGGTGAATGTTCAGGATTCGCTGCGGAAACTGGCGCACGAACCAAGGCGAAAGAAGGCGCATGTAGCCTGCGAGGCAGATGAGGTCGACTTTGTTTTCTTTCAGGGCCGCCACAACTTCGCGGTCATGGGTCTGGCGCTCCTTGCCTTTCGAAGGAATCACGAGTGCCTGAAGTCCGCGCTGGCGGGCGGTTTCGATTCCGGGCGCATCGGAACGGTTTGAAATCACGATCGCGATCCGGCCGCCGGGGATTCGGCCGGCGTCAATATTGTCAGCGATAGCGACAAAGTTGGAACCGCGCCCAGAGAGGAGGATGCCCAGGTTCTTCATCACAAGCATTATTCACCACGAAAAGAGAAATTGCAGAGGTTAGGTCACAGAAGAAGAGAGGTTTCAGAATCTCAAGGCTGCAAAGATGGCGACCCACTTTGAAACCTTGAACCTCTGAAACATTGAGACCTTTCTGACCTAGCTGTACATCACTTTCCGATCGCCCTTCACAATCCGTCCCACACTATAGAACTTCTCCCCCGCCCGCTCGAGCAGTGTCTCAGCTTTCTTGAACTTTTTGGCAGGCACAACGACCAGCATCCCAAGCCCCATATTGAATGTTCGCAGCATCTCGTCCTCTGGGACATTGCCCAGTTTCTGCAGGTGTTCGAAGACCGGCAACACGGGCCAGGTTCCGAGTTCGATGACTGCCGCGGTCCCTTTCGGCAGAACGCGCGGCAGATTCTCGGTGATTCCGCCCCCGGTGATGTGCGCGAGCGCGGCCACGCACTCGCCCGCAATCAGTTTCCGCACCAGCGGCCAGTAGCTGCGATGGGTGCGCATCAGCTCGTTGCCGACCTTGTTCTTGATTTCGCTGACGAAAGTTTCCGGGGAATAGCCCGCGATCTCAAACAGCAGCTTGCGGGCGAGGGAGTATCCGTTGGTGTGCAAACCGTTCGAGGGCAAGCCGAGTACGATATCGCCCGGCAGAACGTCCTTGCCACTGATGACCTTTTCACGCTCGACCACGCCGACAATGAATCCGGCCAGATCGTACTCACCCTCGGGATAGAAGCCCGGCATTTCGGCCGTCTCGCCGCCAATCAGGGCGCAGCCATTGTGCTTACAGGCGTCGGCCATGCCCTCCACAATCTTCTCCGCTACTTCCGGGTCTAACTTCCCGGTAGCCAGATAGTCCATGAAAAACAGCGGCGTCGCGCCCTGTACCGCGATGTCATTCACGCAGTGATTGACCAGATCTCCGCCCACCGTGTGGTGCACCTTCATCTCGAAGGCAACCTTCAGCTTGGTGCCAACGCCATCGACGCTCGAAACCAGCACTGGATCCAGATATTTCTTGTCGACCGAGAATAGTCCGCCAAAACCGCCGATCTCGCTCAACACACCCTTGGTAAAGGTCTTGTGAGCAAGGTACTTAATCCGCTGCTTGGTGCGGTTTCCACGGTCGATGTTGACCCCGGCATCCGCATAGGTGATGGGAGTGCTCGGGGGATCAGGGTTCTGGGCCACTTTTAGTCCGTCATTTTCCGCGTGGAGAGAGCGCGTGCGTCATCGAGCCAGAGGAATCGTTTTCGGCGTAACAAATTTTAGCACGTTCAGCGATGGGATCGAGGGGCCCTCAGTTCTCCATAAAAGAAAACCCCGACGCTAGAGCCGGGGTGGATCAGTGAAGGGGACGGCCGATTCTACTTCGCTTCGTCCTTCTTCGTTTCGTCCTTCTTCTCACCTTTCTTATCCTTCTTTCCCTTTTTCTTTTTTTCCTTCTTCTCTTCCTTCTTGTCCATCGGCTTGTCGCCACCGGCCTGCGCGAAGGCGAACGATGACATGGAGACGGAGAGGGCGAGGGCAAACATCAACGCTAGCAACTTTTTCATGTTTCGACGCTCCTTTAATTTACTTCGTGTGTGTACACACGAATCCCCGGAAATCAAAGTTTGAATGTCCCCTGGGCGAAGAGGATTGTAGTCCACCCACAGATCTTTTCCAAGCCAAAGGTACTACCGTGTACGGATGGGCCAGCCGCCTCCAAACGATGTCACAGACCGGTGTCAGCGCGCCGGTTTACACTAATGCTCCATGAGTTCCATGAAGGTTGGCAAAACGCAGAAACGGCGTCCCACGCAGGACAAGGCACACGACGTGTTGCGCACCGAAGGACACCCCCTGGATGCAATCTTCACCCCGCACAGCGTGGCTGTGGTCGGCGCTACCGATCGCCCAGGCAGCATCGGACGCGCCGTCCTGTGGAGCCTGGTCAGCAGTCCCTTCGGGGGCACCGTGTACCCGGTCAGCGACAAACGCACCAGCGTGCTCGGCATCAAGGCCTACCGCAGCGTTGAGGAGATTCCTGAGCCGGTCGATCTGGCCGTGGTCGTCACGCCCGCTGACACTGTCCCCGGAGTGATCGGCCAGTGTATTGCAGCGGGAGTGCGTGGCGCGATCGTCATCTCAGCCGGATTCAAAGAGCACGGCGAACACGGAAGAGAACTCGAACGCCAGATTCTGGATCAACTGCACGACAGCAACCTGCGCCTGATTGGACCCAACTGCCTGGGCGTCATGAACCCGGTCAGCGGTCTCAATGCTACGTTCGCCTCGAACAGCATGCCGCGCGCAGGGAACGTGGCCTTCCTCAGCCAGAGTGGGGCATTGTGCACGGCAATTCTCGATTGGGCGCAACAGGAAATGGTTGGCTTCAGCGCTTTTGTTTCGATTGGATCGATGCTCGATGTGGACTGGGGCGACCTGATCGACTACCTCGGCAACGATCCGCGCACGCACTCCATCGTGATGTACATGGAATCGGTGGGAGACGCGCGCTCGTTTCTCTCGGCGGCGCGTGAAGTGTCGCTGAACAAACCAATCATCGTGATCAAGGCCGGACGCAGCGAGGCCGCAGCACACGCTGCCGCATCGCACACCGGCACGCTCGCCGGCAGCGACGAAGTCCTGGAGGCCGCTTTCCGCAGGTGCGGCGTGCTTCGCGTCACCACCATCGGAGACCTTTTCTGCATGGCGGAAGTTCTTTCGAAGCAGCCCCGCCCCAAGGGTCCGCGCCTGGCCGTTGTAACCAATGCCGGCGGCCCGGGTGTGCTGGCCGCCGATTCGATCATTACCGCGGGCGGAGAGCTGGCTCAAATCTCGCCTGCCACCATGGATCAGCTCAACCAGTTGCTTCCACCGCACTGGAGCCGCAATAATCCGGTCGACATTCTCGGGGACGCGCTGCCCGACAAATACGCGAAGGTGCTTGAAACCGTCGCGGCCGATACCAGCAACGACGGATTGCTCGCGATTCTTTGTCCGCAGGGGATGTCGCATCCTACGATCACCGCGGAGCGGCTGGTTCCGTTTGCCAAAGGCCTCGGCAAGCCCGTGCTGGCGTGCTGGATGGGCGGCGCAGAAATGACCGCTGGCATCGAGATCATGAACCGCGCCGGCATTCCCACGTTCGCTTACCCCGACACAGCAGCCCGAATCTTCTACTACATGTGGCGCTACAGCTATCTGCTGCGCGGATTGTACGAAACGCCGGTGCTGCCGCACGGCGTCGAAGGTCCCGACCGCGCACGTGGCGAGGCCATTGTGCAGTCTGTTCGGGAAAGTGGGCGCACCCTTCTGACCGAGCCGGAATCGAAGGAGCTCCTGGCTTGCTACGGCATTCCGACGGCCCCCACGCTGGAAGCGCACAGCGCCGAGGAAGCGGTCGCCAAGGCGGAAGAACTGGGATATCCGGTCGTCGTCAAACTGCTCTCGTATACCATTACGCACAAAACCGAGGTCGGGGGCGTCAAGCTGAACCTGAGCAACGCAACGGCGGTTCGCAATGCCTGGTCGGAGATCGAAGCCTCTGTCCGCGAAACAGCCGGGGCCGAGCACTTCCTGGGCGTAACTGTCCAGCCCTTCTTCCGCTCTGAAGGCTACGAACTCATTCTCGGCAGCACAACCGACGTGCAGTTCGGCCCGGTGCTGCTCTTCGGAACCGGTGGGCAATTGGTCGAAGTATTTCGCGACCGGGCCCTATCACTGCCGCCGCTGAACACCACGCTGGCGCGCCGCTTCATGGAACAGACCAAGATTTTCCAGGCGTTGCAGGGAATCCGCGGCCGCAAGGCGATTGACCTGGTTGCGCTCCAGGAATTGATGGTTCGGTTCAGTCAATTGGTCGTCGAGCAGCGCTGGATCAAGGAAATCGATATCAATCCGCTGCTGGCTTCTCCCGACCGCTTGACGGCATTAGACGCGCGCGTGATCGTGTACCCAAAGGACGTCGCGCGAGAGAAACTGCCTCGGCTCGCCATCCGGCCCTATCCCAAGCAATATATTCGTCCCGGAAAAATGAAGAATGGAGAAGATATTCTCATGCGGCCCATCCGCCCCGAGGACGAGCCACTCCTGATCAAACTGCACCAGGCGCTCTCGGAGCGGACGGTCTATCTTCGCTACTTCCAGCCCCTCAAGCTCAGCCAACGCACCGCTCACGAACGGCTCACTCGGATCTGCTTCATCGACTACGACCGCGAGATGGCACTGGTGGTCGAGCACAAGAAAGAAGACGGCAACCCCGAGATCATTGCCATCGGCCGCCTGAGCCGAATCCGCGGACGAGACGATGCGGAGATGGCCGTCCTGGTGGACGACCGCTTCCAACACCAGGGGTTGGGAACGGAGCTGTACCACCGCCTGATCGAGGTTGCCCGTGACGAGCACATGACCAGCGTGGCTTCGACCATTCTCTCGGAAAATCGCGAAATGCAGGCCATCTGCCGCAAGCTCGGTTTCCAGTTGCAGGCCGACCTCGAAGAAGGGACCGTGCAGGCGGTCCTTACGTTGTGAGTTGGAACACTCACGACACTTATTAACAAATTGTTATGTCCAATCGCGGGCGCAGCCAGCCGTGCAAGACCCTTCCACGCTCACCGTTCTTCATTCCTTGAGTCCAACCAAATAGTGGCTGGGCGGGTAGTTTCCCTGCGCTGTAACTTCCTGGCCCTCGATCTTGAGTGTCAATATGCGCATGCTCCTGGACACGTTCGCGCAAACATTGCGTACTCTCTGGGCGCACAAGCTCCGTTCCTTTCTCACCATGTTCGGCATTGCCTGGGGAGTAGGCTCACTGCTGCTGTTGGTCGGGGTGGGCGAAGGCTTCCGCAACGGCAATCGCAAGCAGCTTGAGACTTTTGGCAAGAACATCATCTTCTTTTTCGGTGGGCGAGCGCCCGCGGTCGAAGGCAGCTTCTCTTCGATGAAGTGGTTCAATCTTACCTACGACGACTACCTGGCGATCAAGAGCGAGTCCAAACTCGCGCGGAACATTTCCCCATTGATCGCGCGCGACGACATCCGCGCGGTCAGCGACTACACCAGCACCAACGGCCAGGTTTCAGGCGTGCCCGCAGTTTACAGCCAGGTGCGGACGATCCCGTTACAGGTTGGGCGATGGATCAACGATGAAGACAACGCCCAGCGCCGCCGCGTATGTGTGCTGGGGCGTGAGATGACGCGCAACATGTTTCCCGGGCGTCCGGCAGTGGGGAATACGATCCTGCTGAACGGCGTTCACTTCGAAGTGATCGGCGTGCTCTCGATGATCGGTCATGAAGAGCAGAATGCGACCAACATTCGTATTTTCATTCCCTTCGACACGATGCGCGAACTCTTTCCACTCAAGGGCGACAACTCTAAAGAAGGGAATGCGATTTCGTTCATCAACTACCAGCCCCGCACGTTTGAGGAGAACGAAGACGCGAAAGCCGAGTTGCACCGAATTGTTGCCCGCAACCACGGCGGGTTTGATCCATCTGGAAAGGACACCTGGGAAGAATGGGATACGGTGAAGAATCAGAAAACCATGGGCAAGATCTTCACCGCCATGGACTGGTTCCTGGGCGGCGTAGGACTGGTAACGCTGGCGCTGGGCGCGATCGGAATCGTCAACATCATGCTGGTCGCCGTGACCGAGCGTACACGCGAGATTGGTCTCCGCAAAGCCCTAGGTGCGACCCAACGCAACATCCTCTTCCAGTTCTTCTTGGAAGGCGCCTTTCTCACGCTTTTGAGCGGAGCGATCGGCGTTGGCGGCGCGATGCTTGTTATCCGGCTGCTCTCCGGAGTGCAACTGCCGCAAGGTTTTGATACGCCCAGGATTATCCCCGTGTCGGCGGCCGGCGCTGTGCTCTCGCTCGCGCTGGCCGGCATCATTGCCGGACTCTATCCGGCCCGCAAAGCCGCCATGCTTGAACCGGTGGAGGCCTTGCGCCAGGAGTAAATCATGACCCGTGATCTGCTGAAGGAAGCTTACGGCGCAATGCAGCACAATCGCCGCCGCACCGCTCTCACGATGCTCGGGATGGCGTGGGGGATCGCGACCGTCGTCATTCTGCTGGCCTTCGGCTCCGGCTTCGAGCGCGCGATCAACCTGATTTTCAGTTCGTGGGGAACCGACGTGATTGGAGCGTTCCCGGGCCGCACTTCGTTGCAAGCCGGGGGCGCAAAGGCGGGCAGCCAGATTCGCCTGAAGGTCGCCGACGTCGGCTACATCCGCAACGAAGTACCCATGGTCAAGGGCGTCAGTCCGATCTTCGACAAGCAGAATGGCGCTACGATTCAGCACGACACTCGCACCTTCACTAATCTTTTCCTCACGGGGGTGTATCCGGTGTACCAGCGCATCCGCGGCTTCAACGTCGCCACCGGTCGCGGCTTGAGCGAAGAGGACGAGATTCAGCATGCGCGCGTGGTAGTGATCGGAGACGAGGCCAAGCGCAGGCTCTTCTCCGGCGAACAACCTCTCGGGCAGAGCATCCGCATCAACGGCGTAAGCTTTCAGGTGGTGGGCGTCTATCAGCACAAGGTGCAAGGCGGCGACAATAACGACAACAGCATGGTCGTGATCCCCTTCAGCGCGATGGGCGATCTCTACGACACTCAGTACATCACCGGTATCTTCATGGACTACGAAGGCCAGGACCACCAGCAACTGGCGCGTGTTGTACGCTCGGTGCTCGCCGGCCACCACAACTTTCGTCCGGACGACCACCGCGCTGTCTTCATTGCCGACTTCAAGCAGGACTTTGACGAGTTCACCATCGTGACCACCGCGCTGAAAGTGCTGCTCGCGTTTATCGGCGCAATGACGCTCGGCATCGGGGGCATCGGCTTGATGAACATCATGCTGGTCTCGGTGCAACAACGCACACGCGAGATCGGCGTGGAGAAAGCTCTCGGCGCGCACAAAGGCCACATCCTTTTCCAGTTTTTGGCCGAAGCGCTGGCCATCACGTTTGCCGGTGGCCTCGCCGGGATCGGAATCGCCTATCTGCTGTCGTGGATCGTCGGTGCGTTGCCGCTGATGAGCGCCTTTGGCGACAACCTCCAGGCCGGAGACATTCATCTTCGTATCAACCTCGGCACCCTCGCGGTCGCGACGATCATTCTCAGCCTGGTGGGCATTGTGAGCGGCATGGTGCCGGCAATCCGGGCGGCGCAGCTTGATCCTATCGAGAGCCTGCGGTACGAATAGACGTGGTTTGGGTCGGACGCAAGCCAACCCCTCTACCACGGAGGACACCGAGATCACAGATGAACCTCGAATTCCTCCGCCCCCTCTGCCTTGAAAAATACGGATGCCGTTGGATCGCAAAATCAGCCTGTGTCATCCTGAGCGGAGTTGGACGATGAGTGAAGCGAATCGTCCTGCGGAGTCGAAGGACCCCTACTCTAAGACATCGTCCGACGAAGGCGCAAATTTTCATGATTTCTGGGTGCCGCGTTCGCGGTAGTGCGACTGTGGTTATCTTTGGCCGATGGTTGCGACAAGACGAAGGAGACCGGACGCACACACCGGCCTCCCGCTATAATTCTCGCCCGCCCCTTATTCTTTCCTTGGAGAGTGTATGCGAATTGTTCTCGCGTTGATCGTGAGTGTGTTCGTGGCTGCGGCAGCTGTGGCCCAGCAAGACCGTGCGTCGCAGGAAACGTCATCCGAAAACCCCAAGCAAGCTGCGACCAAAAGGAAGGACGCGCGGAAAGAGCAGCCATCCCCGGCCCCCGCAGAAAGCAAGCCGCCGGAGAGCTCTGCCGAACCGGCGAAGCCCGAGTCCGCCGACACAGACAAAGAAGAACACTACGACGTCACCGAAGTTCCCCCGGTGATCACCCGCCACCAACTCACGCTGAACGGCAAGACGCTCGCGTACACGGCGACGGCCGGACGCCTCCCAATCAAACGCGGCGACGGCAAGATCGAAGCCGAGATGTTCTTTGTCGCCTACACACTCGACGGGCAAGATGCGGGCAAGCGTCCGCTCACCTTCGCTTTCAACGGTGGACCCGGCTCGGCGAGTGTCTGGCTGCACATGGGCGCGCTCGGGCCGAAGCGCGTAGTACTTCAGCCGAATGGCTTCATGCCGGCCGCGCCCTATCGTCTCGAGGACAATCCCAACACGCTGCTCGATCGCAGCGACATTGTTATGGTCGACGCGATGGCGACGGGTTACTCGCGCGCGGCCAACGCGGAGCTGACCAAAAAATTCCTCGGCGTGAAAGGCGACGTGCAGGCTTTCGGAGAATTCATCCGCCTCTACATCTCCCGCTACGAGCGATGGAGTTCTCCGCTGTTCCTGCTGGGCGAAAGCTACGGCACCACCCGAGCCGCCGGCATCGCCGGATATCTGGCTGAGCACGGCATCGCGTTCAACGGGGTCACTCTGCTTTCGATGGCGGTCGATTTCCAGACGCTCGAATGGAACAAGTCGAACGATCTGCCCTATTTTCTCCTCGTCCCCACCTTCAGCATGATCGCCGCTTATCACCACAAGCTGCCCGCCGATCTCACGCAAGACATGGCGAAGACGCGCGAGGAAGTTGTCCGCTGGTCGATGAATGATTACGCGCTTGCACTCGGCAAGGGCGATGCCTTGACGCCGGAAGAGCACCGCAAGATGGTCGAGCAGTTGGCTCGCTACATCGGGTTGCGTCCCGAAGTGGTCGAGGCACACAACCTGCGCATCGACGTCCCCACCTTCACCCACGAACTGCTGCTCGATCAGAAGCTGCGCAGCGGTCGCCTCGATGGACGCTTCACCAGCCCTGATCCGGACAACGAACGCTTTTATGATCCGACCAGCGCCGCGATCCTTCCGCCGTACACGTCGGCGTTCCATCAATATTTGCGTACGGAACTGAATTACAAGTCCGACATGCCCTACAAAGTCTTCGCATGGGACGAAGGTGGCTTTCAGAAGTGGGATTGGGGAAGCGCCGTGGAAGGCTTCCCTAGCACGGCGGGTGGCTTGCGTTCGGCCATGATCAAGAATCCGTATATGAAGATTCTGGTGATGGAAGGCTACTACGATCTGGCGACGCCCTTCGCCGCCGCCGACTGGACCATGGACCACCTGAACCTCGACGGCAAGTACCGGCAGAATATTTCCTACGCGACCTACGGTTCGGGTCACATGGTCTACATCGACCGAGCCGAGCACGACAAGATGAAAAAGGATCTGGTTACGTTCATGGAGAAATGCCTGCCGTGATAGAACGGCTTTTGGCTCTCGGCTCTAGGCTTTAGGCTTTAGGCTTTCGCGTTTTGCTTTTGGGCCTTTGGCTTCATTCATTTGGTCGAGCCGAAAGCCTAGCGCCTAGAGCCAGATATGTTCTAATGCTCCACGCATGCGCGCCGCTGCCATCTTTGGCCTCGGAACCTCACCGGGAGACCTGAAGCAATTTCAGGCGGGATCCTCGACCAAGTGGGTCGACGGCCTTCCGGGCTCGCCCGATGACGCCGACGCGGTCCTCATCTTCGGCGGCGACGGTACCATCCATCGCCACCTGGGCGCTTTGGAGCGCTTGAAGCTTCCCGTACTGGTCGTCCCGGCGGGCAGCGGCAACGACTTCGCCCGCGCGCTGAAGCTTCGATCCGTGGCTGCCTCCCTGCGCGCCTGGCAGCAATTCGAAGCGGGCATCCTTGAGCCTCGGGCGATTGATCTCGGCCTGATCACGCCAGCCAATTCACCAGAACAACATCATTACTTCTGCTGCGTCGCGGGATGCGGCCTCGACTCCGCGGTCGCGCGGCTTGCCAATCAAATGCCGCGCTGGCTGCGTGCTCGCGGCGGCTACGCGATGGGGCTGGTTCCAACCATCTTGCGATTCGCGCCGTTCCTCCTGCGGATCACAACGCAAAATGGCGGCGCAAGCCAGTCGTATGAAGCACTCACCACGCTGGCGACTTTTGCGAATACTCCGTACTATGGCGGCGGTATGCGGATCGCGCCGCGCGCGAAAATGAACGACGGCATGCTGGATGTGTGCCTCATCCGCGAGATCAGCAAGCTGAAATTGCTCTCCCTGTTCCCGACCGTCTATTTGGGCCGCCACCTCGACTTGCGTGAGAGCGAATATTCCAGGGCGGAGTCGGTGCGGCTGGAGACAGAAACCCCGTGTGACATCTACGCGGATGGAGAGTACGTGTGCGCCACTCCGGCTGAGATTCAGATCGTTCCGAATGCATTGCAGGTCATCGCGCCAAGCGCCGCGTAGCGCCAAGTAGCGGCGTCGTCCCGCCGGCAACCCTCGCCACGACACCCAAGCGTTACGCGTGCCTTCTACTTTCCCGCCACTGCTCCGTAGCTCGCATCGAGCGCCAGATTCAGTTCGAGCACATGCACGCGCGGCTCGCCCAGCAGTCCCAGCTGACGGCCTTCGGTGTGCTCGGCAACCAGGCGTGCAATATCCTCCTCGGTCGCTTTCCGCTCCGAGGCCACGCGCCGTACCTGAAATGCCGCGGCCGCGGGCGAAATGTCGGGATCCAATCCTGACGCCGAAGTCGTAATCAGGTCCACCGGTACGGGGACGCCGGGATTCTCTGCCTGGACTCGCGTCAGATCTCCATTGACCCGGTCGATTAGTTTCTGATTCGTTGGAGCGAATTGGGAACCGGCGGAATTCGCGGCATCGTATCCATTGCCCGCCGCGGAGGGACGCGAATGAAAATAGCCGGGGCCGGCAAACGTCTGGCCAATAATGCGCGATCCAACCGTCTTTCCGTTTTGCACAATCAACTGGCCATTCGCTTTGTCCCGAAACAGAAGTTGTGCCAGCGCCGTCACCACCAGGGGATAGACAATCCCGAGAAGAACGGTGGTCGCCACCGTCATCAGTACCGCGATTTGTATGTTCTTTTTCATCGCTAATTCCTCACGCCAGCCCGATTCCAGTAACGAACATGTCAATCAGCTTGATCCCGATAAACGGCACGATGATTCCTCCGACGCCATAGACCAGAAGATTGTTCCGCAGCAGCACCGCGGCACCCATCGGACGATATTTCACGCCACGCAGTGCCAGCGGAATCAGGGCGATGATGATCAGCGCGTTGAAGATCACCGCCGAAAGCACCGCCGATTGCGGCGTTTGGAGCCGCATGATGTTCAGCGCATTGAGGACCGGGAATGTTCCTGCGAACATCGCCGGAATGATGGCGAAGTATTTGGCCACATCGTTCGCAATCGAAAACGTCGTCAGCGCGCCGCGCGTCATCAGCAACTGCTTCCCGATGGCCACGACTTCAATCAGCTTGGTGGGATTCGAATCCAGGTCCACCATGTTCCCGGCTTCTTTCGCCGCCTGTGTCCCTGTGTTCATGGCCACGCCGACATCGGCTTGCGCCAGCGCCGGCGCGTCGTTGGTGCCATCGCCCGTCATCGCAACCAGTTTCCCTTCCGCCTGTTCGCGGCGAATCAAATCCATTTTGTCTTTCGGGGTTGCTTCGGCCAGAAAGTCGTCGACGCCGGCCTCGCGCGCAATGGCTGCTGCGGTCAGCGGATTGTCGCCGGTGATCATCACCGTCTTGATACCCATCGCCCGCAAGTGATCGAAGCGGTCCCGCATGCCGCCCTTGACGATGTCTTTCAGGTGGATCACGCCCAGCGCGCGCTGATTCTCCGCCACCACCAGCGGAGTTCCGCCCGAACGTGCAATCTGCTCCACGCTGGCCTGAATTTCGCGCGGCAGTGAGGTGTCGTGCTGTTGCAGATATTTGGTAATCGCGTCGACCGCTCCTTTGCGGATCTCGCGGCCATCCAGATTGACGCCCGACATGCGGGTTTGCGCCGTAAAAGGCACAAATACCGCCTCATGCGACGCCAGTTCGCGCCCCCGCAAACCGTACTTTTCCTTCGCCAGCACCACAATCGAACGTCCCTCGGGAGTTTCATCCGCCAGTGACGAGAGTTGGGCGGCATCCGCCAGGTCCGCCTGGGTAATTCCCGGAGCGGCAATAAACTCCGCCGCCTGCCGATTGCCCAAGGTGATCGTGCCCGTCTTGTCCAGCAGGAGCGTGTTCACGTCCCCGGCCGCCTCAACCGCGCGACCCGACATCGCCAGCACATTGTGCTGCACCAGCCGGTCCATCCCGGCGATGCCAATAGCCGACAGCAAGCCGCCAATGGTGGTAGGAATCAGGCAGACCAGCAGCGAGACCAGCACGAACACCGTCTGCGGCGATCCCGAATAGATCGCGAACGGCTGCAATGTCACCACCGCCAGCAGAAAGATGATGGTCAAGCCGGCCAGCAAGATGTTGAGCGCGATCTCATTCGGGGTCTTCTGACGCTCAGCGCCTTCGACCAACGCGATCATGCGATCCAGGAACGTGTCGCCAGGGTTCGCAGTGATCTTCACTTTGATCTGATCGGAAAGAACGCGCGTGCCTCCCGTAACGGCCGAGCGGTCGCCGCCCGCTTCGCGAATCACGGGAGCCGATTCTCCGGTAATAGCCGACTCATCGACCGAGGCGACGCCCTCGACGATCTCGCCATCCGACGGAACCATTTCGCCCGCCGAGACCAGCACGAAATCGCCTGCGCGCAGCTTCGCACTCGGTACTTTTTCCACTTGCCCGCTTCCGGTTAGACGATTGGCCATGGTTTCCGAGCGCGCTTTGCGAAGCGTATCCGCCTGCGCCTTGCCGCGGCCTTCCGCCATCGCTTCAGCGAAGTTCGCAAAAAGCACCGTGAACCACAGCCAGAGCGTGATTTGCAGGTTGAACTTAAACGCCGGGCCGCCCTTGAACAACAGAGCCGTGGTGATGACGCTGCCGACTTCCACGACAAACATGACGGGATTCCCCATCATCTTGCGCGGGTTTAGCTTCACAATTGAATCCCAGATCGCCCGTTGGATGATCTTCCATTCCCAGATTGCTTTCTTTTTTGCGGCCATCGATTGAATTCCTTAGAAAGTCTTTCCCGCCATCATCAGCAGGTGTTCGAGCACGGGCCCCAGACTGAGAGCCGGGAAGAAAGTGAGCGCCCCGACGATCACGATCACCGACACCAGCAGGATCGAGAACAGCGGCGTGGTCACCGGGAACGTACCGAGCGAAGGCGGAACATACTTTTTGCGCGCCAGGCTGCCCGCAATCGCGAGCATGGGAATGATCATGAAGAAACGCCCAACCAGCATGGTCATCCCGCCCGCGGCGTTGTACCAGAGAGTGTTGCCGTTGAGGCCACCAAAGGCGGAGCCGTTATTCCCCGCCTGGGATGTAAACGAGTAAAGAATCTGCGTGAGACCGTGGGGACCGGGATTGCTGATGCTCGACGTGCCAAATCCCGCGATCGATGAAATGGCCGTGAGCACCAGGATGACCAGCGGAAACACCAGGGTCACCAGCATGGCCATTTTGACATCGTAGGCTTCGATTTTCTTTCCCAGGTACTCCGGCGTACGACCGACCATGAGTCCGGCGATGAACACCGACAGCACCACATAGATCAGGATCCCGTACAGGCCGGCGCCCACTCCTCCGAAGACGGTTTCGCTGAGCATGATGTTGACCAGCGGCACCATGCCACCCAGCGGCGTAAAGGAATCATGCCAGCTGTTGATCGCACCGCAGCTCGCGTCGGTAGTAACAGTGGCAAACAGAGCGGAGTTGGCGACGCCAAAACGCACTTCCTTGCCTTCCATGTTTCCGCCCGGCTGGAGTGCGCTGGCATGCTGATCGACTCCCTTCAGCAGGGGATTGCCTTTGGCTTCGGCCCAGTACGCCGTCGAGACACCGGCGAGAAACAGAATCGCCATGGCGGCCCAAACCGCCCAGCCGTGCCGCTGCGATCCCGTCATGCGACCCAACGTGTAGGTGAGGCCGGCGGGAATGACAAAAATCGAAAGCATCTGCAAGAAATTGCTGAACGGTGTAGGGTTCTCGAAGGGATGGGAGCTGTTGGCGTTGAAGAAACCGCCGCCGTTCGTGCCCAGCATCTTGATCGCTTCCTGCGAAGCGACCGGGCCCTGCGCGATCGTCTGATCGGTCACGGTATCCATGACCGACTTGCCGTCCTGCCCGACTACCGGTTTCCCATCCGGACCGACCCTCTGCACCTGTTGAGGTTCGACCAGTTTGGCCGTGTCATAGGGCTTGAAGTTCTGCACAGCCCCCTGGGAAACAAGCGCGAGAGCATAAATCATGCATGTCGGCAGTAGAATCCACAGGATGGAACGCGTCATGTCCACCCAGAAATTGCCGATGGTTTCCTTCTCCCGCCGCGCGATCCCACGCACAAATGCAATCGCCAGCGCGATCCCCACCGCCGCCGAGGCAAAGTTGTGAAAGGCCAAGCCCGCCATCTGCGTCAGATAGCTCATGGTGGACTCGCCCCCGTAGTTCTGCCAGTTAGTGTTGGTAGTGAAAGAAGCCGCGGTATTAAATGCGAGAGCGCCAGGCACGGCACCAAACTTCTGCGGGTTCCAGGGCAGGATGGGCTGCACGCGCTGAATCAAATACAGCACCAGCATCGACACGCCGCTGAACAGCAGCATGGCGCCCGCGTATTCCGTCCAGCGCATTTCGTGGTCTTCATCGACGCCGGTCAGCCGGTAAAGCAACCGCTCCAGTGGCCGAGCCACGGGATCGAGAAAAGTGCGCTCGCGGCTGAAAACCTTCGCCATGAACGCGCCCAGCGGCTTCGTGATCGCCAGGATCAGCGCCAGGAACACAATGATTTGTAGCCAGCCATTGACCGTCATGTCAGAACTTCTCCGGATGCAACAGCGCAAACAGCAGATACGCCATCAGCAGAACGCTCACTAAGAGCATGATGATTGATTCCAAACCCATATTTGTCCCCTCACTTCAGGCGGTCGCAGAAACGCACGTAGGCAATCGAAAGTGCAAAGAATGCGATGGTAACCGCCGTATAGATCAAATCCTGCATGAGCGACCTCCCAATTCAAATTCCGTCCTTACCACGAGCCTTCCTTTCGGCCCCACCACCAGATGAGACCAACCGTTGCCGTATTCTGTTGTTGGCTGAGAACTCCTTGCACGTCAGTCAGGAATGACGGCTGGTTGGAGAAATTGCGCTGCCATTCGTAGCGTGTGAGAAATCCGTTGCCCAGGTTACAGTCGAGGGTCACGGTGGTTTCCTTCAGGGCCTGGTTGACACCGCTGAAGAGTCCGCCGCCATCTGAAAGATATTCCGCACGCGTAGCCAGCGCAAGCTTAGGGCTGACCTGATAGCGCGCATATGCCGCCCCGCCCTTCACGACCGACGGAGCGGACGACTGGTCTGGTGCAGCGTTTCTCCAGAGGCGTTGAATCACGTAGTCTCCTTCGATTTGCAGTGTCAGTTTGGGTGTGGCCTGCCAAACTGCGTAGCTGTCGAAGATGTGTGTCCGCCCGTCCGGAGCTGGCCGAATCGCAGTGAAGCAGAGACCGGGCTGTATTGGTATAGGTCCGCAATTCTCCGCTGCAACTCGATCAGGGTGATCCTGTCCAAGATAGTAGTTCACAGTCCAGGTAAGGCTCGTTTTCGGCTTGGCCGTGAACCCGAACAACTCGTCTTTGAAACCATTCGTGGCCTCGGCTTGGTTGGTGCCATTGATTAACCAGTAGTTCAGCGAAAAGTGATTATTGACCGGGTAACTGGTACGAAAGCCCATGTGGTAGAAGGGTAGAAAGTTGAACCAGTATGACCGGGAATAGTTCATCTGATCCTTGGTATAGTTGCCTTCGATCCCGAGCGAACTGCCCCACTTGCCAAAGTCGACGCTCAAGCCCTTGCCGACAGGAACGATGTAGGTACCGTAAGCCTGGAAAATGTTGCGATAGATGTCCGGGCGTGGCTCGTTGGATGGATTTCCCTGCAGCGTATCGGTAGCCTGACCGAACTGCAGATCCAACCGCCCACCCCAGCGGCGCCCGGCAGCCACGTCAGGCGGATGGTCAAGAATCATGCTGGCTTGATTCAGACTGAAGTTATTGCTGAGCACGTCGTAAGCGCGCAACAGGCTCACCCGGCCCACAGGGTGGTTGAAGTTGAAGGCGTAGTAGGTGTCAATACCGACGTTAACAGTGGTGCCCCGCAGAAAATTGAGGGTGTCTCTATCCTCGGCAGTCGCGAGGGCCTGCCCGGGAGCGGCTTGGCCCTGAACGCTCTCGGCAACGACAGCACTGTGACCATCTCCAGCTGGAACCTGGCTGCTCGACTGCAGCTGTTTCACCAGGGCTCTCAACTCCGTCACTTCCGACTCGAGCTGCGTTACCCGCTCCTGCAGCTTCGGAGCGGCTTCGGACTGCAAAGGCCCCTCCTGCGCGTGAAGTGGGAGCACCAAAAACAGCGCGCCTATCACTATCAACGCAGCGTTTTGCGACCTCTTCTGGCTAGTGCTTCCGCCGCCAGTTGGTTGGAAATACGTATGCCACAATTCTTCACCTGGCATTGCATGTGCCGACCGCGGGCGGTCAGTTTTTCGTTTGCGAGACGGCGAGTTTCGGCTCTCCCTCACCAGCGCCACAAGGAACCAGAGCAGGAAGACCTCGCACAGCGCGCACAGCATCAGGAATACGTCATTCATTACGTCTTCCAAAGAGTCTCGCGGTTAGTGAGTTGATTAAATCGCTGCGCCCGTAAAGGGCGGATAAGTAGTTCGTAAAGAAGTCATAAATAAACTCCCCGAGGCGGAACAGCGCTTAGCAGCCCCACTCGGCTTCGCCCGGCTTGGCGAAATACGGCCTCTGCTGGTACTCCACAGCGGGAGCCAATTCGAGAAGTGCAAGACGCGCGGCAGCGATCATTCTGGTTTTCTCGGATGGTGGCACATCGGCCCAGGCATCGCCGGTACAAGCGGCGGCCGGGTTTCCTGAATCAGCCAACGCCTGATGGTAGTAATGAAAAAGTTGGGCAAACCTCTCCACTGGGACTTCCTGAATTGACATGAGCTTGTTCCCCTTCTGGTCAGCCGGCATCTACCGGCGCTCTGTTCATTGGATTCGAAAGGACGTAAGCTCTGCATAAATTGAACATCAGGAAATCGTAAGGAATTATTGAGGGGCAAGGAGGTGGAAGGGAGCGCATCGTGAGCCCGATCGAGACTACTCGCCGGGCTCAAAGCGATATCCCACCCACGGGTCAGTCACAATATACTTGGGAGAATTGGGCGACGGCTCAAGCTTCCTGCGAAGTTGCGCAACGAACACACGCAAGTATTCCACCTGCTCCGTGCTCTCACCGCCCCATACCGCGCCCAGCAACGCCCGATGTGTCACCACCTTTCCCGCGTGGCGCGCCAGGTAGACAAGCAAGTCAAACTCCTTCGGTGTAAGGCGAACCGCGCGGTCCCGCACCAGAACGGTGCGCGCCTCAGGGTCAATCTTAAAATCCCCCGCTTCGATCAGCGCCTGTTCTCCCTCATCCGTCCGCCTCCGCCGCAGATTCGCGCGGACTCGCGCCAGCAGTTCTTCCATCCCAAACGGCTTGGTCACGTAGTCGTCCGCGCCCGCATCCAAAGCCTTGACCTTGGTCCGTTCCTCGCCCCGCACGGAGAGCACAATGATCGGAATCTGCGTTTTCGTGCGCAGGCGGCGGCACAACTCCAGCCCATCCATGTTCGGCATAGCGAGGTCCGTGATGACCAGATCGGGGGCCCAATCCTTCATGATCTCGAGCGCGGTTTCGCCATCGTTCGCCACTCGAATGTCATAGCCGTGACTGGAAAGCGAAGTGCGTAGAACGCGCGTGATCTGCGATTCGTCGTCCACTACCAGAATGTGTTTATGGTCTGGCATGGCGGATCAACTGGGTTCCTGCGTGACGATGTGCACATCGACGGCGGGTGCGTCACGCAAGAACTGGTGGATCGCGGACAGATAGAAATACCGTTTCCAACCCCGGGTCGCCGACCGTCCGAACACCACCTGCGTAATGTGCTTCTCGTTGACGAACTCGGCCACCGCCGCCGCCACGCTCTTGCCTTGCCGACGCACCACCGTCGCCCCGACATTTTCCGCAAACCGTATGTTCGCATTCAAAGTTCGCTGATTCGCTTCGCTAGTGTCTTGCCCTAAGTCGGTGTAGACCACGAACAGTTCCGCGTTCATGGCCTGGGCCATTCGGGCACCACGCGCGATCAAATATTGCGCCGCCGGATTCGAACTCACGCACACTGCGATTCGTTCTCGGATCGCGACCGCCCGGTCTTCCTCGTGCCCTTCGCGGCGCTGTTCCAGGCTCTGATCAACCGCCTGCGCCACCTGCCGCAGTGCCAGTTCGCGGAGCGCAATCAGGTTCGTCTCCCGAAAGAAATTCTCCAGCGCCCGTCCCACTCGCTCTTGCGGATACACGTCGCCGCGCCGCATGCGGTTCTGCAGCGCTTCCGGAGTCAGATCGATCATCACCACTTCGTTGACTCGCTGCAGCACCCAGTCCGGCACGGTTTCCCGCACCTGGATACCGGTAACTCCCTGCACGGTCGGGGTCACGCTCTCCAGGTGCTGGATGTTCATCGTGGAATTCACATCGATGCCGGCATCGAGCAGTTCAAAAACATCTTCATATCGCTTGCGATGTTTGCTGCCCTCGATGTTGGTATGCGCCAGCTCGTCCACCAGCACAACGCAGGGCTTGCGCGCAAGAATCGCGTCGACGTCCATTTCCTCGAATACCGCGCCCTTGTATTCGATCGATTTGCGCGGAACCACTTCGAGGCTCCCAACCAGCTCGCTCACGGTTTTGCGCCCATGAGTTTCCACCACGCCGACCACCACATCCTCACCCCGGCTGTGCCGCCGGATCGCCTCCGTCAGCATGGTGTAGGTCTTGCCGACCCCCGGAGCATATCCAAGAAAAAGCTTGAACACGCCGCCTTTCTTCTTCGGAGTACATTCCTCCAGCCATTGTTCGGGCGTCTTTGGCATCGCGAGTATTGTCATAGAGTCATCCGGTTTTGTCGATGTCAGATACAATTTCCTCGTGAAACCTGCCGCCCGAATCGGCGTCGGATATTTGATCGCCACGTTGCTTGTCGCGGGGATTACGTTGGTCGGTCACCGCCTGCAGCTCAACCAAACCGCGATCGCGCTGGCATTTTTGTTGGGCGTGCTGGGGGTCTCGGCCTTCTACCGGCTGCAGCAAGCGGTTTTCACTTCGGTGATTGCGACCCTGGCATTCAATTATTACTTCCTTCCTCCCATCCGCACGTTCACCGTTGCCGACCCGCAGAACTGGATCGCGCTGTTCGCCTTTCTGGTCACTGCCGTCACTGCCAGCGAATTATCGGAACGCGCCCGCCGCGGGGCTCGGTCGGCTGTCGAGCGCCGCCAAGAGCTGGAACGTCTCTATGCCTTCAGCCAGCTGTTGCTTTCGAGCGACAACAGCGCGGAGTTGCTGAACTCCATCCCGCGCTACATCGTGGAATCCTTTGGTGTCCGCTCCGCCGCCATCTCCCTGTCAAATCGTGCCGACATCTATCGTTCGGGACCCAACGTCGATGGCCTCGAGTCGCACGACCTGCAACTGGTTTGCCTGCGTGGTGAGCCGCGCATCGAGGTCGACAAACAACTTGCTTTCATGCCGCTCCGCATGGGCATGCGCGTCGTCGGAAGTGTGGGCGTTTCCGGTTCGCTCCTCTCGCGGCAAACCATGGAAGCGATCGGGAGCATGGTCGGCATCGCCGTGGAGCGCGCCGGCGCCGTGGAAAAACTCAGCCGCACAGAGGCCGCGCGCGAAAGCGAGCAGTTGCGCTCCCTCTTGCTCGATTCGGTCACGCATGAATTCCGAACTCCGCTCACCGCCATCAAGGCGTCGGTGACGTCATTGCTCGGCAACTCAACGCACACTCCGGAACAAGAACAGGAGCTGCTGACCATCATCAACGAGGAAAGCGACCGCCTCAATCGTCTGATCGGGGAAGCCGCCGAGATGGCCCAGATCGACGCGAACAAGGTGGAGTTTCACCTTGAATCATCTCCGATTCGCCACCCGGTTGATGAAGCTCTCGAGGATCTGAAACAACTCCTCGCTCAACACCCCGTCGAAGTCCGAATTCCGGCCGATCTCCCTCTGGCACGAATGGATGCCGCCCGCATCAAGGAAGTGCTCGTGCACCTGCTCGAAAACGCGGCCAAATACTCGCCCCCCGACGCGCCCATTCGCGTGACCGCCGAGGCCAGGAACCAGACGATCACCGTCAGCGTTGCCGATCGCGGCCCTGGCATCGACGATTTCGAGCAGCCCCTGGTCTTCGAAAAGTTTTATCGCGGACGCAACCAGCGCGTGCAAGTCCACGGAACCGGCATGGGCCTGGCCATCTGCAAAGCCATTATTGAAGCCCACGGTGGACAAATTGGCGTCACCAGCCAGCTTGGGCATGGGTCGGTCTTCTACTTCACTCTCCCGGTCGGGTGATGGGCTTGGATCCTTAAGCTCGCCTTGGCGTGATCTCGTGCGCTCTCGTATAACCTTGATGTACAGTGTCATACTTGCCGATATGGCGAACGATTCAAGCGAGCAAGTTCGGTCCAAGGCGCTGCTCGCCACCATCCTGAGTGACGTCCACTTCTGGATTCCCGCGCTCGTACTCCTCGCTGGCCTCATCGTCCTGCACCAACTGCGCTGACCTACCGGAGAGCTGTGTACATGAGAACAGCTAGCGTCGCTCGAAGTCCGATCCAGGCCAGCCGCCTGCGAAAGCTGCAGGGGCTCGGCATCTTCTGCGGCTTCGCGGCGGGTGCGTGGCTGGGCGGCGCTGAGGCTCCGATCAAAGTGATCAATCCCAATGTTTCGCCGATTACCATTTCACTGGTCATGGTGCTCGGAGTGTTCCTGGCTCGCTGGAGCGTACCGGCGCTGGTTCATGGCACATCGTATGTGCGCAAAGACGTCGGCCAAGCGCCTCATCTGGTCGTGTGGGCCGTGCTCGCAGGATGCATGTGGGCCGTCGCCAACACGATGACCATCTACGCCATTCGCAACGTCGGCCTCAGTATCGCTTTTCCGCTCTGGAACTCGAACAGCTTGCTCGGGATCTTCTGGGGTTCCCTGCTGTTCAACGAATTGCGCGGCGCTGGATGGCATCGGTGGCTCGGCGTATGGGGCGGCGCCGCGGGCATGTTTGCGGGAGCCACCATGCTGGCCTTTGCCTCTTCCGGCCAGGCCGCACCGGGGAAGGCTGCCACCGGTGTGATGGCCGCGCTCGGTGCAGGCATCCTGTGGGGAACGATGTACATCCCCTACCGCAAAGCCTACTTGACCGGGATGAATCCCCTTTCCTTCGTCACCTTCTTCACCGTCGGAGAGTTGGTCACGATGATCGCGCTCGCACTTGGCTACCGCGGAGCCATCCCGCTCTGGCATGAACTGCTGAGCGTCCGCACCGCGCTCTTCTGGCTGATGCTCGGCGGTTTCATCTGGGTCATCGGAGACCTGTTTCAGCAATATGCCACCAAGTACGTGGGCATCAGCCGCGGCATTCCCCTTTCCAACACCAATCAACTCTGGGGACTTCTGTGGGGCATCTTGGTTTTTCATGAATTCCACGGCGGAAGTCCGAGGACGTACGCCGAAGTGATCGGCGGATCGGTCCTGATGGCGTTGGGAGCGGCTGCGATCGCATCATCCTCCGCGACCAGTTCGGAGCACGCCTCCTGGCAAGACGCAGCCGAGCGAGAAGGCCAGCGTTACGGAATTGAAGACGCCTACATTCGCGCTAGCATGGAGGGTCGCGAGTCCACCACGGCCGCCACCCGCAGAACATTTCTCGATTGGTTCCTGATCGGCGGCACAACCACCATCTTCCTCGCACTCGCCGCCATCGCCCGGATGCCCGCCATGGACATCAACCTGGGATGGGCCGCCGTACTCCTCGCGGCCATGCTAGGACTGCTTACGACTTGCGCCATCGCCCTCTGGCGCACGACTCGCTTCCGGTAAGAAACCGCTCGACATCAGCCTTGGACCACGGTGGTCGAGCCCGACTCCGCCGGTGTGCGGTACGGCAATATTCTTTTGCATCTGACTCTGGTGGGCCCGCCTGGATTTGAACCAGGAACCAACAGATTATGAGTCTGCTGCTCTAACCGTTGAGCTACGGGCCCTCGGCCTCAATTATCCCATGAACGCAAATCCCTAATCCGAACACGCGCCGTCCTGAAAAGACGCAACCCCACATTACCTGTGTTACGCCCCAGTGCAACTCCAGTCGGCGTATGATTCTTGTAGACCCCCCGGGCCCATGACCAAGCCACGCTTCCTGCTTTCGGTGACCAACGACAATAACGATTATCAGATTGAACAGGTGAACGTTGCGCGTCAGGCGGCCAACAAAGCCGGGGTAGAGCTCGAGATCGTCTGTGCCCAGGATGACGGCATCCTCCAAAGCCAGCAACTCCTCAACCGGATCCAGTCCACAATCGTCCCTCGTCCCAACGCTATCCTCTTTGAACCGGCCGGTTCCACCGTGCTTCCCCAGGTGGCGCGCGCTGCCGCCCAAGCTGGAATCGGCTGGGCCGTGCTGAGTCGCGACGCCGACTACCTTAACGAGCTGCGCCAGGTCTATCGCGTGCCCGCATTTGTCGTCACCGCCGACCATGAGGAAATTGGCCGCATCCAGGGCCGCCAGCTCGCCGCCTTGCTGTCGGCGGGAGGACTCGTCCTCAACATCCAGGGCCCCACCCAGAGTCTGGCCGCCAAGCAGCGGCACGTTGGCCTGCTGGAAACAAAACCGGAAAACCTGCAACTGCGCATTCTCAAAGCCCACTGGAGCGAATCGAGTTCGCACAAGGCCGTCACTTCCTGGCTCCGCCTTTCTACCTCGCACGCAACCGAGATCGTGGCGGTGTGCGCCCAGGACGATTCCATGGCCATCGGCGCCCGCAAGGCTTTCGAGGAGTGCTCTCAAGTGCGAGAGTCGTGGCTGAAGATCCCGTTCTTGGGATGCGACGGCATGCCCAAGACCGGGCAGGAATGGGTTCGCCGCGGGACTCTGACCGCCACGGTTTTCAGCCCCCCGACCGCCGGCCCTGCAATTGAAATGATGGCTCGCTTCATTAAGGACGGAACCATGCCGCCCGTTCGCACGTTTAACGAAACATGGTCCATTCCCGCTCTCGAGGACCTGGCTCGAGGAGCGCGGGCGGCCTCGGCCCGTTAACGCGGCGCTAGAATCTCAACTTTTCCGCTTCCGAAAGAAACTGAAGTAGAGACGCCATCTTCCCCGCACTGCGTAAAAAGTCCGACATAAATCGCCTGCCGCAAATCTGCCCCTGCGACAGGTCCACACTGGCCACAAAATCTTTTCGCTTGAGATCTTCGATCAGCGGATGATCCGCCGGATATCCGCGCGGTGCCCGCGACAGCGCCTCTCCACCCAGTTCCAGCCCGCGCTTCGCTTTCCGCCACTCGTCCGGCTTCCAGGCCACGGCATCCCGAATCCGAGCCAGCGAGCGCGGATCGGGCTGCCACACTCCGCCCGCCAGAAAACATTGCCCGGGCTCGAAATGCAGATACAGCCCCGGCGCGTGCACCGTCTCACTCGCATTTGCATGCCTGAAGTGCATGCCAACATGCGTCTTGTATGGACTCTTGTCTTTCGAAAAGCGAACGTCCCGATAGATCCGAAACAGCGAACCGCCGTTCGGCTTGGGATCCGCCAACAGCCACGGGCTGATTTCACGCAGGCGCAGGCGCAGGTCGGTGATGAAACGAAGGCTGGGTTGGCGGGCGAATTCTTCGAATTCCTGCTTGTGCTTGAGAAACCACGTCCGCCGGTTATTTCGGCGCAGCTGTTTCCAGAAACTGAAATAGCCTGGGAGTGAAGTACGCCTGGTTCATCGGGTACTAATTGTATCGTCGGCATCTTGCCGGCTGTCCCGAGAGCCTGCCCTGAGCTTGTCGAAGGGGCGTCCCGCCCTCGAGCGGCGGGCGAGAACGCCCGCCGGACAGCCGCCGGGGGAGCGGCGCTACTGTCTAGTGTGCAGCGGGAGGCGCCGGAGGAGCGGCCGGAGCCGTGCCCGCACCCGCCGTCGCGCCTTCGTTCACCAGGTCCTTCAACTCCTTGCTGGGCTTGAAAAACGGGATTTTCTTCGCCGGCACTTCCACCCGGTCCCCGGTTTTCGGGTTGCGCCCTACGCGAGGTTTGCGCTGCCGCGTGCGGAAACTGCCAAAACCGCGAATTTCGATCTTGTCGCCCACGTGTAGCGAACGCACGATGCTGTCAAAGATCGTCTCTACAATCACTTCGCTGTCTTTGCGGGTCAATTCCGCCAGCCGGGAAACCTCTTCGATCAGGTCCGCTTTTGTCATATTCCTCTTCACTCCCTTTGGGGCAGGCTTCTTATGCCCGAGGGTTCTCGCCCCCGGGGTTCCCGAGTGTCTATAACCTTCTCAAATTTCAGGGGTTCTGCGCAAGTGCGATGAAAAGCACCTACCTCCACAGATAATAGAAGCCGACCTGCTGCTCCAGCAACTTCTCCCGGGACGGCAAATAGTCCGATACATCCCCAAACAGCAGATCCAGCCCCGACCGCTTCTGCTTCGGCGGCCAGACCAGGGTTGGCTCGCCTGAAATCCCCACCGCCCGGGCCGTATCTTTCACTGCCCCTTCAAAATCCGTGATCTGGTCCACCAGTTTCATGGGCGCGGCCTGCTCGCCGGTCCACACCTTGCCATTGGCAATCGCGCGAATGTCCTCTTCCTTGATATGCCGCCCTTCCGCCACCGCCTGGATGAACTGGGTGTGCATGTTGTCGATCAGGCTCTGCATGTATGCGCGCTCCACCGGAGTCATCTCCCGCGTCGGGCTGCCCGTATCCTTGAACTCGCCCGCTTTCATGGTGATGGCATTCAGCTTGGCCCAGTGCAGCAATTCGCCGTAGTTCACCCACTGCGCAATCACACCGATTGAACCGACAATGCTTCCCTTGTCCGCGTAGATCTTGTTCGTGGCCGACGCCACGTAATACGCCCCGCTTGCGCCCACCGTCTCAATCGACGCCACAATGCGTTTCTTTTTCTCATCCCGGATCCGCTTCACTTCCCGATAGATCTCCTCCGAAGCGGCCACCCCGCCGCCGGGCGAATTCACATGCAGGATGATGGCTTTGACCGAATCGTCGTCGGCAAATTTCTTCAGCTGCAGCACGACCTGCTTGGGAGAAAGAATCACCCCGTCCAGTTCGACCACGGCGATCTTCGACCCGAAACCAGCGAAGGCGTCGTTCTCGTCATGCCCCCCGAAACTGAGGTACACCAGTGTGAAGACAGCCACCACAAACAGCGTAAACAGCCCGCCGCCCACCAACACCCACACCCACCACCGCGAACGCCCTTCCGCCATAATCAGAAGAGTGTAGCACCGATGCAAAGGTCAGAGGTTAGAGGTTGAAGGTCAGATTGCAGAGGTGAAAAGCATATGGCGCCGATCAAACAATTTGACTGCCGTGGGGCTCTACCTCTGCAATCTGACCTCTGACCTAACCTTAGTTTGTCGTACACTCGTGGTTCTTCATGCGCGATCCCATCGAACTCGAGGTCTTCAAGAACCTCTACCACTCCATCGCCGAAGAAATGGGCGCCGCCCTGCGCCGCACCTCCTTCTCTCCCAATATCAAGGAACGCCGCGACTACTCCTGCGCTGTCTTCGATGCTTACGGACAGGTCATTGCGATGGGCGATCACATGCCCGTGCATCTCGGGTCGATGCCCATGTCCGTGTCTGCCGCTATTCAGCAATGCGCTCTCGAACCCGGCGACATGGTCATGCTCAACGATCCCTTCCGCGGCGGCACGCACCTCCCCGATATCACGCTGGTCATGCCGGTGTACCTGAAGGGAGGGAAGAGGGTACCCCAGCTTCGCGCCCGTTCTTTGGGCGCTAACCTGGGTGCGAAGTCGGCAAAGCCCCCGGTCCGCACAACCACTCCTGACTTCTACGTCGCCAGCCGCGCTCATCACGCCGACATCGGTGGAACCTATCCCGGATCCATGGGGCCCTGCCGCGAAATCTATCAGGAAGGATTGCGAATTCCGCCCGTCAAACTCATGCGCGCCGGAAAACTCGTTCCCGATGTCCTCGCGCTTTTGCTCAGCAATGTCCGTACCCCCGAAGAACGGGAAGGCGACCTCGGCGCCCAGATCGCCGCCTGCCAGACCGGCGCACAACGACTCCACCAAATCTGCGCCCGCTACGGCCTGGCCCGAACAAAAAAAGCCGCCGCCAATTTGCTCGACTACTCCGAAGACCTGATGCGCGCCTTTCTCGCCAGCATCTCTCCCGGCACGTATCAGGCTGTTGATTTCCTTGACGATGACGGTGTGGGTCCTGCCGCAGTCATGATCGCTGTCACCATACGAGTGCCCGAACCGGCAGCCCACAAGTCCACCAAGAATCCACCCGCCGTCATCATCGACTTCACCGGCAGCGATCCGCAGGTCCAGGGAGCCATCAATGCAGTCGAAGCTATCACCTACTCCGCCTGCTTCTACGTCTTCCGCTGCCTGTTGCACGAAGACGTCCCGGCCACCGCCGGACTCATGCGCCCCATCTGCGTCATCGCTCCATCGGGAACCGTGGTCAACGCCAAGCCTCCAGCGGCGGTTGCCGGGGGCAATGTAGAGACTTCGCAGCGCATCGTCGACGTGCTCCTGCGAGCGCTCTCCCAGGCTATCCCCGACCGCATCCCCGCGGCTGCTTCCGGCACCATGAACAACCTGACCATCGGCGGGATCGATCCCCGCTCCGGCGGGCCCTTCGCTTACTACGAAACCATCGCCGGAGGCATGGGGGCGCGCCCCACTAAAGACGGCGTTTCCGGTGTCCACACCCACATGACCAACTCGCTCAACACGCCCGCCGAAGCCCTCGAGCACGCCTATCCTCTGCGCCTGCGGCAATATTCTCTGCGCTCCAACAGTGGAGGCAAAGGTCTCCACACTGGAGGCGACGGCATCATCCGGGAGATTGAAGTCCTGGCCGATTCCCAAGTCACCCTGCTCGCCGACCGCCGCACCCGAGGCCCCTACGGCCTCTCCGGCGGTGCCAGTGGCGCCCCCGGCCGCACCGTCATCCTGCGGAGCGACGGCTCCCAGGAAGAATTACCCGGCAAGACCAGCACCCGCCTGCGTTCTGGAGATAGGGTGAGAGTAGAAACCCCCGGCGGAGGCGGATGGGGCAGCCCCAACAGCTGAACCGCAGAGAACGCAGGGTGCGCAGAGTATTCTCGTGACTGGCTTTCCCCTGTGCTCCTCTGTGGCCCCTGCCCTGAAAATACGCACAGTGTCATCCTGAGCGGAACTGGACGATGAGCGAAGCGAGTCGTCCTGCGGAGTCGAAGGACCCCTACTCCGATGAGATACCGGATTTCCGCTGCGAACTCGGCGCCCTCTGCGGTAAAGCGCACTTTTCGTTAGAATTCCTATTGGTACCCTTAGGGAGTAACCACCGATGAAATTCCTGCGCCCGTTTCTTTTCGCGCTAATTCTGGCTGCTGCCTTCTTCTACTTCACCACCTACCGCCACGGCCGTCTGCCATCCACCAACTGGATCAGTCGTCCCCAGCAAGTCGAAATCACGGAAGCCGCCGGCGGTGAGTCACTCGACTCCGAAGAGCAGAACAACGTTGCGGTCTATCGCAAGAACATCGGGGCGGTCGTCAACATCACCTCGCGCGTCATGACCCTCGACTTCTTTTACGGCCTGGTCCCCCAGGAAGGCCAGGGTTCCGGCTTCGTCATTGACAAAGAAGGACACATCCTCACCAACTATCACGTCATCGCGGATGCACGCGAAGTCTGGGTCACGCTCCACAACCGCAAGAAATACAAGGCCACCATTGTAGGCACCGATCGCGCGCATGACTTGGCGGTAGTCCAGATAAAAGCCACCAACCTGCAGCCGATGACGCTCGGCGACTCCACCAACCTTCAAGTCGGCCAGAAAGTCTACGCGATTGGCAATCCCTTCGGACTTGCGGGCACTCTCACCCGCGGCATCGTCAGCTCCATCCGCCAGGTGTCTGAGCCCGATGGCATGGTGATCGAAGAAGCCATCCAGACCGACGCCGCCATCAATCCCGGCAACTCCGGTGGCCCGCTCCTCAACTGGCACGGCGAAGTCATCGGCATCAACACCATGATCGCCTCCAGCGTTGGTCAAAGCGCCGGCATCGGATTCGCGATCCCCATCAACACGGCCAAAGCCGTGCTCAACGACCTGGTCACTCTCGGGCGAGTGCGCCGTCCCGCGCTCGGTGTCCGCACCATTCCCATCGATCCCGAACTGGCTCAAGAAATGGGCCTCGCGGCAGACTACGGCCTGCTGATCGTGCAGGCCGTCCAGGGAGGCGCCGCCGACCGAGCCGGCCTGCGCGGCGGAAGCGAGCGCGCCTATCTCGGCAACACACCCATCATGGTAGGAGGAGACCTGATCGTAGCCATGGACGGAGAAAAAATCGAAAGCCAGCAGAACTTGGCCCAGGCCATGAACAAACACCGAGCCGGCGACACCGTCACGGTAACGATCTACCGCGGCAAGAAAAAGATGGACGTAAGCGTAACCCTGGCCGAAGCCAGAGAACAGGTGTAGGTAGCGCCGGCGCCCCGCCGGCAACATGGCATGTGTAGTCCGGGCACTCCTGACCGCCCAACTTGTGACGATGAAGCGCCGGGCGTTTGGATCGCAGGGACTGGTCCTTCAACTTCACCCATCGCTTGTTTTGAGTAACTGATGTGAACTACTATTCCGGGCGATGTACATCCAAGACCTCGCCAAAGAATATCTGACGAAAACCGACGAAGAACTGCTTCAATTGGCGGCGAATTCAGAACAGTTGACATCCGATGCCAACACTGCTCTGACAAACGAATTGGCAAAGCGTCGAGTCAATGTTGCGGAGCGTGTGAAGGTTTTTCGGGACGAAGAAAAGAAGCGCAGAGATGAACCCCTAGCGAACCGCGGCGCACAGCCACCGTCCGACTCGCACCGGGTCGGCCCATTTGTGACAGAAGTTCTCCACGTGTATCACAATCAGTTCTGGCTTTTCGTTAAACTCATCGCTCCAGCCGTTATCGTCGGCTACATAGCGGTCGTCATAGGTCGCCATGAGGTTCAGGAAATCGCGCGGCACCTTCCTCGCGGGGTAGAAGCACTTGAGCACAAGACCGAGATGGTCGAGATGTTCCTTGTAAACCAAATTGAATATCTTGTCAGCTGGCTCGCGTTTTGTATTTCTTTTGGCGCGATTTGCTCAGCCGTACAGCAGATCGAAACAGGGATGACCCCGTCATTTCAAAATTCCTTCGCCGCAGTTCGGCAAAAGACGAGATCCTTCCTGCGCCTTTCCCTGCTGTTGTACTTCATACTCCTTCCGGCGGTGGTGGCCGCTTCACTGCTGTTCTGGGGCGTTGTCTGGTTCGCACGTCAACGTCATGTTCACCTGAGCCATTTCACAATTCAGTTGGTCAGCTTCACCATAATTGGGTTGGCGTTGCTTGTTTTCTCCCGGTTTGGGCTCGCGATGCCCGCTTTCATCTTGGACAGTTGCGGAGTCGCGCAGGCAATGTTCCGTAGCGACGAACTCACTGAAAACAAGTGGCTCACCCTTGCTGCTCTTTTGGCTAAGTCACTAGTTGGGGGCTACGTTGCTGGTATGTGTCCTTTTTGGGTGGCTTCTTGGATTCCAGCTAGCGTTTCACTGCCTGTGTGGTTCCCGTGGGTCTTGAGAGTCGCGTCGGTTGCCGCAGTCATAGTGGTTGAACCTCCGATGTTCATCGGTTTCGCCCTGCTTTACATAAGAATGTCAGCGACCTCAAGCGAAACAATCGCTCCCTGGCGCGGCGTCCCCGTTTCACCACCACCTCCCTCATTTACAACATGAGTTCCGCCCCAAACTGTCGTATCCTATCCCCCAGCCTATGACCGCCGTCCGCTAACCCGCCCTCCGCTCCCCTGGCGACACTGCGCCCGATGTGTCCGCCCGCGCCACGCGTCCCTCTCAACCACGAAAGGATCACTGCAATGCAATTCGTAGATCGGGCTCTCGCCCGCCGTTTTGAATCCGCGGAAGAAATGCCGCAAGTGCACCACGCCCACGCCGACCAGAAGATGGGCCCACACATCGGCTCCGCCGTCGAGCCCATCGCCGGAGGCCACATGATCTTCGCCGGCCTGGGTTCGCCCATCGGACGCGCGGTAGGCATGGGCTTCGAAGCTCCCGTCACCGAAGCCGACTTTGATCAACTCGAAACTTTCTACTACTCCCGCAAAGCCCCCGCCCAGCTCGACTATTGTCCCCTCACCGACCCGAGCCTGCTCGAAATCGCCCGCAAGCGCGGCTACACCATCGCCGAACTCAACAACGTCCTAGCCCGCAAACTCGATCCCGCCGAAACCTTCCCGCCCACCCCAGCAGGTTTCACCATCCGTCCTGGCCGACCCGAAGAAGCACTGGCGTTCAGCGCCATCGTCCGCGAGAGCTTCTTCCCCGACGGCGGCGAGCCGGCAGGTTTCGACGAGATGCTAGCCCCCATGTTCGCCTTCCCCGGAGCCCTCGCCTTCGTCGCCGAAGCCGATGCGAAACTCGCAGCCACCGCCGCCGGCCTCATCATCCCCGACCACAAAATTGTCGCCCTGTTCGGGGCCGGAACACTCAAGCCATATCGAGGTCGAGGACTACAGACCGCCCTGCTCCAAACCAGACTGCAAGTCGCGGCCCAAGCCGGATGCGAATACGCCGTCATCGTCACCCAAGGCGGCACCACGTCAATGCGCAACGCCGAGCGTCTAGGTTTCACCGTCGCCTACAGCAAAGCAACCCTGATCAAAGAGCCACCGGCGGTTTGACGCCATGGCGGCAGCCCCTCACTTCGACGCCACCACCGCCTGTTTCGCCTTCGCCAGTTCAGGACGATGCGACGCCGATCCCTCGCAACTCTTCACCAGCAACGCGTAGTACTCCTCCGCCTGCAAGGGTTGTCCAGCCATCCCCGCCGCCCGCGCCGCCCCGTACAATCCATCAAAGCGCTTGGGATTGAACTTCAGATCTCTCTGATATTCCGCCAGCGCCTGCTCCGGGCGCTTCAGCTCCACCAGCATGTCAGCCAACATCTCCCGCGCCGGCATCGAAGTCTGTTCTTCGCCGACCGCATCCTCATGATCCGCAATCTTGCCTAGTGCCGCGATCGCTTCCTCGTCCCGGCCCTCCGCATACGCCACCCAGGCCAGACCCTCCTGCCGCAGCAAGTCAACCCACTCCGCCGCATAGTACCTACCCTTCTGCGCCAGCAGGCCATTGTGGATCGCGTCCAATTCCGCCAGATTCTTCTTCGCCTCGCTGAGTTTTCCGCCTCGCGCGTTCCCGATTGCCCGCGCCCAGTACGTGTACGCGCGGTCGCCCGGTTCTGCGTTCGCAATCTCCGGCAGGGCCCCAGCCTCAGACCAGCGGTGCAGTTCCATGGCATACATCGCTGGAAATTTTGACATCGCAAATGCCTGCATGTCGCGCTCCATGCCTGCCATGCGGATCGCCGGCATGGCCTTCGCTTCGTCCATTACTAGTTGCGCGTCCGCCTCGCGCCCGCTCTGCAGGTACGCATAGATCATGAAATCCATGGCATGGAACTGGTGCCATTCGCCGCCCATGTGCATCGCCGACATCTTGCGCGTGGCGTCAACCGAAGCCTGGTTCGACCGGATGGAATCCGGCCAGTCCCCAACCCGCGCAAAGATATGCGATGGCATGTGCAGCGCGTGCGGAGCCGCCGGAGCCACCTGCGCATAGCGCCGGGCCGCCGGTAGTCCAAGCTCCGCCAACTGCGGCTTGTCGTAAGTGTGGATCAAGTAGTGCGCAATTCCCGGATGATTCGGTTCCACGTCAAACAGTTTCCCGAGGATCGCTCCTGCCTTCCTGCGATTGGCAAACGTGGTATCCTCGTCCGGCTCCGACGCCAGCAGCGAGAGCGCATAAAACGCCGCCGCTTCGTGATCGTCCGGATACTTCTGATACACCTCAGCCATCGCCTCCGAGTACGCCTTCGCCCTCGCCTCGTGTTCCAGGTCCCGGCTGTTTGAATAAAACGCCTTGAGTGCGTCGATGTAGTCGCGCTCGCGTTCGGTCTTCGCCTTCGCCTTATCGGCGTTCTTCAACTCCCCTTTCGCCCGTTCGATGGTCGCCTCTTTCGGATGATCCCAGAGCTGATGCCAAAGGCTCATCGCCTCGCCCCAGTACGCCATCGCACACTTCGGGTCCTGCTGCGCGACACCGGAGAAGGTTTTCTCCGCCTCTTCGTACCAGAATGAATGCAGCAACGCCACACCCTTCTCGAAAGTCTTCTGCGCCTCCGGAGTGCACGACACGGGAAAATGCACTGTGCCCACTTGCTCCTGGGTCAGTTCTTCATGATGATGACTCTCATCCGCCACCGCAACGCAGGAAAGGCCCGCGACCATCCACAGAATCCATGTGAGCCTGCTCATACTGAATACCCCACTGACGGGCAGTCTAGTGGGGGCGGTTGGATGGGGTCAAGCGTTTGGCGGGGTGAGAACACAACGGGATGGAATATGCACTTGGCGAGATAGTAAACATCAGCGTCACCATCACGGGATGTTTGGTGAGAACACAACAAGATGGAATAAGCACCCCCAGCCGGGTGCTTCCGCTATTTCTACTTCCGAGTACTAATCTCGTGATGAAGGACTACTTCCGGATTTCCGGAAATAGCCGCAGGGACGATCTGTTCATGATCAGTGCCGCCCAGCCCGCCCGCACCACCCCAGCACCCGCGCCCCCTCTAGCCCGCGTCCCTGGCCCCGCCGAACCTTAAATGCCCCCAGCCAAATTCTTCTTGGAGACTACAAGCGGGCTCAAGCAAATCGGGCACTCCCCGCGCCAAAATCTGCTGTAGGCGGCCGTGCTTGTAAACGAAGGTTCCCGGACTCTCTTGTTACACCGGGGGCACCATGCGCTATCCATGAGCCTTCTGCCATCATGATCCAGGGTATCACCACTGGTGACGCACGCTCTTGCGGCCGCTAGCGCTCCGCAGGGATCTCCCTCCTGCAGTCGCTTGACCGCTGTTTGATAGAATGCGGCTGCAGTTGCTGACCAGTCAGGTGTTTCGCGGGGCCGTTCAACAACCTTCCCTTCTACGGTTCGGGGTTTCACTGCTGCGCGCTTGCGCTCTTCTTCCGCTTTTGCCTGCGCCTCAGCTTCCTGTTGCGCTTCCGCCCTTTGCCGCGCTTCCTCTGCCTCCTGTTGCGCTCTACGCTCCGCCTCCGCTCTTGCCCGTGCCTCAGCCTCCTGCTGTGCCTTCTCCGCTTCCGCCGCCTGTCGCGCACGCTCGGCTTCTTGCTGTTTTGCTTTACGTTCCGCTTCCGCTTTTGCCTGTGCGTCAGCTTCCTTTTGTGCCTTTTCTGCTTCGGACGTGGTCTCTACTCTCAGAGTTTTGAGCAATGCTTCGAGTCCATGGGCGTAGTCGGTTCTGAGGTCAACATGCTGAATACGACCAAGTCGCAAGGGGATGCTGCAATCTTGATACAGCACGGGGATGATGGTTTTATTCTCCTGCAACGCGAACGAGATTTCGTCGCGAACATTTCGGGAGTTGACCGAAGCGGGGGAAAGGATCAACAGAATGCGGGGGGCTTCCTTCACTGCCTCTTCAACCGCCCGGTCCCATTCCATGCCGGGCTCGATATCGATCTGATCGAACCAGACATCGGCGCCTGCCGCTTTCAGGTCCCGGGCCAGCCGTGCAGCAAACTCGGAATCCTTGCGGGAGTAGCTGAAGAATGTTGCGCTTGTCGTCCCGGTCGTTGCCATCGGGAATTCCTGTTCTCGAAACGGTTGTGACGTGATTTCAACCGGGGAATTGCACTTCGGATGGCGTTCTTTGCCATCCAAGCGTGGCAAAGCTCCGGGGGGATTAATCCAGTTTAATCCTAGGCAAATGTCTGCTGGAATGCAGTGACTGCAGTCACATTCGCTGGGTTCTCAAGAGATGTCATGAATCATAGAGGCTGCGTGCGTGGAGCATCTGCAGCGATCTTGGGTGCACTCTCTGGCCCCGCCGTGCGCGAAAGGATGCTTACCAAAGCTCAGCTAGCCCGAGCCTTTGTATTTCTGCGTCTCGGACGGCTAATCCGAAGGGCTCCCCGTTCCCGCGCTCTATGGCGGCTGCTACGGTTGACTGGAGCATCTTGATTCCGGCATCTCCGGCCAGGCGCGCGAGTCGTATCGCTGCCGCTCTTGCTATCATTCGATAGTTGTGCTGCGTCAGTCTTTGTAACAAGTCGAGGTCGCCCTGCCTAGCGGCCCCAATCATCGCATGGGCAACTATTCGCAAGTACAGGGCGCGGTTGTCTAGATGCTTCAAGGTCAACAAGTCCTTACGCGAGAATTTTGACCGCTCGTTACGAGAATCCTCCCAGAAGCCCTTCTTCCTTGAGATACGGAGAAGCTCGATTGGTAGCGATCTGCCTAGGTCCGTCATTCGTCTTTCGATCGCGTGTCCCATCTCTATCTGAAACCAATATCGAATGTCATGGTTGGCTCGTTCGACTCTCTTAATGACTTCCAGAATGTCCATGGAATTGCCCAAACGGACAAGAGTTAACACGAAGTATTGCGCTGAGGGCGTCAAACTGATCAATTGGAACGATTCACGCAGCAGTTTAAGATCACGCTTGGTAGCCGTCCTCAGCATGGCCACCGCCAGCGTTGAGGCTTTGTTCTCGTAAACAGCCCGTAACCGATGACCTGCTTGGCGGGTGGGCCACATTAACGGGGAGCATAGCCGCGCTTTCTCAGCCCGGACCTGAGACAACTGGGGTGCGCCACTGCTCGCCGTTCGAGAAGTGGCCTACCCGATGTTCCGCTCTTCCGACGCGGGCGGTCTGACCTTCATCGTCAGGATCTGGCGGGCTGGCCACATTAACGGGGAGCATAGCCGCGCTTTCTCAGCCTGGACCTGAGACAACTGGGGGTGGGGGTGTAGCATTTTCCCCTCAGTGCGTAATACCCCGTCAAGCGTTTGGCGGGGTGGAAAACGGGGTAGAACAACGCCATGGCAACGATGGGATCGTTGGCGATAAATCGCCATCTCTAACAATCGGCGGTGTCAAGCGCTTTTCGAGCGGACGACGGCGTGCACTCGGAGAAGAGCGCCATTTCGCTCTCCTTGATGGGTTGCGCGTTCCAACCAAGGCTTGCTCGTAATCCGTCAAATTTTACAAATCGGGTGTAGGACCGGGTGTAGAATGCGCTCATTCTGGGGGTGGCGCATGAGATGCCATCAGGTTCCTCGTAGGCCGCCGAGCGGTTTCGTGCCCCTTCTCACCCTAACGCTGGTTCTTACTCACGCGGTTGTCTGCGGCGGCCAGGGCAAACCCGGGGGTGGCGGTGGGGGCAAGACGGGTATTTCGGTTCAGCCCAGTAGTCTTCCCAACTTTCCGACGTCTCCCCTGCCCGGCCCGATGTTTATAACGGGCACGGTGGCGCTGGAGGGTGGAGCTGCCATCACGGACACAGTAGTGATCCAAAGCGTTTGCCACGGGGACGTGCGCAACGAAGCGTACTCAGATTCCAAGGGAAACTTCACCCTCAACCTGGGCGACCGGACCCGGGACGCAGTTGCGACCGCGGACGAGGCGGAATCGCCGCTGGGGAACCCGGGTGGGAGCGGACGGCTGCGTGCGCCGCGAGACTTGCGTGATTGCGCCTTGCGGGCGGCCTTAGCGGGATTCCGGTCCGATGTGATCGAGCTGCGCGGCAAAGTGCACGACCAGGGGGACGCGGATGTGGGCACGATCATGTTGCACCGCATGGCCCAGGTGGAAGGGTTCACGGTGAGCGCCACGACGGCGGCGGCTCCTTCGGCGGCCCGCAAAGAATACGAGAAAGGCAAAGAGGACGCGCAAAAGGGGAAGTGGGAATCAGCAGCGAAAAGGTTCGCCAAGGCCGTCGAGATCTACCCGAAATACGCGGCAGCATGGTGCGAACTGGGACGCGTCCAGTTGCAGCGAAATGACGAGCCAGCGGCTCGGATATCGTTCGGGCGAGCCCAGGAGGCGGATTCGAAGTTCATCACGCCCTATGCGGAGCTGGCAAACCTGGCGCTGAAGGCGAAGGACTGGAAGGAACTGGCGCAGACTACTGAGACGCTGCTGGCGCTGGATCCGGTGGACTATCCGCAGCGCTGGTACTACAACGCGGCAGCGAATTATTACCTTGACGACCTGGATAAGGCAGAAAAGAGCGCCGCACGCTGCATCGCTCTGGATGAGCAACACCGGATACCGAGGGTCGAATACCTGCTGGGCATGGTTCTGGCGAAGAAGAAGGACTACTCGGGAGCGGCCGCTCACATCAAGAACTATATCCGCCTGGCTCCTAATGCGACGGATCTGGAGGCCGCGCAACAGCAACTCGCGGGATTGGAGATGAGCGCAACTGTCTCGCAGAACCCGAGTAAGTAAGCGACGCCTTACAACTAGCGAACTCTTGGCCATGGTGTTGAGCGCTAACGGGCGTGATCGCAAGGGACGAAGAAAACGTCCCGTCTGGAAGCTGTGAAGAAATTGTTTTTCAGGCAACCGGGGCCTTGCTTCGGTCTTGCGACATCACCGGCATCCACACACTTTCCGGCGCCCGTTGAAGGATTCTATGCTGGCCGAAGTTGCGGTGTCCGCTTTAGGCCGAACCACCTCGTCAGGTTGTAACTTAAGCAAGCCCAAGTCGCTTCCATGGCTACTTTC
>JAIQEY010000110.1 GCA_020073565.1 Terriglobia bacterium
AGTCAGTGATAGGCGTCTTGGCGTCGGTACCGTATACAGCAATGCCAAACCCGTTGCCACCTTGTCCCGGAGCATCACGCCCCTCAAAAGTCTGCTCAATATGATGAACATTGTTTTTCAGCAGTTCTATATGGGAGCCTGCCCCGATCACGTTTATACCCAACGGGACAAGCCGATGTTCGGCAGTGCGGTAGTTGCGAATTTCAAAGCCTTCGATCCGGACGTAACTCTTGCTGTTAATCGTAAGTACGCCGCTTCTCTCAGAGGGAGTGAGGTGCGCCGCCTCCAGGACCGCCGTTTCGCCTGGATAGCTTCTAACAGTAATGAATCCATCGGTGGCGTTTCCTGATGCGTTGATGCTCACCAGCTCTTCGTAGATTCCACCCCGAACGTTGACAGTACTGCCGGCCCGCGCGGTGTCTGCGGCGTGTTGAATGGTGCGCCAAGGCGCGGCTTGCGTGCCGGGATTCGAATCATTCCCGGTCGGCGCCACGTAGAAGGAGGAGTTTGGCTGGCCAAACGCTCCGGAGACGCAAGCAAGTAATATGACGAGGGTTGACAACTTCATGCTCATCACTCCTATGCCTCTACACCAGCGGCTGATCAGGTTTGTAATTGTGGCGCAGCGTCAATGAGCCATCCGAATTGACCTTCTGCCGGCACGCCCATCGGACCGGATAACGAACGCCCTTAACTTCGAGCTCAGCCTTCAGCCGCAGTCCCTGCCATTGGACACCCGCAGGCAGCGTCAGCATCGCTTGATGAACGCCCGTAGGTTTCGGAAATCCAGGGTCGACGCAGCCTGATACGTTGACCTTGTTGTCCTCACTGAACACGGTAAGGCGCAGCACTCCCGGAACGGGCGTGATCCCATCGTTGGCGAGCCCGACCACCAGACCGTCAACTCCATCCCGCTTGAAAGTCCAGATAAACGACGGCCGGATGCGATAGCCGATCTGGCGGGCCATCTCATCGATGGGCCCCGGAAACTTCTCGTAGTAGCTCAAAATGCTGCGGGCCGATTGCTTGTGCCAACTCCAAACCGACAGATAGTTGACGCCAACATCGGCTGCGTGAGAAATGATTTGTTCGTTGTAAGTAATTCCATCGTCATCGATCTGGAGTTCCTTCGCATCGCCGGTAGTGAAACCAACCTCGCAGATCGCCGCCGCCCAGGGCGGACGGTAGCTCAATGCTTCGATCTGCGTGTTCTCAATGAAGATCGTGTCCGTACGCAGCCAGTTGCCGGTGCGCATCGTGCGGTCCAGCAGATCGGCGTTGCCCACGTTGCTGAAGTCGGGCTGCGTGTTCGTGGCCAGCGGGACTTTGGTCCAGTGTTTGAGTTGCATCTCGAACATGGACGCCCATGTCTGTTCCGCGACTAACTGGCTGGGGAAGGGATTGCCCTCGTATGGCCAGGTGTGCCCTTCGCCCCAAAAACCGTACATCATCGTATCCATGAACTCGACCTGTGGATGACCGTTGAGTTCAGCGGCCAGCAGCTCATTCAATTCGCGAAACGCAGCCTGATACACCGGGTGATCGTAACGCGGCACGCGGTTATCTTTCTTGTAGCGCATTTCCGCGGGATTGCCCCTCCACTCGCCTTTGAGTTTTACGTAAGGAACCTTGTTGAGGAGAAAGTCCGGCATCCCCGGATCGGGAACGTCGGGATTCTCCAGCTGAACCCTGAACCCAATGCGCTTGTCGTAGCGGCGTGCCAAATCGAACGCAATCTTCCACCACTCCGCGAAGTCGAGCCGCCCTGGTTGCTTCTGGACCTCGCGCCAGTTGGGACGGAGGTAGACCTTCTGCACGAACGGTAGCTTGATCAGATCCTCCAGAGTTTGTTCCTGAGTCTGACCGGGGACATGAAGCGGTCCCGTATCGTCGGAAAGATAAGCGACGAGCCCCATGCCGTAATTGCTCACGATTTCCCTGGATGGCGAAGTAATCATCGACACATCGCTCTCGGGAACAACTGCGCAGGGACCGTACTGTGGGAACGGGCCCTGATAAAGCCGGTCGGGAACCGCAGGCCCCGATCCCCAATCGTATTTGTCCCAGTTGTGTTCGGGGATGGAGGCGTTGGAGCTGGCCTTGAGCAGACCTACTGTGAGTCCTGTTGCAGTGGCGGCCTTCAAAAAATTGCGTCGATCCATGATCCCTCCGTGAAGGCAGAAGTGCGGCAAATAGCGGCCCGATACCGGAGATAGTACATCAGAGTCGAAATAAAACGAAAGTGTATGAAATAATTCGTAATAATGGGCTGGGGAGTGCAAAGCCGAAAATCGACAGTCCGGGGAAGGGTGGATCTTGACCTTGAACGAGCAACGCGAGGATTCGAGTACCCAACTACGGGACCTATTGCGTAGCAATTGCCTTTCAGGGAAAGGTGGCATCTACGCGGTTTGCTCCGCTCATCCTGCAGTGATCGAAGCGGCCTTCCAACAATCGTTGGAAGATGGTTCGGTGCTGCTGGTGGAGTCGACGTCAAGCCAAGTCAACCAGTTTGGCGGTTATACCAGCCTGACTCCCAGCGAGTTCGCGGATTTCGTTGACGCCGCGGCGAAAAGCGCCGGACTGCCAGCGGAGCGAGTGTTGCTCGGCGGGGATCACCTTGGGCCCTTCCCATGGCGACATGAAGCATCGGTTTCCGCCCTCAGTAAAGCTCGCGAATTGGTGCACGATTGTGTGCTTGCGGGATACCAGAAGATCCACCTCGACGCGAGCATGCCTTGTGCCGACGACGAGAAGGGAATCACGGAGCGAACGGTTGCCGACCGGGCTGCTATTTTGTGCCAGGCTGCAGAGGAAGCGTATCGGGAATTGCCGTCGGGTTCTCCGGAACCAGTTTATGTAGTCGGAACCGAGGTTCCCGCGCCTGGCGGAGAATCAGTTGACGCACATTCCCCCGTTGTGACGAAGGCCGAGGATGCTCATCGAACACTAGAAACCTTCCGGCTCGCGTTTGGAGAACGGGGATTGTCGTCCGCGTGGGAAAGGGTGATCGCGTTAGTTGTCCAGCCGGGCGTCGATTTCGGATCCAGTGTGATCTTCGACTACGATCGTGCCAAAGCGCAGTCGTTGTCTGCTGCGCTATCGAAGTACCCCGGAATCGTCTTTGAAGCACATTCCACGGATTACCAGTCTCCCCAAGCCTTAGCCCGAATGGTTGAGGACCACTTCGCAATCTTGAAGGTTGGTCCATGGCTGACCTTTGCCTTCCGGGAGGCGGTGTGGGCTTTGAGTGCCATTGAGCGGGAAGTGTTCACCACCACGTCGCAGCGCCAGATCTCGCATGTGCGCGAAGCCCTGGAAGCGGCGATGTTGCGCGACCCGGCTCACTGGCGGTCGTACTATTGCGGCGATGAAGACGAGGTGCGGCGCGACCTCACATACGGCTACAGCGATCGCTGCCGATACTATTGGAACCAGCCTGCGGTCAAGGAAGAGATCGCTCGACTATTCGATAATCTTGGCGAGAGACCAATTCCTCTCACCCTCATTAGCCAGTATCTGCCCCTGGAATACGAAGCAATCCGGAGCGGAGAACTGCAACCTGTTCCCGAACGGATGGTTCAATATCACATTCGGCGAGTTCTGCGTGTGTATGCTGATGCGTGCTCCGTAAAGCAGCCTGCTTAACGTGGAAGCCGTGGCAGACGAGAAAGGTGTTCTATGTCTCCGACTGGGAAAGCGGTTACGCACGCTCGCGGTAACCGATACGGGAACCTGAAAGCTACGATGGCCTCAAGTCTCTGGGCGACAACTGTCGCTCTCGCTATTGCGCTCTCATTCTGGCTACCCGCTGGCGCTGCGGACGTCTCCACAAGCGCGCCCCAGATTCAAGGGGAACACCTGAGAGTTGAATTCGATCGCTACCTGCACAGCCGCGTGATCGCCCGCTTTGACGGTCACGAGACCATGATGGGGCCATTTGTTGCCAGTGAGAGAGCGTCAATCGCGGACAGAAGTTGGACTGAGTTTTCACTGGTCTCACAAAAGCGCGACCGGGTGAGCGATGCCGTCGGAGCGGGAGAACGGCTCATCGTGGCCGGGGAAGCTGGACCACTTACCAAGGAGGTCTCCGTCACGATCTACGATGAATTCCCTGCGATGGCTTTCTTTGACGTCCGTTACACCAACACCAGCGCGGCCAAACTCGCTGTCAAAGGCTGGACCAACAACGCCTATACGCTCAACGCGCCGCGCAACGGCCGCCTGCCGGCTTTCTGGTCTTACCAGAGCGGTTCCTATGAGAAACGCCCAAACTGGATCGTACCGTTGCATACCAAATTCCGGCAGGAGAATTTTCTCGGTATGAATGCCAGCGACTATGGTGGCGGCACGCCGATCGTTGACGTCTGGCGCCGCGATGTTGGCCTCGCAGTGGGACACGTGGACCCGCGGCCAAGGCTGGTTTCTCTGCCTGCGTCGATGCCGGATTCCGGTCATGCCAAGATCGCCGTGGATTATCGGCATGCCAGCATGCTGGATCCCGGAGAGAGTCTTCTTACATTCCGTACTTTTGTGGCCGTTCACCAAGGAGACTACTTCCGTACTTTGGCCGACTACCGGCGGTTCATGATGAAGAAGCAGGGCTTCCAGACACCCGCGACGCCGGACAGCGCGTTTGGCGCAATCTGGTGCGCGTGGGGATACGGTCGGACGGTTCAGCCCAAGCAGGTGATTGACACGCTGCCGACGGTCAAGCGCTTAGGATTCGCCTGGGTCACACTCGACGATGGATGGCAGAACAATGTAGGCGATTGGGCCCTCGGTCCCAAGAAGTTTCCCCGCGGGGACACGGATATGAAAGCTCTTGTTGACCGCATCCACCAGGAGGGTTTTCGGGCCCAGCTCTGGTGGTCTCCGCTCAGCGCTGTACCGAACTCTGAACTGCTGAAGGATCACCCTGACTACGAATTGCAGAATCGCGATGGTTCCAAACGAAAGATTTCCTGGTGGAATTCTTACTATCTCTGTCCGGCGGACCGACGGGTGGTGGAGTACCACAAGGCTCTGGTGCGGAAGATATTGCTGGATTGGGGTTTCGATGGCCTGAAGCTGGACGGCCAGCATATGAACGGCGTTCCGGCATGCTACAACCCCGCTCACCACCACGAACGGCCGGAGGAATCTGTTGAGGCCTTACCGGACTTCTTCCGCGAGATCTACGAAACCGCGCAAACGGTGAAGCCCGGGGCGTTGGTGGAGTTCTGCCCTTGCGGCACCGCGTATTCCTTCTTCACCATGCCGCATTTCAATATGTCCGTTGCCTCCGACCCCGGAAGTTCGTTCCAGGTCCGCTCCAAGGCTAAAACGTTAAAAGCTCTGATGGGAGACTCTATCCCGTTCTTCGGCGATCACGTCGAACTGAGCGATGGAGGAGACGACTTCGCTTCCACGGTTGGGGTCGGCGGTGTCGTGGGAACGCAGTTTGTCCTCCCTTCGCTGGCGGAGAAGCGAAGTAAGTCTGATTTGACGGCGTCGCGCGAAAAAGAGTTCGAAACCTGGCTCCGCATCTATCGTGAAAAGATGCTCTCGCAAGGCCAATATCTCGGGCAACTCTACGACATTGGTTTTGATCTGCCCGAGACACACGTCATCCGTAAGCAGCAGACTCTGTACTACGCTTTTTACGCCAAGCATTGGAAGGGGCCCGTTGAGCTTCGCGGCCTGGAAGCCCGAACCTATGACGTGGTTGACTACGTCAACGGAACGAAGCTTGGAACAGTATCGGGACACAATGCCCACCTGACGGTTGAGTTCGAAAAACATCTGCTTTTGGAAGCGCGGCCACAATGAATTGCCGAGCGGGCAACTCCTTGCCCGAGGAGTTGGCGATGAAGATGTTACGGTTCGGTGCAGTCCTGCTGCTTTTTTGCGGAATAGCGTTTGCTTCGACCGCGTCGTTCACGCAACCCCGGTTGGCAATCTTTCTGAGCAAGACCAGCTACCACCACGCGTGGGAAACGAGTCAACTAGCCGGACACGGCTGGGTCGGCATTGCTACGCTGGCGGGGATTCCGTACGACACACTCTTTGTAGAGGAAATGCCCGGTGACCCGGAACTGTCGAAGTACTCCACGCTCGTATTCGCCCAGGCGACGCTGGTGGATGACGCGACGTACTCAGAGATCGTCGTTCGCTTGCGCGCTTATCTTGCGGGCAACCACAGCGTGATCCTCGACGGACCGCTCGCCACCAAAGACGAGTACGACAAAGAGCGCGATCACCACGCTCTCGATGATCTGCTCGGACTGGAATACAAAGGACTGCAGGGCGGAACCGAACACCGAATTCGAGTCACTTCAAATGATCACTATGTGACGCGTGGATTCGAGGTGTCGCAGTTCCTAACGCCGGTGCTCGCGTCCGCCACGAATGTGCTGCAGCTGGGATCCGGCGGAGCGGTATTACTGGTCTCGACCGATGGCCAGCAGAGTTTTCCTTACCTTTCCTGCGCAACACGGGGTAGCAGCCGCGTTGTTCTCGTGAGTGACTTTGGAACCTCGGCAGGCGCCGGAACGTTTTTTCGCAATGACCCGCCCCAAGTCAGCTATGCGAACGAACTCTGGAACGCGATGATCCGCGCGGTGCAATGGGCTACCTATGGCGATGTAGACGTCCCGTTTCCTGCTCCGCAGATCTCCAACGCCAACCTGACCGCGGTTGTGCGCTTTGATGGAGACAACAGCGGCGACCTCAATTACCAGCTTAAGACGCTCAATTTTCTTACCGGTGTTGCGCAAGATACCGGAGTCGTGCCGCTCTACACCTGGGTATCCAGCTTCGTGAAGAAGGCGGGTTGGGACAAATTGGCGCCGCTTGGCAAGAATCTCGAGGATCTCGGAGGAGAAATTGGAACTCACAGCAAGTTCCACGAAATCGATCGCAAAATGACTCCCGATCGCTGGCGCGAGGAACTCGACGGGTCGGTCGAGGAAATCGAGCAGAACATGCGGGCGCAGGGTTTTCCGATTTGCAAGATTCAGTCCATGATCAATCCGGGCGACACCATCCCGATGGAGGACTACGGCGAAGTAGCTGGGCGCTTCTCGTTCTACATGACCCATGGCCTGGAGCAAAGCGTGCCACTGGGCTTTGGCAACATGACATGGTTTACGGGTGCGAACAAGGACTTCGTCCTGCTCGAAACTTCCCCCCACCCCGACTACCAGTGGTTCTACGACCCCACGTGGAGCTATACGACAGCTCAGATTACCGCCAACGAAGAAGCCATCTTCGACCACATGTTTCACAATGTCGGGCGTGGTGTGATCTTCAACGAGATGTGGCACGACTACTCGATCTCGTCCGCGCCCGTCAATGAAGGCAA
>JAIQEY010000111.1 GCA_020073565.1 Terriglobia bacterium
AATCAGCCATACAAGGAAGCCATTGTCACCAATCAGAGACAAGCTTTTGTGGGAACGGATCGCGTCCTATGGTCGCCACGCTTCAGCTTCGCCTGGCAACCATTCGGTGTAACGCACAATACGGTGCTCCGGGGAGGCGTGGGAATCTTTTACGATCCCTTGGCTCTGGGTCTCACGTCTGGGCTCTCCGATAATCCTCCGCTGATCAATATCTTCAACCCTGTCAAGAACAACCTCACGCCCGGTGAACCGTCGAGTCTTTTCAAAGATGCAGATGCGTCCAATAAAGCGTTCGTGCACGGCTTCCCCTTGGGTGAAACCCTCGCCGGCTTTCAGCATGACGTCCCAAACTTTTCCCCTCCTGGGCTGACTGTTCCGCAACCGCGGATGCACTCGCCGCAATATCAGCGATGGAGTCTGGAATTGCAGCAGGCCTTGGGGAACGCTACTTCAATCAGCGTTGGATACTTCGGCCACCATGGCATTCACGAGCTCGTGCAGAATTCGGCGATGAACGCATGGGGGTTCGGCTCACTGCCGGCCGGACGGTGCAGCGATCCCATTCCGGATTGTGCTCCGGATCCGCGATTCAGTGGGGTCACAGAACTTGCCACGACGGCCGTCTCGAACTACAACGGTATGGTCGCTTCGTTCAAGCATCGCATGAGCCGTTGGAGCCAGGGTCTGCTTCAACTAAACTACACCTACGGCCACGCATTCGATGAGGTGTCCAACGGCGGTCTTTCCGGCTTTACGTTGTATTCTGCCGGGAACCCGCAGAACCCAAACAACTTGCACGACGCTTATGGCCCAGCCGACTACGATGTACGTCACTCCTTCAATGCAAATTATGTTTGGGAACTTCCGCTTAAGGCAGCCTTGGGTGGTCACGGTCCCAGTTCTCTGGTGAATGGATGGCAGGTTTCCGGTACCTTCTTTGGCCACACAGGATTTCCCTATACCGTAGGCGACGGTGCTCTGTCATTATCACTTGCTGCCAGGAACTATTTCGGAACTTTTTACGCCGTGCCCGTCCGCCCTCTGGGACCGCAACCGCCGTGCGGAGCCGGCGCAGCACTAACGCCTTCGGGAGCACCGCAGCCTTGCCTGCCCGAAGAGCTTTTGTTCCCTCCGGATAGCCCACCAGCGGTTAATCCCAGTGCACTTTTTGTGCAAACAGGGTGCGAAACAGACTTCAATCGTGGGCACGTGCCGGGCCCAAACGGACCGTGCAGCGGCCCAGAGGTATCTTTCGCGCAGGGTCGCAATCACTTCCGAGGGTTAGGCTATTTCAGCACAGATTTCACCATCATGAAGAGCACCAAGATTCCCCACTGGGAAAATTCTGAGCTGCGAATTGGTTTTCAGTTCTTCAACATTCTTAATCACCCGAACTTTGGCTTGCCGTTTATTGAGTCGGGAACTCCTCTCTTAGGCGTAATCGGTTACATGGCGCAGTCAAGTACGAGCCTTCTCGGGAACGCGCAATCAAGCACAAGTTTCGTCGGGACCAACCAAAATGGCGCGGCTAGGATGATTCAGTTGAAGGCGGAGCTGAAGTTCTAATGGAACGATAAGGAATCTTGGAATCAATGAACATGCAGCTCAGAAGTTTTCCATCATCCACACGTTGTTGCTCTGATCCCTGTCAATAATGGCCAGGTGCCGGCCGTCGGGAGAGGGAAGGCCTTGACAACCGCCGCCGGGCTCGCTGGTGCCACCGCATTTCCGCAGCGATGTCGCTTTTCCCTGGATATCCAGATATAGCAGCTCGTGCCCGCTTTGTCCCTTCGTCGTCGCGAAAAATCCCTTTTGGTCCGCTGACCAACTCAACCAGGTCAATCTTCCTACTGAAGGAATCTTGCGTATGAGCTGGCCGTGTAGCGAACGAATTTCAATCGGGCTTTCCGAACTTCGCGCCATTGCGAGACGAGTGCCATCCGGGGAGATAACGCAAGTTTCAAGTGTCCCGAGCTCTAGATCAAAGTTAAAGCGCGCTAGCTCGGGACCACGGCCTTTTATCGGATCGAGAACTGAGACAATCACTTGCTTGTGGTCTTCGCTTTCTTCAGCTAACACACATGTGTTGGATGGTGGCCGGGCGCAGGAAACATGGCCGTGATCACGTGAGAGTTGCAAAATTGTTTCTGGGGTTCCGCCAGCGAGCGGAATTCGCAGGATCGGAAAAGGGATTGTGGGGTGTTGAATACTCTCCCCGTCCGGCCAAATGGGTCCGATATACCATTTGCCATCTGGAGTCGTGGCTCCCAGGAGCAGCGCGCCTCCGGCCACGGAGGAGACGATCGGTTCCGGAGTGTCCGAATCGAGAGATCGCTTGTATAGGCTCCAAGTGTCCCGGTTTTGAGCGACTATAACTTTGCCGTCTGCAGTCCAACCGCGTACACCGTCGTCCTCCTCCAAAGTAAAGCGTCTAATGTTACGGAGCCGCTTTCCACCTGCCTCAAGATCGGCGACATATGACGTATACACTCCCGACGTCGCCACGAACGCTAGTCGCTTGTCATCGTTTGTGACGCTACCGCTAAACACGCAAAAGTTGGGCCAGTTCGTCAGCCGTCTGGGTTCTTCGAGGCGCCTGCCAGTGGCAGGATCGATGCGCATGGTCCAGTAATTGCAGACATCGCTGACTGTGTTCAAAGGCTCAGCGAGGGAATAATCCAAGCGTCCATCGTGCAACCACACAAGGTCGCGCATCTTCGCCAGTTCGGACGGCTGAAGTAAGGTGACGGACGGACCTCCTTTTACGTTGCGGCTTAACACCGTGTCCCCAGAAGAATTCGTCGAAATGTACAGGTATTGTTTGCCGTCGGCGGACCAAATAAGGCAGCAAATCGCCTGGTTTTCGTCGGTTTCCTGGAACTTCCGCGCCTGCCCCCCATTCGGACCCATAAGCCAGATTTCCCGCTCACCGAGCTTTCCCTTGTTTGTCCCAAACGACACCAGCGAGCCATCAGGAGAAACGGCCCAAGCGATGGCATGATCGCGAAGTTTTGTGGGCGCTCCGCCAAGCACAGAAACCACCCAAATGCTGTTGGTGGCAGAATTCCATTCCTCTGTGCCGGGATGAAGATTGACCACGTACCTGTTACTGTCGGGAAACCAGAGTCCATCTTCCCATTTCACGCTTTGATCCTTCAGCGCTTCCGGCTTAGGAACGGTACGAGTTTCGCCGGTGTCAATGAACTTGAGGTGCAGCCCACGTGTGTCGATATATGCCAGGTATTTGCCGTCAGGCGAAATTGCACCATTGGCGACTGGATTCTCGCTCGAGTTGACTGTGAGTTGACGTAGCCTAATTTCCGGCACAACCGAGATAGTTTTCGGCTTTTTCATTAGCACGGTAATGAAAGTCGCAATCAAAATTGCTGCGGCTATTCCCAAGCGCATCGCCCAGACGCGCGGCAGATGTTTCGGAGCCAATTGGTACAGCAAATATTCCAGCGCGGCACCCATTTCCGATGCGGTTTGATAACGCGCTGCGCGATCTTTCTCGAGCGCCTTATTGATGATGGTTTCGAGCCGAACCGGAATTTCGGGATTTAGTCCTCGCGCGGGCTTCGGCGTTGTTTTGAGCACTGCCTCCTGAAGGACAGGCCAGGTCTTCCCCCCGAAGGCGCGTTTTCCGGTTGCCATCTCGTAGAGAACGAGACCGAACGAGAAGATGTCAGTCCGCGCGTCTACTCTCTCCCCGCGTACTTGTTCAGGGGACATGTAAGCTGCAGTTCCGAGGACTGCTCCTGTACGGCTGAGAGTAAGATCGGCGCTTTTGGCCGAGGTTGTGGCGTCTGCCGTGTCGTGTGGATCTTGATCGGTGTGCTCTTCAATTTCCGTATGGGTCAGCTTTGCGACGCCAAAGTCCAGGATCTTCACTTGTCCATCGGTGGTCAGGAAAATATTGCCCGGCTTGATGTCGCGATGAATGATGCCGTGTTCATGGGCCGCCTCCAGGCCTTTGAGCACTTGAGAGGCAAGTTCAAGCAGCTTTCGTATCGGCTGAGCTCCTTTGGGAGCGCCCTGGGCATGGATGAATTGCTCAACCGTCTGACCTTCGAGCAGTTGCATTGCGATGAATGACTGGCCCTCGTGTTCGCCAAATTCGTAGATGGGACAGATATTGGGATGTTCAAGCGCCGACACGGACTTTGCCTCGCGCTCGAAACGTCGGAGAGCGTCCGGGTCCTTGGCCGAGTCTTCCGGAAGGAACTTCAGCGCGACGCGGCGTGAAAGTCGCAGATCCTGAGCCCGATAGACGAGGCCCATCCCGCCGCCACCCAGGCCGTTCAGAATCTGGTAGTGAGAAACCGTTTTGCCAGTCAGCGGAAAGACCAGATTGTGAAGCTCATTGCGGACACTGGCTTCCACGGCGGCCGCTGCAGCTCCCCCGTCGCGAGCCAGCAGCGCCTCGACTTCTTTTCGCAGTGCGGGATCGTTGACGCAGGCGTTGTCGAGTAACGCCTGGCGAGATGCAAGGTCGGATTCAGCTGCGCGATGGAACAGCTCCTCAATCTCCGCCCAGCGTTCCGGTGTCAAGTTATACCTACCCGCCCTCGATTTGATTCTGCAGCCACACTTCCGCCATCCTCAAGTCGCGACGCACGGTTATTTCCGAAACCGCAAGCGTCTGTGCTATCTCTTCCATTGAGAGCCCGACAAAATAGCGAAGCTCCACGGCTTTGCATTTTCGCGGATCGAACTTCTCCAGTTCATTGAGCCCACGGTCGAGGGCAAGGAGGTCTCCGCTGCGTTCGTTCTCAAAACTCACGGCCGACTCCAGGGGAACCGATACGGCCGCGCGCTTCGCCGCATGCCTTCGCCGGGCATGGTCCACGAGAATCTGACGCATTAACCGTGCGGCAACTCCAAAAAAATGGGACCGGTTTTGAAAGTTTGGATTCTTTTGGTCAACCAGCCGCAGGTAAGCTTCATGAACAAGGGCGGTTGGCTGTAAGGTGTGGCCCTGCTGTTCTTTCCTCAAGTATGCGGCCGCCAGCTGCCGTAATTCCTTGTAAACGATGGGTGTCAGGTCGTTGAGCGCCTGCTCATCTCCATTCGCCCACTGGGCCAGGAGTTCAGTCACGTTGTGGGTAGCGGACATGGCGAACACGAGCACCCCAAGCTCGGCAGTGGCGGCATTTTACAACGGCCAGCGTTCCTTTTATGCGCCATTCTGGACCTCACTCAAACAAATTGCCTCCCCATGATCGCTTTTCGCTCCGGTCTCCGCATGTGTAAGTAGAAGGTCGCGGCAGACTGGCGTTGTTGACCGTCGCATTCAAAGTGGAAGGGGCAAGAGAAGAATTATGAAATCGCTCACGCGTGCTGCAGGAATCGTGTCTTCGATTGGCCTAGTCCTCAGTCTCTTAGGTTGCGGCGGGCCTTCCAAGACGCAGCCCCCTCCGCAAGTGAGGGGTTGGAGCTGGGTAGGCGGAGCCAACGCCGCAAATCAATCAGGAGTGTACGGTACGCAGGGCACCGCCTCATCGTCCAACGCTCCCGGAGCGCGCGAAGTGGCAGTGTCTTGGACTGACAGCAGCGGAAATTTATGGCTGTTCGGCGGAGGTGGTTACGACGCTGCCGGAACGTTGGGCTTTCTGAATGATTTGTGGAGTTTTGATGGCAGCAACTGGACTTGGGTGAAGGGGGCAACCGCGGTCAACCAAGCGGGCGTTTATGGAACGCAGGGGACAGCTGCGACGACCAACGTGCCTGGAGCTCGAGAGGGCTCAACTTCATGGACTGATGCGGGTGGCAATCTCTGGTTGTTCGGCGGATATGGGCTCGAAGCTTCCGGGCACTCGGTCGGACATCTTAACGATCTCTGGAAGTTTGATGGCAGCAATTGGACGTGGGTGAGCGGAGCAGATACGGTCCAGCAGACCGGCGTGTACGGGACGCAAGGCATTGCCGATCCGTCGAATGTGCCCGGTTCTCGGGATGGCGCAGTCGGATGGAAGGACAGCAGCGGCAACATCTGGCTGTTTGGGGGCGACGGGCTCGACGCGGCCGGAACCTTTGGCGAACTGAACGATCTTTGGAAGTTCGACGGCAGCCAGTGGGCGTGGATCAATGGATCCAACCTCGTCAATCAGCCCGGGCTGTATGGCACGCAGGGGATGGCATCGCCAGGCAATGCACCTGGAGCACGATGGTTTCCGGTTTCATGGACCGATGGCAGCGGACATTTTTGGCTTCTCGCGGGAGTTGGTTTTGATTCCGCTGCGACATTGGGAGACCTTAACGACCTCTGGGAATTCGACGGCAGCAATTGGGTGTGGGTGAGCGGAGCGAATGTGGCCAGTCAGGCCGGCGTGTACGGAACGCGGGGCACTTCCTCCTCGTCCAATTGGCCCGGATCCCGGTGGGAAGCGAGTTTCCGCACCGACCGAAGCGGAAATCTCTGGCTGTTCGGCGGCCTTGGGTTTGACTCTGCGGGAACCGAAGCGGATCTGAATGATTTGTGGAAATTCGATGGCCAGAAGTGGACGTGGGTCAGCGGCGCGAACACTGCAAAACAGGCAGGCGTTTATGGCACGAAAGGCACAGCTTCGCAATCCAACGTGCCTGGAGCAAGACGAAGCTCGGTGTCATGGATCGACAAGAGCGGAAACGTCTGGGTCTTCGGCGGATTGGGGTACGACTCCACGGGAAATATTAGCGAACTGAACGACCTATGGCGGTTTCAGCCATAGTGCGGACGGACAATGAGTTGCCTCCATGTCCGCGAAAAGGAGAAATCATGAGGCACAAGCTACTCACCAGCTTCCTGTTTGCAGCAGTGTTGGTTGCCCTAACATCAACTGCTATCGCCAGCACGACATGGTACGTGAATGGGGTAGGCGGGAGTGACGCCAACGACTGCAAGTCTTCCACCACAGCCTGCAAGACAATCGGTCATGCCATCTCTTTCGCTGCTTCTGGTGATTCAATCAGGGTTGCCGCCGCAACGTATACGGAGAATTTGACCATTAGCATCAGCCTGACGATTCTCGGTTCCGCCGCCTCGACTACCATCATTGATGGCGGCGGTGTCGGGACAGTGGTCTCAGTTTCCAGCGCGGCGGCGAACGTTAGTCTTTCACGAGTAACCATCCGCAATGGGAATGCACTTTCTGGTGGGGGTATCCGAAACCTAGGGAAACTCTGAATAAGCCCGTGTCTTCGAGGTAGTACGTGTTCTGCCAGGTCGGCGCGAGCGTTCGGATTCTGTTTTTTCCGGGCTGCCGCCGTTTCGGCGGATCGCTTGTGATCTACAACCTTCGCTTCCGAGCTAAGCCGGTGCCAGAAGCAACAGTTTCTTCCGCGTCAAGTACAGATTCACCAG
>JAIQEY010000112.1 GCA_020073565.1 Terriglobia bacterium
CTTCCAGCGGTAATAGAGATTCGGAGCGATCTCGTACTTGCGGCAGGTCTCGGCCACGTTGCCGCTCTTCAAACCTTCCAACACAATCTGCCACTTCTCTTCTGGGGTTCTCTGGACTCTCGGCTTTCTTGACATTCTCGCCTCCTGGCGGAGGCCCCAAGCCTAACTAACTTCCCTGTCCAGTTCTAGCGGGGTGCACTACATCTCCGGAGACATATTCGAGCAGGACATTCTTGGGTTTTATGTCGCAATGCAAACACTGATGAGAGTGGAGGTACGAAAGACCGTCGGTGAGCTGTAGCAGAATGTTGACGAATTTGGCCCGGGACGTCACTTCCTTAGCCCACTCCACGAGCGTCGGAGGAGCGCCTCCTTCCTTACGCGGATGAACAAGGTCGGTTACATAATACGGATGACGCGTGCCTCTATCGTCGAAGTCACCAGCATCGATCAGTTTGACCAAATTCTTGTGCGTTAACAGGCTCAGCTTTTGCCGCTCCGCAGCGAATTCTCTCCTGAAGGCCTCGGCCGAGACACTGCTTAGCTTCGGATCGAGAACCTTCATTGCTCGGTCCACATTTATGCCCTGCTGCGTGACCCTGTAGACGGTGCCCGCGTCTCCAGAACCCAGCTTACTCTGCACTTTGTACTTGCCGTCGATAACTTTGCCCTTGGGGAGATCTGCCATGTTAAGCCTCCGGTCTTTGTCTGCGGGCGTCTCGGTTTAGGGAAATACACATGGAGTGAATTTGGTGCACCTTCGCACCTCTCCGCGGATAGTTAGTAGGGGCCGGGTCTCAGGGGAAAGGCATCCAAATTACCTCAGAGGAGATAAGTTGTCCGTGATCGGTGTCACGGGCCAACGTGACTAAACAGAGTTCAGGTTTCTCTGCTGAGATATTTCATTCCGGTATCGCACATGACGGTGACCGTGGTCGTGTCCGGCCCCAGTTGTTCGGCTACTCGCAAGGCGGCGATGACATTGGCGCCCGTGGAAGTCCCCGCAAACAGGCCTTCCTCCCGCGCCAGCCGATTGGCCATGGCCATTGCTTCTTCCGTGGAAACCTGTTCGATCTGATCGGCGATGTCCCCGCGCCAGAGCGGCACTACAAAACCCGCTCCGACCCCATCAATTTTATGAGAGCCGGGCCGGCCGCCCGACAGAACCGGAGATTCCGAGGGCTCCACGGCCACGATTCTGATCTGCTTATTGTGGCGGCGTAGGGCTTCCGCGTTGCCTCGCAGGGACGCCGCCGTGCCGACGCTCTGGACAAAGCCATCGATCTTTTTTCCGGCTTGGCCATCGGTCTGAAGCCAGATTTCCTCGGCCATTTTGTGATAGGCACCAAGCTGGTCTTTGTTGTTCAGTTGATCGGTCCAGAAGGTCCCTGTTTTTCCCGCGATGATGCGGGCGGCTTCGACCATGTCGCGGGTTAGTTTCTCGGTCATGCCTCCGCTCTCGCTGTGCACGATTTGAAGCTGGGCCCCCAGAATTTTCATGTGATCGAGTTTTTCCCGGGCGAAGGCGTCCGAAGTCACGATATGCAGAGGATATCCCTTCACCGCGCAGACCAGAGACAGGGACACGCCCGTGCTGCCGCCGGTGTATTCGACGACCGAACCGTTCGCGGTGAGGCGTCCATCGGCCTCGGCCGCTTCGATCATGGCCAGCGCCATCCGGTCCTTCATACTGCCGGTGGGGTTCTCACTTTCCAGTTTCAGCAGGACGCGGGAGCCGTTCTTGGGCACGATCTTGCGCAACGGGACTAAAGAAGTATTGCCGATGCACTGCAGGATGTCCCGCTTCAACTCGTTCATGATGCCGGTCATGCTTTCCTGATGTGGTCTGATGAAGGGAAGATGCAGTTTCGCGTGGCGGAATGTCGGCGCTTCGGAGCCGACACGGTTATCGAATCCGGCGAGATATCTTGCGTCCTGCTATCACCCACATCCGTGTCCCGCGTCACCGACTTCCTACACCCCCAGTGCAACAATGTTCTCCTGAATGGGGCAGTGTAGAGGTGTGTCCCTCTTCCATGGCGGCCCTCGAAGCTGCCCCAAACCCATTTTCAGCGCTCTTTGACAACTGTAAGTCCTTATTCTGGAATATTTTCCATATAAGTCGTTGCGAATCTAGATTTTGGACTGTTTCCACAGCCTAACTCTATGATTCCAATAGACCGGGGGGGGGTACCCACCATACTAACTGGTTAATACATCCGGAGTTACGAGTAGGAATAGGGTCGGGCTGCGCCAGGCGTCGACTGTATCGCTAGAGAGATTATTAACGCATCGCCACGGGGAGTTCCTGTCGCCACGCTGGATTGCCGAAGGCGTAGCGGAGTTTGTTGCGCCAGCCCTGGGCGTGCCATACGTCGCGGGACATATCGATCCACTCGTGAAACGCTATGCGTACCGGATTGTACGTATTGATGTTCGTGGTCAAGCCGAAGCGGGGCGCGTCCCCTGGATCTTCGGGCTCGAAGGTGCCGAACAGCTTGTCCCAGATAATCAGCGTGCCGGCGTGGTTGCGGTCGATGTACTTGGGATTGGAGCCGTGATGAACGCGATGATGAGAAGGCGTGTTCAAAATCCGTTCGAAGGGACCTAAAGTCCGGATCAGTTCGGTGTGAATCCAGAACTGGTAAAGAAGACTGAGAGCTCCGATGGTCATGATCATCGCGGGCGGGAAGCCGACGACGGGCATCCAGAGCCAGAATACGAAACCCATGAAGCTGCCGGTCCACGTCTGCCGGAGCGCGGTCGACAGATTGTAGTGCTGGGACGAATGGTGAACAACATGGGACGCCCAGAACAAGCGGCTTTCGTGGCTCACGCGGTGGAACCAGTAATAGGTGAAGTCATCGGCGAAGAAAATCAACCCCCACGCCCACCATTGATACCCGATGTGAAAAATGGCGAAACGATGCAGCGCACTGAAGATGGAAAATTGGAGGAACTTCGCCAGAAGATTCACCAGCAGATTGCCTACGCCCATGGTGAGACTGGCGGCCGTGTCCTTGATCTCGTAGAGGTCGCGACGCATCACTGCGTCCGCGGCCGCCTCCAAAGCCACAAGAAGAACGAAGCCCGGCACCGCGTACTGAATCAAGTCGGGCAGTTCCCTCTCCCAGCCGGTAAGGCCCACTGCAGTCCCCCCACTTGTTAAGAGTAGCAGGGCCTTTCGCTGAGTTCTACGGCAAGATACCTGGCATCGGGTTATGGAGGCCGACGAATCTGGGACTCAATCACCCAGCCCGCGAGTCCAGCAAAACGATCCGTCGGCCCCCGGGGGCCCTTCATCGGCTTACTCTCCCGAGAGGGCCAGAGCGACCTTCGCTCCCGTCGAGCGGCACATGTCGATCACGTTCACGACGGACGAAAACGGCAAACGCCCGTCTGCTTTCACCAGAACCACCTGCTCAGTTCGGCTCTGGACGACCTGCCTTAGCGTGCTTTGGAGGTCAGTCCAGGGGATTGGATGATTGTTGATCTTCAGCATGGGCGTCGGCTGCCCCGAACTGAGCAATTGCACGACCGTCGACTGCGAGGCAGACGGCGATGCCATGAGCGTCTCCAAGCCTTTTGGGGGCACCAGAGTCGACGGTTCCGATGCGTCTCGTTGGGCGGTCAGAAAGATCGGTGCTTCGACGCCCGCAGTACGCACAGCGTCTAGAACCTTCGCCACGTTGGCGTATGGAGTACGAACGTCAGCCTTAATGTACAGCTGCTTCTCTGCCCGGTTGGACAAACGACCCTTCACCTTCTCCGACAAGGAGGCGGGGCTGACCTGATCGACTCCGAAGTACACCCTGCCGTCGTTGGTGACACTTACGATCAATGAGTCCGCCTCGTCCGCATCGGGCATCGGGACGGCGTGACTGGTTGGCGGCAACTCCACGCTGATGCCCTTTCGCATCGCCTGGGGGGCAGAAGGGATGCTTGCCGCCAAGGCCACCGCGAGAAGACACACTTCGAGTAGATAGTTCATACGTTCTGCTCCTTTCGACCTATTCAGGTGGAATGGTTAAGGTTTTGCTCCGCCGAGTGAGGCGGTTGCGAGGGTTCCACCGAGCCCCATCGTCTCGACCGCTGACGAGGGCACGATGACCATGGATCCGCGTTCCTTGAGCGCTTCGTACAGCATGTTCATCGCGCGCAAATGCAGCGCCACCGGGTTGTCCTGATACGTGAGCGCAGCTTGCGAGAACTTGGCTGCAATCTCGGTTTCCGCCTGGCCCAGGATAATGCGGGCCTGACGTTCGCGCTCGGCTTGCGCCTGGCGCGACATGGCGTCTTCAAGAGCCTGCGGGATGCGCACATCGCGAATCTCGACCGACTGCACAGTGATGCCCCACGGGTTGGTTTTCTCATCGAGAATGCGCTGCAACTCGCGGCCGAGCATTTCACGCTCGGTGATCATTTGCGCCAGTTCGTGCCGGCCAATCGATTCGCGCAGGCCGGTCTGAGAGCTCATGGTGATGGCCTGAACGAAATCCTCCACTTCGAGAATCGACTTTTCCGCGTTCCAAACCATCCAGAACACGATGGCATCGACATTCACCGGCACGGTGTCGCGGGTGAGGGTCGACTCGGCGGTCACGCTGGCTACGCGAACTCGTTGATCGACGGATCGGCTGAGCGTATCGACGATGGGAATAATGTGAAACAGGCCGGGACCGCGCAGGCCGATGTAACGGCCCAGACGCAGCACGGCGACCTTCTCCCACTGGTCAGCAACCTTGATGGAGAACAGAAAATATAGGCCGACCAGCACGCCTGCAAACAGCGGCACGCGGCTACCGAGTGCCGCCGTAAGGCCCAAGCCGATGAGGCTCGAGATGACGAACAACGCCCTGGCTACACCGCTGATCTGAATCGTATTGCGATTTACCCACATGACTTCACCTCCGCTTTCTTGCCCCGTCGCTTTGAAGGGCTTGCAACTGCTCCAGCAATTCCTGAACGGTGAAGCCCGCGGAGCCGGCGCGGGCCACAAATTCGCTGACCAGTTGATTCAGCCGGCGCTGCTGCTCGGCGTCATCGCGCTCCACCTTTTTGTGACTGATGAATGTGCCCGTGCCCTGCAGGGTGTCGAGCACGCCGCGAATTTCCAGTTCGCGGTAGGCGCGGATCACAGTGTTGGGATTGATCGAGAGATCAACGGCGAGTTGACGAACCGTGGGAAGTTGATCTCCGCCGACAAGCGCGCCCGAGGCAATGCCTCCGATGACCTGGTCGATGATCTGACGGTAGACGGGGACGCCGCTGCGCAGGTCCAGGGTCAGGTGGAAGGGCTTTCGTGGATGGGCAGTGCCGATCATGTAGATATATAATGTACTAGTTCTATAGATCAGTCAACGATTATTTCTTGCCAGGTGGGCGGCCATTGGATTCCGCAATGGGCGTGGACGGGATAGAGGAGACCGGATCGCACCCGGAGGCTATTCTGCGAAGCATGGCTCCGCTCGACGGGCGAGGGCACCCGTTGCTCCACAGGTACTGCGGAGCTTCGCTCCGCTCGACGGGCGAGGGCGGCTGTCCCTACGCGAACTTCTTACTGCGTTTTCTTGTAGACCGAGCTGGAGCCGGCCTGGTTGAGCGAGAATTCGGTGACTTGTCCTTCCTGGTTGCGCTTGAAGTCCAGCGTCAGACCGTTTTCTCCTTTGGCCGCGAAGGTGTTGCCGCGCACCGGTTCGAGTTCCCAGACTCTCTGGTTGGGTGTTGTGACGGTCAGTACGTTGTCGGTCCGCAGTAGAACGACGTACTTGAAATCCGCCACCTGATAGACGCCCGCGAGCGGCTCCAAAAAGCTGCGTTCCCGCATGCGACGGTCGGGCATGCGGGTGAAGACGATGTCCTTCGCGTTGGGCTCGAGCGACGAGGCCAGGCCGGAGATGTTGCCTTCCCAGTCGGTCTGAAACATGACCTCGGTTTCCTGGAGCAAATCGAGCGGGTCGTGGGGAACGCGCCAGACATCGTAGTGCCAGTGCTGCGCGGTGGACTCCATGGTGTGGTAGCTAATCTTGAGGTCGCGGTCGTTGGCGGCTCGAGCCACAGCTACGGTGCCGTAGGCGGGATTGGCATACTCGCCGACGTACTCATCGATCGGGTGAGAGAACTGGGTGTTCTCGCGGCGGGGCACGTAGTTCTTCTCGCGCGCCTCCTCGTCGGACTTCTTAAAGGCGAGATAACGGTCGAGCTGGCGCTTGTTCCAGTCGACCGGTTCGAGGCCGAGCATGCGGTCATTGACGTTGTAGGCGAGCACTTCGCGCAGGCTGCTGCCCTCCATGTTGAGCAGGATGACGCTGCCGATGTTGGCGTCGGGCAGGAAGGAGATCAGAAGCGAAAAGCCGTCGAGGTTGCCGCCGTGCTCCACGAACTTGTGGCCGCGGTAGGTGGTGACGAACAGGCCCATCCCGTAATGGGCGTAGCCGATCTCGGGATCGAGATCGGAGCTGCGGATGATCATCTGCGGACTGATCATCTGGCGAATGTTGGCCTCGGAAATGATCTGATGGTCGTCGTGCTTGCCGCGATTGAGGTACATGAGCAGGTACTGAGTCATGTCGGAGAGATTCGACACGATCGCACCGGCGGGGCCGAGCGCCGGATCTCCGGGATAGATGGGCGCCTCGTGAGCGACTTCCTTATCGTCTTTGCGGTAGGGGTGGGCAACGTCGGTCGCGGACTTGAAGGATCCGCCGAAGTCAAAGCCGGAACTGCGCATGTCGAGAGGCTGGAAGATGCGGGCGGTGACGGCGTCTTCCCAGGTGCTGCCGGCGAGTTTGCCAGCCAGGTAGCCGGCCGTCATAAACATCAGATTGTTGTATTGGAATTCGCGGCGCAGATCGCGGTTGGGTTCCAGGTAGCGAAGGCGCGCGTACATTTCTTCGCGCGTAAGGCTGGAGCGATACCAGGTGGCGTCGTGGCGCGGCAAGCCGGTGCGGTGGGTCACGAGATCGCGCGGCGTAACGCGGGCGGTGAGGACATCGTCGTAGAGCCGGAAGTCAGGGAGGTAATCGCGCACCGGCTTGTCCCAATCAAGCTTGCCCTCGCTGGCGAAGGTGCCGAGCGTGGCCACGGTGAACGACTTGGTGATCGAGGCGATCGGGAACAAGGTTTGGTCCGTGACTGGCAAGTTGTTCCTCACGTCGCGCAGGCC
>JAIQEY010000049.1 GCA_020073565.1 Terriglobia bacterium
CGCCTGGATTAAAGAGCGCTGCGGCCTAAGGCAGTTCCGCTGCCGGGGTCGCGTGAAAGTAGCCATGGAAGCGACTTGGGCTTGCTTAAGTTACAACCTGACGAGGTGGTTCGGCCTAAAGCGGACACCGCAACTTCGGCCAGCATAGAATCCTTCAACGGGCGCCGGAAAGTGTGTGGATGCCGGTGATGTCGCAAGACCGAAGCAAGGCCCCGGTTGCCTGAAAAACAATTTCTTCACAGCTTCCAGACGGGACGTTTTCTGGGTGCTCTCGTGCCCGAGATGTGGCGCAACTCGGCAGAAAAGATCAGGATACGTTCCCCCTGGTTCCGTGTTTCCCGCTTCGATATTCAGCCCCCTGCGCAGTCGCACACCCTCTTACAGGCGACGTGCCCAATACTCGGGGCGTCTGCTGCCGTGAGCAACGGCCCAGATCATGATTACGGATTCCTGCTCCGAATAGATAATGGCAAAGGGAAATCGCCAAAGCAGGAATCGTCTAGTGCTGTTCTTTCCTATTGGCCAGCGTTCTGGGCCTTCGCGGATTGTGTCGACGGCTCGATCCAGTTCTTTGATGAAGTCCAATGCGGCTGCGGGGCTGCGCTTCTGATACCAGGCGACTGCGCTCTTAACATCAGCGATCGCGCCCTGGTGGTACTCGACACGCTTAGCGCTCATTCACCATGGCCAGGAGTTCGCGATGCAGTTGTTCCCAGGGGACGGCCACGGCCTTGCCCGCTTTCAGATCTTCGATTCGGCGCGCGACTTCCTCATCCCAAGCCTCTTGCACAGATTCATCCGTCCCCCCAAGGCTGTCGAGCAGGCTATTGGCTAGTGCAGCACGCTCGTCAACCGAAAGAGCGAGCGCCCGTTTTAGGAGATCGGAAACGTCCGGGCTCATCGCGTTATTCTACCGCGTTTCTCACCCCGTCAAGCCTTGCCCTCAACGTGGAATCCCGCCTTTCGATAGGCGCGAACCGTGGAGTGGGATTCCACGACCCTGTCCTCGTCGGGATTTTGACTTCCGCCGCAATCACTCACAAGCGTGACTTGCGTCACGGACTGCCAACCCGCCGCGCGCGATAATGTTCCTCTGATTGGGGCAGTGAAGAGGTGTTCGCGTCTCCCAAGACGACCCTCGAAGCTGCCCCAAACCCATTTCAGCGGTCTTTGACAAACCGTAAGTCCTTATTCCGGAATATTTTCCATATAAGTCCTTGCGAATCTAGATTTTAGGCTGTTTCCACAACCTAACTCCATGATTCCAATAGACCGGGGGGAGGGGGGTACCCACCGTACTAACTGGTTAATGTACCTTTAGTTACGGGCAGGAAAGAACCTCAAGCGGGACACGGTCCTGGAATCCCACCCTTGCGCAACAAACGCGCAAGGATGGGGCACCCGTCGTCCTGCTGAGAACTGAGAACCGGGAACTGAGAGCTGGGAGTGAGATCTACTGCGAGTAGGCCATCCGCACCAGGGTTCGCTCGGAGAATGGCACGTAGAGCAGAGCTGCCGTCGCGGCAAAGGCCAGCCCGACTCCGATCTGCGGCAGCAGCAGAAAAGGCGCCACCGCCCACATCTGGTCTAGGGCGAGAACAAAGGGAAACAGCCAGCGGAACGTTTCTCCCAGCTTCCGGAAATCGAAGCCGACCGCCGACAGCAGATAGAAACGCAGCGGAATCCCCACCGCGCCCGTCACCAGCACGGCGATCATAATCGCCTGAGCAGCCCAGTTCGGCAGGAAGTCGGCGGCGACCCGGTCCACATCGCGCAGGTGATGAAGAGCGTTGAGATAGAACGAGAGATACATCACCTGAATCAGGGCAAAGAGTCCGCGGACCAATCCGCGATGCGGCAAGGGCACGTGCAACTCGGGGTGCAGAGCGGGCTCGGTGGCCGGAATGCCGTTGGGCGTGTTCGCGGAGATCGGTGCGGCGGCGGACGGGCTGTCCACCGGCGCGATAAAGCGGTATCCGCGGCGGGCCAGCGTTTCTACAAATCGCGGACTCGATGCGGAATCGCCCAGCGCCTCGCGAATCTTGTTGATCGCGGTATTCAGGCTGTGGTCGAAATCTACGAAGGTGTCGGCTGGCCAGATCTTCTGCCGCAGATCGTCCCGGGTGACGACTTGTCCAGCACGCTCCAGCAGAGTGGCGAGCACCTGAAAAGGCTGTTCCTGGAGCCGGATGCGGGCGCCATTCTTGCGCAATTCTCCAGCCGCCAAGTCGACTTCGAAGACGCCGAACCGCAGTAGCCCGGCTTCGCTGCTGGAGGGAGGCATCGCCATGAGGGAGCGCCCGTAGTTTACACCGTGGAATACAATGTTCCCGTGGCTACCCCCGCTCCGCAAAAGCCGGCTGCCGACGACCATCACCGGCACCGCCACCCCATCTATGCCGCCGAAGCCACCGGATTGCTTCTCATGGCGGTGCTGCTTTTGATTCTGACCATCGTCCGCTACTGGTCTTACATTCAGTGGAGCGCACGCTGACGTTGCCGCATCGCGAGCCGCTGCTGGCGGTGGTGCTTGGTCCCACGGCGAGTGGAAAGACTGCTCTGTCGCTGGCCATTGCCCGCCGCTTTCACGGTGAAATCGTCAACTGCGATTCCGTGGCGATGTACCACGAATTTGAAATTGGCACCGCCAAGCCGAGCGCTGAGGAGCGCGCGGAAGTTGCGCATCATCTGCTGGACTGCGTTGATCCCAACGCGGACGTGACTGCAGGAGAGTATGCGCGGCGGGCGCGGCAGGTGCTCGGCGAGATCGAACAGCGCAAGCATTTGCCGATCGTCAGCGGCGGAACGGGTCTCTATCTGCGCGCGCTGCTGGAAGGACTGTTCCCCGGCCCGCAGCGGTCGGTGGAATTGCGCGACCGGCTGCGCGAGCGCGTGCAACAGCGTGGTCCCGAATATTTGCATCGCATTCTACGGCGGCGTGACTCCGCGGCAGCGGGACGAATTCATGCGAACGACGTTCCGAAAGTGATTCGGGCCATTGAAGTCTGCCTCGCTGCGCGCCAGCCCATGAGCGAACTTCTACGGCAGGGACGCGAACCGCTGCGCGGATTCCGCATTCTTCGACTTGGTCTGAACCCTGAGCGCAGTGCTCTCTACATGCGAATTGATCAGCGGGCGGAAAGGATGTTTCAAACCGGGCTGATTGAGGAGACGAAGAACTTGATCGCCAAGTATGGAGATGAAGCGCGTCCGCTCGCGTCTTTGGGATACAAGCAAGCAGTCCAGTTCTTGCGCGGTGATCTGGATCGGGAATCGGCAATTCGCGCCGCACAGCAAGCGCACCGCAACTACGCCAAGCGCCAGATGACATGGTTCCGCCGCGAGCCCGACGTGCATTGGCTCACCGGGGCCGGCGATGATCCTGCGATTCAAGCCAAGGCGATTGAACTCGTCGGCCAGGCGATCGAGACCGACACCGGGGTGTAGGTACCACCGGGAGTTCATCGGCCCGCGAAATTTGTTATTGTCATCCTCTATGCTCCGGCACCTGCTGCTGGCCGCGCTCATCTTGAGCAGCGTGCCGAATCTTGCCAAAGAAAAGACGAAGGAGCAGTACCAGCAGGCCGGTCCCATCCATCTGGACAAAGAGGGTCAGAGATGGGTCGATAAGATGCTGCGCACGATGTCGCCGGAGGAGAAAGTCGGCCAACTCCTCATGATTTTCGTGAAGGCGCAGTTCATGAACCACGCCGATCCCGCCTGGATCGAGCTGCGCGACACCGTCCGCACTCATCACATTGGAGGGCTGGTGATGACCGTGCCCGCCAGTGGCCCGGTCTTGTACAAGAGCCAGCCTCATGTGGCGGCCGAGTTGCTCAACCGGCTGCAGAGATCCTCTCCGTTACCGCTGATCGTCGCCGCCGACTTCGAGCGGGGCGTGGCCATGCGACTGAATGGCGTGACCGTCTTCCCGCACGCGATGGCGTTTGGAGCCGCCGGCCATCTGGAAAATGCCGAAGCGTTTGGCCGCATCACGGCGCAGGAGGCACGCGCCATCGGGGTGCAATGGAACTTTTTTCCCGACGCCGACGTCAACTCCAACCCTGAGAATCCCATTATTAACACTCGCTCGTTTGGAGGGGACCCGCGGCAGGTCAGTGATCTGGTGGCTGCTTACATCCGGGGGGCGCATGCAGGTGGCATGCTTACGACCGCCAAGCACTTTCCTGGACATGGCGACACGGCCACGGATTCGCATCTCGGCGTGGCCGCAGTCGTCGGAAGCCGCGAGCGCCTCAATGCCGTCGAACTTCCCCCCTTCCGGCGCGCGATCCAGGCTGGCGTGGACGCGATCATGGTGGCGCATGTTATCGCTCCCGCGCTCGATCCGGAACCTCACCACATTGCTACGACCTCACCTGCGATCGTGACCGGCCTGCTCAGGAATCAAATGGGGTTCAAAGGGATTATCGTCACGGACGCCCTGGGGATGGGAGGTCTGACGCACCTCTACCCTCGGGGAATCGCGCAAGCCTCGGTGGACGCTTTCAAGGCGGGGGCCGATATGTTGATCGTCCCGCCCGACATTGATGGCAGTTACCGTGCCATCGTGCGGGCCGTGCGCAGCGGGGAGATCGGTTCCGAGCGTCTGGATCAATCTGTGCGTAAGATCCTGGAATTAAAGGCTTCACTTGGTTTGCACAAGGCGCGACTGGTGGATCTGGAACAGGTTGCACGCGAAGTGGCGCAGCCGCAGAATCTTGCGGTTGGCCAGCGCATCGCCGACGAAGCCATCACGCTGGTGCGTGATAACGGGCAGATGCTTCCGTTGAAAGCTTCGGGAACTCCGGAACCTGAGCCTGCGTATCACAGGGCAGGAGAAGTGCGCGGCCGGCTGGTAGCCGTGATCTTTTCCGACGATCTGCGCACCGAATCCGGACATATGCTGGAACGCCAGATACTCGCCCGCGTGCCGGACGCGCGCATCATTTATGTCGATGCCCGTTCGGCCAGAGGAATGAACACGATCGTGCTCGATGCCGTCGAGGGCGCCGAGCATGTGCTGGCAGCCGTGTACGTGATACCCGTCGCAGGCAAGGCGGTGGCCAGCGCGGGTGGTCCCAAGAATAGCGTTGCCATGGACGAAGCTACGGGGTCGTTGCTCAAGGCGATTCTAGAGACTGCGGCGCCTCGCACGGCGGTGCTCGCGATGGGCAATCCTTATGTGGTGCAAGATTTTCCCGCGATCGAGAACTATGTGTGTGCGTTCTCGAACATGTCAGTATCAGAGACGGCGGCGGTGAAGGCGGTCTTTGGAGAGATCCCGATCCGCGGCCACTTGCCGGTGACGATTCCCGGTGTTGCAGCGCGAGGCGAAGGACTGGAACGCCCCGCCCAATCAAGCACAGGAGGTTCGTCCCATGCTCAGCCTTAACTTTGCCGCAAGAAATCTGGTTGCAGAATTATCGCTCGCCGCTGTGATCGCCGCCCTTTGCGTACTGCCCGGCTGCTCCGTCGACGTGAAAGACAAAGGAAAAGATGGCGAAGCGCGGGTCGATATCAAGTCTCCCGTTGGCGATCTTCATGTCGACGAGCAGCCCGACATTCGCAGCTCGGGGTTGACGGTCTATCCGGGCGCCAAGCCTGCCCCGAAAGACAACGGCGACGACAAGAAGAGCGCCAACGTCAACCTCGCCTTCCCTGGATTTTCGTTGAAAGTGGTCGCGGCCGAGTTTGTTTCCGACGACGCACCCGGGAAAGTGATCGCATATTACAGCAAGGAACTGCAGCACTACGGCAAGCCCGTTGAATGCCATGGGAGCTGGAACGGTGGCGATGTCGGAATTGGCAATGACAAAGACGACGGGCTATCCAAGCCCGTTTCCTGTCGTGACCATGGCAGCGGTGAAGCGGTCGAAATCAAGGTCGGCACCGAGGGCAACCAGCACCTGGTCAACATCAAACCTGAAGGCAAGGGAGCCCGGTTCGCGTTGGTGTACGTGCGAGCGCATACGGGGAAAGATGACACGATTTGAGTCGCGTTCACGAAATGTCGAGAGCTTCCTCTTCCCGAATTACAGGATATTGCCTGCCCCGGGAGTGTAGTTCGCGCTAATAACGTTGTTGCTGATGAGCGTGTCGCACTGCACCACTCCGCTGAATTTCGACATTCCGGCATTCACTGTGACAGCGTCGGAATTGATCTCAACCTGGCTGCCATTGATCGTGACTTTCGCGGAGGCACTGACGCTGATGCCGTTTGTCCCAAGTTTCACTGAGTTGCCGTTGCTATCCGTGATCTCGAGTGAGCCGGGGCCGTCCTTGAGGGTAATCTTTTGGCCGCCGGGCGTCTCGACGATGAAACTCTCCTGGCCGCTTTGATCGTCCATGGTGATCTGCACGCCGTTGCGGGAGCGCAGAAGCTTCTTGTCGTTGTTCGTGTCCATCTTCTCCGGCGGCGAATTGGTTTTGCTCCATAGCCCACCAAGGACGTAGGCATACCTCTCAGTACCTTCTTCGAACGCAACCAGGACTTCGTCGTTTACGTCAGGGATGAACCATGTACCGCGGTTGTTGCCAGCCATCAGAGTGGCAATACGAGCCCAGATTCCGTCGCCCACCCGTGGAATGCGAACTTTCACGCGCCCAAGGTCGTCGGGATCCTGGTTATCGATCACGACCGCCTGGAACAATCCATGGAACTGTTTCATAAGATTCATCCTTCCATTGACGCCCGAACTCTTGGTTAGGCTGACTTGGATAAAACCCGCGCAGAACAGCCTATTACAAATTCGCCCACGCCAACTACCTCCGCAATTCGCAGTTAGCGCAATCGCTGTTCTCCTCTTTCTGCCTTAGCTGCAGGGTACAGACGGCCTTACATCCCTCTTCGACCTCTTGAAGCGGGGCGCTTTTTCATAATGCATTGACCGGACCGCGACCGAAAGCGACTCATCGAACGGACGACCAGACTGTAAAGCGATGCTTTGATACAAAACTCAAGTTCCACCCAGCCCGAGCGCTCCCGGTTGCCTCGCTGCTTGCCGCGACGGGTTGCTCTCTTCGTTCACCTGCGCTAGTTTCAAAGTGATGGAACATCCCTGTGCTCAATGCGGGAGTACGGTCGAGGACGGGCGACCGTTCTGTCCGCAATGCCGTGCGCCGCAGGTGCGGGTGCAGGTAGCAATCCCGGATTTGGAAGCTCCCCCGAGTCCAGATTCAGCAGGACCGGGTTCATCGAACTCAGGGTCAGCGTCAGAGCATATTTTTCCTGGCATTCCTCAAACTGGGACATTCACCCAGACCGGCGCACTCGACCGGAGAATTGCGGTTCGCACGGCAATCCAGGCTGGCGTTCTGGGCCTTCTGATCAGTGCGATTCCGTTCGTTGGCATCATGCTCACCGGAGGGTTGGCGGTTTATTTGTACCGCCGCGCCAGCGGGTTGTCCCTGACGGCGAGCTTAGGATCGCGCCTCGGCGGCGCGGCGGGAGCAGTCAGCTTCGCGATCTCCTCGGTGTTCATGACGGTCCGTATTTTCGTTTTCCATGCCGTGCAGGAGTATCAGGATGTCATGCTCAAGGTGGCCCAGGCGCTGGGATTGAACTCGGCGGATCCTGATGTTCAGGAGATGATTCACCGCCTGACCAGTCCGTCCGGGCTGGCGATCACGCTTCTGTTTTCGCTGGTGATTGCGGTGGCGCTGGCGGCCATTGGCGGAGCACTGGCCTCGGCTGTGCTGCGGCCGCACCCGCGGCCGTAAGCGAACTCACCGCCAACCAGCGATCTTCCGGGTGGCCTCCTAGATTCGATCAAACCACAAAGGACGCGACGTCACACGAAGGCGGAAATTCAATGGTATCCTTCGTGTCCCTTCGTGTCCTTCGCGGTTAACATGGGACCCTACTCCTGTCAGGGGTGGCTTGCTCTGATCTTTCCGCACGCGTATGATGCAGCGTTTATGAGTTCACGGGTTCCAAGTCGTCCAGTCGAGATTCACGAAAAGGCCCAGCTGATGTCGGCGTCGGAAATCGAGCGCACGCTGATCCGGCTGGCCCATGAAATTCTTGAGAAAAACAACGGCATCCAGGACCTGGCTTTCGTCGGCATCAAGCGGCGGGGCGTGCCTTTGGCCGAGCGCCTGGCCAAGATCATTCAGCGCATTGAAAAAAAGCCTGTGCCCGTCGGCACGCTCGACATCACGCTCTATCGCGACGATCTTTCCACGCTGGGTGAGAAGCCTGTCGTGCAGAAGAGCGAACTGGGAATTCCGATCGTGGACAAGTCGGTGGTCATGATCGACGACGTGCTTTATACCGGACGGACGACCCGCGCCGCGATGGATGCGCTGTTTCGTTCGGGGCGTCCACGGCGTGTGCAGCTTTGCGTCCTGATTGACCGGGGGCACCGGGAACTGCCGATTGAGGCGGCCTTTGTGGGGCGCAAAGTGCAAACCACCGATAGTCAGATCATTGAAGTGAAGCTCCGAGAAATCGACGACGCGGAGAAAGTCTTGCTGATGGAAAAAACAATGGCGTAGCGCGGTGGCTCCAGATCCGCGAGTTTTCAAACACTCCACGCAGATCGCAGGAAGTGGTTGCGACCATGCCCATGAATGCAGCTCGTGGTTCCCTGCTCGGGATTGAGCATCTTGAAGCGGCGGAAATCCTGAAAATTCTGAAATTCGCGCGGCGCATGAACCCGGACCGGCCGCGTCCCCTGCTCAAAGGCAAGCGGGTCCTCCTTCTTTTCTACGAAGCTTCCACGCGCACGCGCAGTTCGTTTGAGATCGCGGCCAAGACGCTGGGGGCGCATACCGTTCTGGTGCAGGCTGCCGGTTCCAGCATTGAGAAAGGCGAATCGCTGCTCGACACCGGCTACACGGTGCGTGCGGTGGGCGCGGACGTGATTGTGATCCGGCACCCGAATGCCGGTGCGCCGCACGTGATGGCGCAGCACCTTGACGTTCCCGTGATCAATGCTGGCGATGGTCTGCATGAACATCCCTCGCAGGCGTTGCTGGATGCGTACACGATCTTGCGGAACAAGAAAAGCTTCAAAGGACTGCAGATCGCGATTGTCGGCGACATCTTTCACAGCCGCGTGGCCCGGTCGGCTTGCCACCTGCTCAGCAAGTTTGGGGTAAAGATTATTCTTTGCGGGCCGGAGGAACTTGTGCCGGAGGTGGCGGCGACGCTGGCGCCCGGCATTCGCGTGACGCGGCATATTGAAGATGCCCTGCGCGGCACGGACGTGGTGATGCTGCTGCGGGTGCAGAAAGAGCGTTTATCGGGGCTGAAGATTGACCTGCCGGAATATATCGCGCGCTATCAGATGACACCGGCGCGTCTGAAGATGGCGAAGAAAGACGCCGTCGTGATGCATCCTGGACCGATCATTCGAGGGCTGGAGTTGACGAGCGAAATCGCCGATGGCGCGCAGTCGCGGATTCTAGAGGAGGTGCGGAACGGCGTGCCCACGCGGATGGCAATCCTGGCGCGGGCGATGGGGAGAATGCGATGAGACGGGTTGCCTTGATCTTGCTGTTTGCGTGCGCCACTGGCGTGGCGCAGCAAAAGCCGCGCGTCATGCTGGCCGTGTTTGCTCATCCGGATGACGAGACCTTGGTGGGGCCGGTGTTGGCGCGCTATGCCCGCGAGGGCGCCAAGGTCTACCTGGCGATCGCGACGAAGGGCGAGAAAGGGACGAACGATCGCGCCGGCATTCCGGCAGGCGAAGCGCTGGCCAAAGTGCGGAGTGAGGAGGCAGCGTGCGCGTGCCGGCAACTGGGGATCAGGCCGCCGATTCTTTTCGGGCTGAACGATGGTGAACTCGGCGCGATCTCGAACCCGCTCGGACACAACATCCAGGAGGTTGCCGACCACGTGGAGAAGTTGATTGCGGAATTGCATCCCGCGGTGGTAGTTACCTGGGGGGCGGACGGAGGCTACGGTCATCCCGACCACCGCCTGGTGGCCGACGGAGTGACGCAGGCGATTCAGGCGTCGAAGGCGGATGTGAAGCTGTTTTATGTTGGCTTCTCGCCGGAGCAGGTTAAGCCACTGAATGAATCCTGGGCTGCTTCTCTGCCGTGGCACGCGACCGATCCGGCGTATCTTACGGTGCGTGTAGCCTTCACCAAGGCCGACCAGTTGGCGTATCACCGGGCGCTCGAATGCCACAAATCTCAGTTCTCGTCAGAAGAAGCGCAAAAGTTCGAGAATGCCCTCGACGACGGATGGCAGCAGGGTGTGCTGTTTCGTCCGTGGTTCGGGGATCGTAAGTCGGACGATCTGTTCAAGTAAGACGGTCCGTCGCAGGTTCTAGGTATATGGCTCACGGCAAGACCAAGTCGGAATCCTCCCTTCTCATCAAAGGAGGGCACGTCATTGATCCCGCTGCGCGAATTGATGCGCCGATGGACGTGCTGCTGAAGGATGGGCGGGTAGCGGAGGTTGCCGCGCCCAACAAGATCCGCGGCGCTGCCGACCAGGAATTCGACGCTCGTGGACTGATCGTTGCGCCGGGCTTCATCGATCTGCATGTGCATCTGCGCGAGCCCGGTCAAGGCCATAAAGAGACGATTGCCACCGGCACGGCGGCGGCCGCAGCGGGCGGCTTCACGTCGGTGTGCACCATGCCGAACACTGCGCCGGTCGTTGATTCTGCCGAGTGGGTGGAGTGGCTCCGGCAACCGGAGCGCGGTGCCTTGGTCAACGTTTTCCCGATCGCCGCCGCCACGCGTTCGAGTAAAGGTACCGCCCTCACCGATTTCCGCTCGCTGCAACACGCGGGTGCAATCGCGGCCACGGATGATGGGAAACCGATTCTCGATGACGCGATCATGCGCGAGGCGCTCGTTCTGGGTGGCGAGTTGAATTTCCCCGTCGTGCAGCATGCCGAGGACACCCGCATGACCGAGGATTGCTCGATGCACGCGGGAGCGCGCTCGTTCCGCCTTGGGTTGCGCGGCATGACGGCTGCGGCCGAGGCCTCGGTGGTGGAGCGTGATGTGCAACTGGCGATGCAGATCCCGAATGCTCGCTTGCATGTGGCGCATCTGTCGACCGCCGACGGACTGAAGGGCGTTCGCCGCGGTAAACGTGCGAAGGCCCGCGTCACCTGCGAAGTTACCCCGCACCATTTCACGCTGACGGACGAAGACATGCGGGACTACGACAGCAACTACAAGATGAATCCGCCGCTGCGTTCGGTTTCCGACCTCGAGGCCATCCTGGTTGCGCTGGCCGACGGGACAGTGGACGCGATTGCGACCGACCACGCGCCCCATGCTCTCCACGAGAAGCAGATGGAATTTGAGCGCGCCGCGTTTGGAATCACCGGCCTTGAAACGGCGCTCGGTCTCGCCATTACCAAGCTGCATCGCGAGAAGCGCATCCCGCTTACCCGTATCGTAGAACTATTTACTGCTGGCCCCGCACGCTGCTTCGACTTGCGCGGCCGCGGCTCGCTCGCCCGCGGTTCTTTCGCCGACATCACCATCTTTGATCCCAAGAAGAAGTGGACCTTTGAGGCGGCCAAGTCGCTCTCGAAGTCGAGGAACACGCCCTTCGACGGGTGGCAGCTGCGTGGGAAAGTGGTGGCAACCATCGTGGGCGCCGTGATCGTCTACCAGTAACGCGGCGTCGCCCCGTTTGTTGAGAAATCACATGAGGATACCTTAAGGCGGAATTCCTTCCGAACAGCAGCCCCTCACGGGAACCGCACATGGACCGCGTTTCCAACCACTCTTACAGTCAGTCTCTCCTTGTAGTACTTTCCCACGCCACGAATGAGTCCGGGCATGAGGGCGACCAATCTTCGGCTGGAGTCATAGTGCATGATGAGAAGCTTGTCCCCCCTCCACTCATAGCGGAAGCGCGGTGGACGGGCAAGCTTGATCGACTTGGTCATGACTTCGTGGATGTGGTCGAGGTTGAGCAATAACTCGCGCGCGCTGCTTGCGTCGGAGAAATACGCTTCGTAGATGTGCGGTGCATACACCGTTGACCAGTACTCGCCGAACGCTTCCATCAACTGTTCCAAGGAGAGGGACGCCGCGCCCGCTATGCCTGTCATGATGTTCATGACTTCTGTCTCGTCCACATCGCAGAACACAGTGAAGGGGCGATCCTTTGGGATCCCTGCTCTCTTGAGGGACTCCTCCCATTTCCCGGCGCCAAACTGTTTCGTGACGAGCTCTTCCATGCACTTAACGATCGTTCCCTTCATGATGCCACTCCTTCTCCCAACCGAATGTTGCGGCTGCTCTCCTGGCAGGACTCGTCCAGCGCCTGGACCAGATTAGAGTCCTTTCAGGAACGGGCTCGGGCGACCAACGGTGCTCGCAACTCGGGTACCAGGGGAGGTGCAGATCGGGCACGATGGGGCGATCCTGGATGGTCGCCCGATTAGAAACGTCCGTTTGGAAACTGCGGGTGCTACAATTCGCCGCTATGAAACGTGCCCTCGCGCTCTTCCCGCTGATCGCGATGCTGGCTGCCTATGCCGCCGCACCGGAAGTTGAAATCACCTCGGAACCCTCGCATCACCTTGCCATTGAGAATGAGTACCTGCGCGTCTTCCAAGTGGAGGTTGCACCGCATGCAGCCACGTTGATGCATCGCCACCGCCATGACTACGTGTTCGTCACGCTCGGCGATTCCCATGTCTCGAATGAAGTCGACGGCAAGACACCGGTTGACGTGAAGCTGGCCGACGGTGACACTCGCTTCGCTCCGGGAAACTTTGCGCATATCGCGAGGAACCTGGCGGAAACCCCGTTTCGCAACGTGACGATCGAGATCATGCAGGACGAAAAGATGCGGACGGCTCCTTTCCCCTGGCCGGAAGAGAGTGGCGAAAAGACGTTCGCGGGGGGGCGCAGCAAAATCCTGTTCGTGAAGGACGGCGTGCGCGTGTCCGAAGTCGATCTGGAGGCGGGGGCGACCGTGCCCAGCCACCATCACAACGGTCCGCATCTGTTGGTCGCCGTCAGCGATCTGGATGTGCGCAGCGATGTTGAAGGGATGGGCCCGATGCCGGGAAAGTTTAAGGCGGGAGACGTCAAGTGGTTGCCCGGAGGTTACACCCACACGCTGACCAATACGGGGGCTCACGCGGCGAGATTGGTGACGGTTGAGTTTCCCTGATTCTCCGGAGGATTTCGGGGGGCGTAGGCGATTCCTCAGGGGCTAAAGCCCGCATCTTCATTGGCTCTGGGCGGCACGGCTGAAGCCGTGCCCTTCCCAAAGTGCATTGCGAGATGGCTTCTAGTTCTTGACCAGCGGGTTGCCCGGCGACACGAGTTCGGTGCGATGCAGCTTCGCTGTGAGGCGGTCTTTGTCGGTGGCAGAAGTTGCCGCCGCGAGGCGCTTGCGCAGCTTGGCGACTTTTTCTTTGCGGGTGCGACGGCGGCGAATCTCGGGGCGACGGCTGGGTGCGGACATAGAGTTTCTCCTGGCGAATCGATGAATGGTGAGCTGTGCCCACGGTTTCGGCGCGGGCTCATGCAGAATTCTCGATTATAGACTGCAGAAGTCGGGTTGCGGGAGTTCACCCCGCTTAGCGGTCGCGATTCCTCGCGGCGAAATAGATCAGGCTGACGAGAAAGATGAGCGGTGCGACCCAGAGGGCAATCGTGCACCCACTTGACGGTTCCATCCCCAGTTCCGGATGCGTCGTGAATAGGCCCCAGGCGAGAGCGTAGGCGGCGAGTCCTCCGGCCAGCCCTAGTAAGAGGCTGAGCGCGAGGTTGCGTTTGAAGGCCATACGCAGAACCTCCATTTCTACCACAAATGCCGGACGATGATTTGCATTGCTCGATCAGACAACTAAGTAGCACAATGCTCCCGCTTCTACAATTTTTGCGCTGCTACGAATACTGACATGAGTTCACCTCAGATGGTTCGGGACGGCCCACCTCCGCGGCGGCCGCTGAAAACACGACAACGGGCGTGGGCGCAGGGTTTGGCGCGAGTACTGACGCGGTCTGGGGTGGCGCCGAACGCGATTTCGATGGCCAGTCTTGTGTTTGCTACGGCCGCCGGGATATGCCTCGGGTTTACGCCGCGCGCCGAAGGGATCGCGCGGCCGGCGCTTTTCCTCGCGGCAGCGGCCTGCATTCAACTTCGCCTGTTGTGCAACATGCTCGATGGGTTAGTCGCGATTGAAGGCGGCCGCAAGACGGTTTACGGAGAAGTCTTCAACGACATGCCGGACCGCTTTGCCGACGTCGTGATCCTGGTGGGAGCGGGCTACTCGATCGCCAACTTCAGTTGGGGGCGGGAACTGGGCTGGCTGGCGGCCGTGCTCGCCCTGATGACGGCTTACATCCGGTTGCTGGGCGGATCGATGGGCGTGTCGCAATACTTTCTCGGTCCCATGGCCAAGCCGCACCGGATGGCGTTGCTGACCGCAGCGTGCGTGTTCTCAGTTTTCGACAATTATTTTGGGCTGGGCGGACAAACCATGGCGCTTGCGCTCGCCCTCATGGTCGCGGGCATGCTTGTGACTTGTGCCCGCCGAACGCTGCGGATCGTCGCCGACCTGAAGAAGCGATGAGGGCACATCCACTGGCGGGAATGATCGCGGCGGCGGCGCGCCTCGTCAGCGGCGTGCAAGTCCGATGGGTGGATTCGGAACCCGATTCGCGACAGGCCGTGTACTTCGCGAACCACTCCAGCCACTTGGATTTTGTGGTGCTGTGGTCGTCGTTGCCGGCGGAAGTGCGCGCGGCGACCCGGCCCGTTGCGGCCCAGGGTTATTGGAATCGGGGACTGCGCCGGATACTCGCGGTGAATGTGTTTCGGGCGGTGTTGGTGGCGAGGCATGCTGCGAGAAGCCAGGAGGGCGAGACATTTGGAGATCCGCGGCAGGCGCTCGAGCACATGTTGGAAGCGATGGGGGACAGCGAGTCGCTGATTCTGTTTCCCGAGGGCACGCGCGGGACGGGCGAAGACGTGGCAGGGTTCAAGAGCGGGCTTTACTACCTGTGCCAGCAGCGGCCCGGGCTCCGGTTAATCCCGGCTTATCTGCATAATCTGAATCGCATTCTTCCGAAGGGCGAGTTTCTGCCGGTGCCGTTCCTCAGCAAGCTGACGTTCGGTCCCGCGATGGCGCTGGCGGCGGGCGAGGACAAGCGGGCCTTCCTGGCGCGGGCGCGAGAAGCGGTTTGCCGGCTGAGAACGATTTGAAAGCATAGCGGCTCCCACTCGGCGGCTATCATGGGCGGCTCCCCACCTCCGAGGGCAGGGTGCCCTCGGGACAGCCGGCAAGATGCCGGGGCTACAAGGAGATTTGGTGAGAAATTTTGATCCACAACTGGTGTGGGCGTTCTCCGGAGTTCTAGGACTGCTGGCGGTTTCGACCTTGATTGGGCTGGCGCTTAAGGTCGCGGTCAAGAAGCCCGAGGCGCAGGCGACGATCCGCAACCTGAATGCGCGCATTGGGGCCTGGTGGGTAATGAGCGCAATCTTCGGGCTGACGCTCGCGATTGGCCAGATCGGATCGCTGGTTCTGTTCGGGATCATGTCACTGCTGGCGCTGCGCGAATATGTCACGCTGTTGCCGACGCGCCGCGCCGATCATCGCACGCTGTTCTGGTCTTTCTTCATCTTTACTCCGCTGCAGTATTTTCTCATCGGCATTCACTGGTATGGCATGTTCGCGATTCTTATCCCGGTATATGCGTTCTTGTTTGTTCCCACGAGACTGGCAATCGCAGGCGATACCGAATCGTTTTTGGAGCGCGCTTCGACGCTGCAGTGGGGACTGATGGTGAGCGTCTATTGCCTCAGCTATACGCCGGCGTTGCTGATGCTGAAGATTCCCGGCTTTGGGCGGAGCGCGAAACTCATGCTGTATCTGGTGATCGTTGATCAGTTGAGCGACGTGCTGCAGTACGTCTGGGGAAAGCTGCTGGGCAGACACAAGATCGCGCCGGTGGTCAGCCCGAATAAGACCTGGGAAGGCTTCACCGGCGGAGTGCTGACAGCCACGCTGATCGGAACGGCGTTGTGGTGGATGACGCCGTTTCGTCCGTGGGTGGCAGCTCTCGTGTCGCTCACCATCACGCTCATGGGCTTTGCTGGAGGCCTGACCATGTCGGCCATCAAACGCGACCGGGGAGTGAAAGACTACGGCACGCTGATCAAGGGCCACGGAGGAATTCTCGACCGAATGGATTCGATGTGTTTTGCAGCCCCGATCTTCTTTCACATCGTGCGGTACTTCTACGCGCGGTAAGCCGGCCGTTTACGCCGGTTTGGGGCGATAGCCGCTGCAAGCCAGGACCGGCAAGCGAGGATATTTTGGGAACTGCGGGTCCTCCAAAGAGAGCTCACACCTGGTGAAAATCGAGCCACGATCCGATTCGATCCGGCGCGAATGTTGACACGTCCGGCAGAGGCCGGGATTGGGAGGTTTCGGCGTGTCGTCGGTGACAGAGGCCATCTGGGGCGTTTCTAGATTACAAGCCATCATGCCATCGTATAAGTGGCGTTCGGGTGGTTGCTGTGGTCGCCTTCCATGAGAAGGCCGGTCGGAGTCAAGTCGATTCTTGTCTCTTTTGGTTGTTGGGCACGTTTTTTCTCCTTGCCGAGCGGCCGCTGTCGCCATGCTTCCATCCGCACTCAGGAGCGATTCGTTTCGCTCGGTGCATGTTGGGCGTTCTCGGTTCAGCCGGTGCTGCCATCTGATTTTCGCCCTGTAGTTCTGCTCTTGCAGAGTGGAACCTGGGCCAGGCGATTAACGCAGTCACCGGAACTCGGCTTTAGGCTTTTGTCTTTTCTCTTCCTGGAACGGTTTTGACTTTGTTTTGCCTTTTTGTTTTACGCGGCTGCGGCTACTGTCGTTCGGCTGCTGTTGTGCAAGGGTTCGTACACTTCTCCGCTCACCCACAGATGATGCAGCAGCACCGCCAGCTTTCTCGCAGTCGCCACGATGGCTCGCTTCTTGCCGTTTCTCCCACCACGTTCTGCTAGTTTCAGGCCCCAGCGCCGCAGATCACAGTCGGGACCGAACGGACCCAGAATGTGCTGCGCTCCTTGCACCAACAACGTCCGCAGATAGGGATCGCCTTCTTTGCTGATGTGCAGCTGCGGCTCGCTCTGACCAGAGTTTCTTCGTCCCGGCTGCAGCCCCAGATAGCAGCCCACGTCGCGGCTCTGGCGGAAGCGATGCGGATCTTCCAACGTCAGCAAGAAGGTCAGCGCGATCAGCGTACCCACGCCCTTGATCTGCTTCAGCAGCGCCACCTGCGGATAACTCTGCTGTGCCAGATTCTCGATGCGCTCGTTGTATTCCACGATGCGCTCGCTCAGCTCGGCGATGGCCGACAGCAACGGCTCCAGTGCCCGTTGCAGTTCCGGGCTTAACCCTTCCGCTTTCTCCGGATTCATGTTGCGCACGTTGCAGCCGCGCAATCGTTCCCCGTAAGACTTCGCCAGTCCGCGCGCCGTGTTGACTAGCCCCGTTCGCGCCCGCACCAGCCCGGCACGCGCCCGAATCAGCGTCAGATCGGCTTGCGCCTGCACGCTGCGGTGCTTCACCGGATACAGCAACTCCGGATCGATCCGGGCCAGCCGCGCCAGCGTCTGCGCATCCAGACGATCGTCTTTCTTGCGGCTCTCCCCGATCAGCCGTACCTTGCGCGCATTCGCCACGATCACTTCATGCCCCAACTCGCTGAGCAAGCGACTGATCCAGGGCGCATGCGTCCCGATTTCCAGTGCGATCCGACTGCGTGGCATGGCGCCGAAGACTTCCTGCAACGCTTTCGCACTCGTACGGACTCGCTGCTCCAACTGGATCTGGCCGGCTTCATCCACCACGCAGTACCAACTGTTTCGGTCTCCCAGATCCAATCCAATGGTCAGTTTCTGCTGCGAAATATTCCTGCTCTGCTTCGTTGCCGCGGTGCTAACCTTCTTCATTGCCGGTCTCCTTTTTATCTGTGCTTCGAGCACGTCGATAACTTGGGAGCGTACACCGCATCCCGCCGGAGACCGGTCTTCTCATCCCATCTGATTTCGTCAACTATCGTGAAGCCACTCGACAGCAGAGGACAGGCTCGGCTCTTGCCTGTCCGGGACTCCGAATCCAACAAGTTCTGACAGCAAGCGATGAGTGGCTGCGCGCCCGTTGGGAGATGGCTGCCGTACTTGATGGCACCGGCCTGTCAGTCGAGTTTTACGATCCAAACATCGGAGCGAGGATCGCCATCCTTATTCGTTCCGACTTGCCCGTCCCAGCTCGACGAGAACATGAAGAACCGTCCATCGAGAGAAACATTGCCGAACGGTTCAGACCAGTAATACTCGGGATCCCAGACAGCGCGGTTGTGAGCAAATCGCCAGATAGTGGAGGCATTGAGATCCGTTTCAATGCAGAAGATCTCGCCGTCATAGGGCTGCTTGATTTCAGTAATTCCGTCAGGGCTATAGGTCGAACCACAGACAGGCACATTGTTGTTGAGGTGCCCGGCGCTCCATGTGAAGTGCTTCTCCATCCCCCACAGGTGAGGCAGCGGCAACGGGTTGACGAGTTGAGTGATGTTCGTAAGATCGCTGAGGGTCCGCCGGAAGGTATTCATCTCGTCGGTGACGCCGGGAGCGTTGATCTCAGTGTCGTACCCGAGGGAGTCATAACCGCTGCAAAGGGAACGGCCGTGAAAGTAACACGGCTGGACATTCAGCGACGTCGTATCCCAGACGTAGTAGCCTTTGCGGACCACCGAGATCTTCACGTACTGGCCGCTGCCGGAGATGTGGGCATGGTTGATCAGGAAATTTTCGGGGACAACTGCCTGGCCGGTTGGTCCCCAACTGCCTCCGATCTGGCCGGTTTGAGTGTTGTACCAGCGGCAGCCGCGTTTCTTGTCATACACGATCACGAAGGTGCGGTTGCCAAACTGGTTCCCACCGGCATTGATCTCTATGCGATTGTCGTCACCTGAAATCGAGATGTCACTACTGGTGACGTGACGACCCGCCACCAGCGGCGGTTGCATTCCGCAAGTCGTGGTGTCGATTAGAGGCGTTATCGCGCCAGTGGAAAACCGAAAACTGGCGATCGTCAGCGGCGCGCCCGCCAGGGTTCCATACATGAGATCGGGGTCGACAAAGCTGAAGGTGGGTCCTGGATAAAGAGGAATAGCAAACCCTCCGCCGGTTCCTGCTCCCGGCAGGGCGCTGATGAACATGGTGGACGGGTCGAAGCCAAAGGCGAGGGTCCTCCTCTGTTCGCCGACAAGGAAAAACTTTCGGCCGTCGGCGCTCCATGCGTTGGTCTCGGTCCCGGGATTTCTGAAGAAACTGTGAAGACGCTTCGGGTTCGTGTTGTCGTCGGTGACCCGGACCATGAGCGCTCCAAAATCAGGATCCTGAAACACTGTGTTGACCGGTGGCGGGGCCATAGGAGTTTTTGGGTGTACCTCCCGGTCGGTGAACGCATCCGGGTAAGGTTGAACGCCCTGCGCGCCCGCGGCAGCAGACGCTGCCAAGATGAGACACAAAGAAATGAGGGTCACAAATCCCCGGGTGGTCATAGGATCTCCTGGCTCGAATGCCGGGTAGGAAGAGAATTTCGCGGCACCGAGTGCGAGAGATTATCCTCGCACCCGCTGAGAACGGTCAAGATGAAAGACTTTGTTGTACCTGTGGGGGAGTAAGCAGACGAACTGGGCGGCCGCGGCGCTACTTTTCGAGCTTGCGGTATAGTAGCAGCGAAAAATGACAGCCTTATCGCGATCGGTACTCACGGTTCTCATCCTCTGGCTGGCAGGGAATTTCGCGCACGCCAGCTCTTATCAATACATCCGCGTTGGCAACAAGGAAGACGTGCAAACCAAGACCACGCCCGGCATCGCGATGATGGGCGGCGGCGACGATCTGGACGATGTGTTTCGCTGGCTCTGCGGTAAGGGCACGGGCGGCGACTTTTTGGTTCTTCGAGCTACAGGAGACGATGATTACAATTCGTACGTCAACGGTTTGTGCAAGCTAAACTCGGTCGCGACGCTCATCATTCCCAATCGCGAAGCCGCGCAGGATCCGGCGGTGGCCGAGATCATCCGCAAAGCGGAAATCTTGTTTATTGCTGGCGGCGACCAGTCAAACTATGTCCGCGGATGGCAAGGCACTCCGGTTCAGGATGCGATCAACGCCAATATCGCGGCCGGCAAGGCGATCGGCGGGACGAGCGCGGGACTGGCTGTGCTGGGCGAGTTTGTGTATGGATGTCTTCTCGATAAACCTGACGACAACGATCTGGCTTCGACCGACGTTCTGCCGAATCCATATTTCGAACGGGTCACGCTGGTTCGAAACTTCCTGAAGATTCCGTATCTTGAGAACCTGATCACCGATTCCCACTTCGCCAAGCGCGACCGCATGGGCCGCACTCTGGGATTCTTGGCGCGCATCATCCAGGACGGATGGTCGAAGTCTCCGCGCGAAAATGCGATTGACGAGAAATCGGCTGTGTTGGTCGAGCCCGATGGCAAAGCTACCGTGGTGGGAAGTGGGAAAGGTGTCTATTTTCTTCGACCCACGCAAAAGCCGAGGACTTGCAGGAAGGGCCAGCCACTCACGTTTCAGAAAATCAGCGTCTACAGAGTTCCGGCCGGTGGACACTTTGACCTCGAGTCGTGGAAGGGGGATGGCGGAACGGCCTATTCGCTTACGGTGGAAAGCGGAAAGATCGAAAGTACACAGGCCAACCACGCCATCTACTGATTCACCTTCGCGCGCTGGAAAAACCAGCAATTTAGCGCTATTTTCGTTTGACTTCGCCACTCTTCCCTGCCAGACTTTGCTGTCAAAAGTTTGGGCCTGAGGCACGCCATGAGCAGGCACTGCTGTCCCTTCCTTTCACGCGCGAACACCTTCCAGCAGCTACTCTTCCTCGTCGATGCAGGCAAACTCGAAGCCGGCCTGTGATCCCCCGCTGTGTGAGCTAGCTCACCGACGCTGTCGACGTTCCGGGTCTAGCATGCAAGATCGAAAGTTGGAGGAGCCTCTATGAAAGCCATTCGTCTGGTCGCGTTTGTCATTCTTGTGTTGCTAGCGTTTGTTTCATCCGTATTGGCCCAGACCTCACAAGGGCGCATTTCGGGACGGGTGTCTGATCAGAGCGGCGCGGTCATTTCCGGAGCCACGGTCACAATCCTGAATTCGGAAACCGGCATCCGGCGCGTGTTGACGACCAACGCGGCAGGCGAATACTTCGCGCCGAACCTGAACCCAGGCGTGTATTCGATCACCATTGAGGCGCCCTCATTCAAGAGGTCGCAGCGGTCGGCATTCCGACTGGAGGTCGCGACCGATGTCCGTCAGGATTTCACGCTGCAGCCAGGGGCCGCCACCGAGACGGTTAACGTCACTGCGGAACAGCCGCTGGTCGATTCCGTGACCGACGTGCTGGGTGGCACACTGACCAACAAACTGATCAATGAGCTTCCATTGCAGGGGAGGGATTTCCAGAATCTTCTGGAACTGCGGCCAGGTATTCAGCGAGTGCCCGGCGGAGGGTTTCAGCACACTACATCGAACGGCAACCGCCGTGAAGACAACAACTACATTGTGGACGGCACTGACGACAACGACATTTACTACGGAGATACGGTGATCAATGGCGCTGGTGTTGCCGGTACACCGGCCAGCCACCTGCCTCTGGATGCCATTCAGGAATTCAACACCCAGGAGAACCAGGGTGCCGAGTACGGGTGGAAACCCGGCGCCGTCGTCAACATCGGTTTGAAATCGGGCGGCAACGTGTTTCACGGAACCTCTTACTACTTCCATCGCAACAGCGCCTTTGATGCAAGAAACTTCTTCAACCCTGGCCCCCAGCCGGTCGCCGCTTTGCTCCTGCATCAATTTGGCGCGTCCGCGGGAGGTCCCATCGTGAAGGACAAGTGGTTCATTTTCGGAAACTATGAAGGCGTTCGGCACAAGGTGGGGAACCCCGGAGCCACGAGCAGTCCGGTCACAGAGCCGGGGGTCGGTGATTCAACCATCAGCCTTCCGGCTGCGAAGGCCGATCTGGGGTGTCCTGCAAATTGCAGTGACCTTAGCTTACATCTGGCGGATCTGTTCCTTAAGAACACCGGAAACAACGGACTGGCGACTCCCGACCAGATTAATTTTGATTTCAACAACACCAATCGTGAAGACAACTTCGTCATCAAGAGCGACTACCATCCCAATTCCAAGAACGTCATTACGGGTCGCTACTTCTTTACCGACAGCTACCTTGCCGAGGAAGACACGATTGCGATAAGACCGGATTGGCTGTCGGTGGCGAGGACCAAGATTGGCGTCACGGGAGTGAACTGGACGTGGATACCGAATACGAAGTGGGTGAACGAAGCGCGCTTTGGATACAGCCGCAATTGGCAGAACGACAATGTCGTTGATTACCGGAAGAGCGCTCTGTCTTACGGAATCAACACGGGCGTGACCGATCCCCATCTTTTCGGTTTTCCGCAAATTAACGTCGGCAATTTTGATTCGATGGGTGGTAATCGTAGATGGCCGCTGTACACGGCGCCGAATACAACCTGGGAGTGGGTAGACAATGCTTCGGTGACATTCGGGTCGCACAATTTGAAATTCGGCGGGGAATTCCGCTACGGCGGCACGGACAACCTGCGCGCCAACTACGGACGAGGGTCCATCACTTTTGATACCCTGGAGGACTTTTTGCTGGGACATGTGGAATCCACTCGCGGTCGAATCCTGACTGGCGACACCCACCGGCACGCGACTATGTCGGGTTTCGGAGGATTTGTGGAGGACGCTTGGCGGGTGCGACCACGACTCTCCGTGAATCTCGGACTGCGCTATGACGTCACCCTTCCTGTAAAGGAAGAACATGACTTGATCGCGAATTTCATCCCGAGCCGTGGCGGTATTGTTCAGGTCGGGCGCGGTATCGATTCTCCATACAACACTGACTGGAATAACATTTCTCCCCGCTTGGGCATTGCCTGGGATGTCTTCGGGACCGGCAAGACTGTGCTTCGCGCGGGTGGCGCAATCATCTATGAGCAGCCCACGATTCGTCAGTACATTGACACGGGCGGGCTGAATGAAAATCCGAGTGGTGCAACCTTCATTGACCTTGACGGAAATGCTGTCCAAGGAAACGGGAACATTCAGGTTGTTCAACGACGGGTTTCAACCAGCGCTCTGACCGCAGCCTGGGCTAGTGGCACACCGCTCTTTGACACCACGCCCAGCATCACGTGCAGCTATGACAGTCCGTGTGACGTTTTCGGAATAAAGCAGAACATTGCCACACCCTACGTTGCATCCTGGAACTTCAACCTGCAGCAGGCAATCACTCCAACCACGGCGCTCCAGGTCGCTTACGTCGCAAACCGCGGCATCAAGCTGTATAGTCTTCGCGATATCAACCAAAACATCCCTGCACTGGACACCGAGGAAGATGAGCAGAGTGGACGACCCTTCGTTCAAAACTGTCTTACTCCGCCCGGTAGCGGACTTGGTGGCCCTTGTCTGCCTTGGGTTGGCTATGCGTACTTCATGGAGAACAAGGCCAATTCTATTTACAACGCCCTCCAGGTGACGCTCACTCAAAAATCATTTCGGGGCTTGAACTTTCTCGCGGGTTATACCTGGGCTCATGCCATCGACATTGGCGCGACCAACAACCGAAGTGCGTATGCCCAGGACAGCAACAACTTTCAGGGGGACCGCGGCAACGGGGACTATGATATCCGCCACCGGTTCACCATTTCCCTGAGTTACGACCTGCCCCACTTTAAAGCTCCATTGCAGATGGGGCAAGGTTGGCAAGTCACCAGTATTGTCAATCTGCAGACCGGCGAACCCTACAACTATTACGACTCTACCGATGACATCAGCGGTACTGGCTGGCAGCTTGATCGCTGGAATTTCTATGGCAACCCTTCCGACGTTCACTGGGGGCTTACCCAGCAGGCGACCTACGTCTATCCAGGCACGAGCGATCCCCGCTGCGCTGCGCACGGCTCGGTCGACCAGTTAGACTATTACGGCTGCTTAGTTGCCGGGAATTCGGTGATTACTCCACCCGAACCGGGTCAGTTCGGCAACATGGGACGCAACATATTTACTGGACCACCGTTCAAGAATTGGGATATGTCGGTGACGAAGCTCTGGAAACTTTCGGAGCGCGTAAATCTGCAGGTTCGTGGCGAATTCTTTAACATTCTTAACCACACCAACTTCGACTGGCTGACGCTGACCACCGATCTCTCGGATCCGGTTTACGGTAGCAACGATCTAGGCATAGTCAGGTTTACTCCCGACGTGGGAGCCTCGAACCCCGTCATCGGTTCCGGCGGCTCGCGGCATATCCAGTTGGGAGTGAAGTTGATCTGGTAGAAGCAGCGTACTGATTAGTCGCAATGAAGCGGAAGTTCCGGAAGAAGTAGGGGTCCTTCGACTCCGCATGAATTTCGCTCCGCCAAATTCATGCTCCGCTCAGGATGACAGGCAGAATGGCGAATGATCACGCTACCAGCGGGACGTTCGTCATCCCCGCCGTGCCGAACAGGCGCCGGTAGCGCTCCACTTCCGAGTCCGGCCCGAGCGCCTTCGCATAATTGTCCGAGAGTTTCACGGCCGGCCGCCCTTCGACTTCGGACACTTTGCAGATCAGGCTGATTGGATCAAATTCGCTGCTGCCTTTGGGATCGCAGCCGCGAAAATCGTTAGTCAGCAAAGTTCCCCAGCCCGCGCTGAATCGAATCCGCCGGCCCGGGGTCCACTTTTGTCGATCCTCGAAGTCCGCGGCACTGCGGAAGTCTTGCGGCGACGCACCGCCCCGCAGGGTTCCTCCGAAATAAGCGTGGAGGCCGATGATCTCATCGATGTCGAGCGCGTCTGAGGCGATGGCGAGCTTGTCACGCGGGTCCCGGCCACGTTCCTTCAGCCATTCGATATATTCGTCGCCTGCCACATACGGATCTTTGCTGTCCATGCGCTGCCCGGTCCAGTCAGCCGTCCAGTCGGGCGCACCCTTTAGAAATTGGGTTGTTCCAAACGTGTCCGGAAGCATGATGTGCAGCGCGCCTTCGTACGTGTTCTGCCACAGTTCGAGCACGCGGTATTGAGAAGCTTTCATAGCCTGGTCATCGTTGGTCAGCGCGGCGAGGACCATGGGGATTTCATGCGCGTTGGTCCCAATCGCCTCGACGTCGTGCTTGTGGGCGAGGAACGCGTTCGACGTTCCTATAAAACCGCTGCCGAGATTCGAAGCCATTGCCTTGACTACGTATTCCTGCCACAGAAAGCTGTGACGGCGCCGCGTTCCGAAATCCGCCACGCTCAGATTGGGAACGCCGCGGAGGCGCTCAATCTTGCCCCAGAGTTTCGTTTTCGCCCGTGCATACAATATGTCTAGATAGAACTCGCTCAGCTTCTTCATATTGGCTCTCGTCCTCAGCTCATCGAAGATCGAGAGCGCATACAGTTCCCACATGGTGGTTTCGGGCCAATAGCCATCGAAGGACAAATGAAACTGGCCATCTTTGACCGATAACGCATAGTCCGACAATCTGAAATCCTGCTCCAGCCATTCCAGGAATGCCGGTTCAAAGATTCCGCGGCGGCCATAGAAGGTGTTGCCAGCCAGCCAGACCAGTTCCGATTTGCGAAAGCGCAGTTTCCGGACATGCTCCAACTGCTCGATGATCTCCTTGGTCGCGAACATGTCGGCCAGACGCACCGAAGACGTGCGATTGAACAATGAAAATGAGACCTGCGTTTTCGGGTGGTGCTTCCAGATGAACTGCAACATCAGCAGCTTGTAGAAATCCGTATCCAGCAAGGAGCGGATGACCGGGTCGAGTTCCCAGTTGTGATTGTGCGCCCGCTCCGCGAAGTTGACGATCATCGCGTCATATCTTCTTCTGGGGAGCGGGCAAAAAGCAAATCGGACGCGGTGTAACGCTTATGGCGGGGCCACAGCGGCCTCAGGCTGCCGCGATCGGCAACGTCTCCTTGTCGGATTGAAGTTGGCCGTTGCCCGGGCTTGCTTGGGGCATCTCTTGCGCCAAGGTGGGTCCGGAGATTTCGAAAATAGAGTCCAGATGAGTGACGCTCAACATCTCGCGCACATTCGGGTTCGGATTCCTGAGCCTGAGATAAATGCCGGCAGCCTGGAGCGAAACCAGCAGGCCGATCCCGGCGGCGTCGATCGCATCCACTCTCTCAAGATCAAGTACGACAATCCGCCCGTGCTTTTGGCTGGCAGCGCACAAAAGGGCAGTTTCGTCACCACGCACGATTCTGCCCGCGCAGCGCAGAACCACGATGCCGTTCAACTCTTCGACGCTTACATTCAACATATTTTCAACCTCCTAAATCCGCTCACAGATCGCCAACTACCAGATGTGAGCCTATCCAACAGGCGAATATCATAGGCGAACAAAAAGAGAATTTAAATACAATTCTATCGAGACGAACACATGCCCAGCTGGGCGCTTCTCAAGCCTTCGGTTCCGCCGCGGGCGGCCCGAACGGGCCGCATCGCCCGCGCATGGACGCGCGGAACTTCTCGCGTTCCTCGGGTGTCATCTGTTCCCAGCGCTCCATCATGCGGTGACGCCAGTACATATGGTGGCCCGGACGGCCGCGAAATCCGCCCAAGAGGATCTTGCTGAGAACGAGAATGCCGACGGCCTGCCAGAAGCTGATCACGTGCCAGCCAAATAGAGCCGGCATCAGCCAATTCCACAGGAGCATCACCACATAGCTGAAAACGCAAGCGATCAGCACCGCAAACAATGCAAATTTGAGTCCTCTTAAGAACCAGTTCCTTTTCATATTTCCACCCTCATGCCTTCGTAAATTCGTAGTAGATCGCCTGCAGCCTCTGGCGCAGGTGCACGACCGCGTAGTGCTTGCGCGAAAGAAGCGTGTTTATGCTGACGCCGCTTTGGGCAGCGAGCTCTTTGAAGCTGTAACCCATCAGTTCGTGGGCGATGAACACTTCGCGCTGCTCCTCCGGCAGCTCGTCGAGAGCTGCGTCCAGCTCTTCGAGCAGCACACTGCGGGCGAATGCCGCCTGCGGGCCCGCGTCGGGCGAGGGCAGCAGATCCTCCCATTGCAGCGTTTCTCCATCTTCGTTGATGGCAGCGGGATCGCTTCTCGCTTCGCGCTTCTTTCTGCGAAACAGGTCCGTGATGCGATTTCGCGCCACTCGAAATAGCCAGGCGGTCACCTGCTCCACCGGCTCCATCATGCGGTAGGCTTCCACCAGCTCGTAGAAGACATCTTGCAAGATGTCTTCTGCGTCACCCTGGTCCGCCACGCGTCTTCGAATGAAATTGCGAAGCCGTGCCTGCTCCCGATCGACCGCCTCGGAGATTCGCTGGTCTTCTTCAGCCATCTGCCACTGTGTTTTCAGCGCCTCGTCCATCTACCCTGTAGACGCAGGAGCGAAAGAAATATTTTAAGGGTAGGCGGAGGTGCCAGAGGTCAAACGTGCCGTGGGAAGTCGTATGTGCCGACTAGCCCGAGACAAGCCTGAAAAAACTATGTATCGCTTGCGACCTCGTCCAGCAATTCGTCATCTAAGGTCAACTAGTCGTGTTTAAGAGCCTGGTCCGCGGGAGGCTCGTGGGGCACCCGCGTCGGACCCCCATCGCCCGGGCCGGTGGGGTCAGTCCGGGCGAGGCTCAGCCGCCAAGGGGCGTATCGCTGCACTTGTGACGCTGTGGCCCAGCAGCAGAGTCGAGTAATCTTGATCAACTCTTAGCTCGCCACGCTTCGTCTGGTCATCATGAGCAAGTCAGGAGGTCCCTATGCTTGCGACGTACGATGGCATATCGATTCGTCATGGGCTAATCGAGCGACTCTGTGAAGCGCGCCGCCAGAGCGATGCGCTTTTCAGTCTGGTCCGCGCTGACTACCTCTACGAGCGACCGATTCCAGAGCGTCATCGCATCGTCTTCTATGTGGGGCATCTTGAGGCATTTGATTGGAATCTGCTCCACGAAAACATCTTCGGCCTGAAGAGTTTTCATCCTGAATTTGACCGATTGTTTGCGTTTGGAATCGATCCTGTTGGCGGCGGGCTGCCCAGCGATCGACCTTCAGACTGGCCATCCTTGGATCAGGTGCACGACTACGTCACTAAAGTTCGGGCCGCTTTGGACGAGAAGTTGGCCGGCGAAGCACTACGCTCTCAAACGCCCGACGGCTCTTCAATCGAAACTCTTCTCAACGTCGCGGTTGAACATCGGCTGATGCATGTCGAGACGCTGGCCTACATGCTGCATCAACTGGCACTCGACAAGAAGGTGAGGCAGAGGCGTCCACAGAATGTGGACAGCGGGCCTGTGGTCCACCGGATGGTCGAGATCCCTGCGGGCATGGCGACACTGGGCCTTCGCCGCGGCTCCGAAGACTTTGGTTGGGACAATGAGTATGAAGCCCACACGGTGGACGTCCCGGCATTTGCCATCGACCAGTACAAAGTGACGAACCGGCAGTATCTCGCATTCATGGTTGCTGGCGGCTATGAAGTGCGCAGTTTCTGGAGTGACGACGATTGGAACTGGAGAACTGGCTGCGGGATCACGCATCCGGTGTTCTGGAAGAAAGCCGGCGATCGCTGGCTTTATCGCACGATGTTCGATGAGGCGCCACTCCCGCTCGACTGGCCTGTTTATGTCAGCCATGCGGAAGCGAGTGCTTACGCGCGGTGGGCAGGCAAGTCGCTCCCCACCGAAGCGGAGTGGCATCGCGCGGCTTACGGCGTCGCCGGCGAACGCGAAAGAACTTACCCGTGGGGCAGTGAACCGCCCAACACGGCGCTGGGTAATTTTGATTTTCATCGCGGGGACCCTACGCGGGTGAATGCGTTTCCGGCGGGCCGGAGCGCTTTCGGGGTTCACGACGTGTTGGGGAACGGGTGGGAATGGACCTCCACCGTGCTTGCCCCCTTTTCTGGTTTCGAGCCATTTCCGTTTTACCGGGGCTACTCGGCTGATTTCTTCGACGGCAAACACTTTGTCATGAAGGGGGGCTCGGCACGCACGGCCGCATGCATGCTCCGGCCCACGTTTCGTAACTGGTTCCAGGCCCACTACCAATATGCGTACACGGGGTTCCGCTGCGTAAGCCACTGAACGGAGGAATTGGGAAATGCTTGTCCACGCGATCACCAGCAATGTCACTTATGAATTTGCCTCCGACGTGCATGCCGGGCTCACCCGGCCGGGTCAGAAGGAACTCCCTTCCAAGTACCTATACGATGATGTGGGTTCGGCCCTGTTTGAAGTGATCAGCCGCCTGCCTGAGTACGGACTCACGCGCGCGGATGAGCGGTTGCTGCGGCGACATGCGAGTGAGATTGTCGATCGCTTGGCCGCTCCGGTCGCGGTCGTTGAGTTGGGCAGCGGCAGTGGCAAGAAGACCCGCTGGGTACTCGAAGCGCTTTGCAGGAGGCAACGTACGTTCTACTATCCCATCGAAATCTCGCGCTCGGCGCTGGCCATGTGTGAGCGCGAACTCCGTGACATCGATGCCATCAGCATTGTGGGATTTGAACGCGAGTATCTCGATGGGCTGCTGGAAGTGGCGGCGCACCGGAAGGCCGACCAGCATCTCTTCGTGTTGTTCCTGGGGAGCACGATCGGAAACTTTGATCGTGCGGCGGGCGTAAAGTTTCTGGTCGAGGTCCGGCGAATTCTGGAACCCGGCGACTCACTGCTGTTGGGAACGGACCTGGAAAAGCCCAGTACACAGCTGCTGGCGGCCTACGACGATGGACTCGGAGTGACGGCGGCCTTTAATCTCAACCTGCTCGCCCGCATCAACCGCGACCTTGATGCCGACTTTGACCTCGAACAATTCGCGCATGTGGCCAGGATCAATCACGAGGCGCGGAGCATCGAGATGCACCTGCGGTCCCGGCGACGTCAAACCGTAAGCATCCCGGCGGCGGAACTCGACGTTGAGTTCCTGGAAGGCGAGACGATCTGGACGGAAAGCAGCCACAAGTATTCGACCGAGGAAATTTTCCAGATGGCGCGTAATGCCGGTTTCAGCTGCCAGGCGCAGTGGATCGACGATGAGTGGTCATTTGCGGAGAATTTGCTCACTGCGGAATGAAGCGGGCTATCGTGGCGCGATCATAATGCGTCGATAGGGCAAGCAAGAATGCATAGGTCCTTCGCTTCGCTCAGGATGACAAGGAAGAGGGCTCCGGGACCCGGCGCCAGGTACGCAGGTTGATGACGCTGATCGCGATGCAGAATACGTTAGCTGGAATGAAACCTAATTGTGCGGTCTTGAAGCCGATGACGCACATGATAACGCTATTCACGGTCGCCAGCAGCCAGCCTTCCCAGCAGCGGCGTCCGACCAGGATGGTGGAGGTGATGGTCAACACACACGACAGATAATCGAGCCTTAACACGAATGAAATACCTCCGTGTAATCATTGTGAATGAAAGGCGATGTGGTTTCCGTGATCCTGGTCCTTTCGTCACATGACTGAGGTCACACGAGGTGCATTGCACGATGGTCGGTCCCTACGGGACCAGCAATTGGTTTGATTCAGAGGATGTCAACAAAGGCAAACCAGTTCTAGCAAGGTCAGGAGGAGCGATGGCCGAAGAATGTACGCATCTTGATCAGATCAAGATAAGGGAAACCAATCAACATGTGTGTGAAGACTGCGTGAAGACCGGCGATACCTGGGTTCACCTGCGGTTGTGCCTCACGTGTGGGCACGTCGGCTGTTGCGATTCGTCCAAGAACAAGCATGCGACCAAGCACTTCCACAAAACGCAGCATCCTTTGATCCGCTCCATCGAACCGGGAGAGAGCTGGGTCTGGTGTTATGTGGACGAGATCGAGCCCGGCGAACTTGTGGCTTGAGGTGCGGTTCGGTGAGGCCGTGCGACCGACAACAACCTGCCAGACCGGCGCGGTTGGGGAACGACTGTCGTAGGGCGCGACCGCAACACAAGTTTTGGTGTCTAATGTGTTGATTCGGGTTCGATCGGGTGTCTGAACTACCCTTCATCATTAAGGCTGAGAGCGTTTATGGCGAAACCGATTCTGTTGAGTGTGGACGACGACACCGATGTTTTGCGGGCGATCGAACGAGATTTGAGGTCGCAGTACGGTGCTGAGTACCGCGTGATAGGAAGTGATTCCCCAACCGGGGCACTGGAGCTGTTGCAACAGTTGAAGGTTCGCAACGACGGCGTTGCTCTTCTTCTGGCGGACCAGCGTATGCCGCACATGGACGGCGTCGGTTTCTTGCAGGAGGCGCGGCAGATTTTTCCCGAGGCGAAGCGAGCCTTGCTCACCGCCTATGCCGACACGACTGCCGCGATCAGTGCCATCAATCAAGCCAACATCGATTATTTTTTCATGAAGCCGTGGGACCCTCCGGCAGAGCACCTCTATCCGCAATTGGATGATTTGCTCGATGATTGGCAGGCTTCGTATCGACCGGCTTTCGAGGGCATCCGGGTCCTGGGGACCCGTTGGTCGCCGCGCTCGTACGAACTGCGGGACTTTCTGGCGCGCAATCATGTGCCCTATCAGTGGATCGATGTGGAGCTCTCGGGCAACGACCCAGAAACTAAACGCCTGCTGGAGGCTCTGGGTTCGGAGGCGAGCAGTCTTCCGGTCGTGCTTTTCCCGGACGGGACAAAGCTGCTGGAGAGCGTACCGGCGGAGGTGGCGCAAAAAGTCGGCCTGCGGACGCGTGCGCAAACCGACTTTTACGATTTAGCCATCATCGGCGGGGGACCGGGCGGCCTGGCGGCGGCGGTTTATGGTGCGTCGGAAGGTCTGCATACGGTGATGATCGAGCGGGAAGCGCCGGGTGGCCAGGCCGGCATGAGTTCGCGTATCGAAAACTATCTCGGATTCCCCACCGGGCTCAGTGGCGGTGATCTGGCGCGCCGCGCGGTGGTGCAAGCGCAGCGTTTCGGGGTGGAAATACTCGCTCCTCAGGAGGCCACCGGTGCGCGCATCGAAGGTCCATACCGGATCATCAAGTTGGCCGACGGCAACGAGATCTCCTGCCACGCTTTGATGATCGCGACCGGGGTGCAGTGGCGGCGGCTGGAAGCTCCGGGGATCGATCGCCTGCAGGGAGCGGGCGTCTACTACGGCGGAGGGGCGACGGAAGCCCTGTCCTGTAAGGGAGAAATCGTCTATGTGGTGGGCGGTGCGAATTCCGCCGGTCAAGCCGCCATGAACTTCTCCAAGTATGCGGAGAGAGTAGTCATGCTTGTGCGTGGGAGTTCGCTGGCGAGCACCATGTCGCAATATCTGATCGACCAGATCAAAGCCACGCCCAACATTCAACTGTGGGCGCATGCCAGTGTGGCCGAGGTTCATGGCGAGACGCATCTCGAAGAGGTTTCGGTCCTGTGTTCGGACACCAATAAAGTCGAGCGTGTGCCGGCCAGTGCCATGTTCATTTTTATTGGAGCGCTGCCGCGGACCGATTGGCTGGCGGGCTTGGTCGAGCGCGACGAACGCGGTTTCATCCTTACTGGCCCCGATCTGATGCACGGCGGCCAGCGGCCCAAAGGCTGGGAGCCTGATCGGGACCCATTCCTGCTGGAAACCAACGTTCCAGGTATTTTTGCGGTGGGCGATGTAAGACACGGCTCGGTGAAACGAGTGGCTTCCGGAGTTGGTGAGGGCTCGGTGGCCGTGCAGTTCATTCATCAGTATTTGAGCAAAGTCTAAATGGTCGAGAAATCGGAATTACTACGCGTCCCGGTGTTTGCGGATTTGCCGGACGATCAGATCGAATGGTTCATCAGCCAGGCGCAGGAACTCCACCTCAAGGCTGGTGATACGTACATGCGCGAGGGTGATCCCGCGGATGCAATGTTTGTGCTTTTGGATGGTCAACTGGAGGCCCGTGGCGAGATCGGTGGCGAAGCGATCACAATTGCCGTGAAGCCGGGCAGCGTCGGCGGAGTGCTGCCGTTTTCAAGGATGAAGCAGTTTACGGTGACTGGGCGGGCACTCGCCGACAGTCGCGGCTTGCGATTTTCTACTGCATTATTTCCCGAGCTTGTGCAGAAGATGCCGGAGCTGACGCAGCGGCTGGTCGGCCTGATGTCCGACCGGATCCGCGAGGTGACGCGCCTCGAACAACAGCGGGACCGTTTAGCCTCCTTGGGAAAGCTTTCTGCAGGTCTGGCGCATGAGCTCAACAACCCCGCTTCTGCTGCCAAGCGCGCCGCCAGCCAGCTACGAAGCACCTTGAAACAGATCAAGGACGCGAGCCATGATCTCGGGAGGCGAGAGCTCACCCCTACGCAGAAATCGGAAATCGAGAAGATGGAGGCGTCCCTCACTAGTGTGGACGGTCCACCGCCAGACGCGTTGACGGTCAGCGATCTGGAAGGGCGAATTGATTCCCTGCTGCGCAGTCACGGCCAGAACGACTTATGGCAACTCGCTGCTGGCCTGGCGCGCAGGAATGTAAAGCCAGAGGTGCTGGAACCGTTGTTCGGCAGCCTCGATGGGGGCGCGGCCCGGGCAGCACTCGTGAGGATTGCGTCTTCCGTGGAGATCGCAGACCTGTTGAACGAGATCGAAAGCAGCACGTCGCGGATCTCAGACCTGGTCCGCGCAATCAAGGAATACACCTACATGGACCAGGCGCCGGTGCACAACGTCGATGTGGTGAAGAGCCTGGAAACCACGCTGACCATTCTGAACCACAAGCTGAAACGCGGCGTGACCGTGCAGCGCGACTATCTCTCCGATCCCCTGCAGGTAAATTCGTTCGGGAGCGAGCTGAACCAGGTTTGGACGAACATTATCGACAACGCCATCGACGCTATGGCCGGAAAGGGCGAACTGCGGGTGCGGACCTATCGCGACGACGGGTGCGCGGTGGTGGAGATCGGCGATAACGGTCCGGGAATGTCGCCTGAGGTCAAGTCCCGTATCTTTGAACCTTTCTTTACAACCAAGGGAGTGGGCGAAGGAACGGGGCTCGGACTTGATACGGTGCAGCGCATTGTGAAGAAGCATAAGGGCGCGATCCAAGTAACCTCGACGCCTGGGGACACACGTTTTCAGGTGTGGCTGCCGTTGGCGGAAGTTCAGGGACGCAGTTGATACCTCGGTCGTCGTAGGATGTGCCGGCGCCCAGCCGGAAGTCTCATTAACCCCCCCGCACTTTAGTCATCCTCCTCTTCCGCCTGTCTGGTGAAGGTTCGGCCATCTCGTGCCGATTAACACCAACGCGAAGTAGTGTGCTTCCGTTATTGCAGCGCAGGCCAGGCTTGCTTACAGCCCCAAGCTGCGCAATCAGCCGTCCCTAAACCTCAAGGAGATTGACAATGAGAGGTCTGAATTCTGTCGCTAGGAATGTGTGCCACTGCGTGGTGATGTTGGCAATGCTCGCGTTTGCGGGTGTGCTGCAAGCGCGTGCCGAAGAACAGCCCGATGCGGGAACGGCCGATGCCGCAGCGGAACATTCCGAGGTTACGGTTAGTACGCCTGTTTCCACTTCACACCGCTTGCAATTTCTCAATGCGGAGGTGGCATCTCGCTATGTTTATCAAGACGTGGCCGCTGGACAGGTTGCCGAACGTGACCTCGCGTATCGTGTGACCACTACGGTTAGGTTGAACGTCATCTCGGGTGGGTCTACCTACTTCCAGATGCGCGGCGAGAATGGTCCCGCGTTTGACGGTGGCTTCCAGAGTACTGGTGTCGGCAGCCCAGGTACTTTCAACCTGAATGTCAAATCGTTGTTCATCGGACAGCGCTTTGGTTCGTATGTCGAAGCTCAGGCGGGCGGTATTGAATACGATCGCGGCGCTGGAAGCGATATCACCTATGCAGCGGGAGAAGCGTGGCTCACCGGCTATCGTTTGAGCGTCAACCACTTCATTCCACATGGAGTCCGGATCATCTCGACGTAACCGTCGGCTACATCGGAGATTTCACCAAGCCCAATTTCTTCTCGCGCAGCAGTCGGCTCGGCGAGGCGAACTACGTCCAGGCATTAGCGAGCAAGAAGTTCGGCGAGCGCGTGAACGTTTCCGCTGAAGTCGACCACCTTGCAAACTTTGAGTTCACGCGTGAGGCGGTTAGCTTTGCGCGAAACCGGTCTCTGCTCCTGGATCACGCAACCTTCGAGTCCGTTGGCCGGGTGTCGAACGGAGCTGCATTTGGCTGGACAACATCGGTGTCCAACACGCTCGACCCTAAAGGTCAATGGCACGCGGGCCTGGTTTACGCGCAAATACCGAGCGCGCTATTCCTGGACCCTGTGACAAGCCGGCAAGCGCTGCTCACAACGGGCGACTTCAGCACCGGAAAACATGCCGCGATGACGCTCGTGGTCAGCCCCGTGCGAAATCTGGAAATCGGGTTCCTGGGCAGCCGCCGAGTCGATAGTGACCCGACAGCTTATCGCTGGCGCGCGAACTTTCACGTCTCCTATCAGTTTGCCGGCTGGCTGAACCGGGTTGCGAGGTAAGCAGCTTCTTGGCTTTGGTATCGCGGATGCACTCTGGTTTCTGGAGTTGGGTCCGTCTTTAATCTGCCTGTAATGTGCACGTTATCAGTGAGCATGAAAACGCGGCAACAGAGATTGCCGGAAAGAGGGGGAAACTTTGAACTACAAAAAAGATCGCTCAAGGATGCTAAGGGTGGTTTGTCTGTTCGCGGCTTTGGTTTCCATCCCATCGATATGGATCGCCAAAGTGGCGCAGGCGGGAGACGGCAGGAGCGCTTTCACTCTGTCATCGGAAGTGCCCACACCGGCAGACAACAAGGTGACGCCCGAGAGAGTGGAATTGGGCAAGATGCTTTTCTTCGATCCGCGGCTGTCGGGATCCAACTGGATCAGTTGCGCAAGCTGTCACAACCCGACGCTGGGCTGGTCGGACGGTCTGCCCACGGCCATCGGGGACAGCATGAAGGTGCTGGGACGCGCCACGCCGCCGATTACAAACGCTGCATACAGTGACGTCCAAATGTGGGACGGACGTTTCCACAGTTTGGAGGAACAGGCTCTAGGTCCGATGCAGGCACCTGCGGAGATGCATGGATCGATGGAGCACATCCTTGCCAGGCTCAAAGGAATTCCCGGATACGTGCAGGCATTTAACCACGCATATCCGGCCGAAGGTATCACCAGTGCAACGGTAGCCAAGGCCATCGCAAGCTTCGAGCGTACTGTGATCTCTACTGACTCACCCTTCGATCAGTGGGTTCGAGGCAACGAGAACGCCATCAGTCCATCCGCGAAACATGGCTTCGAGATGTTTGTGGGGAAAGCGAATTGTGCTGCTTGCCACCAAGGGCCCAACTTCACCGACCAGGGTTTTCACAATATAGGCCTCAAGGGCAACCAGGATCCGGGCCGATATGCCAAGGTGCCGGTGAAAGCGATGAAAGGGGCGTTCAAGACACCTACCCTGCGCGACATCGCCTTGACCAGTCCATACATGCACAACGGAGCATATCGCACTCTGGAAGAAGTGATCGACCACTACGATCGTGGGGGCGACGACCAGGAAAACCTGGATGCAAACATCAAACCGCTGAAGTTGACACAACAGGAAAAAGCGGACTTGGTGGAATTCTTGAAGAGCCTCACTGGGAAGCAAGTGGCCGTGGCTTTACCGAGGCTGCCTCAATAGCGCACAAATCTACCAAGGAGACAAAGTGATGCGGAAATTCATAAATACACTTGCCACAGCAATGCTCGCCATGTGTTTGTCAGTGACGGCGGCGTTCGGCGCAGACAATTTTACGGTTGAACAAAAATACAAAATTTTTGTCTACAACGGCGCAAAAGTGGAAACCCTGAAGGTCAAAGTGGGGGATACGGTGGAATTCAAGAACATGGATCCGTACGTCCACAACGTCTACTCTCTGTCAGACGCAAGACAGTTCGATCTTGGTTCCTACCCCCAAGGCCAATCCAAGTCGGTGACGTTCGACAAGGCTGGCAAAGTGGAAGTGGAATGCGCGATCCATCCCGGGATGCAAATGGTAGTGGAGGTCAAGTAAATGCGTCGTCGCACCAGCACGATTGCGACTGGGTTGGCCCTGCTTCTTCTGTCGGCGGTGTCCATGGCAGTCGATAGCCGCGAGGTCGTTGACCAGGACGTTGCGAAACCAACGATCCGGGGGGGCATCGTTTTCAAAAACTACTGCACCCTTTGTCACGGACAGCGGGGCGATGGCATGTCACGAGCGGCCCAGCTTTACCAAGGTGTCAATCTCGCGATCAAGCCGAGAACGAACGAATATTACGAAAAGATCATCCGCGGGGGAGGACAAGTTGCAGGCGTGTCGCCCTACATGCCACCTTGGCAGGACGAACTGTCAGAGGAGCAAGTCCACGACGTGGTGACCTATCTGACGGTCCTTTCGGATTCTGTGCGGCGGGGAGAAGTGGTTTACAAGACCAATTGCGTTCTATGTCATGGCGTGAAAGCAGATGGCAAAGGAAGAGCATCCGTGCTATTTAACCCGCCGCCAGCTGATCTAGCTCACAGTGACAAGGATGAACAATATAAGGAAAGCATCATTCGTCATGGAGGCGCTTCCATGGGGCGATCGGGTTCAATGCCGGCCTGGGGAGAACGGCTCTCGGATGCTGAAATGAAGGACCTGCTCGCGTACTTACAGAAGATCTTAGTGGCGCCCAGTGGGCCACCAGACGATTCGAAGATCAACGGGAAGTGACCTGTTATGCGTAACGTTTCGAAATATACATCTCAGTCAATCACACTATTCCTTCTCTTGTCCGTATCGACGTGGATGTTGGCTGGACTTGCCCCCAAAAATGAGACAACCGGTTAAGAGACAAAATCCATGGAATGGAGAAAATGAGTCATGGGATTGTCTCGCAGGCGGTTTACTCGGGAGTTCAAGCTAGCCGCGATCCAGCGGCTGGAACAGGGCATTTCAATCGCGGAAGTGACGCGGGCGTTGGAGGTCAACCCCAACCTGCTGCATCGCTGGCGCAGTGAGTTCCGACAGGGACCAGGCAA
>JAIQEY010000050.1 GCA_020073565.1 Terriglobia bacterium
GAGCCCGTGTGGCGCGGACACTCCTGTCCGCGACCTTTGCGTTTGTACCCCTGCCAACGTTCGCGGACAAGAGTGTCCGCGCTACACTCGTAGTACGCTGATGGCTCGCGGCTGTCTGCTCTACTACATCACCGATCGAACGCAATGCACGGGAGACGACCCGACCCGCCGTCACCTTCTGCTCGCCAAAATCACGGAAGCGGCGCGCGCGGGAGTGGACTACATCCAGCTCCGCGAAAAAGACCTGAGCGCGCGCGAACTTGAACAACTCGCCCGCCATGCCGCGCATATCATTCGCGAACTGAGAACTGAGAACCAGGATCTGAGAACTCGTCTCTTGATCAATTCGCGCACCGACATTGCGATTGCGGTTGGTGCTGATGGAGTCCACCTGCGTTCCGACGATATTCCAGCGATCGAAGTTCGCAACCTCTGGACGCAAGAGCTCGCTGGCAGCTCGCAGCCCGTGACTCGCCGCCCTCTGATTGGCGTCTCCTGCCACACTCAGGCCGACGTCCTTCGTGCCGAGTCGCAAGGCGCTGATTTCGCTGTCTTCGCTCCGGTCTTCGAAAAGAACGATTGCCCCGGCACCCAGCCCACCGGCCTTGCCGCCCTGCACGAAGCCTGCCAGGCGAAAATTCCTATGCTCGCGCTCGGCGGCGTAAGCCTCGACAACGCCGATTCATGCCTGAAGGCGGGCGCCGCCGGCATTGCTGCTATCCGTTTGTTTCAGGAGAATAAAATCGAAAACATCGTCCGTGTACTGCGGGCGCTTTGAGACCATGGCAACACTTGCCTCGCAATCTGGAGCTACAGAGCTTGCGCCACCGCTGGTTCGCATTCCGGAGGGCTGGTTTCTCATGGGATGCGACACGGGCCAGGACAATGAGAAGCCCGTTCACCGCGTCTGGGTCGACGAATTCCTGCTCGCTGCCTGCCAGGTCACGAACGCGGAATACGCACGATTCCTCCAAGACACTCGATCCCAACCTCCACCGTTCTGGAACGACGCCAATTTCAGTGATCCCCGGCAGCCCGTGGTCGGAGTGTCGTGGCATGAGGCAGTGCGTTATTGTGAGTGGCTCAGCACTCGTACCAACCGACGGTTCCGTCTTCCGACCGAGGCTGAATGGGAGCGAGCGGCGCGGGGCGGCCGCGAGAGGGAGCTCTATCCCTGGGGCGACGTGCCGCCATCTTCCTTAGCGAACTACGCTGGCCGCTGGTCAAACGGTCCCGAACCCGTTGGCCGGGCGGAACCTAACAGATACGGTCTCTACAACATGTGCGACAACGTCCACGAGTGGTGCAGCGACTGGTACAACGCCAGCTACTATGCCGTTTCTCCCGAGTGCAATCCCGAGGGGCCAGATTCCGGAGATCGCCGCGCCTCTCGTGGAGGGTCCTGGCGTCACCACATCAAAATGTCACGCTGCGCCGCGCGCTCCAGCATTCCCCCGGAGTTTCAGTATGCCGATTATGGCTTCCGCTTCGCCTGCGGCAGGTGAAGTCAAAGAAGAGAGCATGGGATGTACTTCCGAATTTTGACTTCTAAGTTCTGCAATTAGAGGATTGGGTCCTGATTTATGCCGGACCTAGCCTCGCATTACCTGGATGAAATCAAGCGCCAGCTCCGGGGCCATAAGCGTATGGCCGAAGGTGCCATCGCGCAGTTGGAGGACGATGAGCTGTTCACCATCATCGATCCTGAAGCGAACTCCGTCGCCCTGTTGATCAAGCATATCGCCGGCAACGCCCGCTCCCGCTTTACCGACTTCCTAACCACCGATGGCGAAAAGCTGGATCGCTTCCGCGACCAGGAATTCGAAGTATCAGCGACGACCACGCGCGAAGAAGTCATGAAGTGGTGGGAAGAGGGTTGGTCTCGCGTCTTCTCAACCCTGGACTCGCTTACGCCCGAAGACTTATTGCGCACGGTGACGATCCGCCAGGAACCGCACACCGTGCTGCAGGCGCTCAACCGTGCACTGACCCACTACGCGCAGCACACCGGGCAAATCGTGTTCCTCGCCAAGCATCTGCTCTCCGAGGAATGGAAGACGCTCAGCATCCCGCGGGGAAAATCGGAAGATTACAAGGCCGGCAATCGCAAGGGATTGAGTCTCGGCACCTACGGTACCAAGGCCTGATTCCCGTGACGTCAGCCGCGAAGGGTCGTCATTGTTTGCCTAGCGCGTCGCTGGGGAGGGCGAAGGAGACAACTGTGGCCCGTAGTACCGAAAGTGCCCAGTGATTTTCCAATTGAACAGCACATCCTCGATCCTGGGCGCCCGATGTTGTGTTCGATCATGTAACGCCCGCTCGCACCCTTGCGGTCGACAACGATTCCAATGTGCGGCACATTGCCGCCGAGATCATAAGTCACGAGATCTCCCGGACTGTAGTCTTCTGCCCGGGTGCCAGTCGGCAAGGACTCACCCTTGCGCCGAAAAAAAACGATCAGATTCGGAACGCGGCGATGATCGATGTTGCTGTCGGGTCTTCCCACTCCCCAGCTCCGCTTCCGCAGATATGCTGAAGAATTCCGCACCATATCCTCGTGCACTTCCTTCTGCAGATCGATGGACAAAGCGCGATAAGAACGGATCACTTCGTCGGTACAAACACCCGAGTCAGCTGGGACGTCTCCGCCGGGATAAGGGATGTGCACATATCCGGGGTCATAGCGAACCGTGTGATTCGTGCGCTCGATCGCCGCGCTGACCAGGCGCCGAAGGAAGTCTCGCTGAGATGCAGACACGCCGGTGGCGCCCTGTGTCCACGCGCAAGAACAAACGGTCACGACGAAGGAAAAAAGCAATAGGGGCGGCACCAGCCAGTGCTGAAGGTTGGCAACCCAAAAGGATTCACCCGCCGCACGCCCGATAGGTAGCGCCGGCGCCTCGCCGGCTCTCTCGATAGCGTTTGCACTTTCGCCCTCCCCAATCAACGCGTAGGCTGATCGCAGGCGGCGCATCAGCGTCAGGCCGCACCGCGCCAGTCGAGGATCACTTTTCCGGTGTTGCCTGTTTTCATTGCGTCGAACCCCTGCTCATAATCTCCCCATGAGAAACGGTGAGTGATGACGGGCGAGATGTCGAGGCCGGATTCCAACATCACCGTCATCTTGTACCACGTCTCGTACATTTCCCGTCCGTAGATGCCTTTGATCGTCAGCATATTGAAGATCACGCGGTGCCAGTCGATCGACATCTCGGAGGCTGGAATTCCGAGCATGGCAATCTTCGCGCCATGGCTCATGTTGGCGAGCATTTCGCTGAAGGCAGCTGGGGAACCTGACATTTCGAGGCCCACATCGAATCCCTCTTGCATGCCAAGCTTCTTTTGGACCTCAGAGAGAGGCGTTTTTCGTGGATCAACCGCCAGCGTGACGCCCATCTTTTCAGCGAGCGCCAGGCGATAAGGATTCAGATCGCTGATTACCACGCAGCGGGCTCCTGCGTGTCGCACGACTGCGGCTGCCATGAGCCCAATGGGGCCGGCTCCGGTGATCAAAACATCTTCCCCGAGAACTGGGAACGACAATGCCGTGTGAACTGCGTTGCCAAATGGATCAAAAATCGCTGCGATCTCAGGCTTGATCTTGGGATTGTGTTTCCAGATGTTGCTCATCGGGAGAACAATGTATTCCGCGAAGGCTCCTGGCCGATTTACCCCTACTCCCTTTGTGTGGGCGCACAAATGCCGGCGGCCAGCGAGGCAATTCCGGCAACGCCCACAGATTACATGCCCCTCTCCGCTGACCAATTCTCCCACTCGATAATCGGCAACGTTCGATCCGACCGCGACGATTTCGCCGACGAATTCGTGGCCGATGACGAGCGGCACGGGTATCGTTAACTTCGCCCAATCATCCCATTCGTAGATATGAAGATCGGTTCCACAGATCCCGGTGAGAAGTACGCGAATCTTGACATCGTTGATCCCGATTTCCGGCTCCGGAACTTCCTCGAGCCAAAGACCGCGCTCAGACCGGCTCTTGACTAGGGCCTTCATAGGGGATCCTGTCCTTTTCTTGGGAGCACGAAATTTTGCCGCGCTCACGAGTCAATCCTCAATTGGACTACGTTTTCGGTTCGCAGTGTCCTGTACCGTTGTAACACCAAGCCGAGGCTGCAGTGAAGGGCAGGATCTATTCGCGCGGATTTCACTCTAGCGCGCGGGCATTCCTGCCCGCGACAGCTTTTTCGTGGCAAAATCCAGGTTATGGGTCTCGATGCATGTGTGCGCTGCCGGTGTGTACAGGATGGCCAGGCGAAACCGCATCCGTTTCCGGAGAAACTGACGCTCGACAAAATCGGCGAAGCAGCGCTAAAGGGAAACCCATCCGATCAAGAATGGATCACCCACGACCGCTGGTTTGACGAATCCTGTGAGCACCGCGGCTATCTCGTTTCGGAACGTTTGGGCAACATCGCAGAGATCACGCATCTGCGCAGGTTCATTCGCGCTCTTCAGGCAGACCCCGGGCCCCGATTTCCCGTCCTCTTGGCGAAGGTCGTCTACGATGGCACACACAGCGGCGACTGGATTCCCAGTAACAAAGCGGCCGAACTGTTAGCGGAAGTCAACACGATTGTCCACTCGGGCGACATTCTTTCCGCCTCCGAGAAGGAGTTCTTCGCCAGTATGAAACGCTTGTGTGAGGCCAGCATCAAAACCGGAAATCCGATTGTGTTTTGACGGTCTGTGCGGCCATTCCCCCAAATTGATAAACTCTGTGTAGCCGCGGAGGGATGTGTGAGCGGTTGAAACAGTCGGTCTTGAAAACCGATGTACCCGAAAGGGTACCGGGGGTTCGAATCCCTCTCCCTCCGCCATCTTCGTTTCGCCGCTTTCAGGCCCGCGCCGTACCCTTAGTACGTTCGCTGCACTTCGGAGCAGAGAACTGAGAGGTGGTCCATCCACTCTCCGCCGCGGGAGCGAAATCCAACCACCACGCCGCTGGGCGGACACTCAGCTTCCGCCGGACGTCCCCCTGGTCGGGGGGTGGTAACGGGATTCGTCAATTCTGCGTGACGGTCGCGCCCGCGCCGGTCGTCGAAATCATCGCGGTCGCGACGCTCGCCACGGTCGCCGCGCTCTCCGACTTCGCGCAGTGAACTACACTCGCCGATGGCCTCGTCAATGGATGCGCCCGTCCTTCCCCTCAGTCCACGCAGCACCGTGCCGGGAGGGCATTGCGCATCGTGCACAGCTCGTCCGCCCGCAGGTCCGGTCCGGGACGTGGTACGGCGCTCTTCGCCGAGCGAACCGTCGGAGCGCATCGGTGCGCAATCAAGCCAAGCCTGGTTGAAATACTCGCCGGTTTGCACGTGGAAACCCACTGCCACGAAGCCGCCGTCGCACCGGGCGTCGGGCATGGGTCTGCCCCCGGATCCGCCGCCGAAGTCGCGTTCCCGCACTTCACAGCCCAGCAGGAGAATGATGTTGCGGTGCTGCGAGAAGGCGAGCGTTGACAAAACCAGACACGCTACGAGGATCAGGCCGGTCTTCCTCGAAACAGGTTGTGAGGGGGCAGGTCCGCGTTTGATTGGAGTCAGCATGAGCAAACCTCCTGGGGACGATGTCGGCTGCGACCGCGGCGCGAGGCAGCCACTCGGCTGGATGCTAGTGGCACTTCGCTGGCGAAGTCAATGCATGCTCAGATTCTTTTACCACGCGGCAACTTGATTTGCAGTGACGGTGAACAGGTCAAGGGGATGAGATCCGGGTACCCGACTCAGCTCGCACTTTGCGATGAGTGGGATAGCTCCACTCCGCGCAGCACCAGTCCGCACAGCGCATCGGCAAAGTCCTCGTTGAGTTCGCCGTGCCGAATCAGAAACCGCATATAGATGGGGCCGTAAAGCGAGTCCAGTGTGAGGTCCATATCAAGACCAGCGGGCAATTCTCCCCGGTCGATTCCGCGCTGGAGGGTTTGGTACGCTTGCCGGCGGCGCGGCCACAAGAAACGGTCCCGGAATGCGGCAATCAATTCCGGATCCGATTGCCCTCCGCCCAGAAGTGCCGCTACCACCTTTCCGCGTTGAGACCGGAAAACCCGGATCAGCTGCCGCATCTGCAGACTCATGTCTTGGTGGACCGAACCCGTGTTGGGGAAGCGCAATTCCTGGTCGGCACTGGCGGAGAACGCATCGGCGACCAGTGCGGCCTTGGTGGGCCACCATCGGTACACGGTTGCCTTGCTTACGTCCGCGTCGGCCGCGATGGCTTCGATGCTGAGTTGCGGGAACCCGGCTTGCTTCAGCAGTTTCAGCGTGCTGCTCAAAATCGCCTGCCGCGATTCCTCACTGCGCGGCCGCCCGGGCGCTCGCTTTCCGTCAGAACCGGTCCGCCCCTGCTCACCTTGTGCCATGGACAAAGTCTAATATAATTTAAATCCGAAACGTACTGTTTTGAATCTACTTTCAGGAAGTCGTTCAATCCAGCTCAGGGGAGCAGCCGGTTTAAAGCTCCGGCAGTTTTATGTGGATTGTTGCTCTAGCGCTTCGGCGTCCGTACACGTTCGTGGTGATGGCCCTGCTCATCATCATTCTTACGCCGATCACGATCCTGCGCACCCCGGTCGACATTTTCCCGGAAATCAACATCCCGGTCGTGAGTGTGGTGTGGAACTACACCGGCTTGGCTCCCGCCGAAATGGCGGACCGCATCGTCACCAATTCCGAGCGCGCCGTTACCGTCACCGTCAACGATGTGGAGCACATAGAGTCCCAGTCGTTGAATGGAATCGCCGTCGTTAAGATTTTCTTTCGGCCTTCCGTGAATATCTCAACCGCGCTCACGCAGGTCACCGCCATCAGCCAGACGATTCTGCGCGGACTGCCTCCGGGTACGACACCGCCTCTGGTCATCAACTACACGGCCTCCACCACGCCCGTTGTACAGCTGGGATTGAGCAGCAAGACGCTGCCGGAGCAGCAACTGTTCGATTTGGGGCAGAATTTTCTTCGCACCCAGCTCACCACTGTCGAGGGAGCTGGGACTCCCTATCCCTTCGGTGGCAAGCCGCGCCAGGTGCAGGTGGATCTCGATTCCGCCAAACTTCAGGCCTATGGCCTGACTCCCTCCGACATTGTGAATGCCGTCGCTGCCCAGAACCTCATTCTCCCTTCGGGCACGACCAAGATCGGCTCGACTGAGTACAACGTCGAGATGAACGGCAATCCGCGGACCGTCGCTGAGTTGAACGATCTTCCGGTAAAGACCCTGAACAGTTCCACGCTCTACCTGCGCGACGTGGCTCATGTGCGGGATGGCTTTATCCCGCAAACCAACATCGTGCGGCAGGATGGCGTGCGCGGCGTCTTGATGTCGATTTTTAAATTAGGCGGCTCCACGCTCACCATCGTCAACGGCGTCAAGGCCATGGTGCCGGTCGCGGCGCAGTCTCTGCCGCCGGAACTCACCATCCGCGCTTTGTTCGATCAATCCCTATTCGTGCGCGCTTCCATCCAGGGTGTAGTCAACGAAGGCCTCACTGCCGCCTGCCTGACTGCGGCCATGATCCTGCTTTTTCTGGGTGACTGGCGTCCCACCCTGATCATCGCGATCTCCATTCCCCTGTCGATTTTTGTTTCGATCATTCTGCTCAGCGCGCTCGGCCAAACCATCAACATCATGACTCTGGGAGGCCTTGCCCTCGCGGTCGGCATCCTGGTCGACGACGCCACCGTGACGATCGAAAATATCGAGCGCTATCTGGCGATGGGCAAGGATGTGAACCAGGCCATTCTCGATGGTGCGCAGCAGATTGCCGTTCCCGCCTTTGTCTCCACGCTCTGCATTTGCATCGTGTTTGTGCCGATGTTCTTCCTCACGGGAGTCGCGAAGTTCCTCTTCGTCCCGTTGGCCGAAGCGGTCTGCTTTGCCATGCTCGCGTCTTACGTGCTGTCGCGCACCCTGGTCCCGACCCTGGTGATGTACATCATGCGCGGCCATGAGCACCGCGCCGCGGAACCGCGAAGTTTCTTCGGTCGGCTCCAGCGTAGCTTCCAGCGCGGCTTCGAGAACCTGCGCAGCGGTTACCAGCAATTGCTGGAAACAACGCTGGCACACCGCAGACTGTTTGCGCTCTGTTTTGTCGCCTTCTGTGTCTTGTCCATGACCCTGGTTTTCTTTCTCGGAGAAGATTTCTTTCCCCAGGTTGACGCTGGTCTCCTCCGGTTGCACGTTCGCGCCCGCCCCGGTTTGCGGGTCGAAGAGACCGCACGTCTGACCGACCAGGTGGAACAGGTCCTGCGCAGCGAGATTCCCAAAGACGAGTTGCAGACCGTGCTTGACAACATCGGGGTGCCTTACTCGGGCATTAACCTCTCCTATGCCAGTTCGGGCGTCATCGGCACAAACGACGCCGAGATTCTGATCGCGCTCAATCCTGAACGCCATCATCCGACCGCGCAATACATTCACCGGCTGCGCCGCGAGCTACCCGCGCGTTTTCCCGGAGTCGAGTTCTTCTTCCAGCCGGCCGATATTGTGTCGCAGATTCTCAACTTCGGGTTGCCCGCGCCGGTTGACATCCAGGTGGTCGGCGCCGACATGCGCTCCAATTACGACATCGCTCACAGAATCGCAAACCATGTCCGCCAGATTCCCGGAGCGGCCGACGTGCACGTGCAGCAGATGATGAGCCTTCCGACTCTCTATCTGGATATGGACCGCACGCGGATCAATCAAGTTGGATTGAACGCTCGCGACGTCGCCCAGAGTGTCCTCATCAGTCTCAGCGGCAGCTTCCAGACTTCGCCCAATTACTGGCTCAATCCCAGGAACGGGGTTACGTATCCCATCGCCATTCAAAGCCCGCAGTACCGCATGACTTCGGTACAGGACTTGATGAACACGCCCGTCAACAGTTCGACCGCGCACGCGCCGCAAGTGCTCGGCAACTTGGCACAGCTCAGTCCCGCGGCTCGCCCCGCGGTGGTGAACCACTACAACGTGCAGCCGGTGATGGATGTTTATGCCAGCACGCAAGGCCGGGATCTGGGCGGAGTTGCCGCCGACATCATGAAGACACTGCGGCCATTTCAGGACCATCTGCCTCGCGGAACCAGCATCGTGGTTCGAGGACAAGTCGAAACCATGCGCTCTTCCTTCTTCGGGCTCGGAGTGGGGCTGCTGATGGCCATCGTGCTCGTCTATCTGCTGATTGTGGTCAACTTTCAATCGTGGCTCGATCCGTTCATCATCATTACCGCCTTGCCGGGCGCGCTGGCTGGGATCTGCTGGATGCTGCTGATTACGCGCACCACTCTCAATGTTCCGTCTTTGACGGGGGCTGTCATGTGCATGGGCGTTGCGACGGCGAATTCGATTTTGATGGTGTCCTTTGCGCGTGACCGCATGGATCAGGGCGTACCCGCCCTTCAGGCTGTGCGCGAAGCCGGGTCCACCCGCATGCGGCCGGTGCTGATGACGGCGCTCGCCATGATTATCGGTATGATCCCGATGGCCCTCGGCTTCGGAGAAGGCGGTGAGCAGAATGCGCCACTCGGCCGCGCGGTGATCGGCGGGCTGCTGTTTGCTACGGTCGCCACCTTGTTTTTCGTCCCGAGCGTTTTTGCCATCATTCACGGCCGCCGTCAAACGCGAGTGCAGGCGGAGCAGGAATCATGAAACAATTCACTGCAAAGATGCGGCTTGGCGCGTCTCCTCAATTTTGTTGGAGATCCATATGCCCGTAGAACAGTCTGGCATCGAGCAACCGGAAACCCACCGTACCCCTCCACGGAGTGAGTACTCTGCCGATCGGCCTCAGGCTCCCCCTGGCAGGGCCAAGATCCTGGTAGGCGCCGTACTCCTGGTTCTCATCACGGCGGGCGTGGTCACTTTTCTCTCCAAAAAAAACGAAGGGGATGCCCTCGCGAAAGAGACGGAGGCGATCGCCATTCCCACGGTCGCTGTCGTGCAGGCAAAGGTCGAGCCTGGTAACGATGAGCTCGTACTCCCCGGGAACCTGCAGGCGTTTGAAGAATCCCCGATCTTCGCGCGCACCAATGGCTATCTTGTGCGCTGGTACAAGGATATCGGCAGCCAGATTCAGAAGGGCGAACTGTTGGCCAACATCGATACGCCTGAGGTCGATCAGGAACTCTCACAAGCCCGGGCCAGCCGCGAGCAGATCAAAGCTCAACTCGAGCTGGCCAAGATTTCCGCCGATCGCTGGGCCAATCTGCGCAAGACCGACGCTGTTTCTCAGCAGGAAGCCGACCAGCAGGCCAGTGGCTACCAGCAGGCGCAGGCCAATCTCGCCGCGGCCGATGCGAATGTTCGCCGGCTGGAGCAACTCGAGTCCTTCAAGAATGTGTACGCACCATTTTCCGGCGTGCTCACTCGTCGCAATGTCGATCCCGGAGCCCTTATCAACGCCGGGGCCGGAGCCACTGGCAAGGAACTCTTCGATGTCGCTCGCGTCGATCCTCTGCGCGTTTACGTGAGTGTTCCGCAGGCTTATGCGCCGACGATGAAGGTGGGAGTGAAGGCAGCCATTACGCTGCAGGAATTTCCTGGCCAGAAATTTCTGGGAACCGTGGCACGCACCGCCGATGCCATTGATCCCTCGACCCGTACCCTGCTCACCGAGGTGGACGTTCCGAACAAAGATGGCAAGCTGCTTCCCGGGTCCTTCGGGCAAGTGCATTTCGCAACCGGTACGAACGTTGCAAGGATCACCATTCCCGTGAATACCATGCTCTTCCGTGCGGAAGGCAGTCGCGTTGCAGTGGTGGATAAGGATGGAAAAGTGGTGTTTCATCCCATCACCATTGGACGCGACTTTGGGGCCACGCTCGAAATCCTTGGCGGGATTGAGCAGAGCGATCAAATCATCATCAACCCCTCCGACTCTCTGGAAGAAGGCCAGCAGGTGCAGGTTGCCAAGACCAATGACGGGGGGCCGCGCTCGTGAAGGGGCGGTGGCTTGTCACTGCTTTACTCGCCGCCACACTCCTCGCCGGATGTGCCGTCGGCCCGCGCTACCAGCGGCCCACGGCGCAAGTCCCCGGCGCGTGGAAGGGAGAGCGACCGTGGCAGGCCGCTGCGCCTAAGGACTCAATTCCCAAGGGAACCTGGTGGCAAATATTTCACGATGCGGAGCTCGATCGCCTTGAGCACGATCTGCTCGATGCCAACCAGTCTCTCGCCGCCGCTGGGAGCCGTCTCTCGCAGGCACGCTCTCTCGCCCGCATCGCCTCTTCGGCCTATTTTCCCCAACTCAACGCCGATCCCAACGCTCAGCGCGAACGCTTCTCCGGCAATCGTCCCTTGAGCTTATCTCCAACACCCGTCACGCAAAACGCTTTCACGGTGCCGTTTTCGGCCAGCTACGAAGTCGATCTCTTTGGAGGAGTCCGCCGCAACCTTGAAGCCGCCAACGCCTCGCTTCAATCCAGCGCCGCCGATCTCGAAAACGTGCGCCTCGTTCTGACCGCCGAACTGGCTGCCGATTACTTCAACCTCCGGGAACTCGATCGGGAAGCCGGCGTCGTCCGCCAGTCGGTCGAGATTCAGCAGAAGGGCCTTGATCTGGTCAACAACCGCCACGAAGGAGGGGTCGCGTCGGGACTGGAAGTCGCGCAGCAGGCCGCGTTGCTCGATGCTACCGCCACTCAACTTTCGCTTGTCGAGCAGCAGCGGGCGCAGTATGAGCACGCCATCGCTGTCTTAGTCGGGAAGCCCGCCTCCTCTTTCACCCTCGCGGCGGTCCCGTTCGACGCCACGCCTCCGCCGATCCCAACCGGGGTTCCGTCCGAGATCCTCGAACGGCGCCCCGACGTCGCCACCAGCGAGCGCCAGATGGCGTTGGAAAACGCCCAGGTTGGATTGGCCACCGCCGCTTTTTACCCGCACATCACGCTCAGCGGGTCGGGCGGATGGGAATCGCGCGACATTGCCACGCTCGTGAATGCGCCCAGCGCCTTCTGGGGGATCGGCGGAGATCTGCTTCAGCCTATCTTCAACGGGGGACGCAACCGCGCCAATCTGGCCGCGACCCGCGCCGCTTATGACGAGTCCGTTGCCAACTACCGCCAGTCCGTGCTGGTTGCATTCCAGCAAGTCGAAGACGGACTCTCCGGCCTCGCGCTGCTCAATCAGGCCGCGAAGACTCAGCGGACCGCCGTGGAAGATTCACGGCGCGCGCTCGACATCGCCAACAATCGCTATGTCGGCGGCCTCACCACCTATCTTGACGTAATCACTGCACAAACTATCTTACTCAACAATGAACGTCTGGCAACCCAGTTACTCGGTCAGCAGATGGTCACTTCGGTCTACTTAGTCAAAGCTCTCGGTGGCGGGTGGGACGCCTCCCAGATCCGAGAAGAGCAAGTTCGCCCGACGTTGGTTCAGGCCGTACAGCAATAAGCGCAACGGGTGGGGCTGCTAGGGTCACAGGAATGCTCCGGTTCTGGGTACTGCAACTGGGTACTGATTGGTTGTAAGCCCTTGGATTTACAAACTTTTACTATCTTTTCGTTATCCCAGCCGTCCTAATGACAAGTATGATCATCGGTACGGATAGGGCTGTAAGAGTTCGTGGAGTGTGATGCAACGCGCCACCTCTAGCACGGTTTCCCTATATGGCTAAATTGTTGAATTCGCGTCTTCCTCAACTTGTTACGACACTCCTCATGCTCCTGAGTTGGGTCGGCTGCCAGAGCGCCGACTCCAAGGACAAGCAGGCGCTCGCCGCTGCGGGCCCGCGCGCTGTGCCAGTTGCCATCACCCCGGCCGTTCAGCAAGACATGCCGGTTTACCTCACCGGTCTCGGTTCGGTCACTGCATTCAACACGGTCAGCGTCAAGAGCCGCGTCGATGGACAACTCGTCCAGGTTAATTTCCGGGAAGGGCAGCAGGTTAACAAAGGCGATCTTCTCCTGCTCATCGATCCCCGACCTTACGAAGTCCAGCTCGAAACCGCCCAGGCCCAGCTCTATCGCGACCAAGCGCAGCTTCGTGACGCCCAGCTCAATTATCAGCGTTTCAAGGATCTTCTCCAGGTCTCCGGCGCCATGTCGCAGCAGCAGGTGGATACACAAAAGGCGACGGCGGATCAATTCGAAGGCGCGGTCCGCGCCGACCAGGCCGCCATCGACAATGCCAAGCTGATGATTTCATACTGCCACATCACCGCGCCGGTTGCGGGACGCATCGGCCTCCGGCTGGTCGACGTCGGGAATATTGTCCATGCCTCCGATGCGAATCCCATGCTGGTCATCACTCAGTTGCAGCCTATCTCCGTCATCTTCACTCTGCCGCAGGACAGCCTGCCAGTGGTCGCGAAGAAGATGCATCAGGGTACTCTTCCCGTGGACGCCTACAGTCGCGACGATCAAACGAAACTCGCATCCGGCAAACTCCTGACTATCGATAACCAGATCGATCAGACCACCGGCACGGGGCGTTTGAAGGCCACCTTCGACAACAAAGACGGGATCCTCTGGCCCAATCAGTTCGTCAACGTTCGACTGCTCCTCGACGTAAGGAAGAACAGCACGCTCGTTCCCAGCGTTGCCGTCCAGCGCGGGCCGCAGGGCACTTTCGTCTATGTAGTGAAAGCCGACAAGACCGTCGAAGCCCGGCCGGTAACGGTTGCCATGACACAATCCAACCAGAGCGCCATCGCTTCCGGAATTCAGCCGGGAGACATTGTCGTCACCGACGGTCAGGACAAACTACAGAACGGCGCGAAAGTTGAGCCCCGCACCCGCAGCGGCAACAGTAGCTCCAACGCTTCCCAGACTCCTGCTGCAGCACCCGCGTCATGAACCCGTCGCGCCTCTTCATTCTCCGGCCGGTTGCCACCTCCCTGTTGATGGTGGCTGTGATACTCGTCGGCATTGTCGCCTATCTCCAGCTGCCCGTTTCGGCCTTGCCGGAAGTCGATTACCCCACCATCCAGGTCATGACGTTCTACCCCGGCGCGGCGCCTGACGTGATGGCGTCTTCGGTCACCGCTCCCCTGGAGCGCCAGTTCGGACAAGTCCCTGGTCTGAACCAGATGACCTCCACCAGTTCGTTCGGAAGTTCGCTGATCACTCTGCAGTTCGAGCTTGACCAGAATATCGATGTGGAAGAACAACAGGTTCAAGCCGCTATCAATTCCTCCGCCACTTACCTGCCGCGCGACCTTCCCAATCCTCCGATTTACAGCAAGGTGAATCCGGCGGACGCGCCGATTCTCACCATGGCGCTGACTTCCGACTCGTTGCCCTTGTCGCGCGTCGAGGACCTCGCCGAAACCGCGCTCGCTCAGAAAATTTCTCAGCTGCCCGGGGTCGGACTGGTCTCCATCAGCGGCGGCCAGAAACCCGCGGTTCGCGTACAAGCCAATCCGACCGCCCTTGCGTCTTATCAGCTCAGTCTGGAAGATGTCCGTACCGCCTTGGGCACTGCCAATGTTGATCAGGCCAAAGGCGTCATCGATGGTCCACGCCAATCGTTCACCATCGGCGCCAACGACCAGCTTCTCTCCAGCCAGCAATACAACAGCGTCATCATTGCCTACCGCAACGGCGCGCCCGTCCGCCTCTCCGACGTAGCCAACGCGGTCGACAGCGCGGAAAACGTCAAGCAGGCTGCTTGGGTCAATACCACGCCCGCCGTTCTGCTCAACATTCAGCGGCAGCCCGGCGCCAACATCATCAGCGTCGCCGACCGCGTGAAGAAGGTTCTGCCGCAACTGCAGGCTTCGCTTCCGGCCGCCGTCAAAGTCCAGATCCTCATCGATCGGACGCAGACCATCCGCGCCTCGGTCGCGGACGTTCAGTTCGAACTCATGATCACCGTCTTTCTGGTGGTCATGGTCATGTTCCTGTTTCTGCGTAATCTTTCGGCCACCGTCATCCCCAGCATTGCTGTTCCGCTTTCGCTGGTAGGCACGTTCGGCGTGATGTATCTGCTCGGCTACAGCCTGAATAACCTCACCCTGATGGCACTCACGATCTCAACCGGATTTGTCGTCGATGACGCCATCGTGATGATCGAGAACATCGCTCGCTATCTGGAAGCGGGCGAGGCTCCGCTGCAAGCCGCGCTCAAAGGTGCTGGACAAATTGGTTTCACCATCGTCTCCCTTACGGTTTCGCTCATCGCAGTGCTGATTCCGCTGCTCTTCATGGGCGACATCGTCGGCCGGCTCTTCCGCGAATTTGCCGTCACCCTTGCCGTCACCATTCTCGTGTCAGCCGTCGTCTCCCTAACCCTGACTCCGATGATGTGCGCCAAGCTGCTTAAATCGAAGCACAGGGATGGAGAGGCGGGTGTCCCCCGTCCAAACGCCATCGCTCGCGCCGCGGGGAGTTTCTTCAATCGCGTCATCGCCTTCTATGGCCGCACGCTGAAGGTGGTCCTCCGGTTCCAGACCACGACTCTTCTCGTCACCGTGGCAACTCTGGTCGCTACGCTCCTACTGTATGTTTACGTTCCCAAGGGCTTCTTCCCGGTGCAGGATACCGGCGTGATCATGGGCATCTCCGAAGGCCCCGAGAACATTTCTTTCACCGCTCTTTCCCAGCGCCAGCAGACTCTGGCCAGCGTGATTCTGAAGAATCCCAACGTAGACAGCCTGGCCTCCTTCATCGGAGTCGATGGCACCAACACAACGCCCAACGCCGGACGCATTCAGATCAACCTAAAACCACGTGATCAGCGCAAAGAAACGGCTTCCGAAATTATTCGGGATTTGCAGCCCGAACTGGCCAAGGTGGAAGGCATCACCCTCTACATGCAGCCGGTGCAGGACCTCACCGTCGAGAGCCGTGTAAGCCGTACGCAATACCAGTATTCGATGGAGGATGCCGACGTCAACGAACTCGCCAGCTGGGCCCCTCGTCTTCTGCAGAAACTGCAGGCTGCACCCGCCCTGCGCGACGTCGCCAGCGATTCGCAGAACAACGGCCTCGAAGCCAACCTGGTCATTGATCGCGACACCGCTTCCCGGTTAGGCATTTTGCCCCAGGCCATCGATGACACGCTCTATGACGCCTTCGGCCAGCGCCAGGTGTCGACCATGTTCACCCAGCTCAACCAGTATCACGTGGTGCTCGAAGTCGATCCGTCGTTCCAGGTTAGTCCCGACGATCTGAAACACATCTACGTCAAGTCCGGCACCGTGCCTCAAGGCCAGACGTCGGCAGCTCAGGTCCCACTTTCTACCTTCTCTCATTTCGAGCAGCGCAACTCGCCGCTTGCCATCAACCATCAGGGACAATTCCCTGTCGTTACGCTCTCCTTCAACCTTGCTCCGGGTGTCTCGCTGGGCGAGGCCACCAAAGCTATCGAACAGGCTGAGCAGGAGATCAATCTTCCGCGCAGCATCGTCACCAGTTTTCAGGGAACCGCCGCCGCTTTCCACAACTCTCTTTCTTCCGAACCCTGGCTGATTCTCGCGGCCATCATCACCGTTTACATCGTTCTCGGAGTTCTCTACGAAAGTTATATCCATCCGGTTACGATTCTCTCCACGCTGCCCTCCGCTGGAGTGGGCGCAATTCTCGCGCTACTGTTCACCGGGAACGACCTCGGCGTTGTTGCCCTCATCGGAATCATCCTGCTGATCGGCATTGTCAAAAAGAACGCCATCATGATGATCGACTTCGCTCTTGAAGCCGAGCGTGTGGAGAAGAAGCAACCCGAAGAAGCCATCTACCAGGCCAGCCTTCTCCGCTTCCGTCCCATCATGATGACCACGATGGCTGCACTGCTTGGAGGCTTGCCGTTGGCCCTCGGGCGCGGCACCGGCAGCGAACTCCGCCATCCCTTAGGAATCACCATCGTCGGCGGACTGCTCCTGTCGCAGTTGCTGACGCTCTACACCACACCTGTCGTCTACCTGTGGTTTGACCGTCTTGCCCACCGCTTCTCGCGCTACCAGATCGGCAACCCAATCGAGGATCCGGCGCTCGACGAACCTTCTGAGGCCCTCGGAGACTAGCCATGAACGTCTCCGCTCCATTCATCAAGCGCCCCGTCGGCACCTCGTTGCTCGCTGCCGCCCTGCTCATGGCCGGCATTCTGGCATTTAACTTCCTGCCTGTTGCTCCGCTGCCTCAAGTCGAGTTCCCTGTTATCCAGGTGCAGGCGGGTCTGCCCGGAGCCAGTCCCGAGACCATGGCCTCGGCCGTCGCGACCCCGCTCGAACGCCAGTTCGGACGCATCGCCGGCATCAACCAGATGACCTCGACCAGCACGCTCGGCTCCACCAACATCTCTTTGCAATTCGACCTGAACCGCAACATCGACGGCGCCGCGCGCGACGTGCAAGCCGCGATCAACGCCGCCCGCAGCCAGCTACCCTCGTATCTCCCGGGCAATCCCGGCTATCACAAGGCGAATCCCGCGGACGCGCCCATCCTCATCCTCGCGCTTACTTCTGAAACCATTACACGGCCGGACATCTACGACGCCGCCGATTCCATCCTCGCCCAGAAACTCGCGCAGATTGAAGGTGTCGGCCAGGTCTTCGTTGGCGGAGGAGCCAAGCCCGCGGTCCGCGCTGAAGTCAATCCCACTCTTCTCAATAAGCTCGGCGTTGGCCTCGACACCGTCCGTGCCGCGCTCGGCCAGGCCAACGCGCACTCGCCCAAAGGAGAGTTCTCCGGTCCCATCAACGTTTGGAGCATCCGCGCCAACGATCAGATCTTCCGCGCCGACCAGTACCGCAGTCTCATTGTCAGCTACAAGAATGGCGCTGCCGTGCGCCTCGGCGATGTCGCTGATGTAGCAGACTCGGTCGAAGATATCCGCAACATCGGACTCGCCAACGGCAAGCCCGCCGTCCTGGTCATCGTCTTCCGGCAGCCCGGCGCCAACATCATCGCTACGGTCGACCGAGTCATCGCTGCGCTCCCGCAACTTAAGTTGTCCATCTCGCCCGCCATCGATCTCAGCGTGGTGATGGACCGCACCACCACGGTACGTGCTTCCGTCGCCGACATCGAGCGCACGCTCGTCATCTCCGTCATCCTGGTCATCCTCGTCGTCTTCGCCTTCCTGCGTACCTTCCGGGCGACCATTATTCCCAGCGTTGCCGTCCCGCTTTCTCTCATCGGCACTTTCGGAGTGATGTACCTCCTCCACTACAGTCTCGACAATCTCTCGCTGATGGCCCTCGCTATCTCCACCGGCTTCGTGGTGGACGATGCCATCGTCGTCCTCGAAAACATTACTCGCTTCAACGAAATGGGCATGACTCCGGTGCAGGCCGCCTACCGTGGTGCTCGGGAGATCGGATTCACCGTCCTCTCGATGAGCACTTCGCTCATCGCCGTCTTCATCCCGATTCTGCTGATGGCTGGAATCGTCGGCCGCCTCTTCCGTGAATTTGCAGTCGTGCTCAGCATCGCCATTACCGTCTCTTTGCTCGTCTCACTCACAGTAACGCCGACCATGTGTGCCAAATTCCTGCGCCCGAATCACGAGAAGAAGCACAATTTCATTTACCGCGCGAGCGAATGGCTCTTCGACCACCTGCTCGGAGCCTATCGCCACAGCCTCAACTGGGTCTTGCGTCATCAACCGCTCACGCTCGGCGTCACGATTGCCACCGCCTGCCTCAGCGTCTACCTCTACATCCTCGTTCCGAAAGGTTTCTTTCCGCAGCAGGACACGGGCCGCATCGGCGGCTCGGTCCAGGCCGCGCAAGACATTTCCTTCGAAGCCATGAGCGGTAAGATGCGCCAGTATGTTGACATTGTGATGAAGGACCCTGCCGTCGCCACCATCGTGGGTTTTGCCGGCAGCGGCAACACCGGGCGCATGTTCATTACCCTGAAGCCTCTCGCCGAGCGCAAAATCACCGCCGACCAGGTCATCGGACGCCTGCGCGGCAAACTCGCCGTCGTTCCCGGCGCCACGCTCTACATGCAGTCCCAGCAAGACCTCACCATCGGCGGCCGCATGGGCCAGGCCCAGTATCAGTACACGTTACAGGGAGAAAATCTTCAGGAACTCAACGACTGGTCGCCGCGCCTGGTGCAGAAACTCCGCTCGCTCCCACAGCTCCGCGACGTCAACACCGACCAGCAGGATAAAGGACTGCAAACCACCGTGCTGATCGACCGCGACACCGCGGCCCGTCTCGGCGTGGCCGCCGCCGACGTCGACAACGCCCTCTACGACGCCTTTGGACAGCGCCAGGTTTCCGTTATGTACCGCCAGCTCAACCAGTACCACGTTGTCATGGAGGTCGCACCCAACTTCTCACGCACGAACGAAGCGCTCGACAACATCTACGTGCGCGGCAGTAACGGCACGGCCGTCCCGCTCTCCTCCATCGCGCACTTCGGCCCCTCGAATGTCGCTCTCGCGGTCAATCACCAGGGACAATATCCGTCCGCCACCATCTCGTTCAATCTCGCTCCTGGCGTAGCCTTGGGCGACGCGACCAAAATCATTGAAGACGCCGAACGCAGCATCGGATTCCCTTCCACCATTCACGCCGGTTTCCAGGGCACCGCCGCCGCTTTTCAGGATTCGCTTTCCAGCGAGCCGCTGCTCATCCTTGCCGCCCTGGTCACCGTCTACATCGTGCTTGGCATTCTCTACGAAAGCTACGCCCACCCCATCACGATTCTTTCCACGCTTCCCTCCGCCGGAGTAGGTGCGCTTTTGGCACTGCTGATCTCAAAAAACGAACTCAATGTGATCGGACTTATCGGCATCATCCTTCTGATCGGTCTCGTAAAAAAGAACGCCATCATGATGATCGACTTCGCCCTCGACACCGAGCGCCGCCACGGCAAGTCCCCCACCGACGCCATCCACGAAGCCTGCCTCCTCCGCTTCCGCCCGATCATGATGACCACCATGGCCGCGCTTCTCGGCGGATTGCCTCTTGCCCTCGGCACCGGCACCGGCTCCGAACTCCGCCGCCCCCTGGGAATCACGATTGTTGGCGGTCTGATCGTCAGCCAGATGCTGACCCTGTTCACCACGCCCGTGGTCTACATCTACGTCGACCGAGTTCGGCTCTGGCTCCGCGGTCCCCACACCCGTCTCGACTCCACCGCAGTCTCACGCCCTGTGCAGGGTTAAACGGATAACGATTGTGGCAGCGGTGCACTAAGTGCAAACCAGATTCCGTGAAGAATTGTCCGGCTACTCTAACTGCACGAGCTTTGCAACCACGCGTCCAGCCCGGACCTCAAGTCTTCCCACGGTCACCGGCAAGTGAAACCGGCGTGGTCCTGCGCTTCCGGGATTGAAGTACAGCACCCCATTCTTCTCCTCCATGGTCGGTCGATGGCTGTGGCCGTAGACGACTACGCGAAAGCCGGCTGCCTCGGGCTTCAAGTCGAGTTGAGCGAGGTCATGCAACATATAGATGGAGACACCGCCGAACTCGACGACTTCAGTTTTGGGGAGTTGGGCGCCCCAGCGGCCCCGATCCACGTTCCCGCGCACCGCGGTCACGGGCGCGGTTCGGGAAAGGGCTTCGAGAATCTCGGGACCCCCGACATCTCCGGCATGCAGGATTTGCTCGACGCCCTCCAACGCCGTGAGCGCTTCCGGGCGCAACAGACCATGTGTGTCAGAGATGACGCCGATTTTCATAGGATCGCGCAAGGTTATTGCTTGATTCTCACATTGACCCCAATTCGTCACAAATCCGGTGTGGAAAGCTCACAGAACTCGGGGTGCCTGGTGAGTGAACATTCTCTATACTGCACAAGACGGAATCGATGCCTGATCCAGTTCCAAACCTGGCGGAAGTGCTCCGGCGCTATTGGGGATATCACGAATTCCGCCCCAAGCAAGAGGACGTCATTTGCAGTCTGTTGGCGGGGCACGATGCCTGCGTGGTGATGCCAACCGGCGGCGGCAAGTCGCTGTGCTACCAGCTTCCGGCGGTGGTCTCGGGAAAGACGGCTGTGGTGGTTTCGCCGCTGATCGCGCTGATGCAGGACCAGGCGGCACAGTTGGCGCAGATGGGGATTCCTGCCGCCGCCATCAACAGCTTCCAGAATTCGTCGGAGCAAGGCCGAGTGATGGCCAACGCGCGGCGCGGCGACTATCGCTTGCTCTACCTTTCGCCCGAGCGACTGGCGGCTGAAAGCACGTTTGATTGGCTGGCCAGTGTGCCGGTCGGCTTTTTCGCAGTAGACGAGGCGCACTGCATTTCCGAGTGGGGGCACGAGTTCCGTCCGGACTATCGTCAGCTAAGCCGGCTGCGCACGCGCTTTCCCGAACGTCCGATCGCAGCCTTCACCGCGAGCGCGACCCGGCAGGTGCGGCACGACATCCTGAAACAGTTACAGATGCGCGAGCCGGATCTGTACATTGCCAGCTTCCATCGCAAGAATCTCAGCTACGTGACGCACGAGTGCGAGCCGCGCACCCAGCTCAATCTGCTCTGCCGCGCGCTACGCCATTACACCGAAGGCAGCATCATCGTCTATGCCCCAACCATTCGACGCGTAGAAGAAGCGGTCGAGTACCTGGAAGAGAACGGCATCCCAGCGATTCCGTATCACGCGAAGATGGAAGCACCCCTGCGCCGTCAGAACCAGGAGAAATGGATGTCGGACGAGGTCCGCGTTCTGGTCGGCACGATTGCATTTGGACTGGGAATTAATAAGCCTTCGGTGCGGGCGGTGATTCATCTATCGCTGCCCAAGTCGATTGAGCAGTACTACCAGGAAGCGGGGCGCGCGGGACGGGATGGGCGTCTGGCGGATTGCGTGCTGCTCTGGCAGAAACGAGATCACATTCTGCTGGAGTACTTCATCGGGAAAATCTCGGACGATGCGGAACGCGAGCGATCGTGGGAGCGCAAGCGCATCATCAGCCGGTTTGTGGACTCGCATGGGTGTCGCCAGCGCCAGATCTGCCTGCATTTCGGGGAGACGCCGAAATGGCAGCGCTGCACCAACTGCGACAACTGCGGCACGAAGCCTGAGTGGCTGAGTGAAGAGAGAGGCGATGAGGCCATCGCTGTGCCGTTGAAACGGAAGTTTTATGTTCCTAGCCTTGGGGATGACAAACCGCGAAGGCCAGAGGTGGCCTACGCGGAAGTGGACCCGGCGCTGGCGGAGTATCTCCGCGAATGGCGGCGGTCATTGGCAAGGGAGAGAAAAGTGCCCGCCTACATCATTCTCCATGACAGCGTTCTGGAAGAACTGTGCCGGCGCCGGCCAGCAAGTTTTCAAGAATTGCAGCAGATACCGGGCATCGGCGAACGCAAGGCCGACGTGTACGGCGCAGATATCCTCCGAGCCCTCCGACACTTTGGCGAGGGCGCGCGGGCCGTTCAGACATCTGCGAAGGAACCGTCTCCTTCGGAACTAACTCTGCGGCTTCTGAATGAAGGCCGCAGCTTTGAAGAGATTGCGCGCATTCGGGCGCGTCAGGTTTCGACTATCGTGTCCACGGTCGCCAATCTGATCGAAGGCGGACTGGTGAAGTTGGACCCGAAGTGGGTTTCTCCGTATGCTCAGCCACAGATCGAGGCGGCCTGTCTGCAGCATGGCGTTGAGAAGCTGAAAATAGTTAAAGACGCTGTACCGCCCTTCGTCAGCTATGAAGACATTCGGCTGGTGGTGGCGCATTTGCGAGCACAACAGCCTCGAACCAGGAGTGCCTGACCCTCGGCCTGTGCGAGGCGGGCAGAACCTGCCCTGAGCGAGTCAAAAGGAATGCCCGCCCCACACCAATGGCCATGCCGAATTAAAGCGCGTGCAAAAACGTTAGCAGGCAGTGCAATTCCCGGTCGTTCAGCCATCGGTATCGTCCGCTTGCTTCGCGGGCCTCTCCTTGGTGACGCAAGATTGCGTCTTCCAGCGAAGTCGAACGCCCGTCGTGCATCAGGCGAGCGCGCGTCCGTAGTCCCCAAAGAGGTGCGGTGCGCAGCTTGTTGGCCGTATCTGGCGGACCGTTCTGCACGATCCCGTCGCCGGTTCCGATGTCATGCAGCAGGAAGTCTCCGTAGGGATGGATCACCTTGTTCCCAAGAGCTTCGGGCACCGTGAACGTTCCGCCATTGATCACGGTACCAGCCGGAGCCGTGGTGATGGCCGGCACATGACAGATGCCGCAACCGACTTGCATGAAGATCTTCTGTCCCATGCGAGCGTCGGGCGTTGCCGCCATGACGGTGTCGACCGGTGGGGCCATGGTGCCGCGGATGAACGTAGCGAAATGGTCGATATCCGCCACGCCGGGGTCTCCCTCGGGCTTGTCTTCCGGATCGGTGGTCGTCTTGCACACTGACGTAGTGTCGGTCGGAAGCAGTCGGGAGGTCACTCCTTGTTCGTTCAGATACGCGTCGGCAGAGAAGGAAAGCAGGCTGGCGTGCTGGTCCTTCCAGCCAAATCGACCGGCGCGACTCTGTCCGGGAGCCTCCAGCACCATGACCTGAATCAATTCGCCGTGGACCCTGCCATTACTCAACAATGGCTGCTGGGCCGCGATGCTTTGCAGGGCACGGTCGTCAATCGCCTCCACAAAACCATCTCCGAGAAGACTCAAAGACATTCGGAGGGCGTGGATATCCGCATGACGTGGAGCTCGTTCCTGGGCTTCGGGGCAGATCGCCCGATCGTTGACCAGGGAGCGATCGGGGATGGGGGTTTGCCCTCGATTGATCACGATGGTTGGGTCCTGAAAATTTCCGTGGCGGTCGAGATTGCCGACACGGAATTCGGTGATCTGACTGCTGCCGCCCGTGACCGGATCTTGATGGCAATCGGAGCAGGCGCGCGCGTTATAGACGGGGCCTAACCCGCTGTCCACTCCTTCTGCTTCCTCGAACTGGGCCTGGTCTTCGGCGAAGGTATCCCCAGCAGGCTCGGGCAGGCCATTGCTGACACTTTGGGTGCCGGGCCCCCCACCTGGGCTGAGCGAGGGAGTGGTGAAACCGGTGGGGGCCTCGACGGGCGATTGGGAAGGTACCTGCGTGACTGCGGCGGACAGCATGACCAGTACTGCCGCGAAGACGGTAGCGATCAATTGTTTCCAGCTTTTCATTTGTCTCTCCTGACAGGGGACAGGGATATCCTCAAGAAAAACGGTGCGTTGATATCGAAGAGAGGCGTGGCAGAACTTTCCCTCTCTCGTGTTCGGCTCAGTGGCGAACAAACAGGCGAAACGAGGTCTCAAGACAGGGGACTGGGTTTTGTCCAGGCCTGACTTACCCGTTTTGCTTCAGAGGTGTTGAAAGTTGGAGCAATCTAATCCCAATTGAAAACCCAGGTCAAGCATCGAAGGTGCATGATGCAAGCGGCAAATGCCAAGCCCAGCGCAGGATTTGGGCCCATCTCCGGCAAGGCCATTTTCCGGCGAAGGAGCGAACGACAATCCGTTATTGGGTGGTTATTCGTGGCGCAGACTTTCGACCGGATCGAGCTGTGCGGCCCGGCTGGCCGGGAGCGTTCCGAACAAAACCCCGACGAGCGAAGAGACCACGATGGCAATGATGGCGGACAAGCCAGAAATGGGGATCCGGTACTCAGTGAGGAAGCGAACCGAGAAGGGGATGGCGAGTCCGACGACGATGCCGAAAAATCCACCGATCAGCGAGATCAGAATGGCCTCGGAGAGGAACTGGAAGCGGATCTCGCGGTTCGTGGCGCCGATGGCTTTGCGGATACCGATTTCGCGGATGCGCGCGCTGACCGTTGCCAGCATGATGTTCATGATGCCGATCCCGCTCACGAGCAGCACGACGAGGGAAACCGCCAGGAGAACGGCGGTGAGGGCGTTGGCCGTCTTATTCGCCACGGCGAGCAGTTGCGTCAGGTTCTCAACCTTGTATACCGATTCAGGGCGGTGACGGGACTGAATCACACGCTGGACTTGGGCTGTAACCGGCACAACCAGGGACGCGTCAGTGGTTGAGAAATAAATTTGTCGCACCGTCGGCGCGGCCAGGAAGTAGCGAGTTACCGAGTAGGGAATCAGCATCGTGTAATCGGTCACTTCCGACTGGCCCATCGTATCGGTCCGCTCGCGAAAGGTTCCGATAATGGTGAATGGCAAGCCGGTCAGCTTCACGATTTTCCCCAAGGCACCCTGGGGGGAGCCGTAGAACTCCTCGGCGAACTTCTGGGTTACGACACCGACCTTGTTGTGCCCTTGCGAATCCTGCTTGTCAAAGAAACGCCCGGAAAGAACCACGAGGTTACGCACGTCCTGATAGGCTGATTCCACACCGAGGATTTGCAGGTCGCGCTCTTTTCCGTTGCCCACAGCGACGCGTTCGAAGAGAGGCACGACCGGCGAGGCAGCCCGGATGCCCGGCACCTGCTCCTGAACCGCATGCATGTCGTCAATGGTCAGGTCGTCAGCGCCGGTGTCGGTGATGCGGTCTCCGCGCTGGTATTCCGCCTCAATCATGTTGGCGCCAATACCCTGAAGGAGATTCAGGACATATTGCTTCCCGGTCAGGCCGATCGTGGTAACGAGGATCAGCGAAGCGGTGCCGATCATCATGCCTAAAGCGGTTAGCAGGAAACGGATTTTGTTGCTGCAGAAGGTATCGTAGGCGAAGCTCAGAATTTCGCTGAGCACCAGGCGGGGCCGGCCTTCGCGCGCGGGTAATTGAGTTGCAACCGTAGACATCGGTAATTAGATGCTAGACCGGCATCGGGAGAGTCGCAAGCCGGGCGCGGGAAAAGCGCGTTTGGTGTCAGGCAACAGCTCGCGATTTCCCTACTGCCTCTCGTGCAAACCGCTCCAGAACCCCAACCACGGCGTACGCGGCCAGCACCACCACGATAGGGTCAGCCGGCCGAAAATAGTAGGTCTCCGGATGCGACAGATAGTAGGCCAGCGGAAAGCAGGCCAGCACGATGGCGTAACGAACTGCCAGCGGCTTGTTACTCCGAAACACCCGCCACAGGCCCGTCAGGGCCAGCAGCGACAGCGTGGTTTGCACAAATATGTTTGGTGGATCGAGCGGTTCTTCCGCGAGGTACGACGGCGTGAAGCTCCAATAGCCGGTCCAGAGGTAGAGGGCTCGCCGCAGCGTCATCCGCACAAACCATCCGGGGTGGCTGCCAATGAAGGCGAACGCTTGCTGGCGTTTATGCTCCATGTATGCAATCTCACCTCGTTGCACATACTCGGCCAGTTCATTGTCGTTGTGGTTGGGATGCAAGTCCCGGTTTACCCAACGTTGCGAATAGCCGTTGTTGCCGATATACAACTCCAATCCAAACCCGCTCCGAAACGGAATGAATTTATGAAAAATCTCGTAATTGCGAAGGATCCAGGGCGAGGTGATGGCGAGTAAAGCCAACGTCGCGGCGAGGCCGGGCAACATCCAGGAACGCTTCTGCCGATACCGCCGGTAGCAGGTCCATGCACCGAGTAACGGCAACACGGAAAGCACTACGGGCTCGGTCAACGCGGCGAGACCACAGAGCACACCGAAGCCAATCCAGTGTTGAAGGTGGCGGGAATCTTCCAACTCCAAAGCGATGAAGAAAAGCCAACACAACAGCAGGGTGACCAGACAGGTCGACCAAGCCCAGTCTGCTCCGTAGTAGATACCGTAGGGCGAGAGCGCCCAGCCCCAGGCGGCCCACTTTGCGACACGATCACCAAACCCTTTCCTGGCCACAAAAAATACCGGCACACAGGTCACGGCAGAAAGCAGGCTATTGAGAGTGAGGGTGGCAATGATGGACGCCCTGGTGTAGATCCCGAAGATCTCGAAAATCGCCGCAAGGATGTAGGGGTACACGGGAGGCAAGAGGGCGGTCGGACCAGTATCGGCGAATGGGCTGCCAAACCCATGACCCAAAACGATGGAGCGTCCAACTCTTCCGAAAGCCCAGTGCTCGAGGACGAAGGGATCCATCCACTCATGGTAGAGAAAAGGAATCACCACGAGCCGGATGGCCAACGCCACAAGAATCATGGGGATGTAAGGTGGGAGGCGGCGGGGAGGCACGAGGGACCGCGTCGGCATTTGAGTTCCTTGCTGCAAGCAATCCTTTCTCGACAACAGAATCGTCTACGCTGAGGCCACAACCATTGGCGGGCCGCTACTCCACGCGGCACACCAGAACACGCCGATTCTGATAAGGACAGGTCATCCCCGTCACTCCGGGCTGCGCGAGCACCACCCAATTCACGCCCAATGAAGCTTTCAGACGTTGAAAATCGGACGCTTGAAAACTGTTCCAGCCAGTCGTGGCATCTACTTCCTTCTTCCATCGTGGGGCGAGCCGGGGAACGCGGGCTACCATGCCTGCGTCCTTCAGGTAATCCGCGAGTACGCTGCGCTCCGCCAGAGCCCGGAAGGCATGGAAATCTTCGCCGGGCAGCTGCATGTAAAAGGGATCCAACGCGAAGAGACTGTCGGTCGGCGAGTTTTGCTGGATCCATGCGAAGGCTTGCACCCAGTCATTCTTCGGGAGGGTGCCGGGCAATTCCAGGTGCTCGGTTTCGGGATACATCTGGCGCTGCGCATAGAGCATTCCGAAACCCAAAGGAACGAAGAGCAGCAACCACCGATACACATGCTTTCCCAGGATGTATTGTCCAATGAGCCCGCCGGCGATGAGGAAGAACAGCAGGTAAATCAGGTGCAAGTAACGCATCGGCTCGAAGGGCCGGAGGCGCTCGAGGCGGGGTGGGAGCATGATGATAAGTGCGACCACGGTCTGGAAAATGCCGAAGTACACGAGGCGCGAGGCCAGTCGCGCCAGAAGGAGAGATCCGTTGCGCCGGGCGATCGAGTGAAATCCCCATAACAGAAGCAGGGGAGCGAAAATGCCTAGCCACTCATACCAATGCCAGTGAAGCAGGAAATAAAATGCGCGACTCGCGGCCGCTTGCCGCCAGGCATCGGAGGCAGGTTCGAAGATCCACCCCAGAGGCAGCAGCAGGGCCGCCCGGGCGAGTTTTGCTTCTCTCTTCTTCCACCCGAGGAAAATGCAAAACGAGATACCGAACGCTGCCATGATGGCATGCATCACGAACGCCAGGCCCAGCAGTATTCCCGCCAACAAGCGCCGTTCCTCTAGAGTGGCCACGATGGCAGCGAGCACAGCAGCTGTGGCCAAGGTTCGGGGATGCAGATACTGGTCCGCCAAACTGATGGCCGTGCCAGAGACTGGGATCGTCAGCAGAGCGGCGACCATGGTTACCGCTGCCCATTGTGCCTGGGCAGTTGAAAAGCACCGGCGGCTGATCCGCCAGCATCCCCAGAGGATCAAGAGAATCGACGCAAACTGCCAGAGGGAAACTGCCCAGGCTAAGGGCAGGTGTGTCAGGCGAATGGACGATGAGATCAGCTTATCGAAAATGGTCGCTTGGAACTGGAGACGAAAGAAATCAGAGTCGTACGGGAAAAGAGCTGGGTTCAGATTCCGCTTGATGGCCGCCAGGTAATAAGCGTCGTCCTCCAGGCCAGGATGGTATCCCTGAACCAATATGGCAAAGGTAGTCAACAACAGAAGCAACGTGAGGTTGCGAATGCTGGGGTGCCCATCCAGAAGTTTAGACTTCAGGGTCATGCTCCTGGGCGATTGGTAACGCCGCTCTCATAGTATCGGCGCTCCAGCGTACGGCCCTGCAAGCTGAAAATTCGGAAGTGGGCTAGCCCCGCCTTCTGCAGGGCAAACTGCAGCGTTGTCGCCACGACCCCTAAGCCATACTTCACGCTACGGCGAAAATTGATCGAAGAGGCTTCTTCAAAGTACTTGGTCGGACAAGAAAGCTCGCCGATGCGAAAACCAAAATGCACGCATTGGGCGAGCATCTGGTTGTCGAAAACGAAATCATCGGAATTCTCCAGCAGCGGCAATTTCATGAGCACTTCGCGGCTGAAGGCTCGATACCCAGTGTGATATTCCGAAAGCTTGATTCGCAGGAACAGGTTCTCGAAGGCGGTCAGCAGCCGGTTGGCTATGTACTTATAAAGCGGCATGCCGCCGCGCAGCGTGCCGCCTCCAATGATGCGGGACCCGAGCACGACGTCATAGACCCCGTAGACGATCATGCTGGCCATGGCGGTCGTGAGCAGGGGCGTGTACTGATAATCGGGATGCACCATGATGACGACGTCGGCGCCGGCGGCCAACGCTTCGCGGTAACAGGTCTGCTGATTGCGGCCATAGCCGTAGTTGCGATCGTGGACGTAATACTGCAATCCGAGCCGGCGCGCGATTTCCACCGTGCGATCGGAACTGTGATCGTCCACCAGGATGCAGACATCCACGAGGTCAGGCAACTCCCGCACCGTCGCTTCCAGCGTTTTCTCGGCATTATACGCGGGCAACACGACGGCGATCCGTTTGCCGTTCAGCATGCATCTATTTTCCTATGTTTGTTTCCTAAATGATATGGGGAAAGGGCACGGCTTGCCGGGCCGCCCCGCTGATAAAATACAGCAATCAACTATGCCCCCTCGTACTCTGTTTGAAAAAGTTTGGGATGCGCACGTGGTTACGGCGCCGGACGGGCAATCGCCGCTGCTGTATATCGATCTGCATCTGGTGCACGAAGTAACGTCGCCGCAGGCCTTCGACGGGCTGCGTGCGAATGGGAGGCGGGTGCGCCAGCCGCTGCGCACGGTGGCGACGGTGGACCACAATATCCCGACTACTCCGCGTGGCCTCCCGATCACCGACCCGATTGCCGCCAAGCAGATTGAAGCCTTGCAAAAGAATTGCCGGGAATTTGGCGTTCCTCTGTTCGACATGGACTCGGCGGAACAGGGCATTGTGCATGTGATTGGTCCGGAACTGGGCATCACGCTGCCCGGTATGACGATTGTTTGCGGGGACAGCCACACCTCGACCCACGGAGCGTTTGGGTCGCTGGCATTCGGCATTGGGACGTCGGAAGTTGAGCACGTGCTTGCCACCCAGTGTCTGCCGCAGAAGAAGCCGAAGACGATGCAGATTGAGGTGCGTGGGAAACTGGCCGAAGGCGTTACCGCGAAAGATCTGGCCCTCGGGATCATCGGCCAGATTGGCACGGACGGCGCGACTGGCCACGTGATCGAGTACACGGGCGAAGCTGTCCGCGGGCTTTCGATGGAAGGGCGGATGACGCTCTGCAATATGAGCATCGAGGCGGGCGCACGCGCCGGCATGATTGCTCCCGATGAGACGACTTCTGCCTATGCGCAGGGCCGCCGCTTTGCCCCGAAGGGCAAGGATTGGGATGCGGCGGTCGCGTCTTGGCGTTCGCTCGCGAGTGATCCGGGCGCCAAGTACGATCGCGTGATTGAAGTTAACGCGGCGTCGCTGGCTCCGTTTGTTACGTGGGGCACGAATCCTGGGATGGTGGTCGCGGTCAATGCGCGTGTTCCCGAGTTGCAGAGCTTCGCACAAGAAGCGGACCGGCGGGCGGCTGAGCAGGCGCTTGCTTATATGGACTTGAAGCCGGGGACGCCGATCGAGCAGATTGCTGTGGACCGTGTCTTCATCGGATCATGCACCAACTCCCGCATTGAAGACTTGCGAGCGGCGGCACGGGTTGCTAAAGGCCACCACGTGAATTCGAAGGTCCGAGCGATGGTTGTTCCCGGCTCGCAGGCGATCAAGCACGCGGCCGAGCAGGAAGGACTGCACCGTGTGTTCCTGGATGCCGGTTTTGAATGGCGCGAGTCAGGATGCTCGATGTGCCTGGGAATGAATCCCGACATCCTGCAACCGGGCGAACGCTGTGCCTCGACCAGCAACCGCAATTTTGAAGGCCGGCAGGGGCGCGGCGGACGCACGCATCTGGTGAGCCCGATGATGGCCGCGGCAGCAGCGGTTACCGGGCACTTTACGGATATTCGGAAGTGGAAGTTCGAGTAGCGAGAAGCGAGTCGCGAGCAAGATTCCTTCGTGTACCTTCGTGCCCTTTGCGGTTAGACAAGAAGCTTGAACCACTAAGGACACGATGGTGCACGAAGGAATCTGATCCGGAAATCCAAAACCGAGAGATCGTATGCAGCCTTTTCGAACACATCGCGGAATTGTCGCCCCACTGGACCGTGTCAATGTGGACACCGATCAGATCATCCCTAAGCAGTTCCTCAAGCGCATCGAGCGCACCGGGTTCGGCGAGTTCTTGTTCTACGACTGGCGGTTCTCGGGAGACGGAAATCAGATCGCTGACTTTGTTCTGCACCAGCCGCGCTACCAAGGCGCCACGGTCCTGGTCGCGGGAAGGAATTTTGGTTGCGGCTCATCGCGCGAGCATGCCGTCTGGGCGTTGGCGGATTACGGTTTCCGCGTGGTGATTGCGTCGTCGTTTGGCGACATCTTTGCCAACAACAGCCTCAAGAATGGACTGCTCACGGTCCGCCTGACGGAAGAACAGGTGGCGGAGATTATGCGGCGGGCGAAGGAGAACGAACACTACCGGCTCATGATCGATCTGGAAAAACTGTGTGTGGACGACGGGCAGGGCTTCTCCGCCGCCTTTGCGATGGACGAGTTTTCACGGCACTGCCTGTTGAACGGCCTCGATGACATAGCACTAACGCTGCAACACGAGGCGGCCATCACGGCGTACGAGGCCCGGCATCGAGCACGAGCCCCGATGGCCTCGGAGTCAGGCACGCTCTAGCTGTGCCGTTCCTGTTCGTCTGACGGCAACCCCTTCCAGGTTGTACACTCTTGAGTCTCCGGCATGGAGGGCCGTGCCGGTCGCAATGCTCGCATCGGGGTATCTACATGAAGAGACTTTTGCTGACTTTGAGCCTCGGCATCCTCGCTCTGTTCTCCAGCCTGGTGGCACAGACCGCGCCGCCTGCAAAGCAACTCACCATCGACGCGATTTTCGCCGAAGGGGGACTCACCGGGCGCGCTCCCGAAACCATCAAGTGGAGCCCGGACGGGATGAAGGTCTCGTACGTTCAGCGCGATGATTCCGGTGAGCACGGCGAACTTTGGTACGTGGATACGACCACGGGCGAAAAGAAAGTGCTCGTGAGCGAGGCGAAGCTTGTACAGTTGGCGCCGCCCACCAGCCGCATCAAGGATGAACGTGAGAAAGAGCGCGTCACTCGCTACCACGTTGCCGCCTATAGTTGGTCCCCCGATTCCAAGCATTTGCTCTTCGACTCCAAAGGTCAGCTCTGGTACTACGACCTGGGCACGGGGACAGCGGTACCGGTCACTTCTTCGCCCGATGCGAGCGAAGACCCAAAGTTCTCACCCGATGGCAAGCGGCTGGCCTTCGTGCGGAAGCACAACCTGTACGTTCATCCAGTGTCTGGAGAAGAAGGTGAGCGCCAGATCACTCACGGTGAAAAAGACAAGGAAGAGAACATTCTGAACGGGGAGGTGGATTGGGTTTACGCCGAGGAACTGGCCGTGCGCAGCAACTATTTCTGGTCGCCCGAAGGGCACGACCTCATTTTCCTGCAGATGGATGAAACCCGCGTTCCGACTTATCCGATCACCGACTGGATCCCGACTCATCCGCATGTCGAGCAGGAGAAATATCCCAAAGTGGGCGACCCGAATCCCTCGGTGCGGCTGGGGGTAGTGGGCAGCGGCGGCGGCAAGCCGCATTGGATCACGCCCACCGCCGACGATGATATTTACATTCCTCGCTTCGGATGGATTCGCGAGGGCTGGGCATGGGCGGAGGTGCTGAATCGCACGCAGGATGTGATGGACCTCTATTTCATTGACGCCCACTCGGGCAGGTCGCGCAAGGTGCTGACCGAATCTGCTCCCGATGCCTGGGTCAACGTGAACGATGATTTCCGTATTCTCAAATCCGATGACGTCAAGGCTAGCGACTTCAATTCCGCCCGTTTCCTTTGGACGAGCTGGCGCGACGGCCACACGCACATCTACCTCTACAGTTTCGACCGCAAGGACCCGTTGGCCGCCGACGCGAAGCTGGAGAGGCAACTCGAGAGCGGGGATTATGAAGTCCTGGAGATCGACGGCGTCGATGAGCAGTCGGGCACCGTATACTTCACGGCCAACAAAGGAGACGCGCGGCAGCAGCAGCTGTTCTCGGTGAAGCTGGACCGTTCCGCCGCGCAAGGCATTTCCACGGAAGAGGGCCATTACTCAGCTGAGTTTGCCGATGACGGCAGGCACTATGTCGAGCACTATTCCAACCCTTTGCAGCCGCCGCGTGCCTCGGTTTGTTCGGTGGGCAAGTCGTGCCAGAAGTTCTGGGAGGGACGCAGCGTTGCCGAGTACGACCTGATTGCTCCCAAGTATCTCGACTTCAAAGCGGACGATGGTACGCCGCTCTATGGCTCCTTGATGCTCCCTCCGAATGCCGACCCGAGCCAGAAGATTCCGCTGATCGTGTACGTCTACGGAGGTCCGGCGGGTCAGACCGTCATGAAGGCTTGGGGTGGACCCACTGCGCTCTTTCATCAGATGCTGGCGAGAGAAGGCTTCGCGATTTTCTCGCTCGACAATCGCGGCAGTCCGAATCGCGGCAAGAAATTCTCAGCTGCTCTCCGCAAACAGTTTGGCGGGGTCGAGTTGAACGATCAGCTCGCGGGCCTCGATCAGCTACACGCGCAGTATCCGCAGCTCGATCGAGCGCGCACCGGGATCTGGGGATGGTCGAATGGCGGCTCGATGACGCTCTATGCGCTGACCCATTCGGATCGCTTCAAGGCTGGAGTTTCAGTCGCGCCGGTGACGAGTCAGCGCAACTATGACTCGATCTACACGGAGCGCTACATGGGTTTGCCGAAGGGAAACGCCAGCGGATACGACAATTCCATCGTCAGCGCGGCCGGCAAACTGCACGGCTCGTTGCTGCTCGTGCACGGCAGCAGCGACGACAACGTGCATTTTCAGAACACGATCCAGATGGCCGATGCCCTCATCAAAGCAGGCAAGCAGTTTCGGCTGATGGTGTATCCGAACAAGACGCACGGAATTGCCGGTGCGGGCACGCGCACGCAGCTGTTCCACATGATGGAGGACTTCTGGCTGGAGGAGTTGAAGTAGTCGTTTGCACTTGGCAATTGGCAGTTGGCTCTTAGCCATTAGCTTTTAGCTCTTGGCCATCGGGAATCCGTGGGCTCTATGATGTTGGCGTCATTAGATTCGGCTAAATGCTAAAGGCTAAGTGCTAACAGCTGCTCTTATGCACCGTACTATACTCGGCGACTTCGAACTCACCATCGTCTCCGACGGAACTTACTTCCTCGACGGCGGGGCATTTTTCGGCGTCGTGCCGAAAACCATGTGGTCGAAGAAGGTCACGCCCGACGAAAAGAACCGCCTGGACGCGGGGCTCAACTCGCTGCTGGTGCGCACGGGAGAAAAGAACATCCTGATCGAGACTGGCATCGGCAATAAGCTGCCGGACAAGCTGGTGCAGATCTACAAGCAGCCGGCGAAGCTGCTCGACCATCTGCACGCCGTCGGGGTCACGCCCGAAGATATCGACATCGTTATCAACACCCACCTGCACTTTGATCATTGCGGATGGAATACGGTGCGGCGAGGCGACCAGGTCGTTGCCACCTTTCCCAACGCCAGATATTACGTCCAGAAAAAAGAGTGGGAGCACGGTTGCCTGCAACTGGAACGCGATGCCATCAGCTACATGAGTCCGAATTACGATCCGCTGATCGAGGCGGACCAGATGGTTCTGCTCGACGGTGATGCCGAATTGCTGCCCGGCATCTCAGTCAAAGTTTTTCCCGGCCACACTGCCAACATGCAGGCGGTAATCATCGAGAGCGGCGGCAAGAAGGCGTGCTACATTTCCGATCTGATTCCCACCAGCATGCACATCGACCTGACCTGGGTAATGGCGTTTGATCTGTTTCCGATGCAGACGATCGAGAGCCGCAAGAAGTACTACGCGTGGGCCATGCCCGAGCGCTGGCTGACCGTGTTTACGCACGACGACGAGACCCCGTGGGGCTGCATAGAGAAGGGAGAAAGAGGAAAGCTGGGACTGGCAAAGCTCGCGTAGGGACAGCCGCCGTCGGCGCTTTGTGTGGCGCGGGCACTCCTGCCCGCGAAAAGTCTGCATCTTAAATGAACTTTTGGAGCCTGGACAGCCGAGGGCGGCTGTCCCTACGTGGTCTGTGCTGAAAGCTTGGCTTCGAAGAATTCTTCCACCCGTCCTAATATCTCCGCCCCGCTCTTGGCCTCATAGATCGCTTTTCTGAGCGCTGCACCGCCCGGCACGCCGTGTGTGAACCACGACGCAAATTGCTTCATCTTGCCTTCCGCCCCGGGCATCTCTTCTTCGAGCAGCATCCGGAAGTAGGTGCGGATCATCTGGTAGCGATCGGCTTCGGCCGGGTCGACGAAAGAGCCGGTCGTTACGTACTGCTCAATCTGACGGAAAATCCATGGATTCGACGGCGCCATCCTCCCGATCATCACCGCGTCGCAACCGGTTTGCGCGACCATGGCGCAGGCATCTTCGGGGGAGCGGATGTCGCCATTGCCGATTACCGGAATCTTCACTGCCTGCTTGACCAGCCCGATCCATTCCCACCGGGCGTTGCCGCTGTAGCCTTGCTCACGCGTGCGGGCATGCAGCGCTACTGCGCCTAAGCCGCAGTCTTCCGCCAGGCGGGCGAGGTCGACGCAGACGATTTCATCATCATTCCATCCGGCACGGAACTTCACAGTGAACGGAATCTTCACCGCCGCCCGCACCGACTCGAAGATCTGGCGAATCAGAGGCAGATCGCGTAGCAGGCCCGAGCCGCCGTTACACTTGACGACTTTCTTCGCTGGGCACCCCAGGTTCAGATCCACCAGATCGAAGCCGAGGTCTTCCACCATGCGCGCCGCGTCGGCCAGTACGCTGGGGTTGCTGCCAAAGAGCTGGGCTGAGATGGGATGCTCGTCTTCGTAGAAGTGCAGGTATCGTCCACGGACACGTTGGTCGCGCAGGACGCCATCCGCCGAGGTGAATTCGGTCATGATCAGCCCGCATCCGCCCAGGTTCTTGATGAAGCGGCGGAAGACAGTGTCGGTGACGCCGGCCATGGGGGCGAGCACGGTGGCGGGCGAGATGCGAACGTTGCCGATCTGCAGGCTCGTGGGGAACTCGCGTGTGGCGCGGACATTCTTGTCCGCGACTCTGTCCAGGTCGTTACTTTCGCGGGCAGGAAGGCCCGCGCCACACGAGTTGTCCCAATGCTTCCGCACAGTTGTATTGTAGTCAGTCCCCAAAATAAAAACCCCCGCCGAAGCGAGGGCTCGATTTCCAGCAAAAGAGCTTACTTCTTCGCTGTCTCGCTTTTCGCCGCCTCGGCTTTGGCGGCGTCGCTCTTGGCGTATTTCCGGCGGAAGCGCTCCACGCGTCCGGCCGTGTCCATGAGCTTCTGCTTGCCGGTGAAGAACGGGTGGCAAGCCGAGCAGATTTCGACCGAGATGTCGCCCTTATGGGTCGAGCGGGTGTGAAAGGTGTTGCCGCAGGCGCAATGTACGCGGATCTCGTTGTAGCTGGGATGGATAGCTGCCTTCATGTCAGTTCAGAGACCTCAATTCAATCATTAGATTCTACAGGAGTTAGAAGGATTCAGCAAGGCGGGCGTTAGGTTGGCGTTAGGTCCAAGGTGTCAGGATTTAGGAGAACCTTCGCATCTGGAAGCTGAGACCTGGCACCTAGGACCTGAGACCTGCAAGCAAAACGGCAGGGCCGCCCCCGCCGTTTCGCAAACATATGGCTCCTTATCTACTTGCCTTTATTGACTACCTTCTTCAGTTCGTTCCCGGGACTGAATTTCGCTACCCTACGGGCAGCGATCTTAATGGTGGCTCCGGTCTGCGGGTTCCGGCCATTGCGTGCCTTGCGCTGCGAAACGGAAAACGTACCGAACCCGATCAAGGCTACCCGGTCCCCTTTTCTGAGGGCAGCAGTAATGCTGTCCACGGCGGTATCGATCGCGGTCGTTGCCTGCGTCTTCGATATGTTGCAGGCTCCGGCGATCCGGTCAACGAGGTCAGCTTTATTCATGCATTCTCCTGACACTAGTCATTACGGTCCTCGCGCCTGCAACCGGGAGGGATTAGCTCAGGGCGTGAGCACCGGCGATGCTCATTCTCCTCTGGTGCAAGAATTTGTCAATCGGAACAAGGTGGCGTTGGTAGTCTTGACACCGGAAAGAAGTGCCACCCACTATCCTGCCATCAAGCTTCCCGGGTGCGCACTTTACCCGGGCGCACGGCTTTCCTCGGCTATCCACAAGCAACTCGTACTCTCCACAGGATGTACACAGAGAAGAAACGCTTTCGAGTTGCCACCGGGACTGTTCCGGGTGCACAGTCTAAAGAGATGAAAGCGGTAACGGAAATCTGTCCATTGTGCGCGGGCTCCGGGTGGAAAAGCGTGCCGGGAGCGGAGCACGGCGTCACTCGCTGCGATTGCCAGCTGCGCGCCCGCGCCGGTGCCTTGATCGCGGCAGCGCGCATCCCCAAGCGCTATGAGCACTGCGAGCTCTCGAATTTCGAGTTCGAGGGGCCGCAACTGCATCTTGCGCGCGCCCGCATGGCGGCCTGCCGGTTCGTGGAGGAGTACCCAGTTCACAAGACCGGTCTGTTGCTGGTAGGCAGCGCCGGATCGGGAAAGACGCACCTGGCCGTCGGGATTGCGAAGGCTTTGATCCGGGAGAAAGGCATCGAGTGCGTCTTCTATGACTACGCGGAACTGTTGAAGCAGATCCAGGACTCGTATAACCCCGCGGTACAAGCCACCGAGCTTGGTTTACTCCAGCCGGTGTTTGAAGCGGAAGTGCTGGTGCTGGACGATCTAGGGTCGGTCAGACCGACAGAATGGCGGTGGGATACGGTGCGCTTGATCCTGAACACTCGCTACAACGAAAGCCGCACCGTCATCATCACCACCAACTTCGCCGACGAGCCCGCTGCGAAAGTTGTTGACCAAGACGTAGCGAAGCGTTCCGAGACCTATGCCACTGCGCGGGCAGCGGCCCGGGACGATACTCTCGGCGATCGCATCGGCGAGCCCATGCGTTCCCGCCTCCACGAGA
>JAIQEY010000051.1 GCA_020073565.1 Terriglobia bacterium
TGCCACCCAAGCTGCAGACCGTTGGGAAGGGCATGCGGATGCTCGGCATGGGCGCGCAGGTGGACGATTTGGAAGTGGGCATGAACCGCGCGGCCGAGCAGGCTACACCAGAAGCGAAGCAGATTTTTATCTCGGCAGTGAAGAAGATGAGTTTCGACGACGCCCGCAAAATTCTGACGGGTAGCGATACAGCGGCCACGGAGTATTTCAAACGGACTAGTTCGGCAGATCTGACGGCGGCATTCTCGCCAATCGTAGATCGGTCCATGCAGCGGGTTGGGGTGGTGCAACAGTACAACAATGTACTGGCAAGCGCTCCAGGGGGCAGTGCCCTAGCGGGACAGTTCGATCTGAACAAATACGTGCTAGGCAAGACGCTCGACGGCCTGTTCCTAATGCTGGGAGAAGAAGAGAAGAAGATTCGCAAGGATCCCGCGGCACAGACTACTTCGTTGCTGAAAGAAGTGTTTGGCAGGAAATAACTTTCGCATTCCAGTCCGCGGCGGTAGGTAATGGATCGGTGTCAGCGGCAGCAATGTGCAAGCTATTTCGGTGGCGGCTTCTGCTGTTGCTTTTTCTTCCCGCCGAAGATTCCCATGATTTGCTCCACCGCGTTCTGCTGAGGGTTCTGGCCGGGCAGCGCCTGTTGGGGTTGACCTTGGGCTGGAGCAGCGTTCGCACCTTTCTGGCCGAGCAAGCCTCCTAACAAACCAGAGATTCCGGCTCCGGGGTTGTTGCTGTTGGGAATGAGGCCTTTCAGCCTCATCTGGGTCATCTGCTGCACGTCGGGCATGAACTTCGGGTTCTGGAAGGTTCCAGTGACCAGTACCGGGATCGCGAGTTCGCCCTGGTTATTGGCGAGAGCGGTCTTCATCATTCCCCCGATTCCTGTGCCGCCCACCTGCTGACTGAATGCTTGCGACAAGACGGCGGTCAGGTGCAGGTTCAGGGTTTGGTCAACCAAGTTGGCGGTGCCTACGCCGGCGACGCTACCAATGTCGAGTTTGGCCTGGAGATTGCTGGTTTGGGCCAGGCCGTTCTTGACCACGATGTCTCCGGTAAGCGGCGAGACGTCCGTGAATCCCTTCGCAGGCTGCGCGCTCTTGAGGAAGCCAGCAATCGAGGCCAGTTCCTGGCTGAGGTCGACGCCCGTGTAGCGCAGGTTGCTCACATTCAGCGCGGTTGTGCCGTTGAGCGCGCGCATGATTTCCGCCAATGTAACTCCCTTCACCGGTCCGACGGCGTGCATATCGAGGTTGATGATGCCGTTGCCGCTGATCTTCTCGAGGCCGCTCACTCCGTAGGCTTTCGCCATGGAGAGGATCGACTGTAGCTGCGCATTCGGAGCCTTCAGCGTCGCGTCGATTAGGGGGCTGTTCGACAGGTACTGCTGCAAAGCGAATTGGGCGTTGAGCGTGGTGCCGCCGGAAACCACGTTGAACGGGGCCGATTGAATCTGCGTCGGCGTGAGCTTGAGATTGATCGCCTGGATCTGTATCGGTTGGGCAATGTCCTTGCCGCTCATTTGGATGTTTTGTCCGTTCACGGATCCATTCAACGCGGGCTTGTCGGCGGAGCCGCGGGCGTTGACGTCGGCACTCACGTTGCCGGTGATATTGGTGCCGGGCGGCAGCGTGGTGCCGGTCGCCGCGGCCAGCTTAGCCAGCTCGGTCATTGAGACGTTGTTCGCTTTCAGGTTGAGATCGATCCGAGCGGGCGTGGGTTTGGAATTCACCGTGCCACTGACCAGCAACGGGGTCGAGCCTAGCTTGATGTTGCTATTGCGGATCGTGAGCAGGCTGTCCGTGACGTTGTCGCTGACATCGTAATCGGCGGTGATCGGGTATCCCAGCTCGGTGCCGTGCAGCTTCGCGTTCTCCACTTTCATCTGGCCCTTGGCGGAGAGGGTGCCGGATTGGCTGTTGATGTCGGTCTGGCCGGATAGCGTACCGTCAGTGCCGGCTAGCGCGGGGGAATTAAGGAATTTCGAGAGACCCGCGATGTCGACCTGCTTGAGGTTCAACGTCCCATGGAAGGGAGTGGCGGCGGGATCATTCTGCACGACTGGCCCACCTTTGCCCTTGAGGCGTACTTCCTGGCTCCCGGGGCCGGGCAGGTGCGCGGCGGCATCAATGGTGAACGGTTGGCCTGGCGCGAAGTTCTCAAGTGTTACATCGATGTGGTTGTAGACCGACGGCGAGGGACTGGTCTGCAAGTCGGTGACCGAGACTTGGCCATCTTGGATCTCCAGCTTGCCCAGCGAGAACTGCTGCGAACCGGCCTGAGGTTCGCCGGTGGAAGCGGTCGGCTGCGGCTTGCTCGCCGGCGGCGTCTGCTTGTCGGCATTCGGCGCCGATTGCGGACTTCCCGGCTGCGGTTTGCCCAGCGAAGCGAGGTTCCACACTCCCTGCTTGTTCTTGATCAAGTCAACCCAGGGCCGCTGCAGAATGAGAGAGTCGACCTCGACCTCCTTATGCAGCAGCGGCAGCAACTTCACGGAGACGTCTAGCCGCTGAGCCTGCACGAAGGGCTTGGGCGCGCTAAAACGGGGATCGTCAGCAACAGAGACGTTCTCAACCTCGAAACGCGGTGGAAAGATACCCAGGTGCATATTGCCCAGGCTGACCTGCCGTCCCAGCTGCCTCTCCAGTTCTGACTGGATTTGGCCGTGATATTGGTTAATGTTGAACGTCGCTGCGAAGATCACCGCGGCGACGATGATGACAAGTACGAAAATTCCAACAATGAGAGCGATTTTGCGCATGAGGGCACCCGTCCTGAGTGTTGGACCCAAGCCACAGTTGGATGAGGATGGCGGCCAGGGTCTGGGCGCTCTGGCCAGCTATTTACTCGGGAACCCGGTCCGCGGCCTAATCTGCCTGCAGGCGTGAGTAGATGCACCCAGTAACATCATATTCCTTGACGTGTCCCCGTGCCCGGACGAAGGGTAGTGGGTCTCCATGATCCTGCTGACCCACTACCGGACGAAGAGTTTCGGAATCCACGAAAATCTCGGCGAATTGCCGGTTGGCGTGTTGCTTGGTGCCGGCGCTGTCAACCTGCTCCACGTGCATCTTCCCGAAGGCGGGCAAGCCGCCGGGGCGCTAATGCTGCTTGCGCAGGTCGGCGCCCTGGTCCTGATGTTCATGGCGGCCTCAAGCGAGAGAAGGGGAATATCACGATCTTCGCGTTGGACGAAGGACAAGGATTCAGCGAACACACCGCTCCCTTCGACGCACTCGTGCAGGCCGTTGAAGGGGGTTGCTGGTAAGCCCATACCGCTGAGGCCAGGTGACTTCGTCCTGCTGCCTGCTGAAAAGCCGCATGCTGTCAAGGCGATCACACGCTTCAAAATGGCTCTGACCCTGATCCGCTCGGAGCGTTACTAGGGACGTGCACTGCTCCCACCTAAAACGCTTGTTGGCGGCTGACCTATCAGATTGGGAAACACTTCATGTTCGCCGTCGCTTGAATGATGACCTTCCCCTAGGATGTGTGATGAGATCGACCTGGTGGCCTTCAAGTTTTCACTCGACGTTGGTTCGTCGACCGACGCTTGCTTTGGTGATGCTGGTCACAGCAACGCCGACAGGTTGCTATGAGAATTATCATGTGTAAGTGTGGCTTCCCATGTCCAAACCAATGAAGTGTTGTTAAGCGCGGCCCCGATGCCCGCCTGGTCTTTTCTGGCCACGCCGATCAGTGTGGACCGGAAGGATACAACAAAGCTCTTTCCGAACGGCGAGCAGGGCTGGTCAAGCGCTTCCTTGTCGAACAAGTTCGATTGGTTAAGGGAAGCAAACCTTGAAATCGTCCGACGCGATACCGAGTCGACTGAGATCGCGACGCACTAAGCTGGGCTTGCTCAAAACATGAGCAATCATGAACAGAATGTGACCGCCGCCCCCTGCCATTCTGCATTGAGAAGATGCCAAGGTTGGGAGCGGATAACCGTGTTTTAGAGGAGAAGGAGTTTTACCATGCGAAGACTTTTCATGATCGGGCTAACAGGATTGCTGTTCCTATCGTTGTCCGTGAATTTGCGGGCTGACACCTTGGTTATGAAGGACGGAAGCCGCGTTTCCGGCACGTTGGCGAGCGCAACCGCGCAAACCATTACGTTCAAAGATGCTCATGGCGCTCTGCATCGCTACAAGAAAAGCCAGATAGCTTCTCTTGAATTCTCCAGCGTACAGGCGACAAGCGCAGTACCTTCGAGTGCCCCCGGCAAGCTGGCGGTGGTCCCGGCGGGCACCGAGCTTGCGGTTAGGACCAACGAAGCCATCGACTCAAAGGTTGCTAAGGAAAATCAGACGTTCTCGGGTCAGATCGAACAAGACGTCCTGGGACCTTCCGGAGAAGTGATTGTTCCCAAGGGATCTCCTGCTGAGCTGGTCATTCGAAAGACTTCGGCCGGCGGCATGACCGGCAGTCCCGAGATGGTGCTGGACGTCCAGGCGATTACGGTCGCTGGGAGTCGTTACGTCGTCAGCACGGTGGACCTGGAAGAAAAGAGCGGCACAGGAATTGGCATGAACAAGCGCACGGCTGAGATGGTGGGGGGCGGTGCAGCCCTTGGCACCATACTCGGGGCGGTTGCCGGAGGTGGTAAGGGCGCGGCGATCGGAGGCCTCGCCGGTACTGCGGGAGGAGCAGGAGCACAGGTCCTTTTTAAGGGCAAGGAAGTGCGTGTGCCAGCAGAAACCATCCTGAAATTCAAGTTGGATCAGCCTGTCAGTTTGCGGGCCATGCGCTAACCGCCGCACATACCTGCAATCGATCTCGAAAAGGGGCCACGTGCCGGGGCCCTTCCGGGGCGTGCCTCCCGTGAGTTAACTGAGAGGTTGGGTCTCGGTAGATTGTGAAACAGCCTCTTGCGCAGATTCTTATGCGCAGAGTCGGATTCGCGATTGGAATTGTGATCATTCTCATCATCGTCCTGAAGGCGACCAACGGCCAGACGATCGGAAAGAGTGAGGTGTGCCCCTCTGTGTCGGCAATGGAGAACAGAATTTAGTCAGTAAAGAAGAACGGACCGGTGGCACAAGTCGAAGAGAACACCACCGCTGAGCATTCGCCAAATTCAAATCAGGGCGACGAGCTCATCCAGTACGGTGCTCTCGCGTGTAAAGGAAAGCTTCATGCGGGCTGCGAAGCCTTCAGATAAAGAAGTGGTCAGCAAAGATAGCGGGAGAGATGAAGATGAAGCGTAATCCAGTTTTGTCTGTCGTTTTCATTGTATTCTGTTCGCTGTTGCTGCTGGCTAGTGAAGCAGTCGCACAGTCAAAGCCAAAAGCACCTAGCAAACCAGCTGCCGCACAGACCGCGAAAGTTGATGCCAACAAGGAGCTAGTCGACCTCAACTCCGCCACAAAGGAACAGCTTTCAGCTCTGCCCGGCATCGGCGATGTCTACTCGCAAAAGATCATTGACAATCGACCGTACAAGGCAAAGACAGATCTCGTCAAGAAGAAGGTAGTACCCCAGGCCACCTATAAGAAAATCGCGACGTTGGTGATTGCCAAACAGAAGCCGGCTACGGCTGAACCGTCGCAATCGGGTTCTGCAGCGGCACAACCTGCTCCACCACCGACGGCTCAAGCCACCCCGAAGCAGAAGGCGACTCCTCCTGCGAAGCCGATTCTGCTGACGGGTAACCCAATGGGTGGCGTTCGATTCGAGCACGCCAAGCATTCCGTTGCTTGCGAGACATGTCATCATCCCTCTCGCGAACCAAAACCAGGCAGTGCACCCCAACAGGCTTGTACTTCCTGCCACACCAAGCCAACTCAGGCTGGGATGAATACTGGAAAGCAAGCAGCGTTCCACAACCCAACCGCGACCGCGGGCACATGTATCGACTGCCATAAGAAATCGGGCGCTTCGGCGCCAACGAAGTGCACGCAGTGTCACAAGAAGGAGAATGCATAAATCAGTTCGGCGCTGGATCGCCGAGCGCAGCGCAGGCTGATCATCGTCCGTAGCCGAGGTGAAACAGATGCTTTCTTAGGCTGAGCCCGATGGCCTGGGTGTCGGAGGTTTTCTATGAAGTTTCAAATGAATGGGTTTGTTATGAGGCTTGCGATAGTTACAGTAATAGCATCTTTGTCGCTCACCTTGGCATATCAATGTCTGGCGCAGGGGGGCGTACCAGAGTTGCCGGGCCCCGGCAATACGCGTATCAGCCGCGAGCAGCAACAGCAGCTCGGCTTTCAGGCCGCGGCGGAAGTTTATAAGCAGATACCGGTGTTGCCAGACAGCAGTTCAGAAACACAATTTGTCCGTCAGCTCGGCCAACGGCTGGTAGCCACGATTCCGCCAGAACATTCGTGGCCGTTTGAATTCCACGTGGTGGCGCAGAAGGAGATTAATGCTTTTGCACTTCCCGGCGGCGAAATGTTCGTGAATGTAGGTACGATCACTGCCGCAGCGAATGAGGCCCAACTGGCCGGCGTGATGGCGCACGAAATGTCGCACGTTTACATGCAGCACTCGGCGAAGCAAATGGAGAAGGCACAGCTTACCCAGGGCCTGGCAGGTTTAGCTGGCGCCATTTTTGGAAGCAAAGGTGGCACCCTGGGGTCCTTAGCACAAGCTGGTGTCCAGGTCGGCGCCGGCATGGTTATGCTGAAGTACTCACGAGGTGACGAAGCCCAAGCCGATGAGGTTGGCGCGATGATCCTGTATCGAGCCGGATATAACCCGCAGGCAATGGCCGACTTTTTCAAGACGCTCGAGTCGCAAGGGGGCTCGGGCCCGCAGTTCCTGAGCGATCACCCAAATCCAGGCAATCGAGAGGCGGCGATACAAAAGGAGATCCAGGGATGGCCACCGAAGAAGTACCAGACGACCGGCTCCGCTTTCACACAGGTGCGCCAGCAAGCTACCGCGGTCAAGACTTACACGGCGGACGAAATTGCTAAAGGTGCGAAGACGGGCCAGTGGGACGCCTTGAACAAGCAGAACGGCGCCGTTCTTAAATCAGCCGCGGGAGTAGCTGCCCCGGAGACAACTTCTGCGAAATCCAGTAACACGACGGGGAACCCAGCGCCTTCGAACGATGTGATGCCCGGTTCCAGACTTTTGACCGTTGATCTCGGTCCTATGAGGATAGCTCGGCCAGAGAATTGGGACGTGATTGCTGCGCAACAACAGGGCCAGTCAATCACGATCGCGCCGCGTTCGGGTATTGTCAGCAATGGGATTGGCTATGGAGTCGTGATCAATGGCGCCTCCTTCAAGGGGAAAGCAACCATCGATGAGATGACTGCTGAAATTGTGCGCAGCCTTCAGAGCGGGGGCGACCTGCAAGTTGTCGGCAAAGCCACACCGATTGAGGTTGCTGGTGTTGGCGGGCGATCGGTGACCATGCAATCGACCTCACCGTTCCCGGACGCTAGGGGACAATCGCAGAAAGAAAGAGACTGGTTGATAACGCTCCCGCGGCCGGATGGCTCGGCGATCTTTTTGGTGTTTGTTGCTCCAGAGTCTGAGTATGAACGCCTGAGCCCTACATTCGACAGAATGCTGAAGAGCGCGCAGTTCTAGGTTTCCCTGGGATCAAGAATCGACCGGTCCGTCTACCCGGCTGAAGAAGCCCACTCGTACTGCTCCGACCTTTTGGTGGACGTCTTCCCTTTGCGCTATCCTCAATCGAGCAGGGAAACGATGCGGAAGATTTCGGCTCTTGTAGCTTTGGTGGCCCTTGTGGCTTCGCCGGCCGTTGGCTTAGACAGCTACTGGCATTCACAATGCAACCAAAAGGTTGGCGCGCAATTCGGTTTCACGGAAGACGCGTGGAAAGTTATGCAGCTGGGAAACTTCTCTCCTGATTTTTTTGGTCCCGTCTCGGAGTATGGATCCAGAAATTTTAAGAGCAAGGAACTGCAGGCGGTGAACGAATACATCGCGAACAATCCACAAGTGCGCGGCGCCGCGATTTACCTCCATTTCGACAACCTCAATGGTGATTTTCAGCACAATTCCGACTTCGATTACGTTTTCAGCCATCTGCTGCAGAATACGCAGCATGTGCTCGCTGATTACAGTCGGCTTCCCCCGGATGAGCGCGTACGCAGGGTCTTGACACTAATTACGCTGGGCGCGTCGCTACACGCAGTGCAGGACTTCTACAGTCATTCGGATTGGATTCACAACGATTTCAATGCGACCGATGTGAAGATGGTCAGGCTGCCTTCCGGGGAGCTTCGTGCGCCTACATGGTTTGAGTTCCGCAGCCGGCACGATGAGCCGGATAATTGGCCGTTTCAGGTCAGGTCCGGTATTTACCCGCCTACCGCTGGCGCGCTCAACACCCACACTCACATGAACCACGACAATTCTCGCTTGTTGTATACGGAATACGAGAACCCTGGGCAGCCGCTAAGATCACAGGCGGAGTATCACAACGCTGGCCCGGCTGCAGCGCGTGGCGACGATGCCTCAGATCTCGCGCACCAACAGCTCGCGGTCGTCACGGCGATGGCAGCCAGTGTGGAGTGGGTTAAGAAAATTGAAGAAAATGCCGATGCGAAGAAGGCCATCGAGTCAGCTAAAGACTGGAACTTAAAGACGCACGATCCTGGTCTTGCCAAGGAATTAAAAGCAGGCGAGATCACCCAAATGGCGCTCTCCTGCGCTGCCGGAAAATGGGATGGCGATAATCCGCCCAGCGATCGCGGCGCCCTCTGCCGTTCCGTTTTAGACCGCAAAATGAATTCCGTTGGTGGAATGACCGGGCTTTGGTCCGACATTATCGGCCTCGCCACGAATCTTCTCACACCTTTTGCCCTCAAGTTCACGGGTCTGTTCTGGGAGGTTCACAGGCAGTACCACATTTTGGAGCGCCTGGTGCAAGACATTGGCTCCAACTCTGGACACTACGCCTTCAGCAAGAAGTGAGGACGAATGCTTCGTTGCCGGGAACACGAGGGATTGCTACTCGGTCGTCTTCAGGGGTGCACATCGAGGAGTTGCGAGCCGGTGGAAAAGCCGCAGTTGATTGCGCGTGCACCACGCCGACCACTCGGCAGATCAGGCAGGTGACAGAACGTCCTGTCGTTTCGGCGACGGGTGAAAGACGAAAGCGCCCCAAGACTCGTTGAGTCACGGGACGCTCGCGGAACAGCCCTCCCCCAGAACTGCTCACGAGAAACATAGAACTGAAGAAAACGTCTGTGAATGGCACCCCCGTGCTATCCGACTTGGCCCGGATCACTAATGCTGACTTCAAGCGCGCATAGCGTTCCCAGCACTCTCAGCACTCTCACCCTGGGCGGAATGTCAGAGAAGCCGCACTCCGAATCAGCGCACTGCTGCCGTAGTAGCCTGCATGGCGCGGGCTGCGTTTCTGCACACTGCTTGGACCAGGCCCCGGAAAATCAAGATGTGAACAGGGTAAAGAGCCCACCAATAAAGTTCTCCTAGCAAACCGCGCGGCTCAAACCAGGCGCAGCAGCGAACCAGCGTCCGGCCCCTGGCCTGCGGAGAAAGCAGGAACTCCAGCCAGGCACGACCCGGGGTCTTCATTTCTGCCCGCAGCAGCAGACGATGGCCCGCTTCCAGATCCTGCACGTACCAAAAATCGACGTGATCATTCTTGTTCAGAGGTCCGCAGCTAAGGCTGTGCCTCATACCAGACCCTCCGAGGCATCGATCCAGCCAACCGCGGATTCGCCACAAACTATTCGCGTACAGATAGCCGTTCGAACCGCCGAGGTGCGTAATCACGGAGAACACGTCGTTTGGGGACGCGTCGGCGACCGCTTGGCGGACGTCACACAGAACCCCGTCCCGCCGAGTGAAGACGTGCGCAGGATGGGAAGGAAGGGTCGCGATCAGCGAATCGTCCGGCAGCCTGCGCGTCATGGTCTTCTCGATCGCAGCGTCGTAAGACATGGGTCGTATTGCAGGGAACAGCTCAGCACCGCGGGTGCTTCTGCAGACGACCTCAGTGCGCAGGCCCTCGATCAGTGGGCGGGCGATCGACGTGGGAAGCGGGGTCACCAAGCGCAACCAGTAGGAAGACAGTCGCGGAGTCAGGACAGGCACGCGGAGCAACCAGCGCCGAAGCCGCCGGGCTCGGGCATAGGTGAGCATCATGCTGCGGTAGGTTTCAATCGTTGCGCCCCCGATTTCGATCACCTGACCGGTTGACTCCGGTGACTGCAACGCCGCGACCAGATAATCGAGAACGTCATCGATGGCAATGGGCTGAGTGCGCGTAATCACCCAGCGGGGACAGATCATGACCGGGAGGCGCTCGGTCAAGTATCGAATCAACTCGAACGAGACACTGCCATTGCCGACAATGATGCCTGCGCGGAATTCAGTTACCGGCGGTCCGAATCTGCGTAGAGCTTCGCCAGTTTCTTGGCGGCTCTTGAGATGCGCGGAAATTTGTGACGTTTCGGACGCGAGACCGCCAAGGTAGATGATCCGGTTCACTCCTGCCTGGCGGCCCGCCACGGCAAAGTTGTGGGCGGCGAGCCGGTCGCGCTCTTGGAAATCTCCGCCGGAGGCTGACATCGAGTGAATCAGATAGTAGGCAACCTCGATTCCTTGCATTGCTGCGGCAACGCTCTCCGGTTGCAATACGTCGGCAACCACAATGCGAGTGCTCTCGGCCACTCGCGGGTCCACCCGCGAAGCGTCCCGTACCATACACGAGACTTCGTGTCCGGAATCCACCAGACGCGGGATTAACCTGCTCCCCACATATCCGGTCGCACCACTGACCAGAATCTTCATACCGCACCGGAGTTCAGTTGCCAGATTTTGAAATTGAGTAGTGTGGCAAAAGCAACCCAAAGGGCGTAGGGCACCATAAGCCAGAAGGCGAGGCCGGAAACCGATCGAGCTGCCAGGGCGGTTGCGACAACAGCACCGAACAGGAAAACAATCTCAACCAGCGCTATTCCCGGCCGTCGAAGTCCGAAGAACAGCCATGACCAGGCCACATTTAGCAAAAGTTGGGCAAAGAACAGTGTCAACGCAAGTCTTGTGCCGCCCCAATCTGCTTTGCCCCAAACCAGCCAGGCGCTTAGTGCCATTAGGAAATACAGAAGTGACCAAACGGGAGCGAAGATCCAGTTAGGTGGGTTGAAGGAAGGCTTTCTAAGTTCCGCGTACCAGGCACCGACCGAGGACGACGTCCAGATGGAGCCCAGCACTGCCGCGCTGTAGCACAAAAACAGGAAGAAGAGGAGCATGAGCCAGCGGTTGTCAGACATGGCTAGCCTCCAGCCGTCTCACATTTTGGATGTAGTGCTTAGAATCGAACTTCTTTGAGGTGCTGGCGAGCGACATATATCGCACCTGTCCAAACACTGGACGCTCGAACCAAGGGCGATCGTGCTTGCCTACGATGGCCCACGCAATGCCCGCGTAGCCGTTGGGGTCGCGGCCGTCCAGTTCATAGCGGTCATTGAGCCAGACGGCCCGGCTGTAAGCGGCGCCAACCGACGGACTCCACTCCAGGATTTTCTTGGCCCAGTACATCCGCATGTAGTTGTGCATCCAGCCCGTCAGGACCATTTGTTTCTGAGCAGCGTTCCACAGAGGATCGTGACTTTCAGCCTGCTCGAGCTGTTCCTCGTCGTAAACAATAGGGCGACGGTCGCCCGAGTGTTGGGCAAAAGAGCGATCCGCCCATGGCTCGAGGCATTCGAAGGAATCATAGTATGAGTTGTAACGAACGAAATTCACCGAGAGCTCACGTCGGACAATCAATTGTTCCAGAAATGCCTGCTTCGCAGACGCCGGCGCGGATGCCGCCTGCACGGCGTGCGCGATTGTGAGAGGACCGATATGGCCAAAGTGAAGATAGGGCGAGAGGAGGCTGGTTCCGGAAAGGTCAGGATGATTCCGGTCCTTGGGATAACTCCGCAACCCATGTTTGACGAAGTCAGCCAGAACGCTCAGCGCACGCTTGGTTCCGCCCTGCCAGTTCTCGACCGGCGAAACGGAGCGATCGAGCGACCAGCCTGTCGTGAAATCCTCATGCGCCGAAAGTGAATGCAGATCTCGTCGCTTGTTCCACGGGGTTCGCGCCTTGACGACCTTCGTTGGAATAAGGAACTGGGGCAAGAGTTCCTGGAGTCGCGGGCGGATAGTGCGGGCACCAAAATGCTCCTTACCGAGCAGCCGCGAGGGCACGACGACGTCGGCATCAACGGTCCAGAAAGGCACCTTCAAGTGTTGGGCGGCGCGGACTCGCCCTTGCTCAGTTTCGCGCAGGGGATTTTCGTCGCCAATTACGATCGCCGGGCGGACCTGTTCACAAAACTTAATTAGGCTGTGATCAGGGTACGTCCGCAGGACAAAGCCGACATTACGCTTGGAAAGTCCCTCTTCGATGTCCGGAATTCCGGAGGCGAGAAACCGGTAGTGACGCAGATTGGCGTGCGGATAAAAAGGCACCGGAGCAAGGAAAGCAACCACCGGCTTGCCGAGTTCGTTGCCAAGCTTAACCGCCACATCCAGAGCGGGGTTGTCCAATGCCCGCTGGGCGCGCTGCATCCAGTAGACTACGCACTCTCCTTCTGGATTCGGCGCTCCGGGTTTCCGCACGGTGATGCGGGGATCGAGACTGAGTGTTTTGATTCCCATCCCAAGTAAAGTGGGAGAGAACGCAGAGGCGTTCTCCCCCGTCCTCCGTGTCCTCCCTCTAGCGGGCGCGGGCCGGAGCCGACTCGTGTCCCCAGCGGTGCTGAATGGCCTTGAAATAGACAGCCTGGTACAGCGCCGCCAGGCCAACCAGGGCATAGACGACGGAACTGAGTGTTGAAGTTTCGCCGAATTTCATTCCGAAAATAGCGGCCACCAGGTCGAAGTGCGCAACGCTCACCAGACCCCAGTTCAGTCCGCCCACCACTAGAAGCACAGCTGCGATCACATCTAACGTCTTCATCTTTTCCTCCATTTACTTAGTCTTTGGGTAGAAGTACGGTGTCGATCACGTGGATCACGCCGTTCGAAGCCAAAACATCGGCCTTCACTACCTTGGCGTCATTGACCATCACGGTGCCTTCGTTGACCGTCAGTTTCAGGTCCTGGCCATTGATGGTTTTCGCCGAAGAGAGTTTCACCACCTGCGCCGCAGTCACGTCGCCCGACACCACGTGGTAGAGCAGGATGGCCTTCAACTTGTCCTTGTTCTCGGGCTTGAGAAGCGACTCGACGGTGCCCGCCGGCAGCTTGCTGAAGGCTTCGTCTGTGGGAGCAAACACGGTGAAAGGGCCCTTGCCTTTCAGGGTGTCAGCCAAACCGGCGGCTTGAAGCGCCGTGGCCAACGTGTTGAAGGTTCCCGCGGCGACCGCGGTGTCAACAATGTCCTTTTTGGCGGAACCGGCGGCTGCCGGCATGGCGCTTACGAGGACGCTGAGAATCAATGCAAAACTGGCTGCTTTCAATTTCATCTCTCCTTATTTTCTTGTTCTCTCTGTTTTCTGTTGCACTCTTGCCCGTTTGCTGTATTAACTATAGGGAACAATGATTGTCGCAACACGAAAAGTAACGAGATTCTGCAAATCATGTGAGTACCAGTCCAAACTCCAACCCGCTGTTGTACTGGTGGGAAAACGAGGAAAAGCGAGTGGTCAATAAAACAATTGTCGAAGGGCTTCGGCCGTATGCGTTGGGCGAGAAACTGCGGACTCTGCGGCTGCGAAAGAGCATGGGTCTGGTTGAATTGGGCAAGCACACCGGCCTTTCGGCGGCCATGCTCTCAAAACTGGAGCGTGGCAAACTGTTCCCCACACTCCCGACGCTGCTGCGTATCGCTTTGGTGTTTGGGGTGGGGCTCGAATACTTCTTTACTGATGAGCGTAAGCGTCATGTGGTGGCGATTGTACGCAAGAAGGAGCGCATGCGGTTTCCGGATAGTCCAGGAGGAGGGAACATCGCATACAACTTCGAGAGCCTGGACTTCAAGGCTACAGAACGCAAGCTAAATGCTTTCTACGCGGAATTCGAACCCATTGCCGCTGACAAGTCGCGGCCTCACCAGCATCCGGGCGTGGAATTGCTTTATCTAATCTCTGGGAAACTGGACCTCACCATCGGCTCCGAGACGTTCAACCTCGAATCAGGGGACGCCGTATACTTTGATTCGGGAGTGCGTCACAGCTATCACCGTGCTAGCAAAAGTCCGTGCACTGGCGTGATTGTGACGGCATGACAAAACCGATTGCTCTGACCCAAACTCCGCTATTGCGTTCCCGTGTTTCCGCCCGCTCACTACCAGCCGTCGCGGCTATAATTCCGGGCGATGGTGCCCAGGTCTCTTGCAAAAAAACTGTTCCGCACGTTCGCAAGAGTCCTTCCACAATGCGGCATGGTTTCGCAAGCCGTGGCATTCAATATGTTCCTAGCGCTTTTCCCGATCCTGCTGGTTGCGCTGGGCCTGGTGAGCAGCTCTCTGCGCAGGAAGAGCGGTCAGGAACTTGCGGTGCGGCTTTCGGAAAGTCTTCCCCCGGCCCGGGTCTGTGGAATCGGACTAGTGGAACCGCAGAACATTTGGGGACTGTCTCTCCCGCCTGACGATTGGAATGAAAGCGATTCAGAGCCTGCTCCAAGGTAGAAGGATTCTCCGACTGGAGGACGACCGCGCCTGTCGATGGCAGCCCCTTTCTGACGCAGATCAAGGAATTAAATCGTCGATTCGCCCGTCCCTCCGCTGTGGGTTCATCCGACGCTGAATCGCGGGAATCGATGGTAGAGTTGGACCAACGGCCCCGTAGCTCAATTGGATAGAGCATCAGACTTCGGATCTGAGGGTTGGGGGTTCGACTCCCTCCGGGGTCGCCATTTCATCCATCTAACTTCATCGCGTCCCAACGGCAAGGATCGAGCAGATGATGAGGAGCGAGATGAGAACAGGAATCGGCGGTCGGCGCACCCAGCAGTTTGAGGAGATGTAGCCAAAGATGCTAGTTACCGCCGTGTTTTCGCTCAACATCGGCGCCCACCACGACATGTGAGCGTCGCTGCCATCCCCGTCCGCTGTTGAGTGCCACCGACGCCGGATTGTGACATCTACAAGGCTAGGAAGCGGCTCTAGCCTATGAGAAACGGTTGGCATGGCAACCAAACGTACAAAGGCCGATGAATCGCAGCGGCAGGCAGAACCAGTTGGAGAAGAAGTCTGAGCGTCGTCCTGAACAGGAAACTGGCGAAAGAAAGGTACGCGAGGACTTGAGCCGGGCTGCTTAGTCCGACGGCGAATCCCGCCCAAGAAACTTGGGTCCAAAGTTGGGTCCAACAAGAAGGCCATTTTCAGCCCAAAACGGGGGGAAGTTGCGCCAGATCAACGAAAGCGTTGTGAGTTCATAACCCAAAGGTCGGATTGATCCGGATCGGTTAATTTGGGTCCGATCTGGGTCCAATAAGCCGGCCAAAGAGTTCCCTTGGGTTCCCTTAAAGGATTAAGAACGGGCTGTCAGTACCGTTAAGTTCCAATGAGTTACATCGGCCAGCGACTCTGTCACGGCAGAGGCCGCGGGTTCGAGTCCCGTCGTCCCCGCCATTCCTTTCAAGAGTTTAGAAGGAATTGCAAATTCAACCTCGGGGGCATCTCGGGGGCAACAAGCCGCGAAGGTGCCCGAAGCGCTCGAACACCACTCCAAATCCTCATCCTCTTATTCCGAGTGCATTCAACCTGATCACACGGCACAATCGCTGTCGTCAGGCGTGTGGCTCGCAGGTAGCGGAATCCGCAACCGGGGACTTATAGTCTTTCCAGGAGTCTCGCGCTGAACGTTCACCTCATCGACGGCACCTACGAACTGTTCCGCCACTACTATGCGCTTCCCTCGGCCGGCGATCGCGACGGCCAGGAGGTCGCGGCCGTGCGAGGCGTTCTCGCATCGATTCTCGGCATGATCAAGGAGGGAGCCACTCATATCGGAGTGGCGACGGACCATGTCATCGAATCCTTCCGTAATGAGCTGTGGGTGGGATACAAGACCAGTGAGGGCATCGAACCCGAACTCTGGGCGCAGTTCCCGGTGCTCGAGGAGGCACTTGTTGCCATGGGAGTTGTCGTCTGGCCGATGGTGGAGTTCGAGGCCGACGATGCGTTGGCCGCCGCCGCGGAGTTGGCAGCAGGCGACGACCGCGTCGAGCGCGTGATCATCTGCACGCCCGACAAGGACCTCGCGCAATGCGTGCGTGGCACGCGGGTCGTGCAGATGGATCGCCGCACGCGCACAATCCGGGACGAAGCCGGAGTGGTCGCGAAGTTCGGAGTTCCGCCGGCGTCAATCCCCGACTATCTCGCTCTCGTAGGCGATGCGGCGGATGGGTTTCCGGGGCTGCCGGGTTGGGGCGCGAAGTCCGCGTCGGCGGTCCTCGCACGCTTCGGCCGCCTCGAAGCGATCCCGGAGGACTGGCGCCAGTGGCAAGTCAAGGCGGCAAGTCCCGCGAAGCTCGCGAGTACGTTGCTACACGAACGGGATCGAGCGCTTCTGTTTCGTACTCTGGCGACCCTGCGCACCGATATTCCTCTTTTCGACTCGGTGGACCAGTTGCAGTGGAAGGGGCCGACACCGGCATTTCCTGCGCTCGCTGCGCGGCTCGACGCTACGGCTCGCGGAAGCAAGCTGATGTCTTCTGTTGTGCTCGAGAAGATCGGAGGTTAGCGCGGGCAACCCGAACTGGGCGCTATCCTCCGTCGGCGGCGTCTGGATCTTTCTGCTCGAGAGTCTCGCGCTCATCCCGCTCGACCATCTCTCGAACGCTGTCCGGTATCGCCTGGGCATAGGTCCCAAGCGTCATGGTCATTGTCTTGTGCCCCAGGTGGGCCTGCGCATCCTTGGGTGTCTTTTGGTTCCTGGTCGCGTGGCTCCGGCGCAGCACTTGAAACGTGAGCGGCACGTTGAGCTCCAGATCCTGCTGTACTTTCGCCAGCACGCGTTTTCGGAAATTGTCCGCAATGAGCGGGTTGCCTTTCTTGCTCGCGAATATCAGGTCTTTGCGACCTGTGTGTTTACACTTCTCGCGCCACTACAGGATGGCTGCTCGCGTAGCCGGCGGAATAAACACACGGCGCTCGCCAATCTTGGCATGGTCTTCGAGCAGCTTTCCCTTCCACGCCGAGTCCCGGATCACGAAGTGGTCGCCGACAAACGATTTCCAACGAAGACCGAAGGCTTCGCTGGGCCGCATGGCGCAGAAAATTCCGATGTGCAGTATGGCGCTGTTGCGTGGTTGGCTCTCCACGGCTTTGAGAACTTTGGGCACGATTTCGGTTTCGAGGACCGGTCTCTTCGGCAACTTCGTCTTTGGCATCGGCACTCGACGCATCGGGTTCTTGCCTATGATGTCGTCGTCAACTGCGTCTTCGAGGATGGAACGAAACAGCGTCCACACCTTCTGCACTACGCTCCGCGAATGGTCCTTCCGCAGCTTGTCGAAGAACGCGGCGATCTGTTGCGGCTCAATATCGGCGATACGTACATCGCCGAACGTGGGTGACAGGTAGGCACTCATGTACTGGTCATAGCCCGCCTCGGTCGGTTCCGACCAACGCACTTTGCGGCGTGGCTTGAAGTTGAGGGTCCAGTAGTCTTTGAACGTAATGTGGACAGCAGATGCCGGGCGGCTGCCCAACCCGCGTACGTGGGCCTCGATGCGGGTGCGGGCCTCGGACAATGACATTTGGGAGACGTAGCCGAGCACAACCTTCGGCTTGCTGCCATCGCTGGCTCGCCAGCGGCCTACATATTGCTTCCTGCCTTTTGCTCCTTCGGTCTCAACCCAGCCCCGTTGATAACGGCGACGCTTCGCAGGAGGAAGCAGGGTCCGAATACTGTCCACCCTAGAGGTACGCAGCGGAGGCACTGCGAGTATCAGTTGTCGATCTGGCTGGGGCTTTTTGCGCGGTATTCGACCGTGAGTCCCTGTGCCGCGACTCATTTAGGATGCCTTCGCCCGCCGCCGGCGCCAGGGTGCGGCCTGCGCCTGTTGTTCGATGAACTCATCGACAACCCTCGGCTGGAACCGTATGAGACTGCCCAGGCGCACGCAGGGCAGCTTGGGATGACGGCGGGTAGCATGGTCCCGCACCCACTGCGGGCTGACTTTCAAACGCTTTGCGACCTCTTCAACGTCCAGAAGATCTTGCCGAATCTGTTGAGGGTCAGGCATGAATTGCAAATTCGATGACATAAGAACTCCAAGGATCGGTCCATGGCACGGGACTGTCTCATCCGATCGACGGGGCCGACAGGTGCGAGGGTTCTATTTAGACCGGAAGCGAACTTCCGTCAAACGGGCGCAAACACCGGTGTTCTTGTTGGTTTGAGCAAAACTTGCGTTGCTGGCAATGTGCTGTGACGGCGTGTCTTATCTTTGCCTGTCGCAAACTACCGAGATGGCAGACGATCCACCACCCAAGGTGCATACGGCCACGAAATTGCCCAAGCCCAAGAGGTTGGAACCCTGCGCCCGATCGGGGTACCATCCACGGCGCGCTGTTCCAAGCGCAATATAATTTGGAGATGGCTGATCGTATTGCGTGCTCGTGCGTCACCTGTCCGAAATGTGGAACATGGGTTGTGGTCAAGGAGCCACTCCCGGCTGGACCGCGCCAAGAAAAGTCTCTCGCCAGTTGCCCGGCGCCGGAGTGTGGAAAGGAATTTGAATTCGAGAGCAGCGAGACTCGCGTTTTTGAAGTGCCTCTGCCTCTTTTCGAGCGTCGCCACTTCTATCGGTCTGAACTAAGCTAATGACTTTACCGAATAAGGTGCGCCTCAATTGAAGTCCTGAGTGCCAGGAAAACAACGACCTTTGTCACAGCGCGTTGCTTACATGCCGGTCATCCTGTGGGTCTGGAGCGGGGTCCTCTACGGCAATCACCGGTGCAGTACTGTGTTTCCTAACCGGTTGCGTCAGCGATGCGAGGCTGATCCCGTCACGAAAGTTGAATCTAAGCGAGTGCTTCGAGGAGCACTGTTCGCACAGCCAGAAGAAGACGGTCGCATGTGATGGTTTCAAACCGCAGATGGCGTTGGGAACATCGCTGCAGGGAGTAGTCGGATGCCTGATATCGAACCGATACAAACGTCCACCCCTCAAGTAGTGAAACGGCAGCATGCAATCCGGGTTAGCACAGTGAGAAATCATGACAACGACTCCTGCGAGCAGCGGAGTACCCGCTCGAGTTCTATTTGGCCCTTGTCGTGCCAGAGCTGCAATGGGACAAATGTACTGTCGAGATAGCACATGGATGATTGGGGCGTGAAGGAACAGAAGAACAGATCAGTGCCGAACCGAAGCCCACCGCTGCGGCTACAGCATAAGGAGAGAGAGTCTCGCCCCTGCCAACTCAGATAAGTTTTCGCTGGATAGCGTTCATGACCGCTTCCAGACGATTGTGGGTCCGCAGCTTCTGGTTGATGTGATGGAGGTGATTGCGAAGGGTTTGCGGGCTGATGCCGAGAATGCGAGCAACCTCATCACTATCCTTGCCCTCTGCGAACCTGCGGAGGATGTGTTTTTCCTGTTCGGACAAAGGGGATATTGGCGCCGCCCGCACGGAAGCTTCGCCAACCGAACTGAGCTGCTTGGATAGGTCGAGCATCTTGTGCGTCAGTTCCTCACTCTTTTTCTGCTCGGTGACGTCATGGGCAAGGTGGATTAAAAGACGGCGGCCGGTGCGCTGGTTATCGAACACGATTGTGGACATGTTGATCCACACGCGCTCTCCAGAACTGGTCTTAACGCTCATGTCGAAGTTGGGTATTTCGGTACTGCTGCCGGCGCATTCGGCCACGCTACAGTTCTGATGGCACACACGCGTACCCAATGGCCCCACGCCTTCCAAGATGTCGTAGCAGGTTTTGTGGACTGCTTCTGCCGCCGAATAACCGAAAAGCTTCTCCGCACCTTTGTTCCAGGACATAATCTTGCCTTCCTCGGTTACTGAGAAAGCCGCGTCCGCTGTTCCTTGGAGCAGCGCAAATAGCTCACTTTCCAGCATTTAGGTGCCTCCGGGACAAATGCCTATGCGAGCAGTACGAATGCTCCATTGAGACTTATCGCCTCCCGATACAAGTATAGGTCAGCTGGCAAACCAAGACCCGAAGAAGGGAACGGAGGCCGGCGGGAAGAGACACGACATGGCAAGAAGGACTCTTTACAAAATTCCATTCATGAAAGCAATTCTCAGCGTCCCGCTTTTTATCCTGATGTTGACTGGAACCGAATCTTTGGTGGCACAGGTTGCGACCAACCATAGGCCTGGGGCGAAAGCCACGGCGAATACTGTCGATATCGTCCGCAATCCAGAGGATGTTCCACCGCTTATCGCGAACCGCGCGCCGACGGTAGTCCATGTGATGCTCACGGCTGAAGAAGTACTCGGTCAGTTGGACCCGACAAGCGGTACTACCTATCGGTATTGGACTTTCAATGGGAAGGTACCTGGCCCGATGATCCGCGTAGAGCAAGGTGACTCGGTGGAGGTTACTCTTCACAACGATGCGGGCAGTCACATGGTCCATTCGGTCGATTTTCATGCTGCTCTGGGCCCGGGGGGCGGTGCAGCATTCTCGCAGGCAATTCCGGGACAGTCGAAGACCTTCACATTTCAGGCCACGACGCCGGGGCTGTTCGTTTATCACTGCGGCACGCCAATGATTGCCGAGCACATAGCCAACGGCATGTATGGGCTGATTCTGGTTGAGCCCCAGGGTGGACTGCCTCACGTGGATCACGAGTACTACGTCATGCAGGGCGAAATCTACACCTCCGCACCCAAGGGCAAAGCGGGCTTGCAGCAGTTTAGCGATGCAAAGCTCATAGGGGAGAGCCCCGAGTATTTTGTGTTCAACGGGGCGGTCGATGCCCTGACCAAGGAATACCCGATGCACGCCAATGTGGGTGAGACCGTGCGGGTCTTCTTCGGCGATGCTGGCCCAAATGACACATCGTCACTACATGTAGTCGGGGAAATCTTCACTCGGGATTACGCGCTTGGGTCGCTGACCTCACCTCCTCTGACTGGAATTCAAACCGCCAGCGTGCCGCCGGGCGGTGCTGCAGTTCTGGAATTCAAGGCCAGCGTCCCAGGACAGTTCACCATGATGGACCATGCCATGGCACGGATGGCCAAGGGGCTTATGGCAGTTTTTGATGTAAGCGGTCCGCAGAACGCGGCCTTGATGCATGCCGGGCCGGCTCTGTCGGATCCCCCATTGAAGGAATCCGCTGCTTGGGTGACTGGCATGACCCGGGCCGATACCGCGGCTGGCCAGGGAAAGGGCGGTGTTGATTCGGCGAGCGCTGTTGACCTTTCCTCCAGCCCAACAAACGGGAGGGAAGAAGCTATTCCTAGTCCGATGCGCGGCATGGCAATGGACGTGACCAATGTGCAAGCGGGGCGCGGACACGGCTCACAGCCCATGCCCGTCGCATCGAGATCGCAGCCCTCGATTCTTGGTTCCGTGCAACTCAACGGATGCCTGACATTCCTGAGCGACGGACGGGTGATGCTTAAAGCCCTCCCATCCGCGAAAACCTACCGCATGGAAGGCATATTGTTCTCGGAATATGCCAACCGCTTGGTCCATGTGAGTGGGTATTTCGGAAGTGTTGTGTCCGTGGAAGATTCCGGGATCCCCAGTTTCGTAGTGCACACGGTGGATCAACTCGCGCCCAACTGCGCCGTCAAGATAACCGCGGCCATGATTCGAAAAGCACGGCCAAAACCGGCGACAGCGGAGAAGGGCACTGTAAACATGAGCGACATGGCGTTTCTGCCAGCGACGATCACGGTTAACGTTGGCCAGAATGTAGTTTGGAAGAACTCTTCGCAGGTAATCCACAATGTGGTGGACGATGCCAATAAGGCCTTGCATATGGCAGACGTAAAGCTTCCTTCCAGCGTGAAACCATTTGATTCGAACTTCCTGCAACCCGGTCAAACGTTTGCCCGCATTTTCACAGTGCCAGGAGTCTACCGTTACGTCTGCACTCTGCATGAAGCCAACGGCATGAAGGGAGTCGTCATTGTCAGACCATCGCCGCTGTTGGCAGCACGTAAAAGCCCCGACGGGATGTGAAGGGTGAGCCACCTCATTTCGCATGTTGATCTGGGGGCACTCTGTGAATCCAATACAACAAGGGAGAGAATAAGAAATGACTTCCACAACCGCAGCGCGTTCAGAAATCACTGGAGCACAAGCTTTACCTCTCCTCGGCCTGGTCAACTATCAGGATGGATCGGTCGTAAGCCGAGTCGTCCTGAAGCGGGAAAAGGGGAATATCACGATCTTTGCGTTCGACGAAGGACAGGGGTTAAGCGAACACACTTCTCCATTCGACGCCCTCGTGCAGGCTATTGAAGGCGAAGCAGAGATCACTGTCGCTGGCAAGCCTATTGCGTTGAAAGCAGGCGAAGTCGTCCTGTTGCCTGCGGAAAAGCCGCACGCTGTTAAGGCGACCACTCGTTTCAAAATGGTACTGACCATGATCCGCTCATAGGACATATGCCTGTTCAAATTGGAACAAAGCCTCATAACTTTACCGATCCGACCGGCTTGCTCTCGGACTGCCATCGTCGGATCGAGATGTTTCTCGGTACGCTCACGGCGGTTGCGGAGCTGGTGGATCGTCCTCCCACGGACGAAACCAGCAGAGCGTTGGAGTCTGCCTTGCGCTACTTCGGCCAAGCGGCACCAAAGCACACTGCGGACGAAGAGGAGTCGTTGTTTCCCCGGCTGCGTCAGATCGACCATCCTGAGATCCAATCAGCCCTCTCAAAACTGGAGCAGTTAGAGGAAGAACATCGCTGGGCGACGCCATTGCATGCGGAAGTCGAACGACTGGGAGCGCGATATCTCTCGGCGGGCGTTCTGGCCGATGCAGAGGTCGAGGGATTCCGCAAAGCCGTTGCAAGCCTTGTGTCAGTGTACAAGCGGCACATCAGGATCGAGGACGACCTAGTGTTTCCTTTGGCAGCCCGGATGTTATCCGACGCCGACAAATCGGCCATGGCGAACGAAATGGCCGACCGACGGAAAGTGAAACTGGTGAAACGCTAGATGCAGATCACCAAGGAGTATCTCATTCGCGTACTGCGAAAACATCGTCCGTCGTTGAGTCTGCGAGAACGCGGGGTGTGAGATCGAAGGGCTTCCGCAGAACCGGTCACGGGAACTGTTCGAGAAGGTCTTCAATTTGCCTTCTGTTGGTCGTATTCCGGCAAATCCTCTGAGACCGCAAGAATGCAGGATTGGCCGTCGAACTGGATCTTATCTGCGGAATAGGCCGTGAGCTTGATCTCGCCCGACTTGGCGCGAAGTCGGGTGATCACGTTCCGGATCGGGCCTTGCTGTAGTTGTGTGGTCATACGCACTCGGTCTGACGGATCTTCCCAGATCGCAAGTTCATGGACAGTGCGGCCGAGCACCTCCGCTCTTGAATAGCCGTACCGACGCTCGAAGGCGGCGTTCACATCAACGAACCGCCCTTCGCTGACTGTAGTGATGGAGAAGGGAATTGGGCTGGAACGAAAGACCTTTTGAAACTTCTCTTCCGAAAGCCTTCGGCTATCCTCTGATTCCGCCAGAGCGTCTTCGGCCTGCTTGAGATCGGCTATTCGTTTTTCGAGTTCTGAGCCATAGATTTGAGCGGTTTGGTAGAGGCGAGCATTTTGAATTGCCGCGGCGGCAGGAATGGCCAGCAATTCGGCACGGCGGAGATGTTCCTGTGTATAGAGGTTCGGATCGGTGTGGCCGACCGAAAGCAACCCCAGGTACCGCTCGGAAGCGACCAGCGGGACAGAGAGCCAGGAGCGTAGCTGACCATGGCCCTTGAACGTCTTCCATTCTTTTCCTGGCTCGTGTCGGAGATCAAGACGCTCTTCTGGTCTGCCAGCAGGCGCTTTAAGAATGGAGATTTGTCGGCGTTGAGAGTCAGCGGACGCGCGGGCGATGTGTCTGCGGGTTCGGGGCACCATCTTTCCCCCAGCGCCAGAACATGCGGTCCGCCTTCGGGAACCAGAACCCGGGCGCAAGTATACGGAACTAGCTCCGCCAGAGAGCGGAGCAGGGTACCAAGAACGAAGTCCATGCGCAGGTCCTGGGTTAGCGCCAAGGTTGCCTGGCGCAATGCATCGGCTTGATCTTCTGCCTGTTTCTGGGCGGTGATTTCCTGTGTGGTCCCCACGAGCCGGCGAATCCTGCCCGCATGGTCTCGAACCGGGAACCCATGCACCTTGACCCATCGCTCTTCGCCAAGAGGACAGACGATGCGGAATCTTTCGTCGAACAGCCCGGTCTGAGTGGCTTCCTCAAGTTTAGCGAGCACGTGCGAGCGGTCTTCAGGGTGGATGAGTTCTTCGTAGGAAGTTGGATTGTCAAACAGCGACTGGCACGAGCGTCCGGTGATCGTCTCGTAGGCTTCGTTCACGTAGAGGGCCCGCTTGGTTTCCGCGTCAATCATCCAGAAGATTTCCCGAATGTTGCTCGCCATCTGCTGGAATCGCTCTTCGCTTGCACGGTGCTGTCGAAGTGCCCGAGCCAAGAACCGCGTACCAAGCAGAATAACGATGCCGAAACCTGCCGCCACAGCGACCATCAGCGTGCGCGGGATCTCAGTCCCTTGAAGTTTGGCGCGAAGCACTGTAAGCGTCAGACCAATACACGGTTGACGGATTGAGTCCGCGTGGCGTCAAAACGGCACCGCAACCTTCAGGAACTCAGTTTCACTCCGAACTTCGGGTTGAGAGGTGGATTGGTGCCCCGATTCCGAAGATCAGGTCCCGCAAGCTGGTGTTGTCGCCGACTGGAAAGTTAGCATGGTTGAACGCTTCGGCACGGAACTGGAGACGAAACCGGTCGGAGATTCGGAGATTCCTGAGCTGTGAGGTATCGAAATCCCAGTAGGCAGGCCACAAACGTATGCCGCCAAGTTTCCCGTACGCCCAAACACGGAGCGGAACGTTCTCGATCTAGAACGTGATTTTGAAGAAAGCTTGTCCTCGTCTGGGCAAATTGCCCTGGCAAACCGCGCCCGGAGATACGATTCCAAAGCCATCTAGGTGTTCGACGTTGTTCAGGTGGCCCGCGCCGCAGACTTGCATTCGGTTCAGCACATTGTCGAAATCTACCCTCAATTCCGACTTCACTCTTTCACCCAAGAAGAACCGCTTGGCCAGTCCCACTGTCTCATTACTCTCGAAAGGATTCCGCAAACTCGAATAGTATGGAGCGGCATTGCCTACTCTCCAAGCCCCGGGATACTGAAACTTCTTGACGTTGAAGACGGGCTGGCCTGTGTAATAGTTGTCCCAATTTACATCGAAAGAGCCTGGCAGGATGTTGGCCCGGTTCGGGGCGTTGGTGAAACCCAGGGGGCGGCCAATCTCTATAATTTGCACCGGCGTACCACTGGCGTAATAGTAGTGTCCGGAAATCTCCCAGCCTCCCACCAGATTCTTCAGGAGGGTTCCACCATGGTTCAAGAATTGTTTCCCTGGCCCAAAGGGAAACTCGTAGACCTGGCCGATACTCAAGATGTGGGTGCGATCGTCTGCGGCAACTGACCATTCGCCCCTGGGGTTGAACTGGTTCAGGCCCCGGGTATTGGCGAGCGTGAAGGTGCTGTCTGTATTGGAAAAGGTCTTGGACAAGGTGTAGGCGAGCAATAGTGTCAAGCCACTGCCGGTCCGCTTTTGGACACTGACTTGGAGTCCGTCATATTTGTCCGCGCCGGTGGTGTCGAAGGGGTTAAAGATTATTCTGAACTGCGGGTACGGCAGCAGTGCCTTCGCCAGGGGTGTGTGATCCCCAAAGTCGTTGATGAAAGTCTCGTAGGGAGTGTAGAACCCGCCGAACTGTCCAAACCCCTCCGCTTTCAGGGCGGCCTGCGCCGCGTCCGCCGTCCAGGACTGGCCGAGCATGCAGTCCTGCTCTTTTTCCAGACCATCCGGGCATAATGACAAGACACTGGGATTGAGCTGATTCCGCCGGATCAAAGCCGCCGGCAAGTGCAAATCGTGACTGTGAATATAGGAGACCGAAGTGAACATGTTCCACGGCAACTCTCTCTGCACGCCAATGGAGAGCAGCTCATTGTAGGCCTGGTCGATGTGCCGGTGAATCTCACTCGAATCAAACCCGTTGAAGTAATCCGGCGAGAAAGTTGACTTGGGAGGTGATGGCAGTGGCTTGTTGTCCCATTGGCCAAACCCAGGAAACTGACCCTCCCCGGTATAAACGACCGCACCATTCAAGTTGTTCCCAAACTTGACGGCCACCTGATTGGTGCCGTATTCGAAGGCGCCGGTATTCAGGAAGCTGAACGACAGGCCTGCCAACAATACAGTCTTGCTGTTGAGTTGATACGCGAATCCCAGACGTGGGCTGAGGTGTTTCCATTGCATGTCGGGACGATCCCAGCCCACACAGCCGTCGCAACCTTTCCCCAGGATCGCCATCGCCCCGAGGCGCGGCTGACCGGTGGCCGGGTTGATGATGGCGGGGTTCGGAACTAGTGGATTAAAAAAGACCAGCCGATTGGTATGATTGTCGTTCGAGAACGGAAATGCCAGGTCCCAGCGGAGTCCCCAATTCAAAGTGAAGTGCGGGGTGAGCTTGATGTTGTCCTGAAAGTAGGGTGCGATATAGAAATTGCGCAGTTTCGTAATTGGGGCATATCCGCGAAAACCACCGTGTGCGACGCCGAGTAGGAAACTCGCAAAGCCGTTACCGGTGGACTCGCCCACCGCATCGTTGACCGGATCCGCAGTCGTCACAGAATCAAAATTCAAGAAGCCGGCGCAGGGTATGCACTCCTGGTCATCCTGAGAGGTACGCCGAATGTCGACGCCGAAGTTGATGTTGTGCCGGCCGCGCGTGTAGAGCCAATTGTTGGCAATTCCCAGTCCATGCTTGCGATTGATGGTGTATTGCCAGCCATCTGTGCCCCAGTTCGTGGGTTCCCACTGACCACCGCCAAAGTCGATTCCCGGGAGGAACACGCCTCCATCCGGGGAGGGTTCTACGCCAGCAAAACTGCCGATTGGCTTCTGCTGATTGAAGAGAAAAATCTCACTCGTCCAGCTAACGCCTCCGGTCACCATCAGTCGGGGCGTAATTGCATGGGAGTAAGTGACCAGTAATCCGCTGCCATACCAATCGTCCGTGGTGGTGTTGTTGAGCGGATTGTCGACGAAACCACCTGCCAAGTGCTCCTCATTGCGCCAGTACACCCCGTGAAGAGCCTGCCTGGAGTTGAAGTTGTGGTCGAGAGTAAAACCCCAAACCGTATGCGCATCCAGGGGAACGAACCCCGGTTGGAAGTTGCTGACTTCACCGGCTGACGTCGGCTTGGGAACAAAACCTAGCAACGACTTCGAAAGCGTGCTGATGCAACTCTGCGGGATCACATTGCCGGGAAACTGCTGGCCGGGAGCCGCCCCCGGATCGCACCCAGAGGGCATCAGTGATGAGTCACCCTGCCAGGATATAGGTACAAAGATGGGAATCTGCGTTGTCGTACCCGGGATGACCAGCCCGCTGAAGTCCCCATTTATGAACGCCTCGGTCGGAACCGTCACGGCAGTTTGTCCAAAGGACTGGCGGAATTTTTCGATACTCGCGAACCAGAATGTCCTGTTCCGTCCGTCGTAAAGCTTTGGAATGCGCAACGGACCGCCGGCGGTGATGCCCCAATCGAATTCGTGGTCTGTATTTGGTTCGCCAATGACGCCTCGGTTATTGGGATTGACATCGTTGTAGGCACCTGGCGCATCGAAAAAAGCGTCACGATAGACCGCAAAAGTGTTTCCGTGAATGGCGTTCGTGCCCGATTGGAACTGATATTGAGCGACACCGTGCGCCAGCCCATATTGCGCCGAGAAGGCACCTTGCAACACGGTGAACTCTCTCACCAAGTCAAAAGGGGGATTGATGAAGTACTGTCGGCCCTGAAATTCCGCGAATGCAATCGGTACCCCGTTGAAGACCACCTCGTTCTGAAAATCTAGTCCCCCGTCAATGCGGCCATCCGGCGAGACTCCCGGCACCAAAGCCAGGAACCCGTCAATCTGGCGCATCGATCCGCCGAGGACGATCGGCAGTTCCTCCAGAAGTTTATGTTGGATGGTGGTGCTGATCAGCGGCTGTTCGGTCTGGAGTGAGATCTCGGGGGCTGTTACTTCCACTGTGCTAGAGACATCTCCGACCAACAGCGTGGCATTGGCAGTCGATTGCATTCCCGCCTGCACCACGACATTTTTTTGAACCGACGACTTGAGTCCCGGTTTCTCCACCGTGACCGTATACGTGCCCGGTATCAGGTCAGTGATGTAGTAGCTTCCAACCGAACTGCTCTCGGTGTTCCGGCGTATGCCGGTATCGATATTGAGGATTGTGATTTTGGCATTGGGAATGGCTGAACCCGTTTGATCGGTGATCGTGCCGTTAATTCCGCTCAACGCTTGCGCCTGCAAACTGGGCGAGGAAAGTAGCGCAATGCCGGCCGCCAGGCAACCCGCCGCCACCGTCTGCGCGATCGCAAGTGCGCGAAGACGTGAACATGAAATCATGATATTCCAAGACCATGAAGGATTTTCTGAAAGCGCGGCTCGGAACGCAGACCGTCAAACTCTGGGTAGATGGCGATCCACATGATCAGATAGTGCTCCCTGCGCTGGTACCCCTTTTCTAAAGCATTCAGGGCCTCCTCCTTGTTCCCCAAGCGCATGTACAAGGTCGCGGCTTCGGGGCCGTACCGGGCAGCAGCCGGGGTTTTGTCCAGAATGTACTGCCAGTAACCGCGCGGTCCTCCCGAGGCGAGTGCCGCGCGGAGATCCGAGGCATCCCGGTTTGCCTTTTCGGGGGATTCTCCTGCGACAATGCGGCCGCGAACGCGCGTGTCGATGGCCTTCTGATACTCGCCTCTTTGTTCCCAACTGTGGGCGAGGCGTCCGTAGGCTGGTCGGAATGTGGGATCCAGTTCATTGGTAGCGAGGATGACTCGCAGGGCATCGTCATACCGTCGCGCGCAGAAATACACATGCCACGCGAATGAGTTGATCGGCACCGAAACGGGATCGAGGATGGCAGCCAGCCTTATTTCCTGGATGGCCTCCTCGATCCTTCCGCGGTGCGCCAGGGTGGTGGCGAAGAGGGCGTGGGCCATGGCATAGTTCGGACGGGCGGCGATCGCCTGCCGGAAGTAATCCTCAGACTGTGCCGGGTTCCAGTCATAAAGAAAGGAAGTAGCGCCCAGCGCCATCAGGGCTTGCGCCTGGGATGGGTCGATCTCCAGAGCCTTGTTGGCAGCGACTTTCGCCTGGTCGAAGCTTTCGTCGTCGCCCTGCACGCCCATCGTATGCAATGCATCCGCCAACCCGGCCCACGATTCCGCGCTGCCCGGGTCCAGATCGGTTGCCTGCTTGAACATATCTCTGGCTTGCTTTGGGTCAGGCTTACTCAAAAGATTGGAGCCTTTGAAGTAGAGGAGGGCCACATCCGGGTTCATCGGGTGCGGGTGCGAGAGGCGAGCCTTTTCTTGCGGAGTGAGAGTGTGCGAAATGCTGGCGGCAATCGCCCGCGCCAGTTCGCCTTGCACGGTGAGGACGTCGCCTAATTGCAGGTCATAGGTGTGCGCCCACAAATGGCGATCCGAGGCGGCATGGATAAGTTGAGCATTGATGCGTACTCGGTCGCCGGACCGAACCACCGAGCCCTCGACCAGAGCGTCGACCCCCAAACAGCGGGCGATCTCGGAAGCGGGCTTATGGGGCCCCCAACAAGCCACCGCCGATGTATGCGAGATCACGTGGAGCGAAGCGATCTGTGCCAGGTTCGTGGTGAGTTCGTCGGTCACGCCGTCGGCGAAAAACTGCTGATTTGGTTCGGCGGAAAGATTTTCGAGCGGGAGGACGGCGATCGACCTTACTGGATGAGGGCGCAGCATGTACCATGCAACCAGAGCAGAAACAAGAAATACAACAGAAGCACCAGCCCAGATGACCCTACGTGATGATGGCTTCCGATGACTTTCCTCTTCCGCCTCTGTCTCCAGGGACAGCGGAGGCGATACCTCATGAGGGGGTTCGGCAACGGGAGTGACCGGCGCGATAAAACGATATCCACGGCGGGGCAGGGTTTCTACAAAACGGGGCTCCGGTGGGGAATCGTTCAGAACTTCCCGAATCTTATTGATGGCTGTTCCCAGACTGTGGTCGAAGTCGACAAAAGTATCTGCCGACCAAAGCTTCTGACGAATCTCTTCCCGAGTTACTAGCTCACCCGGACGTTCCAATAGCATGGCCAGCAACTGGAAGGGCTGCGACTGCAGGCGTACTTTTTGGCCACGCTTTCGCAACTCGCCGGAATGCAAGTCTGCTTCATAAACGCCAAAAGCCAGTCGTCGTGAGGTGGAAACAGGGGTAGGCATACAACTTGGTTCTGGTGAGACTAGCAGGCGGCATCGAAAGCGTCAAACGGAAACGAATATAACCCATGCATTTACAGGGACTTGGCTGTTGAAGAAGAGTTGAAGACCAATTGAAGCGCAGAGCATTGTCTTAAACCGTGGCTTGTACGAATGTCGTCCGGTCGTCGCGGTTTCCGCCAAGACAAAATTCAAAGGAGATTTCATGAAAGCCATCTTGAAGACAATTACAGCGCCTTTGGGAGTGATGGTGATAGGGGTGATCCTCACCGTGGCCGCAAATGCCGAATGCGGAGACATACAACGAACCAAGCCGGGTGCCTCGCTCCAACCACAATCCTGGCAGGGGATAGATCGGTCCGGGCAAGCATCGTTGCTGCAGATTTCCAATGACAATGACAACGATGCAATCGTGGGATTCTGGCAAGTGACCCTGACTGCTCAAGGTAACCCGGGCCCGCCCGACGGTACCGTGATCGACAAGGGATTTTCCCAATGGCATAGCGATGGGACGGAAATCCTCAATTCTTCACGTGCACCCGTAACCGGCAGCTATTGCATGGGAGTCTGGAAGAAAGTGGGTCGCGGTCACTACAAGCTCAACCACTTCGCACTTTCCTGGGATGAGAACAATAATTTTGTCGGTGTTGCCAATATTCGTGAAGAGGTAGTGGTCAGTCGTGACGGAAAGAACTACGCGGGGACGTTCACTCTCAATCAATATGACCAGGCCGGAAATACGCTGGCTCATGTCATCGGAACCGTCAACGCAACCCGCATCACCGTAGATACCCCGACCGGCAACGTACTTTGAAGTAGATCCATGCCTTGCACCGGGTTCGATGTCACGCGCCGGAAATCCGGGCGCACGCAAATTCGTTCTGGCGGTCCGTGGCCGGGGCGAGGCATCAAGCACCACACTCACTGAGGTGAACATCATGAGGCGAAAGGCAAGCGTCTATGCATTCTTTGTGTGGGTGGCCATTACGACGGCAAGCCAACCCGCTCGGGCAACGAACATAACCGTGAATTGCGATCGAAGAGAAAGCATTCGCCAGGCGGTGAAACTGTTGGCGGGCAGCAATCCGCAAGGGCCGAATACGATATCTGTCAGAGGCAGTTGCGTCGAGAACATATTGATTCAAGGCATGGATCGACTGACGCTGATCACCAAAAAGGGAGCTTCAATCACGGATCGCTCCGCGGGCAACTCCGTAGTCGTGGATATTGAGAACTCGCACAGCGTGACCCTGCAGGGATTCAGCATCAATGGCGGGGCCGGCGGAGTCGTATGTAACGCCGCAAGTGTCTGCTACCTCACCGGCAATACGATTCAGGATAGTGCAGGGGCGGGTGTAGGGGTATCTGGTGGTTCCCATGCCTTTCTTGAGAGCAATGTGATTCAGAGCAATGGGTTCCGCGGTTCCACCGTGACCGATGGGTCGCAAATGTTCAGCAGCAATGACCTCTTCCAAGGCAACGTGGCTCAAGGCATAACCTTATCCTTCGGGGCTTACCTCCAAGCTTCCAATTCCAGCTTTCTCAACAACGCCGTTGGGGTTGAGGCGGCCGCGTCCACCGTGCGACTCAGCGGCGGTACGATCAGTGGCAGCGGCGGTGATGGCATGAGACTCCTCGGCGGCTCCGCAGCAGTGTTTCAGGGTCCGACAATTACCGGCAATGGCGGGAACGGTGTCCACCTGGAAGATGGCGCTTTCGCGGGTTTCCTCGGGGCCAACATAACAGGTAACTTGAGTGGTATGGACGTAGACTGCGCTCCGCAATTCCCGATCACTCGCTTTGTCGAAAGAACAGGAGGTATTACAAACTGCGTTGAGTCTGCCAGCAACTCGAAGCCAAAAACCGTGGAATAAAATTGCCCAGCCTGGCACGACATTCAGCCACTCGCTGTTGGGTGGCTTCTCTTTCTCGCGATGTCGCCACCAGGTGAATCTCTAGTCACCAAAATATCGCGATAACGGTCAATTACTCGCAGCCCCAGAATCGGCCGGTTACGTCGTGAATCGTCGGCAAATAAGGATGAGCGGTTGTTGTCGCAAAATTACCTGCACCCTACACCCCCGTCGCATGGGTCCATGAATGCCGGGCGAGCCATGCAGCGGGAGTAAGGTCTGGGAGGCGCTGGATCGAACGATCAGCGAGTCCGGGAAGAACCGCGGCCAAATAGTCGCGCACCGGGAGTTTCAACCTGCGGCAGCTCTCCACGACCGAGAGAATGGCCGCAACCTTAGGGCCCGCCTGTGGGCTGCTGATGTGCAACCAGTTCTTTCGACCCAGAGCCACGGGACGCATGGAATTCTCCGCCAGGTTAGTACTTAGCTCTAATTCGGGATACTCCAAGAAGCGGGTGAGCTTTTCCCAAAGCGTGAGCGTGTACTGGCAAGCCTTGCTTAGTGCGCTGGAGGGCAATGCAACAGACTGCGCTGCATCTATCTTGCTATGAATGTCGTCGAGGATAGGTCTGGCTGTTTCCTGACGCCGGACATGGCGCGCCGCAGCAGTCAGCGCCTTGCGGCCAGCGTCGGCGTCGACAGAAAACAACTCGTCCATCCGCGCCACAATCGGAGTTGCAACCGGGTCTCCTGGATTCAGTTGCACCGCCTCGAAAAACTGTCTTCTTGCATGAGCCTTATCTCGAGCTCAAGATAAGGCGCACTGGACTAAACCGCTTCGCGGTAAGAATCAGGTCGACGTTCAGTTCGTAGACCTCGAGATCTTCTGAGTTTCTCTCCACGTCTCGTTCCCTCGTCAGCCCCTTTGCGGAATCATGGAGTCGCTGCTTGCAGCAAATCCATCCGACCAAGGAGCTTTCCAATGACTTCTCTTCGGCTACGCATGCTCGAGGACATGCAGATCCGTAATTTGGCGGTAAACACCCAGGAGTCGTATGTCCAACAAGTCTCGCTTTTCGCGCGCTACTTCAATCAGTCACCAGAGCAGTTGGGTCCGGAGCAGATTCGTACCTATCAGCTTTACCTGACGAAGGAAAAGAAGTTGGCTACCAGTTCGATCCTCATGGCCATTTCCGCACTTCGCTTCCTGTATAAAATCACTCTCAAGAAGGATTGGACCTTCGAAGACATCATCCCCGCTCCGAAAAAGCCTCAGACCCTGCCCGTGGTCCTGAGTCCCGAGGAGGTCGTGCAGTTTCTTGCCTGTGTGGCCAGCAGGAAGCACCGTACCATCCTGACGGCATGCTACGGAGCCGGCTTGCGCGTCTCCGAAGCCATTGCACTTACGCCCCCTGCCGTCGACAGCAAGCGCATGGTCTTGCGGGTCGAGCAAGGCAAAGGAATGAAGGATCGCTACGTGATGCTCTCCCCAAAACTGTTGGAGATCCTGCGAGCGTGGTGGCGATTGGAAAGGCCCGAACACTGGCTCTTTCCCAGTGATGTGCCGGGCCAGCACATCAGCTCAGGCGCAGTGGAGCGCGAGTGCCAGAAAGCCCACGGTATCTGCAAGATTTGCAAACCGATTACCCCGCATTCCCTGCGACATGCATTTGCCGTTCATCTCCTCGAGCAAGGCACCAATGTCCGCACCATTCAACTGCTCCTTGGACATCGCAGCCTGGCCACTACTGCAAAGTATCTCCGCATCGCGACCAGCAAAGTGTGCTCGACGACGAGCCCGCTCGATTTGTTACCTCACCCTGCACCCTTGGAGGTCAAGCCCACTCCGCCACCGCTCTTCTAGCCCCTGCGTTCTATGGATCGCCCCAAGCTGGAAGTGGCGGACATCTTCCGCCGCTATGGAGAAGCCTATCGCCAGAAGCATGGTGCGTCGCTCTCCACTGCACAGCGACGCGTCATGACCGCGATCGAGGTGTGCCGGACGGCGGCCCTTGGTGGTCATCTCGAGCACTGCGACAGCTGTCCTTTCGAGCGTAACGCTTACGATAGCTGCCGCGACCGACATTGCCCCAAGTGCCAGTCCTTGGCGCTTGCCGAATGGGTCGAAAAACGGAAAGCGGAAATTCTCCCGGCCCCGTATTTTCATCTCGTCTTCACCCTGCCCGAACCGATCGCCGCCATTGCTTACCAGAACAAAGATCTCGTCTACGGCATTCTGTTCCGCGCCACGGCCGAGACCTTGTCTACTATCGCTGCCGATCCCGAACATCTCGGCGCCGAGATCGGCTTCTTCGCCGTGCTCCACAGTTGGGGACAGAATCTCCTCTTTCATCCCCACCTGCATTGTGTCGTCCCAGGCGGCGGAATCTCACCCGATGGTAGTCGATGGATTCCCTGCCGCCCCCGTTTCTTCTTGCCCGTACGGGTGTTGTCCTGCCTGTTCCGCCGATTGTCATTGACTTATCTGGAGGAGGCTTTCGCTGCCGGCAAACTCAAGTTCTTCTCCTCCCTCGAAGCCCTTCGAGACCCGCAGGTCTTCCGCCGGCATCTCGATCCCGTGCGCAATGTGAAATGGGTCGTCTACGCCAAAGCGCCTTTCGCCGGACCCCAGCAAGTGGTGGATTACGTCGGCCGCTACACCCACCGGGTCGCAATTTCCAATCATCGGATCTTGGAGATCGAAGACGGACAGGTCAAGTTCCACTGGCGGGACTACCGCGACAACAATCAGCAAAAAACTATGACTCTCTCGGCCGAGGAGTTCATCCGGCGATTCCTGCTCCACATTCTGCCCAGTGGGTTCCACCGCATTCGCTATTACGGGTTCCTGGGGAATCGATATCGCAAACAGAAGTTGGAGCATTGCCGCCAACTTCTCGGCATGCCTCCAACCAACCCAAGCTCTTCCCAACCCCAGCCATGCGAGGATTATCGTGATCGATACGAGAAGCTCACCGGTCACTCTCTGCGGGAATGCCCGGTTTGCCATCGTGGCCGGATGATTACGGTCCAGCTATTGCCCAAAGTTCATGCTCCCCCGGCCATCCCAGATCGTTATGGTTGATCCCGTGCGACTCCAAATCGTCATCTCCACAAACTCGATGCCATCGAGTCGAAGGAGTCGTGTTGCCTTACCGGTGTTTCGACCGCCGTGCAATCAACCAAGCAGCTCCCATCTTGCCCAACTCGGGCCGAAGCCATGAACTCAGCCCACGGATTCGTTCCCATTCACTACCTACGCTTTGTTCTCCCACCTTGGAACCCCGTGTTCGCCATACAAAACCCATAGATAGCAGACATCCTGCCAGCGGTTCAGTCCAATGAATTTTTAGCTCACCGGCGCGGCTCTATGATTTTTTCCCCCGTTTGCGTCTTACCCGTAGCCGCGCCGCCGAGCTAAAAATGCTCTGCATTATCTTGAGTGAGTAATTATCTGGAGAAGGTGCAGCGATCGCCCATAGAAACGGAAAAAATGACAAAAGACTCCAGATAAGTTCGCGGTTGCACGCCCCGGTCGTAAATAGGACGAGGTACACCACGAACAGCTTCACGATGAAATGCGATCCACTCGGAAGCCTCTTGTAAAGCGGCAGAGCCTTGAAGGACGGGTTCCGTTGCGAATCCCGTTCGGCTCAAGCTCCTTGTCTTTTCTGAAAAACTTTGACGTGCAATATCTGGAGTTAATCTGAAGTGAAACAGCAGCACCACTGCGCTTGGAAAGCCTCCCGCGGGGACTTTCAAGAATTGCTCTGGATAATCATGCTCTCCAGATAATGAGCCCAACACGCGGCATGTACCATGCTCGTCCCGCCGATCTGATCGTAGGCCGTGTAGCCGTCAGTTTGGAGAATGCCTTCTGTTCTACGCTCATCCGGAAACTTCACCACAACCCTTCTCCCTGGAACAGGTGTGTTGGTCGGACACTTACGAAGCACTAAAAGAAGGAGGACGGCTGCCAGAATGGCGAGAATGGTCGAAATGGCTTGCCAGCGAGGATGAGGCATCCGTCTGGGAGGACGATCTGGACGGGGTTGGTCAACCTGCTCCATAACAGTGCTGGAAGAGCTGTGGCCATTCTGCGCCGGGCCGGCGATTTTCAGGGATGGCCAGGAGACAACTGTAAGTCTATCCGGTTTCCATTTTCGGCAGATACTACGCGGCGGCTAGAGGTGCGTCAACCAGCTGACACTGACGGTAGTGGTGCAGTTTGAAGACAAAGATTCTTTCCCTTGATAGAGCAGAAGGAGGCGCGAACGAACTAGCGTTGTTTCGAGGCGTCTCTGACGGACCTGGCAGCGGCTTGACTGAAGTCCTCGGGCGTCGTTGTCTTCTTCGGCACTTGTGCCGGACGGCGTTCCGACTTGCTTTCCAGTTCATCAGCCTGCCGCTGCGCTTTATCGGCTTTTGTACGCTTCGTTGCCATACCTACAGCTTCCCACAACGGAGCAAATTCGGCTATGACCTGTAGGTTTCAAACTGCACCACTACCGAATTTCTGGACTCACTAAATATTGACGCATCTCCGATAGAGAGCGTCGGCTGTGAAAAGTCGTTCTTTCCCGTTACGGGCCGGGGCGATATCACTGTGGAATTGGGCGCTTATATTGATGTCATCTTTACGGACCCGGTTCTGAACGAACGGCCCGAGAACATTCTGCTGCTCGCCAGTCACCTCCTGCCAGCGGTAGAGGGATGTGAGAAATGGTGGGGCGACGTGTCGATGGTTTTGCAGCCCATGCGGTTGATTCCAGGAGCATCTGCGCCGTGGGGATTGATGCTCCACATTAGTAACCACCGGCGCAGCGAAGGGGAGGCCCGCAAATTCTGGGGCGTTACGGTCGAGCGTTTGGGAAAAGCAGCACGTGCGTTGCCGAAGAATCTGAAGTGGCATGAAGACGCAAGATGAGCAAAAAGTTCAAGGGCAAGAGGTGCGCGTACTGTGCTGAACGCGAGGCGGTCACTGGGGACCATGTTTTCGCCAGGGAGTTCTTTCTAGTCTCTGAAAGGGCGAATCTCCCACAAGCTCCGATCTGCGATGAGTGCAACAACAGGAAATCAAAACTGGAACATTACTTGACTATGTCCTGCCTCAGCTGGAAATGGAGAAAACGTTCCTCCGTTAAGATAATGGAGCGAACGTATGAGGAAAGAGCGCAAGCACTACTCTGCGGAAGAGAAGGTTGCGGTTCTGAGGCGGCATCTTTTGGACAAGGTGCCAGTTTCGGAACTGTGTGAAGAACTGAGCCTTAAGCCGACGGTGTTCTACCGCTGGCAAAAGGAGTTCTTCGAGAACGGAGCGGCTGCGTTTCAGGCTCAGGAGCGTCCCCACCGCCAGGTGGAGGAGAAGCAGAAGCGGATTGAGTTCTTGGAGAAGAAGGTGCAGACCAAGGACGAGGTCCTGGCCGAGCTGATGGC
>JAIQEY010000052.1 GCA_020073565.1 Terriglobia bacterium
AAGTGGCGCCTCAGCGGCCTACTGGGGTAGTGTCCGTGACCTTGGAATACACAGGGCGTGGAACTCCCAAAACGATCGAGGATCCCTGGGATTGAGAACTCTGCTGCAATGGCTGATGACGCCTTTTCGACGTCGGCCCATAACGCGTGAGGTGCCTACGGTTGTAATGGCCGCAAACGCCGCAAATTATCCGTGGTTTGGCGTCGTTGAAGGTGACGGAATTGAGCAAGGTGACATCCTGGAAGGGTGTCCTGTTGACGTAGCCCCGGAAAACTGGACCGCCTAGAATGTGAGTTCTCCCAAACCCAGGAGAGGAGAACCGCCATGAAGGGCACGCGACACAGCGAAGAGCAGATCATTGCGATCCTGAAGCAAGGTGAGGCCGGATTGACGACGACGGAGTTATGCCGACAGCATGGGATTACCGAGCAGACGTACTACCGCTGGAAGGCGAAGTACGGCGGGATGGAAAGCGGCGAGGCGAAACGGCTGAAGCAACTGGAGGACGAGAACCGGAAGCTGAAGCATGTGGTGGCCGATCTGACGCTGGATAACCGGGCGTTGAAAGACGTGCTCTCAAAAAACTGGTAGCGCCTGCGGGACTCCGGGCAGTCGTGAGCTACATCGAGGTGCAGTACCAGATGAGCGAGCGGCACGCCTGCAGGCTGATGGGATTAGGACGATCAACACATCGCTATCGGGCGCGGAAAGCCGAGCGGGACAGCGAACTGCGAACTCGCTTGAAAGAGCTGGCGGCCCGGCGCATGCGGTTTGGCTATCGGCGACTGACGGCCATGCTGCTGCGGGAAGGAATGCCAGCCAATCACAAACGGGTGTACCGGCTGTACCGTGAGGAAGGTTTGGCGATGCGGATTCGGCAGCGGCGGCGGATCCGCTGGAATGGCGTGGTAACTAGCCCAGCCGCCACGAGGCCGAATGAACGCTGGTCGATGGATTTCGTGAGTGATTGCGTAAGCACGGGAAAGGTGATTCGGATGTTGACTCTGGTGGACGATTGCACGCGGGAATGTCCGGCCATCGAGGTCGATACCTCGCTGGGAGGATTGCGGGTGCGGCGCGTGCTGGATCGGGTCGCGAGTGAGCGAGGACTGCCGGAAGCCATCGTGCTGGACAACGGACCGGAGTTTCGCGGTCGGGCGTTAGCGGCATGGAGCGTAGAACGCGGTGTGAGGCTGGAGTTCATCCAGCCCGGCAAGCCAGTGCAAAACGCGTACGTAGAAAGCTTCAACGGCCGGTTGCGAGATGAATGCCTGAATGCCAACTGGTTCACCAGTCTGAGCGATGCACGCCGCAAGATCGAAACTTGGCGGCAGGATTACAACCAACAACGCCCACATAGTTCGTTGGACTATGTGCCGCCCGCAGAATTTGCGAAGGCAAAAGCGGAGCTGCGGGCATGAGGAAAGCTAGTACAAGGCTGCTGGAGCAGGGGACTCAAACGCCGTCCCCTGCTCCAGACCTCATCCCCGCTGAAACATCAACCGGGAACTTACATCGAGATCGGTACAGTAAACGGGGGCACTTCACAGGTAAGAAGAAGTAGAATTCGATTTGGACAATATTCTGTTTTCCGGGTGATTCTTCGGAATACTTCCGGGATGCTCATCGCAGTCCGGCAGGCAAGGGTGCCGGAAGGAACGCCAGCCGCAATAATTCCCGCGCAATCTGTGCTTCCGTCCACTCCGGATGATCGCGCCGAATTCCTTCTCGCGCCAAATCGCGAGCGAACATACTCATCTCATAAGCAAGGGTTATACGCTGCTCTCCCGACATCGCGCGCAGAATCTCGTCCTGCTTAGCCCGCGCCTCCGGACTGGTGTCCGTCATCGTCATGCCGAAAATGTTAGCACGGCGATCCAGTGGGCGGCAGTTTGCGAGCGACCTTTATATCCGCGAGAACATTTCCAGAAGCGTTGCGGAAACCTCCTGCGCGGTTTTCGCCGAGACCTTTCCCAGCATCCGCACCAGCCGCTGCCGGTCTACGGCGCGGAGTTGATCCAAGGCCACCTGCCCCTGTTTTCCCTGAAAACGCACTCCAACACGCGTGGGGTAAGGTCGAGTGACCGTGGTCATGGGGGCAATAATGACGGTTCGCAGATGCTGGTTCATTTCGTCGGGAGAAATGACCAAACAGGGACGGGTCTTCTGAATCTCAAACCCCTGGGCGGGATCCAGCGCGACGAGCCATACCTGATCCTGCTTTGGCGAGCTTTGCGGCGTGCTCACCACCGCCATTCCTTACGGTCGAATTCATTCGGTTCCGTGGTCTCCAGCATGAGCTCGTCGTGCGCTGCGTGGCCCGATGCTCGGAACGCGTCGCCCCAACCCTGGCGCGGCTGGCGCTCCGGAGAGATGATCAGGCAATCGTTCTCGACCCGCACCTCGACCGTCTCACCCAGTCCGCACTGCTCAATGATCGGTTTCGGTATGCGGATGCCACGGGAATTGCCAATACGAACCAGCTCGGTTTTCATGTGCAGAAATACCTCAGTAATTACATTGTAATCACGAGTCGATTTCTTTGGCAACACCCGGCAGAACGGCTTGCTCCCAGGCACGCGGACAAGAGTGTCCGCGCTACACCTTCGTCGTGTCCGGACCCATTTTCGGAAAAACGACTCACGGATTTCCTCCCATTGACTCCCCCGCCCGCCCGCGCTACGCTTACATCAAATGATGGCTGTCCGCGCCACGCTGGCGCGCGTTCCGGAACCTTCTACCCTCAGAGATAATTCTTGCGTGCAAAAACCGGACGCCTCGATTCCTAAGTCCCGGAACAACCATCCCAGCAGGGCCCCCAGGCTGCAGGAGGCAGCGCGATTACCCTGAATGAAGAAGAGTATTGAAATCAGCCCCAACATCGAGACCCTGTTCGGCACCCGCGACGAAAATCTGCATGTGCTGGAAGATGGCCTGAACATCAATATCGACTTGCGCTCCGATCGCATCGAACTGGAAGGTGCGCCGCGCGACGTGGCCCGCGCCGACCAGCTTTTTGCTGACTACGAACACCTGCAGCGCACCGGGCACCAGTTCAACAACGGCGACCTGAACAGCATGCTGCGCGTGGTAGTCGGCGACCCCAACGTGACCCTGCGCGGGCTCGCTGAAGCCGGACGCCAGCGTTCTTTCGGACGCCGCACGGTCCAGCCCAAGAGTCCCAACCAGCGCCGCTACCTCGAAGCCATCGAGAGCCACGACATGGTGTTCGGCGTCGGGCCGGCGGGCACGGGCAAAACTTACCTCGCCGTGGCGATGGCCATCTCGGCGCTGCTGAACAAGCAGGTAAACCGCATTATCCTGGCGCGGCCCGCGGTGGAGGCGGGTGAACGCCTGGGCTTCTTGCCCGGCACGCTGCAGGAGAAGATCGACCCCTACCTGCGTCCGCTGTACGACGCGCTCTTCGACATGCTCGACCCGGAGCGCGTGGAACGTTATCTCGAAAAAAACGTGATCGAGATCGCGCCCATCGCCTTCATGCGTGGGCGCACTCTCAATGACTCATTCGTAATTCTCGACGAAGCCCAGAACACGACTTCGGAGCAGATGAAGATGTTCGTCACGCGCCTGGGCTTCAATTCCAAAGCCGTGATCACCGGTGACATCACGCAGATCGATCTGCCCAACGCCCGCCGCAGCGGCCTGCTCGAGGCCATCGATATTCTGCAGGGTGTCAACGGGCTGGCGTTTGTACACTTCGACGAAAGCGATGTGGTGCGCCATCACCTGGTGCAGCGCATCATTCGCGCGTACGACGAACATAAAACGCGTCTGGCGGAGCAGCAGTTGTCCCTGCTCGAGAACAAGGCTGGCACAGAAACCAAGGCCGCGAATGGAAAGAACGGCGCTGCCGAGGCCGGTGCCACGCGATCTCTGGAAGAACCGCGCGTGCGCGATTAATCGGAATCCGAATCCGTTAAGGAGGGAGCCTCCAAGGTCCCTCCTTTCGCTTTGATGTTGTGGGGAGAACCAGTTGCCGGATTGAGCTTTTTGAATTGCTTTTCGGTGGCGCAGCGCTTCAGCGCTGCGGTACATAGTCGCTTCTGCATCGAGGCTTTAGCCTCCGGGGTCACTTGGTAATCTGTCAAAAGCCCGTTGCCGGTTTGAGTAGATTGGCGCTCGTGCGCTTCATCGCCCGCGCCCGCCGTGCGGCTGGCCTGCGCGGCGCCGTCAACGTCCTCGTCACCTCGAACGCCGAGATGAAATCCCTGAACCAACGCTTCCGCGGAAGAGGCCAAGCCACCGACGTGCTTTCCTTTCCAGCCGCGCCCGATGCCAACCATAACTTGGCCGGCGACATCGCGATCTCCGCCGAAATCGCCACGCAAAACGCGCGCTCCCTTGGTCACACTCCCGCCATAGAGGTTAAGATCCTTGGCTTGCACGGAATTCTCCATCTTCGCGGCTACGATCACGAGCGCGACCATGGCCAGATGGCTCGCCGCGAGCAAAGACTGCGCCGCGAACTCAACCTGCCGGTCGGATTGATCGAGCGGGCCGCAACCACTGCCGTACTCGACCGCGCCGCTCAGCGAAAACGGAGGCGTGCTTGATCGGCGCCGGCATCACCCTCACGCTTCTGCTCGGCCTGCTGACGCTGGTCTCCTACGTGGACCGCGTCTACCAGGAGATCGGCAAGTTCCTCTCGCGCGATTTTCAGGACAATATCGACACCTTCGAGCAGATCGTGGAGCCACGGCTGGCCGTGAGCCGCATGCGCGCATCGCTCTCGATGTCCATCCTCACGCAGTTGACCACTGCTGCCATCGCCATGATCGTCGGCTTCACAGTGTTTCGCGATCGCACCTGGAGCGTGTACGAAGTGCTTGAGGCGACCCTGAGCCTGGTGCTCATCATCATCGTTTTTCATCGGCTGCTGCCGTTTGTATTTTTCTCGCGCACCCAGGGGCGCTGGCTGGCGCGCTGGGTGCTGTTCTTGCGCCTGCTGATCTATCTTGTCCTGCCGGTCACGTTGGTGCTGGGATTCTGCCAGTCGGTGGCCGCGCTGACCCGTGAACATGCCGATGCGCAGCCGGAAACCTCTTCCGAAGCGGTCGATGCGTTGATCGAAGCCGGCCAGGAAGAAGGCATCATTCAGGAGGGTGATCGCGATCTGATCCAGTCGGTGGTTGAGTTTGGCGGCAAGACGGTTCGCGAAGCGATGAAGCCCCGCCCGGAGATGGTGGCCATCCCGGCCGATACCACCGTCGAGGGCGTGCTGGAAATGCTGAAGGCCAAGCATTTTTCGCGCATCCCGGTGTACGAGGGATCGATCCACAACATTCGCGGCATTCTCTACGCGCAGGACCTGCTGCAGGTGCCGGACTCCGAAGCGCACACGCGCACCGTCGCCAGCCTGATGCGAAAAGATGTTTATTTCGTCCCGGAAACTAAGCTCGGCAGCGATCTGCTGCGCGAGATGCAGCGCAGCAACATCCGTATGGCCATCGTAGTTGATGAATACGGAGGCGTCGCCGGCTTGGTCACTATCGAAGACCTGGTCGAAGAAATCGTAGGCGAAATCAGCGACGAACACGAGAAACCGCAGGTCGTGCGCGAGAACGATCAGTCCTATATCGTCCCCGGCAATATGGACGTGGACCGCCTCGACGAACTCTTCGGCGTGCGCCTGGAAGGCAAAGAGTCGGCCACGGTCGCGGGCCTGGTCAGCGAACTAGCCGGACGGATCCCGAAAGAAGGTGAAGTCATCGAAGACGAGGGCCTGAAGTTCGAAGTGCTCGACTCGACCGATCGCCGAGTGGAGCGCGTGCGGATTACAACGGTCGAGCCCAAGCAGATGAAACTCATTTAGGTCAACTCGCCGAGTTGCGATGCGCCAGTGCCGGGCGGCTCGTATTTTCTCGACTGAGGCTGCTGGTCGGGTAACCTCATGGCGCGTCCCAGGAAAACGCATAGATCTCCGGCGGGCCTACGTCTCGCAGCACCAGCGGCTCATCCTCCGGGGTCAAGGAAAACCATGCACCAAAAGTACCGGCCCACCGGAAATCCTTCAGGCTTGCGACCTTTTCCAGCTTTTTGCTGCCGACGGCCACGCGGAAAATGCCTGGTCCGTCCGCACTGGTGGTTGCAAGGAAATAGACATATATGGAATTTTGCGCCCAACTCTCCCAGCCCGGTCCCATATCTCGGGCGAGCAGGGTCCATTTCCGGGTGGCGACATCAAACAACATTAATCTGGCCCCGCCTGACTCGTGGGCCGAAATGTAGCGTCCATCGGGCGACCACCGCGGCGACCTCAAACCCTCGGACTCAGGAACAACGGACACGCGCTGCGTTTGCAAGTCGAGTATTTTAAGTATTGAAGGACCTCTACCCACTGAAGAGGCTGAGAACCGGGATAGGGTGGAAATGGGGGTGCAGGAGCAAGTCGGCTGTCCGAACAGCAATGAGTTCCCGTCCGGGGACCAGGTCGGATCGATACCCGCCTCTGACTCCGGAAGCAAGCGCTGGAGCGCGCCCCCATCTGCAGAAACCACGTAAAGCTGCCATTGCCCTCCGGCTTTCAGACCGCTGAACGCGATTCGCTTGCCATCGGGCGACCAGTGGGGATCATAAACGATCAATGGGGGAAAGGTAAGCTGGAGGGGTTCGCTGCCATCGGTCTTGCTGCGCCACAGCTCGCCTTGGGGAAACTTCACATAGGCCATCCAAGCGCCATCTTTGGAAAAGCTCATTCCCTCGGCGGAAATTCCCGACAAGTATGGTAAAAAGTGCCGCGTCCCGGCGTCGTAGCGCATCAGCTCTCCGCGGCTGCGCGAACTGATCGCAAACAGAGCTTTACCATCCAGACTAGCGATAGGGTTCCAGAAGTGCATCGGCCCGACAGTGAGCTGTTTTGGTACCAAGCTCCGTTTGCCGAACAGGCCGGTCTTTTCGCGAACCGCCCAGATGTCCGCCGTGGGAGAGATCCCAGTCCCTAACAGACCTCTCCATGAGTTAAACAGATAATATCTCCCATCCCTCGTCCAGGCGCCGCAACACTGCATGGGCGGACTCTGCCACCCGGGGAACACCTGTTGTTGGTTCTTCCCCTCCGCCGTGATCTCCCAAAGAGCGCTGATCTCCTTGCCCAACTGATAGAACGCGAAACGTATGCGCGATCCGTCCGGAGACCAAGTGGGACTCCGCGCATAGACGGATGAATCGGGATCGCCGCGAACCAGCTCCCGAAACCCGGTTCCATCAGACTTCGTAAGGTATAAGGCGCCGCCGTTCGCGTATACGAACTTTTCTCCGTCGGGCGACCAGCTTCCGTCGTGGGCCAGCATGCTTCCCAGCCGACGAGGAGCTCCGCCCAATATCGGTACGAGCCACAACGGCATCTCTTCGAGATTCCCAGCTCCACCCACCAGGAGTTCAGAGCGGTCGGGAGAAATATTCAGGAGTACGGCATCTTTGAGTGGAGTAGGAATCGGGACCACTTGCCCGCCGGAGGTCGAAACCGCGGCAACAGTCCAGTGGCCATCGACAAGTTCGGAAAAGTAAATCCGCAGGCCATCGGTCGCGATTGCTGTGCCCTTCTCCCGGCCGTCACTCGTGAGCTGGGTTGTTCCTAAGATCTTCGGGGAACGCGGTTGACCCTTCAACACTGCCAACAAGACCAGGGCGAAAACCAAAGCGAACGCGGCGACTACCGACCATGGAAGCCGCAGCCACCGAGCGGGCCTTGACACTGGCGCCGGGGCTTCAACCGATATCCCTTGCCCGGCATCGTTCACCGACCCGATGAAGCGATAGCCGAGTCGCGGCAAAGTCTCGATGAACCGGGGATTCTCGGAGTCATCTTCCAGGGCCGCCCGCAGCCGCTTTATGGCATTGTTCAGGCCCTGCTCAAAGTCCACAAAAGTGTCGGCGGGCCAGAGCCTTTTCCGCAGTTCCTCTCTGGTGACGGTTTCACCCGCACGCTCCAGCAACACCGCCAGGATCTCGATCGGTTGCCCGTGCAACCTGATTTTCATGCCTTGTTTGTGAAGTTCTCGGGACTGCAGGTCCAGCTCGAAAACGCCAAAGCGGGTGACTAGCGAGTGTGAATCGGATGTTTTCACTGCTACCGCTCCACTACGACACGCAGTGTAGCAGCATATGTCGAATTGCGACATCGCTACATCCTATTAGACGCTGCGTTAAGACCCTCCGCATCAGCGAATTAGCAAGACACCTTCTTCTCAGAGCGGTAACAGCCTCGCTCCATTGATCGCATTCCCGACTGAAACAAGACTGCCGGCAGGAGGAGTCCTGTATGGAGTATTCAGCGGGAAGATCGCTAAGATGCCTCGCGTTCTGCTGCTGCCTGTTTTCACCGGGCTTGCTCTTGGCCCAACCCCTAACCGTGATCGGCGGGAGCGGCCTCCAGAAGCAACTAGTTGCCTGCATCGAGCATGTAGCAGCTAAGGACTTGGACAGATTGCCGGGCGCAGATCACTCGATGACAATTGTCATCCTTGAACATGAGAGATTTCTGCAAGTGAAGGGCAGTTTCGGTGCCCAGCGGACGAAGCTCGCCTTCTCGCACCTGTCTACACGACGAATGTATCTGTCGTCCCATGTGTTCAGGGATCTGGACACCGCCCTGCGTTGTATTCCACATGAACTCGGGCACTTTGTGACGCGAAGCGTGTATGAGGGCAACGCCGAAATCGCGGCTGGGCGGATAAGAACACGCGCCCGAGAGGTTTGTATCTTCCCGACTGAACCTGTTCCGCGCCATGCGCTATCCTCTCAGCTCAAAAACTCGCAGGCCCCCGGAACCGAATAAGGTTCGCATCCCTGGCGCGAAAGGGCAACGGCCTCCCGGCTTCCAAGCTGTCAAGTGCGACGGCGTCGACATTTCCGTGCCGGGTGCTCCACTCATTCGCGTTCTTTGCGAATGAGTGGGTAGCCTGCACCCAGAAAGCCCGCGGGAAGGACTGCCCGCACTCCGGGCGCGCCTTGTTGGTTTGTCACTTTATTGCCGGTGTGACATTATGCTATCATAGTGTCACGCAGCAAAGGACGTGACAATGGCTACCGAAACTCGAATGCGTGTCAACGCGAACGGTCGTGTGGTTATTCCCGCCCCATACCGTGAAGCGCTTGGGATCAAGGCAGGAGATGAAGTCATCTTGCGCATGGAAGACGACGAACTCCGGATAACGACCATGAAACGCAGAATTGAACGTGCCCAGCGTCTGGTCCGGAAATATGTCAAGCCCGGCGTCTCACTGGTTGACGAGTTGATTGCTGAACGGCGCGAGGCAGCCAACCGTGAATAGTGTTGTGCTGGACGCCTCAGCCGTGATGACTGTGATCAACAGCGAGCCCGGTGCAGATAAGCTGACGCCTCAGATTCTCAGCAAGGCTCTGACCAGCACAGTCAATCTGGCCGAAGTGCATGGGAAGCTCATTCACCGGGGCTTCAGTCCGGACGATGCCTGGGCCGCCGCCAACGGAACGATCCACGAGGTGGTCGCATTCACGGCTGAGCATGCGAAGACTGCGGGAGACCTCGTCATCCAAACCCGCGCCCTCGGTTTATCCTTGGGGGATCGCGCCTGTCTGGCTCTGGCGATTGCGGTCCAAGCCGCAGTCTACACAGCAGACCGATCCTGGAAGAACTTGAACGTCGGCGTTCGCATCCACGTCATTCGGTAGTGCAGCGTGATCGTCCTGCGCGTGGGACCGCTAGCAGCCAGCAGCCAGCAGCCAGAAGCTAGTAGCCTATCCCTATGTCCTTCCACTCCGGATTCGTTTGCATTCTCGGCCGCCCCAATGCAGGCAAGAGCACGCTGCTGAATGCGCTGGTCGGCGAGAAGCTGGCCATCATTTCTCCGAAGCCCCAGACCACGCGCAACCGTATTCTCGGAATCATCAATGTTCCGCAGCAGAAAGGCCGGGATGGCGGGCAGATTGTGCTGATCGACACGCCCGGAGTGCACCGTTCAGGCTCTTCGCTCGGACGGAAAATGATGACCGAAATCCGCGAAGCGGTGGACGGCTGCGAACTCATTCTGATGATCGTCGATGCCAAGAGGAAGTGGGATGCTGACGATGCCTTGGTCCTCGACCTCGCTAGAAAAGCGGAAACACCAGTGTTCCTGCTGCTCAATAAAATTGATCTGCTCGCCGACAAGCGCGACCTGCTCCCGCTGATTGCCCAGTTCCAGGCGCGGCACAACTTCAAGGAGATCGTCCCGATCTCCGCACTCAAGAAGAAAGGTCTCGACGAATTGCTGCCATGTGTCGTGAAAGCGTTGCCGAATGGGCCGCGTTATTTTCCTGAAGACCAGATTACCGATCAGCCGGTGCGCTTCATGGCGGCGGAGTTGATCCGAGAGCATGTTCTGATGCAGACGCATGAAGAGGTGCCACATGCGGTCTCGGTGGTGGTCGAACAGTTCGAGGAAGGTCCGAAGCTGGTGCGGATCGCCGCTGTCATCTATTGCGAGCGCGACGGTCAGAAAGCCATCCTGCTGGGGAAAGGCGGGCAGATGCTGAAGAAGATCGGCACCTCGGCCCGTTTGGACATCGAGAAGATGGTCGGCACCAAAGTATTTCTGGAACTCTTCGTGAAGGTGCAGCCGGGGTGGCGCGATTCGCGGCAGTTCGTCGAGGAACTGGACTGGCGGCGGCAACTCGAGTCGATGGCTGGTCCGCCCGAGAAGTGAGAGCTGGCTTCGATCTGGGCACGGGGGCCTTGAGTTTTCGTTCCGGCGCTACCGGACGGTTTTCTCTTTGGGCACAACAGGTTGGGCCACATTACCTTCGACCGGTTACTCCGGGTTCATCCTGATGCCGGCTCGGGCGATCAATCTATGGACTTTCTGGACGGGTTCGTGCATCTTACTTAAGGAAGGGCAAGAAAGCCCTAGAGCCGAGAACCGAACCGGTAGCCCAACCATGCCCGATTCTTCCCCGTTATCGAAGCCGCCACGACCGTGCAATTTCGATACGCGCAAACTCCTTCTCAAGCTGAGCGTAACGCTCAGCGCGGAGCGGAATGCGGTCGATCCGGTAGTACGAAGCGTTATGGAGATCGTCCGCCAGATGAAATGCGCCGACGGGCGCGAGGATGACATCGAACTCGCTTTATCCGAAGCCCTGGCGAACGCGGTGGTGCATGGAGCGGGATCCGATCCATCGAAGATCGTGGAGTGCGACGTAGCGTGCGACGAAGAACACGGCATGCTGATCGTGGTGCGCGACCCCGGTCCGGGTTTCGACGCCGGGAAGATCTCCGATCCCTGTTACGGTGAGAATATCTATTCCAGCCACGGACGCGGCATCTACCTGATCAACCAGTTGATGGATGAAGTGCAGTTCCGAAAGAACGGCACTGAGATTCACATGATCAAAAGATAGCTCTCAGCTGAGAGCTGAGAGCTTTTCTACTCCTTTGCCGCAATTCCCAGACTCTTCATCTTCCGGTACAGGTGGCTTCGCTCCAGCCCGAGCGTTTCTGCGGTCCGGCTGACGTTGCCGTGATTTTCGTCCAGCTTCTTGAGAATGTAGTCGCGCTCATACGCGGCGCGAGCCTGGTGCAGGGTGGAGCCGTCGCCGCCTCCGGTCCGACGCACACCTTCGCGGTGCACCAGGGGAGGAAGATGCTTGCGTTCGAAGCGCGACGTGGTCGGATTCATGATCACAATGCGTTCCATTACATTGCGCAACTCGCGTACGTTCCCCGGCCAGCCGTAGCGCATCAGCACCTCGATCGCATCGTCGGTGATTTCGCGCGGACGACGTCCGTACGCCGATGCAAATTCCTTCAGAAAATACCGCGCGAACAGCGGGATGTCTTCTTTACGCTCGCGCAGCGGCGGCACGACGAATGGGATCACGTTGAGGCGGTAAAACAAGTCTTCACGGAAATTTCCCCTGGCGATTTCGTCTTCCAGATCTTTGTTCGTGGAAGCAATGACGCGCACGTCCACCGTGATCGGGTCATCGCTGCCGACCGGGGTGAAGCGCTGTTGTTCGAGCGTGCGCAGAACCTTGGACTGGGTCTTCAGGCTCATGTCTCCGATCTCATCGAGGAAAAGAGTTCCGCGGTCGGCTTTGTGGAACTTGCCTTCCTTGTCCGCGGTTGCCCCTGGGAATGACGCTTTGCGATGTCCGAACAGTTCGCTGTCAATCAAGTCCTCCGGGATCGCCGCGCAATTGACCTCGACAAACATCTCCTCCCGGCGCAGGCTCTGCGCGTGAATGGCGTGCGCCACCAGTTCCTTCCCGGTGCCCGACTCCCCGTAAATGAGCACACGGCCGTTGGTCGGAGCCATCAGCGCAATTTGCTGGCGCAAGGCTTTCATCGGGATGCTGTCACCCACGATCACGCTCTTTGTCTGCAGCTGCTTCTTCAGATCGCGATTTTCGTGCCGCAACTTGCGGGTCTCAATCGCGTTCTTGATCAGGATGAGCGTTTTTTCAAGCGAAAGGGGCTTTTCCGCGAAGTCGTAGGCGCCGAGCTTGGTGGCGCGCACCGCGGTTTCAATCGTGCCGTGCCCGGAGATCATGATGACCTCGGGCGGATCGTCGAGCGCGCGGATCTTCTCCAACGCCCCCAGACCGTCGATTCCCGGCAGCCAGACGTCGAGCAGAACTACGTCGAAGCTGGTCTTGCGCAGCAGTTCCAGGCAGTCTTCGCCGCTGGGGCTGGTGCCGACCTGGTAGCCTTCGTCTTCGAGAATGCCCTGCAGCGATTCTCGGATGCTGGCTTCGTCGTCGACAATCAGGATGTGTTCCATGGTTAGATTGCCGTCGGGGCGCTCACGGTCTCAGGCGCGACCGGCAACTCGACCACGAAGCGGGTACCCATCGGCTTGTTTTCTTCCACTCGGATAGAGCCCCGATGATCTTCCACGATGCGGCTCACAATCGCCAGCCCAAGCCCAGTGCCCCGCTGCTTGGTGGAAAAGTAGGGCAAGAACAACCGTTCTTTTACGTCGCGGGAGATTCCGTGTCCGGTGTCAGCGACCACGAGTTCAACGGCATCGCGGCTGCCGACCAGCGAGGTCGAAATCGTGATCTCTTTCAGCATTGCACCCTGCATGGCTTCGGCGGCGTTGTCGACCAAGTTCGCGACGGCACGCTTGATGGCTTCCGGATCGGCCATCACGTTCGGCAGGTCGGGCGCGAGTTCAGTGTGCATACGAATGCCCTCCAGCCTCCCATTGAACATGATGAGCGCGCTCTCGACCAGGGTATTCAGGCCGGCAGGTTTCGGGTGAGAAGCGGGAAAGCGCGCCAGCACGGAGAATTCGTCGACCAGCTTGCGTACAGTTTCGGCCGCATTATGGATCGTTTCCGCACAGGTTCGGATGACCTCCAGGGAATTCGCATCGGGCGTCGTACCGCGCGATAGATGGCGATGGATGCGTTCGGCGGACAGCGCGATCGGGGTGAGCGGGTTCTTGATCTCATGCGCCACACGCCGCGCCACTTCTCGCCACGCTGCCTGCTTTTGTGCGCGGAGCAGGTCGGACAAGTCTTCGAACACCAGCACGTATCCTGATCGTTCGGCCGAGTGATCGAGCGCGGCGACAGTCACGGCCACATTGAGCTGCGTGCGGGGCAGCGTAAGTTTCATATTCGCGGCCGTGATTCCCATGCGATCGGCGCGGCGCAGCAGCACTTCCAGGTCGTCGAGAACATCGGCTGGCAGAATATCGCGCAAAGGAACATCCACCAATTCGGCAGGCGCCGAAAACTGCGCCTGGTCCAGGCAAAACATCCGGAACAGGGAGGCGTTGACCAGGGTAATGCGGCGGCCTGCATCGATCGAAATCACTCCGGTCGGAATGCTTTCCAGGATGGTTTCGATGTAGCGGCGCCGACGTTCGAGCGCTTCGTTGGCGTTGCCCAATTCGCGGCTGGATGCATCGATCTGGCGGCGGCTGGATTCAAGTTGCTCGGCCATGCTGTTGAATGACTGCACCAGTTCGGCCAGTTCGTCCGTGGCGCGAATGTCGACCCGATAGTCGAGCTGACCTTTGGAGATGGCTTCCGTGCCCGCCGCCAGCGCGGCCACGGGACGGTTGACGAGCTTCGAAAGAAACAGCGCGAGCCAGGTCGAGGCGAAGAGCACTACGACCGTCAGGAGTAGAAGGAACCCGATGTAGGTTCGACGAACCAGTTTGCGCTGGCGCGCCAGTCCGACGTAGCGCTGCTGGCTCTCCTGAATCTGCTTCTCCGTTTGGGCAAATTTTGGCGGGAGAGGCATGGCCACCAGCACGACGCTGCTGCCCGCTGGGGCCGCACCCACAATGTAGTCGGTCTGGCCCCACTGGAAGTGGGGATGCTCTCCGCGCAGCGCCGCCTGCAGCGGGAAGCGGCCTTTCATTTCTGTCCACGGAGCCGGGGTGTTCACAGCAGCCGTAGCCTCGCCGTCCGCTAGCGCGAGAGCGAATCCCCCCTGTAGCGTCGGGATGTGCTCCCGGAGTTCTTCATTCGCGGCAGTAAAATTTCCATTGGCAAAGGCTCTTTGAAAGTCTTCCGCTTGTGCGATGGATTGTGCCTCGGAGGCAGCGTTCTGGCCCGCGTAATCGTAGAGCAGGGCCGACATGGCGGCCGTGTCCGCTCGCACTTCTTCGACCGGCTGGGAGAACCACTTGTCAATCGAGCGGTTCATCAGCCCGTACGAGAACCAGAACATCGCGATCACTGGCAGGAACGACAGCAGCAAATTAACCACGACCAGGCGCGTGCGAAACTTCGAACCCGCTACGCCCTGCTGGCGCTCGGCGTAAAGTTTGAGCAGGTTGCGTCCCAGCACCACCGTCAGAGCGACAAACAGCAGAAAGATCAGCGCCGACAATCCGGCAAATAGAAGAAGCTGCTGGTTGCTGTCCGGGCTGATGAATTTCAGGTTGAACGAGCCTTGCAGTACCAGGATCGCGAGCAGAAGAAAAGCCGTCACCGCCAGCGCGATCACAGCCTTCCGCCGGCCTGAAGTCTTGGGCTCGACGTCGCGAATTGGATTCGGTGTGGCCAAGGCCAAGCATCCCGGCGAAAACACACTACCGGCGACAGGATTGGTCCATTATAGAGCCGCAGGGTAGGGCCGGTGACGATGGGCAAAGGGACTTCGCAGGGTGGTAAAGTTCTTCGTGACCCGTCAATTCCTCTAGTATCCGGACTGGACGACGAGATCATGCACATTCCTGATGGTTACCTCAGCCCGTCCACTTGCGCGACTCTCTATCTATTCGCGGCTTCGGGCTGGTATGCGGCGTTGAAGCGCATCAAGCAGCTTCTCGCCACGCGTGCCATACCGCTGATCTCGGTGTTTGCAGCCTTTTCATTTGTGGTCATGATGTTCAACATTCCACTGCCGGGCGGAACAACCGGTCATGCGCTTGGTGTTGGCGTCGCTGTGATCGTGCTCGGGCCTTGGGGTTCGATTCTTGCCATTTCGATTGCGCTCGCCATCCAGGCACTGTTCTTCGGCGATGGTGGAATCACCACGCTGGGAGCGAATTGCTTCAACATGGCAATCGTTGGATCATTCGCGGCCTATGGCGTGTACTGGGTGATCGCAGCGAACTCGAAATTGAATTCTCGCCAAAGAGTGGTGGCGGCCGCGGTTGCTGGGTATGTGTCCATCAACGCCGCGGCTCTCGTAGCAGCCATTGAGTTCGGAATTCAGCCCACGCTTTTTCATGACGCCAGCGGGACGCCTCTCTACGCGCCCTATCCGCTGCGTGTGGCCATTCCAGCGATGATGATTGGACATCTGACAGTCGCAGGACTGGCGGAAGCGGTGATTTCGGCAGGCATGGTGTCCTATCTCCAGCGCGCTGATTTGGGTTTGCTGCGGGGGATAAGCAGTTTGACCCAGACGCCGGGACCAATAGTCGCTGATGTGAGCGCGGAACGGCCCCAAGGACGACTATGGTGGGCGGTTGCTCTGCTCATGTTGCTCACGCCCTTCGGCATCCTGGCGGCAGGCACTGCCTGGGGCGAATGGTCCTCTGCTGATTTGACGAATCCGCAGGCGCGGGAGCAGATCGGAGCCGCATCGGGGAACCATGCGCCTCCGTCTTCCGTTCCTGTCGGCATCCACAAACTCTCGACTCTGTGGACGGCACCGTTCCCGGGCTATGCGCCGCGGTTCATCAAGAGTCCGGTGTTTGGCTACTTGCTCTCCGCCATGTTTGGGGTAGGGTTCCTGGTCATGGCTTCGCTAGTCGCACGAGGAGTTGCTAGAAAATGTTCCGGGGGGAGCCCTGGGTCATGAGCCGGCATTCTTTTCTCGGATCTACATTGCAAGCCTTTACCCGCGCTGTTTCGAAAGCCCTCCTGTCGGAACACGCAGCAACCCAGCCGGGTTTGCTGCAGCAACTTGATCCTCGCGTGCGGGTGATCGGGATCCTGGCTCTTGTTATTTCGGTGATCCTCTGCCGACGGCTGGAGGCCATTGCCGCACTCTTGCTCATCGCAATTACCCTCGCAGTCGCTTCCCGCGTGAGCCTCATGTCCCTCGCAAAACGCGTTTTTCTTGTGATTCTCGGCTTCACAGGCCTGATCGCACTGCCCGCCTTATTCCTTACTCCCGGAGAACCACTGTTCACGTTGCGGGCACTGCACCTTGCAATCTCCGTGCAAGGGATGCGAACGGCCGCGTTGTTGGTCTTGAGGGTCGAAACGGCGGCTACGCTGACCACCGTGCTGGTGCTTTCGACCGCCTGGACTCACATCTTGAAGGCGCTTCGTTCGCTGCGTCTGCCGGCCGAGGTTGTCACCATGCTGGCGATGACGCACCGCTACGTGTTCTTGCTGATCGAGGCGGCCAACCAGATGTTTGAGTCGAGGAAGAGCCGAACCGTCGGTGTCTTGAGCAATACTGAGCAACGGAGTATGACGGCCCGAACCGCTGGAGTGCTGCTCAGCAAGAGCATCGAACTCAGCCACGAGGTGTATCTGGCTATGTTGTCGCGCGGGTTTCGGGGAGAGGTTCGCCTGTTGACCGACTTCCGCCTGCAGCCCCGCGATTACGTCGGGCTGACGGCCTTCATCTTTACTAGCTTTTTAGCGGTGTGGATCGGGAGGTAAGCAAGCATTGGCGTCAGCTTTCGAAGTGCAAAACGTCAGCTTCTCATACGATGCGATTCCCGCGATCTGCGGACTCACGCTCCACATCGAAGCAGGCGAGCGGGTTGCGTTACTGGGCGCCAATGGTTCGGGCAAGTCCACGTTGTTGCGGATTCTGGATGGTCTCTATTTTCCTTCGGCAGGCTCAGTCACGTTTGAGGGCGACGCGCTTACTGTAAAACGCCTGCAGGAGGACGAATTTTCCCTGAATTTCCGTCGTCGCGTTGCTCTTGTCTTCCAGAATCCAGACGTCCAACTATTTAATCCCACCGTATTCGACGAGGTTGCCTACGGTCCCCTGCAGTTGCAATGGAGCAGAGAAGACGTGGTGCGGCGGGTGGAGGAGACGCTCCAGTCCATGTCCATTGCGCACTTGCGGGACCGCCCGCCCTACCGGCTCTCGGGGGGCGAGAAAAAGCGGGTCGCATTGGCCTCCGTGCTGGTCCTCGACCCGGAGGTCCTATTGCTCGATGAGCCTACTGCGGCCCTTGATCCGAAGAACCAGAGCCAGGTCATAGACCTTATGCAACAGTGGAAAGGCACGGCCAGGACCGTGATTACGGCGACTCATCAATTGGAGATTGTCGAAGACATCGCCGATCGCGTTTACGTGCTGGAGGCAGGCACCGTGATTGCTGAAGGCACTCCCTCGGAGGTTCTCTCCAACCCTGACTTGCTGCTGCGGGCAAACCTCATTCATGCGCATCGTCATTCCCACGGCGGCGTCGTGCACTCGCATCCCCACTTTCACGGACATTCGCGTCATGAGCACGAGCACTGAATGCCAATGGAGAGCCGGGCGTCCCACGCGGCCGAACGGGCGAGGCGCCCTTTCCTCCACTCACCGAGCCCCGAGGGTTTCGCGCAGCGCCTGATATGCAGGTTTCGGCACATAGTTTCGATCAAACAGCAGGCCGGCTCCCCGTGTTCCTTTCGACTGCCAGCCGATCCATGAGTATTTGTCCGTGAATCCCCAGGTTTGAATGGCGGTGCAACCGCGATGAGACAAGCAGGCCGCAGCGACCTGGCGATACATGTCGGCCTGCCGTTGCAGGTCTTCCGCGCTGGCATTGCCGTGAGCGTCGACGGGAAGGGAGACGTCCATCTCGGTGATTTGAACTTGAACTCCGAGCGCGGTGAAGCGTCCGACGTTGGCGGAGAATGAGGAGATATCGGAATGCAGGTTGCCAATGTGCATCTCAAAACCAACGCCATCGATGGGCACCCCACGCTTACGGAAATCCTGCACCATGGCATAGATCGCATCCGACTTGGGTCCCAGCGCCTCGGCTTCTGCTTCGTTGTAGAACAGCAACGCTTGCGGATCGGCCTCGCGCGCCCAGCGAAAGCAGCGCTCCAGATACGCGGTGCCGTTTCCCGCCAAGCCGATTCCAGGCCGGTTATACCAGATCGTGTCGCGCAGTTGCCCAAGCCGTGGTTGTTCGTCGAAGGCTTCGTTGGCCACGTCCCAGGCGAAGACCTTGCCGCGATAGTGCCCGACCACGGTCTTGATGTGTGTCTCCAGCAGCCCGGCGAGTTGGTCAGGGGTGAATTGTCCCTGCGTGAGCCAGGGCGGGTTCTGTTGGTGCCAAACCAATGTATGGCCGCGAACCTTCATGCTGTGTTGGCCGGCAAAATCGACCAAACGGTCCGCTTGCGAGAAGTCGAACGACTGGGAATCGGGTCGCAGCACCTCCCACTTCATCGCGTCTTCCGGTTCGAGCATATTGAATTCGCGCGCCAGAGTCGCGGCATAAGCCGCCTCGGTAAGTTGTTCTGGGCGCGCCGCCGTGCCCACAAGCATTCCCGATCGCTGCGCGGCTTCACGCAGGGAAGCCGGAGAGGGAACCATTCCGCATCCCAGGCAGAAGACCGTCAATCCCACTCCCATCATTTGTACTTTGAGTGTGCGATGCATACTGCCTCACTGTGCGCCGGGGAGGAACTTTTGCAAAGGACACTGCTCACAGTTAGTTTGTGACTTTTTGCAGTAGTTCTTCCCCACGCCCACAATCAGGCCGTGCATTTCGTTGAACACCTGAACCACGGGTGTGCGTTTGGCGGTGCTCATTGGAGATGGAGGATGAGAGGACCCGCGCGGACCGGTGACGGTTGTTGCCGGACCGGGAGTTAACCCACGTTCGAGGGGTTCCCCTGCCAATGGTGCGAGCGCTTGCTCGAACAACTGCCGAATTAGCTCGTAACTCGAATGCGGCGCAACCAGTTCGTGGCGTTCCAAAATGCGGCGGGTGTAGGCATCGACAACAAAGACTGGATGATTTCCGGCATAGAGCAGGATCGAGTCCGCAGTTTCCGGACCAACACCGTTGAGCGCGAGGAGCTCTTCGCGAAGCTGGGAGATGGGTTGAGCGAACATGCGGGCCAGCGAGCCGGCGTAGCGGTTGTCCAAGAACCTCACGAACGTCTTCAGACGGCGGGCTTTTTGGCGAAAGTAGCCGGCCGAGCGGATCAGCTGTTCCAGTTTTCGCGGAGGCGTGCGCCGGATCCCGGCAACACTCATAAGTCTCGCCTTGCGCAGGCTGTCAAGCGCCCGCTCGACGTTCGTCCAGGAGGTGTTTTGCGTGAGATAAGCGCCGACAATAACCTCGAACCGCGACTGGGCGGGCCACCAATGTTGTTGTCCCCAGGCGTCATAAAGGGTCTGGAAGTAGCTGCGCATTTGCTGTTCAGGTTCCAAGGTTGCACGAAAGACGCGCCCAGTCGCGAGTTGCTCCGCTAGGGATTGCGTCACGTCCTTTCTACACCGAAGAACATGGTCTGCCGCGTCCAATCTATTTCCAATCTGGGGATTTTCTGGCCCCAAATGCTGCTCTCCGAACTCCGCCTCTTACCTCTGCGCTGAGTACAGGTACCAAGGTTACTTTTTCAGAATTCCCATTGGGTTGACAATTTGTGTCAGTGCGAAACGCTCCCGTTGAATCCCCCCGGAAATCAGCGGTTTCGCATACCCCGAGTGCGCGGGAAACAGGAGAAATATGTCTCAGCGGCTGGGCGACCTGCTCGTAAAAGAAAAGGTCATCACCCCAGAGCAGTTGGAACAAGCGACCAAGCTTCAGAAGGAGGCCCATTGCCGTCTGGCCTCCGCTCTGGTGAAGCTGGGATTCCTCTCCGATGAGGACGTCACCAATTTTCTCTCGCGCCAGTACGGCGTTCCCGCCATCAATCTCTCGTACTTTGAAATCGATCCTGCCGTCGTCAAGCTGATTCCGTACGAAACCGCGAAGCGCTACCAGATTCTGCCGCTCAGCCGGGTGGGCGCGTCGCTCACCATCGCCATGGTTGATCCCACCAACGTCTTCGCCATGGACGATATCAAGTTCATGACCGGCTTCAACATCGAGCCAGTCGTCGCGTCGGAAAGTTCCATCGTCGAGGGCATCGACAAGGCCTACGGCACTTCCAAAGAGGAAGAGCTGGAGCAGGTCATGCAATCGATGAACGAATTCGGCGAAGGCGGCGACATCGAACTGCAGACTGAAGAGCAGGAGATGGAGCTGAAGGAGCTGGAGAAAGCGGCCGACGAAGCTCCCATCGTCAAGCTCGTGAACCTAGTGCTCACCGATGCGGTCAAGCGCGGCGCCAGCGACATTCACATGGAGCCGTACGAAAAAGAATTCCGGGTGCGGTTCCGCATTGACGGTGTTCTGCAGTCGATCATGAATCCGCCGTTGAAGCTGAAAGACGCGATCACGTCGCGCCTGAAGATCATGGCCAAGCTCGACATCAGCGAGAAGCGGCTGCCGCAAGACGGCCGCATCATGCTGAAGATGCAGATCGGCGGGAAGAAGAAACAACTCGATTTCCGTGTTTCTACCCTGCCAACGCTCTGGGGCGAAAAGATCGTGCTCCGATTGCTCGACAAGGAAAATCTGCGGCTGGATATGACCAAGTTGGGCTTCGAGCAGGAGTCGCTGGTCAAGTTTGAGAAGGCCATCCTCAAGCCCTACGGCATGGTGCTGGTCACAGGACCAACGGGATCGGGCAAAACGAACACCTTGTATTCCTCGATTTCACGGTTGAACCAGCCCGACACCAACATCATGACCGCCGAAGATCCGGTGGAGTTCCAGTTGGGCGGCGTCAACCAGGTGCAAATGAAGGAGCAGATTGGCTTGAATTTTGCGGCGGCGTTGCGCGCCTTCCTGCGGCAGGATCCCAACATCATTCTGGTCGGCGAGATCCGAGACTTCGAAACTGCTGAAATCGCCATCAAAGCCGCACTCACCGGCCACCTGGTTTTGTCGACGCTGCACACCAACGGCGCGCCCGAAACCATCACGCGCCTCATGAACATGGGCATTGAGCCTTTCCTGGTGGCCACCTCCGTGCACCTGATCTGTGCCCAGCGCCTGGTCCGGCGGATCTGCAAAGACTGCGCCGAGCCCGTCGAAGTGCCGGTGCAGGCCCTGATCGAGGAAGGCTACACACCGGAAGAAGCCAAGACGGTGCAGATCATGAAGGGCAAAGGTTGCGCGACTTGCAACAAGACCGGTTACAAGGGCCGCACGGGCTTGTACGAGGTGATGGAAGTCGACGATGAGATCAAGGAACTGGTTCTGGTGGGCGCTTCGGCGCTCGAACTCAAGAAAAAAGCAATTGAACGCGGCATGATCACGCTGCGACGCAGCGGACTGATGAAGGTCGCGCAAGGCTGGACCACGCTCGAAGAAGTGGCTCGCGAAACGATCCACTAGTACGGGAAGAGGAAAAGAAGACTATGGCGCTCTCACTAAGCGATTTGCTCCGACGGATGCTGGAAATGGGCGGGAGCGATCTGCATATCACCACCAATTCGCCGCCACAGATCCGCGTGCACGGGCACCTGGTGCCGCTCGATCTGCCGCAGTTGACGCCGGCCGAAACCAAGCAGCTTGCCTACAGCGTCATGACCGACTCGCAGAAGCACCGGCTGGAAGAAAGCCTCGAACTGGACTTCTCGTTTGGCTTGAAAGGTCTGGCCCGTTTCCGCGCCAATGTTTTTAATCAGCGCGGCGCCACGGCTGCGGTTTTCCGTTTGATTCCGTTCGAGATCAAATCGTTTCACCAGTTGGGCCTGCCTCCGGTGGTGAGCAAGATGTGCGACAAACCGCGCGGACTGGTGCTGGTCACCGGGCCGACTGGTTCCGGCAAGTCCACCACCCTGGCCGCCATGATCGACAAGATCAACACCGAGCGGCACGATCACATCCTCACCATTGAGGACCCGATCGAATTCGTGCACATGAACAAGAACTGCGTGGTCAACCAGCGCGAATTGCATTCGGATACCAAGAGCTTCACCGACGCCTTGCGGGCCGCGCTTCGTGAAGATCCGGACGTGGTGCTGATCGGCGAAATGCGCGATCTGGAAACCATCGAGTCGGCGCTGCGCATAGCCGAAACCGGCCACCTCACCTTCGGTACGTTGCATACGAACTCGGCATCTTCCACCATCAACCGCATCATCGACGTGTTCCCGGCGCACCAGCAGCCGCAGATCCGAGCCCAGTTGTCGCTTGTGCTCGAAGGCATCATGTGTCAAAGCCTGCTGCCGCGGGGCGACAACAAGGGACGGGCCATGTGCATGGAGATTCTGGTTCCAAACGCCGCTGTCCGTAACCTGATCCGCGAAGACAAGATTCACCAGATTTACTCGGCGATGCAGTCGGGCCAGGAAAAGTTCGGTATGCAGACGTTCAACCAGGCGCTGGCGACCGCATACTTCCAGAAGCAGATCACGATGGAAACCGCGATGGCCCGCTCCAGCAACCAGGACGAATTGCAGGAAATGATCGCGCGCGGGGCAAGCCTTTTGAACCGGCCAACTGCCAGTGCAATGGGAAAGGGCGCCATGCACGTCAAGAAGTGAGTTGGGGGAACGGGTCCGCAAAGGCAAGAGGAAGAGCAGAGATTCGAACAATCAGTACCGCGCACCAGCGCGTTAAGGAGAAATGAGCCATGCCGGTTTTTACATTTTCAGGGAAGAGCGCCTCTGGTGAAAAGATCCAGGGAGAACGGGTAGCTGCCACCAAAGAGATGCTGGCCACCCAGCTCCGGCGGGAGCGCATTCAGCCCGCTTCCATTCGGGAGAAGGGCAAGGAATTCTCCATGCCCACGTTCGGCAGCGGCAAAATCAAGGTCAAGGACGTTGCTGTATTTTTCCGGCAGTTCTCGGTCATGATCGATGCCGGCCTGCCTCTGGTGCAGTGTCTGGAAATTCTGGCCGCCAACCAGGAGAATCCCAACTTCCAGAAGACGCTCACGGGGGTTCGGACCACGCTCGAAGGCGGTTCGACTCTGGCGAACGCCATGCGCCAGTATCCCAAGGTGTTCGACGACCTGACCACCAACATGATCGAGGCCGGTGAAACCGGCGGTATCCTCGACATCATTTTGCAGCGCCTGGCGACCTATGTAGAAAAGGCGGTCAAGCTGCGCTCGGCCATCAAGTCGGCGTTGATCTACCCGGTCGCGGTCGTCTCCATCGCCATCCTCATTGTGGGCGCGCTGCTCAAATGGGTGGTACCCATCTTCGCCAATCTCTTTGTCGGTCTGGGAGTGGCCCTGCCGCTGCCCACCCGTATTGTGGTTGGCCTGAGCGCGTTTGTGGGACAGTTCTGGTGGTTCTTCATCTTTGGCGCGGTGGCGGCAGTTTTCGGAGTCAAGCAAATTCTCAAGCACCCGCAAGGCCGCTATTACTTTGACGCCATGCTGCTCAAGCTGCCGATCATAGGCCTTCTGCTGCGCAAGATCGCGGTGGCCCGCTTTACCCGGACCCTGGGTACGTTGATCACCTCGGGTGTGCCGATTCTGGAAGGCTTGTCCATCACCGCGCGCACCTCCGGCAACGCGGTGCTGGAAGAAGCGTTGATGAAAGTCCGCAAGGCCATCGAAGAAGGCCGCACCATCGTCGATCCGCTGCGGGAATGCGGAGTCTTCCCCAACATGGTGACGCAGATGATCGGCGTCGGCGAAGCGACCGGTGCGATGGATGCGATGCTGCAGAAGATCGCCGACTTCTACGAAGACGAAGTCGACTCGGCCACCAAGGACATGCTGGCCATGTTGGAGCCGGTCATCATCGGCATTCTCGGTCTTACCATCGGCGGAATCGTGATCTCGCTGTACATGCCACTGTTCTCGATGATTTCGAAACTGGCGGGGTAGAAGATCAGTCGCGAGTGGCGAGTCGCGAGTAGCGAGCCAAAGAAACTATGAGGTCTGACTCGCTACGCGCTACTCGCCATTCGCTACTCGCCACTGAAAACCATGCACTCCATCACCGATGAGCGGAGCTGGCTGACCTGGCTGGTGAAGGTTCGCATTCTGATCCTCACCGTCCTACTGGCCATCGAGCTGGCCGTCATCCGCCTGACGCCCAGCCCGCTGCCTGTCATGCCGTTCCTGACCGGAATGGTGCTGTGGTTCGTGCTCTCGCTCTTCTTTCTCTTCCTGGTTCCAGTCTGGCAGGAGCATCGTTTACAGGCCAAATTGCAGGTGCTCAGCGACCTGGCCATGGTCACGCTGGTGGTCCACCTGACCGGGGGCATCGATAGCTCGCTGAACTTCCTCTATCCGCTGGTGATCATCGTGGCCTGCATGCTATTGCCGCGCGCCTGGAGCTACCTCAGCGCGGCGCTGGCCTTCATCCTGTTCGGCACCATCCTCGAGCTCGATTACTACGGAGCCATTCCTTCGTTTTCGAGCTCGCATCCCAAGCTTGAGGCGCTGCAAGTCGTAATCTTCGTCAATCTGTTTGCCTTTTTTGCCATTGCCTATCTGGCCGGGCTGCTGGTGGCCAAGCTCCGGCAAGTCGACGTGCAGCTCAAGGACGCCAGCGGAGCGCTCCAGAATCTGCAGGCCCTGCACGAAAACATTGTGCAGTCGATGACTGAAGGCGTGATCACGACCGGTCTCGAGGGGCGTATCACGCTGGTGAACCGCGCTGCTCAGCAGTTACTCGAAATCTCCGAAGCGGAACTGCGGGGCCGCTCGGTGGTGGAGCTTTTCCAGGATCCGCTTCCCCGCTTCGGTTCGGGGCGCGGTGATGCCGAAGTCCGCTACGTGGCCCCGAAGGGCTTGCGCAAGACTTTCCGCGTCATGGTTTCTGCGCTGAATGTGAATGTGCCGGGCGGCCTGGGCTTCGTGTACACCTTCGACGACTTGACCGAAATCCGCCGGCTGGAACGCGAGGTCCGCATGCAGGACCGGCTGGCGGCGGTGGGCCGGTTGGCGGCTGCCATCGCGCACGAAATCCGAAATCCCCTGACCTCGATTGCGGGCTCGGTCAGCATGCTTTCGGACGTGCCCGCCTTGAGCCAGGAAGAGCGCCATCTGCTGGAGATCGTGACCCGCGAGTCGGAACGCCTGAACGGCATCATCACCGATTTTCTGGCCTATTCCCGCGGCAAACAGTATCGCTTCGAGCGCGTGAGTCTGGCGCCGCTGCTTGAGGATACGCTCACCTTACTCGAACATCGTCTCACGGCCGAGGGTGCCGCGATCCATGTCGAGCGCAGCCTGCCGCAGTCCGAAGCCCTGGTCCTGGCCGATGGCGACAAGCTGAAACAGGTGTTCTGGAACTTCTGTGAAAACGCGGTGCGCGCCATGAAGAAGACGGGCGGCAACTTGACTGTGAGCCTCACCGAACGCGGCCCGGACTGGGAAATGAGCTTTGCCGATACCGGCCCAGGCATCAGCCCGCAGCAGTCGGAAAAACTTTTCGAGCCCTTCCAGTCGAATTTCGAAGGTGGCACCGGACTCGGTCTGGCCATCGTGTACCAGATTGTTCAGGCGCACGAGGGCAAGGTCTGGGCGCGCTCAGAAGTTGGGAAGGGCACCAGTTTTGTATTGCGCCTACGGCGCCTGGACGAGCCGGCTACCGCTTCGCCTTCCAACCCGTCGAAATCGGTGGCCTCCAAGTCGGAGAAGGCGGCGGCTGCATCGGGAGGAGGGACGCGTGGGTAGCATTCTCGTCATCGATGACGAACGGTCGATCTGCGAACTGCTCGACATCGCCCTCCGGCGCGACGGCCATAAAGTTGAAACCGTCACGGGCGGCGAAGCGGCCAAGCGCAAAATTGAGAGCGCCCTGTTCGACGTGATTGTTACCGACATCAAGATGCCGGGCATCGATGGCGTCGAAGTGTTGCGCTACGCTCATCAGATTTCGCCAGAAACCGCGGTGATTCTGATGACCGCGGTGGACGACTATGAAGCGGCGGTCCAGGCCGTCAAAGCGGGGGGCGCGACCGATTACATTCGCAAGAGCCCGGGCCTGGTGGACGACATCAAACTGGGCATCGCGCGTGCCCTCGAAAAAGTTTCGCTCAGCCGGCAGAATTTCGCCCTGCGCCGGGACGCGGCCGCGCGCAACTCGCTCGACAACATCATCGGCATCAGTCCCGCGCTCGAAAAGCTCAAGCAAACCACTCGTACGGTGGCCTCGACCAACAGCACCATCCTGGTCTACGGCGAGAGCGGCACGGGCAAGGAACTGGTCGCCCGCGCGGTGCACACCTGCTCGCCGCGGGCTTCAGAAGCGTTTGTTTCGGTCAACTGCGGGGCGTTTCCCGAAACGCTGCTGGAAAGCGAGCTCTTCGGCTACGTCAAGGGGGCGTTCACCGGAGCCAACCAGAACAAGCGGGGGCTTTTTGAAGTCGCGGACTGCGGCACGATTTTTCTCGACGAAATTGGCGAAATGACCATGCCCATGCAGGTCAAACTGTTGCGCGTGCTGCAGGAGCGGACGGTGCGTCCGGTGGGCGGTACCGCCGAAATCGCCGTGGATGTGCGCGTAATCGCTGCCACCAATCGCGATCTCGACAAGCAGGTCGCCGAGGGCACTTTCCGCGAAGACCTCTATTATCGCCTGAGCGTGATTCCCATCCGCGTGCCCGCTCTGCGCGAACGCAAGGGCGACATCCCGCCGCTGGCGAATCATTTTCTGAAGAAGTATGCACCGGCGGCGGGAAAGAGCATTCACGCCGTGACCCCGGCTTCGCTCGAAGCTCTCACTGGTTATGATTGGCCCGGCAACGTGCGCCAACTGGAGAACACCATCGAACGGGCCGTCGCCCTGGAACTCGGCAGCGAGTTGCACGTCGAGCTGCCCGCCGAACGGTCCAAGGCGCGGGCCGTAGCCGCTGGAGCGGAGAACGCGTTCGGCGTGACCGCAGGCTCTGTGCTTCCGGAAGGCGTGAACATGGAAAACTACGTCGCCCAGATCGAACGCTCCCTGCTGCAATCCGCCCTCGGACAAACCCACGGAGTCCAGATCAAGGCCGCCGAAATACTCGGTGTCTCCTACCGCTCGTTCCGGCATTTGATGAAGAAGTACGAGTTGTAGCGCTGGAAGTACGAGCTACGTGCTCGCCTCGGGGCCGGGTCTCACGGAAGCAGTTCCGGGTTCTGCACACCATGAATTTCCTTGACTGACGGTTACTTCCGGCTATACTCGTGCGTCAAGTATCCCTTGACTGCATCCCGGTACGAGGGGCCTGAAGGTGCGGTGGAGGCGGAGTGTCGGCTCGGCAGCCCTTTGTACCTCGCCCCTCGCGAAGTGAGGCACGAGCGATGCGATCGCCGGCTTCCTCTCCCAACTTGCTTCCTTTTGGAGAGAGTGCTCGTGTCCAACTTCGTCAGACTTGTGACAGCCGTTGTGTGCGCCGGGCTGTGGGCTTGCGCCGGTACCGCCGCGCTAGGCGATGAACTCCAGTCCATCCCGCCCGATCAACTCACGATGACGAGTGAGCCCAAGGCTCCGGGGGCGCAGGCTATCTACCTGTACCGGCAGGTGGACCGGGACGACGTGCATGATTCCCGTGAATTCAACTTCGTGCGGTTGAAGGTTCTGACAGAAGAAGGGCGGAAGTACGCTGACGTTGAAATCCCCTTTCTGAAGCAACAGGGGGACATCAGCGGGATCAAGGCGCGAACCATCCAGCCCGACGGCACGGTCATCGACTTCCACGGCAAGGTTTACGAAAAGACCATCGTGAAGGCCAAGGGAGTGAAATACCTGGCGAAAACATTCACCTTGACCGACGTGCGCGTGGGCAGCATTCTCGAGTACTCCTACAACGTCGACTTCAATCGGGACTACGTCTACGACTCGCACTGGATCCTGAGCGTCGACCTGTTCACCAAGCACGCAAAGTTTTCCCTGAAACCCAGCCCGCATTTCCTGGTGCGGTGGAACTGGCCGGTCGGATTGCCGGCAGGGACAGAGCCACCGAAAGAAGCGAACAATAGTCTCATCAGCATGGAGGCGCAGAATGTCCCGGCGTTCCAGGTCGAAGACTACATGCCTCCGGAAGACGAGCTCAAATTTCGGGTTGAGTTCATCTATTCCGAGGAGCATCCGGAGATGAACCCGGAGAAATTCTGGAAGCAGCAGGATAAGAAGTGGTACGGAAGGTTCGACGACTTCGTGAACAAGCGCGGGGCCATGGAAAAAGCTATCTCCAGCATTGTTGCCCCCAGCGATCCGCCCGAAACCAAGCTGCTCAAGATCTACGCGCGGGTGCAGCAGATCCGCAATCTGTCATTTGAGCGGGAGAAGACCCAGCAAGAGGAAAAAAGGGAGAAGCAGAAGGATATTAACAACGTAGAGGACGTGTGGAAGTTAGGCTACGGATACTCCCGCCAAATCAACTGGCTCTTTATCGCACTGGCGCGGGCGGCAGGTTTCGATGCTGCCCCGGTCTATGTTGCCGCACGGAATGCAGCGTTTTTCCATCCACAGGTGGTCAATCCCAGGCAACTGACTGCGGATCTGGTGGTGGTCAAGGTGGATGGCAAAGACGAGTACCTCGACCCCTCGGTGAAATTCGCGCCGTACGGAGTGCTTCCCTGGTATGAGACCCTGGCCGACGGCATCCGCCTCGACAAGGATGGCGGCCAGATGGTGACAACGACCGCCCCAGACAGTTCCAGCGCAAGAGTTGAGCGCAAAGCAGATCTCCAACTTTCTGCCGACGACGGCTCTCTCGAGGGTAAGCTCACGGTTACCTATTCGGGCTTGGAAGCTCTCGATTTGCGGCTCAGCCAGCGGCATCAGGACGAAGCCAGCCAAAAGAAACTACTGGAAGATATGGTCCGGGAATCGATTCCCATTGCTATCGAAGTCGATCTTACCAACAAGCCGGATTGGACGAGTTCCTCGCCCACGCTGGTCGCGGAATACCACCTTAAAGTGCCGGGTTGGGTTTCTGGAGCAGGCCGCCGTGCGCTGTTTCCCATGGGACTTTTCAGCGCGAACGAAAAGCACGTGTTTGAGCATGCGAATCGTTCCTACCCACTCTATTTCCAGAATGCATATCTTCGATCCGACGATGTCACCGTCAACCTGCCCGTGGGATGGAAGGTCGGCTCCGTCCCCGTGCCGATTAACCAGGACGCCAAGGCCGTGGTGTACAACGTTAGGGCGGTGGACGACAAAGGCACGTTGCACATAACCCGTTCCCTGCGCAACGAACTCGTGTGGCTGGACAAAGATAAGTACGGAATTCTACGGAACTTCTTTCAACTGGTGAGGACAGGAGATGAGCAGCAGGTGGTCTTGCAGCCGACCCTCTAGCGTTCAGGGCAGCGGTTTCTTAGCCGCGTTAGCGATAGCGACGGTCCTGGTTTTGTCACCCCATGCGATCGCCGGGGATGCTCCGGCCTGGATGCACGCCGTCGCGAACGCCCCTCTTCTCGCCCACGACGACAAGACGGATGCGGTGCTGCTCTACTCCGATCAAGTTGTGACCGTGCAATCCGAGAACAAAGTGAAAACCGTGGTCCGCGAAGCCTACAAGATCCTCCGGCCGGACGGGCGCCGCTACGGTATGGTCCGGGTTCCTTTCGGTGCGCGGCAAAAAATCACCAAAATGATTGGCTGGTGCATTCCCGCCCAAGGCAAAGATTTTGAAGTGAAGGAAAAAGAGGCGATCGAGACCTCGCTGTTTGAGATTTCGGGGAGTGAACTGATCAACGATGTGAAGGACAAGGTGCTGCAGATCCCGGCCGCCGAACCGGGCAACATCGTCGGGTACGAATACGAAGTGGAAGAGCAACCCTACGTTCTACAGGATGCCTGGTACTTCCAGGAGTCTGTGCCCGTTCGCGAAGCGCACTTCACCCTCCAGTTGCCCCCCGGATGGGAGTACAAATCCACCTTTCTCAACGCTGCCGAGGTGAAACCAACGCAGTCTGGCAATCAGTGGCAGTGGTCAGTCAGCGATGTCAAGGCACTAAAACGAGAACCGGAAATGCCGCCGTGGAGAGGGGTGGCGGGGCAGATGATTGTGTCCTACTACCCGGCAGGAGGATCCGTGCCCGGCAAGACCTTTGCCGACTGGCGGCAAATGGGCATCTGGTACACGGAATTGATCCGAGGACGAAAGGACCCGTCGCCGGAGATGCAGCAGAAGGTCACGGCGCTGACTGCTGCCTCTGCGAATCCGCTCGAAAAGATGCGGACGATTGCGGCTTTCGTCCAGAAAGACATTCGTTATGTTGCCATCGAACTGGGGATCGGAGGGTGGCAGCCTCATCCCGCAGCCGAGGTGTTCACGCACCGCTACGGAGATTGTAAGGACAAAGCCACGCTGATGGCGACGATGCTTGGGCTGGTTGGGGTCGAGTCGTATCCGGTCTCGATCAATGTCGAGCGTGGGTCCGTAACGCCAGATGTGCAGGCGCATCTAGGCGCATTCGACCATGTGATTCTTGCGATCAAATTGCCTGACGGCGTCAATGATGCGTCGCTTCACGCCATCATGCAGCATCCGAAGCTGGGTAAGATTCTCTTTTTTGATCCCACCAACGACCTGACGCCCTTCGGCCAGATCGGCGGCTATCTGCAAGACAATTACGGCCTGCTGGATGCGCCGGACGGTGGCGAACTGGTGAAGTTGCCCCGGCAGCCCGGAGAACTCAATAGCATTCGGCGGACGGCCAAGTTGACCCTGACTGCCCAGGGAGAGCTTGCCGGAGACGTCCTGGACATCCGTCTCGGGGACCGGGCTGCCGAACAGCGCGAGGCTCTGCGCACCGTCAGCAAGGACACCGACCGAATCAAGCCTATCGAGACGCTGCTGTCCCACTCCCTGACAAATTTCAAGATCACCAAGGCCACCATTGGCAATCTCCACGACACGTCGCTTCCGTTCCAATATGCCTATTCGCTCGTGGCGCCGGACTACGCCAAGATGGCCGGGAACCTGTTCCTGGTGCGGCCCCGCGTGGTGGGCAGTAAGTCCAGTCCCGTGCTAGAGACAAAAGAGCCCCGCCAACTCCCCTTGGAATTCGACGGACCCCTCCTCGATTCCGACAGCTTCGAAATCACGCTCCCCCCCGGATACGAAGTTGACGAACTTCCCCCACCTGTCTCCGAAGATCACAGCTTCGCCAGCTATCACAGCAAGACTGAAGTGAACGGTAACGTGCTCCATTACACCCGAACGATGGAGATCAAAGAACTGAGCGTCCCAGTCAGCAAAATGGAGGAATTGAAAAAGTTCTACCGGGTCATCGCAACGGACGAGCGCAACAACGCTGTCCTGAAGCCTGCCGCCGCCAAGTAGGGCGCGACTGGCAAGGTGCCCGGCCCCGCGCTCCCTCCCAGTGCCATGTGTCACAGCGCTCCAGCCCTCCCTAGCGACAAATGTTCCGCTGATTGGGGGCCCAGTGAAGAGTGTGTTCGTCCCCCCGGCAGACCTCGACGCTGCCCCAAAAGCCGTTTTCAACGCTACTTGTGAGGTGTGTCGGGGAACTTGGGCCGAGAGGAGCAGGCTTTACCGGATTGTTAAGATAAAATTCTGCGAAAGCATCCGAGAATGGTCACGCCGATTGGGGCGGACATCTTGAGGTCATCGTACATGTGCCGGAATATCAAGACTCTGTTCAATTTCGATCCGCCGGTTACCGAGGAAGAGATTCGGGCGGCTTCGCTGCAGTTCGTGCGAAAGATCAGTGGCTTCAATAAGCCGTCAAAGGCCAACGAAGGCGCGTTTCTGGCGGCGATCGAGGAGATTGCCGGAATCTCGAGTCGTCTTCTGCGCTCGCTTGAGACGACCGCGCCACCGAAGAATCGGGAAGAAGAAGCCGCCAAAGCAAAAGCGCGTGCGGCAGAGAGATTCGGCGCTTAAGTCGGTGAAGGACCTCGGGCTCGGATTGTTCAAGAGCGCGGAAAGAATCAGGGCGACGTTGTTTGGTCAGCCTTGGCGGACGAGATTGATCGCGCCGCGATCGAGCTGAGTTCTTCATGTTGGCCAAGCCCTGCTGGACGATTCCTATTCTTTCCTGTTGACCGAGAAACTCTCCCAGTGTTAAGGTTTCTGCACATTTACGGGCGCGGGGCTGCTTCCGCCGCTCTACAGCGCATTGGGCGACAATTTTCTTGGCATTCTTGCGAGAGAAAAGGCTTCTGGCCGGGGTCGCGCCCGCAGCTGTGCCAACCCCCGGCTGTACGATCATGCGCTTGCCCTTCCCTACTGGGTACTAAGGACGCTTGGACGCCTAGTTCACACCAGGCCTGCCGCCGGAGGTATGTTCGCGATGAAACGTTTGGCTTTTGCCCTCATCGTCGTTGCCATGTTGTGCGCATCGGACGCCGCAGCCAGTCAGCTCAGGCCTGACGAGAAGCGGGCGCTGGAGGTTAAACCAGCGGTTGCGCTGGTCGTGGTTGAGTTCGAGACCAAGTGGACCCTGAACCCCGAACTGGCTGTGAAGATCTTTGGAAAGCCTGACATCTCCGTCCCCATCCCTCATGGCTCGGTCGGTACAGGGTTCTTCTTCCGACCCGATGGCTATCTGATCACCAATGGCCATGTCGTGCAGCACGCGAACATAAAGGACCTGCAGGCCTTTCAAGCGCTGCAAAACCAGCTTCGGGAAGATGCCCTCAAGTACCACCAGAAGCTAGTTGCCCTGATCGAGAAGCAGACCGGAAAGAAAGTCAGCGCCGAAGTGGCCGCGTTGCTTTTTAAGAACGCGCGCATCGAGCTCGTGTCCGGACCAACCCTCACGGTAAAGCTGGCCAACGGCAAGACGGTAAATGGCGACATCCTGGAGTACAGTGCTCCCATCACCGAGGGCGGCAAGGACGTCGCGGTTCTGAAAGTTCCGGGCTCCAACTATCCTACCGTTCCGCTGGGAAACTCCGACCAGGCGCGCCTGCAGGACGCAATTATGGTGATGGGGTACCCTGGGGTTGCCTCCCGCTGGGGCGACAACCCATTGGTGAGCGCCGAGTCCAACTTTGAGGCCTCTGCCACCAACGGACACATCTCGGCCGTAAAAACCGGCACCATCGGGGTTCCGCTGTTGCAGTCCGATGTAGCCATTACTCATGGCAACAGCGGCGGCCCGGCGTTCAATGACGAAGGCCAGGTGATCGGGATTGCCACCGCCGGGTCCGAGGTGCAAGGCTTCAACTTCCTCGTCCCGATCAACACGGCGATGGAGTTTGTACGCCAGACCGGTGTACAAGCCGAGCAAGGCGCGTTTAACCAGCATTGGGATCAGGCTCTCACTTTCTACGACACCGCCCAGTTCCGTAAGGCGATCACGGAATTCGACAACGTGCTGCAGTTCATGCCCGAACTTTCTGACGCCAAGAAATACCGGGCTGCGGCCGTGGTTGCCGAAGACCAGCTCAATCCACTGCAAAAGCTGGTGGAGACCACGGGCACGACTCCGCTCTACATCGTGGTGTTGGTACTGCTGGTGGGCGCAGGTGCGCTGGTGTTGCGGCGCAAGCCGGCGCCAGTACCGCAACCCGCCATGGCGGGCGCTCCGGCCGGTGGCTTGCCGAGGACCGTTCTACAGCCGGGCGCAGCTCTGCCGTCGGCTGAACGAAGCTACGGCAGCATCCAATTCACCTCCGGACCGCTTTCCGGGCGAAGCTTCAAGATCGGCAAAGAGGGCTTGTGGATCGGACGCGATCCGCGCTGCTCTGTGGTACTGGCTGACGATACGGTTTCCGGCGAGCACGCCTGGGTTGTCCCCATCGAAGGATCCGTGGTGGTGATCGACAAAAGCTCCAGCAACGGCACCTACGTGAACTCGGTGGATTCGCCGCGGGTCAGCAAGGTCGGTTTGAGAAACGGGGACCGCATTTTCATTGGCAAGAAGGGATCGGTTGCCACTTACTTCGCCGCTTGAGCCGCGAAGTGCCTCACTGAGGAGCGGCAGCAAAGGTTGGGAGGACGCTATGTCGAAGTTCTGCGCCAGCGGGCACCAGATGGAAGAATCGTGGGAAGTCTGTCCCTACTGCCAAAAAACCGGCTACGCTGTTCCCCAGGCCCCACTGCCCAAGACGCGGATTGAGTCCGACACTGGCGGAGCCAGCACCGCGCCGACGGTCGGTATCACACGCAAGACTGTACTGATTTCCGACAAACGCAAGTCGCCGGTCGTAGGCTGGCTCGTGGCCATGAATGGCGATCAGAAGGGAGAGGATTTCCGCGTGCGGGAAGGCCAGAACACCCTCGGCACCAGCCTCGATGCGGAGATCGTGCTCAAGGACAGCACCGTTTCCGACAAACACGCCAGCATTCGCTATAAAGATGGAAAATTCTTCCTCACCGACCTCGACTCCACCAACGGCACCTATCTTAACGATGGCAAAGAGACGATCGCGCGCGAAGAGCTTAAGGATGGAGATGTCGTCCGGGTCGGTGAGGTGACGCTGAAGTTTAAGTGCCTGTGATGTGGTCGAGATTCCCAGAGTTTCTCCAGAACAGGCGATCGAGGCTGCAGCAGCGGGTACGGGGATGAAGATCCGGGCCGGCATCGAACTCGGCAATCTGACAGATGTTGGCTGTCATCGCACGCATAACGAGGACTACTACTGTTACACGGAGCCCGAAGGTCAGGCGGAGTTTGCGCGCAAAGGCCGCCTCATGGTTATCGCCGATGGTATGGGCGGCCACTGCGGCGGGGAGGTTGCCAGCGGTATCGCCGTTGAGGTGGTAAGGGCCACCTATCTGGCAAGTAATGCCGAGTCACTCGAGGTGGCGTTGGTGGAGGCGCTGCATGCAGCTCACGTGAAAATCCGGGAGGTGGCGCGCGAACACCCGGAATTGGAGGGCCTGGGCACAACCTGCATTGCTGCTGTGCTCCGGGGCTCCGAACTTACCTATGCTCATGTGGGAGATTCGCGGCTTTATTTAGTGCGAAATTCGGAGATTAGACAACTGACGCAGGATCAAACCGTCGTCAACCGTCTCCTCGAGCAGGGAGCGTTGACCCCGGAGGAGGCGGCAACCCACCCTGATCGTGGCGTGCTGACAGCGGCAGTGGGGGTCGACGATGCTGTGGCCGCCGAAGTACCCGAAATTCCCATCGCGCTTCATCCTGCTGACGTCCTCCTCATGTGTACGGATGGCCTGCACGACTTGGTGAAGGATCAGGAGCTAGCGGCTGCTGCCACCGCAAGTCCGCCGGCCGCAGCGTGCCGCACCTTGATCGAGCTGGCCAAATCGCGCGGCGGTTTCGACAACATCACAGTGCAAATTCTCAAGTTCGAAGAATCCAGTTAGCGAAAAGGTGAATCCGATGATCGGCAAACAGATCGGGAATTTTCGAGTTATCGAGAAGCTCGGCGAAGGTGGCATGGGAGTGGTCTACAAGGCGATCGATGTGCACTTGGACCGTCCGGTCGCGATCAAGATGCTCAGCGCGGATCTCGCTCGCAATCCGGAACTGGTGGAGCGCTTCCGATCCGAGGCCAGGGCGCAAGCCAACCTGAATCATGTCAATCTCGCGACTTTGTACGCTTTCTTGGTTCATGAGGGAAACGCGTTCATGGTGATGGAGTTCGTCGAGGGAGAGACCTTGGAACAAATGATCGTCCGTCGTGGTCCCATAGCGCCCGAGGACGCGATACCGTGGTTCAAGCAGGCTCTGCTGGGGATTGGAGCGGCTCACCGCATGGGCATCGTGCACCGCGACATCAAGCCCAGCAACCTGATGCTGAACCGCCAAGGCATCGTGAAGGTGATGGATTTCGGCATCGCCAAAGTCGTGGGCACGCGCGGCATGACGCGTACGGGAACTCAGCTAGGAACTGTCGCCTACATGGCCCCGGAGCAGATTCAGAACCGGCCGATCGATGTGCGCACCGACATTTATTCGCTAGGCATCACGCTCTACCAGATGCTGAGCGGCCACGTCCCCTTCGAGAGCGATAGCGACTTCCAGATCATGAATGATCACCTCTCTACCGCGCCGCCCCCGCTCACGCGGATGTATCCCTATGCGCCTGTCCAGTACCAAAACGTGGTGATGAAGGCCTTGGAGAAGAGCCCCGACCTCCGTTTCCAGACCGTGGAAGAATTCGGAGCAGCACTGGAGCATCCGGAGACGGTGCCGGCGTCGATCGGTGCGGTACCGGTGTCGCCCGGAGTGAGGCCAACCGTAGTCGAAATTCCTGGGCCGGCGATGATTGCGGGAACGGCCGCACTCGCAACCACAGCACCGACAGTGGCTTTGACGTCACCCCAGGTGAAGCCGGCGGTTGCGGGTCCGATACCCGTCGTTCCGCCTGCGCCAGTGCCTGCGAAGGCGAAGATCACTTGGAATTCGCGGTCCATCGCGGCGGGAGCTATCGCGGGCGCGGCAGTGATCTTGCTGGCGATCGTGATGGTGGCGCGCAAGCCGCCTGTCGCCCAGGCTCCAGCCGCCGGGGGCGTGGCGCCGGCAGCGTCCGCCAATTCGCCGTCGGTAAAACCGGAGATTGATGTAACCACTACCAGTCTGGACAACCCGGTGGATCCGGAGGCGGCAGACAACAAGCCTGCCTCGACTCCCCCAGCCGTTGCGCCTCCGCCGCAAGTCGTGACCAAGCCCCGCGCGGGAGGTGCGACCACTGCTTCAGGGGATGCTGGCACTCCTCAAGGTAGCCCCACCGCTAGCTCTGACAATTCCGCCGAGTTCGACGAGTTGGAGCATCAGATCGACCAGCTCACCAGTCGCGCCGCCGCAGTGAACAATAGTCTGGATCGTCTGCAGCAACAGCAGGCGGCCTCCGGCTATGGGCTTCGTGGGGATATTGTCTCCAGACACGCGAGCATGCAGACAACTCTGAGTAAGGCCCAAAGCGCGATTGAGCAGCGGGACCTGGCAAGAACAAAGAGGTACGCGGATTTGACCGCCGCTGACCTGGAGGTCCTCGAGCACTTTCTCGGGCGTTAGATCGTCCGGACTTGCGGGCGATTCTTGAACCAGGGCAGGTGCTAACTTCCGGATAGCTGACCAGGACTAAGCCGCTGGCGCGGCGGACGCTACCGCGTGGTGAA